>JBDTIV010000031.1:0-5452 GCA_039936175.1 Gemmatimonadaceae bacterium | reverse complement strand
CGGCAGCATCGTGGTCGATCGGGATGGGTACGTGCTCTACGATCTCAAGAACACGGTAGTGAAAGAGGTGAAGGCCGCCGCCCCGAAAGGCGATGCGCTGAATACCGTCGGCGATGACTGGCTGACGAAGCTGCATCAGGACAATTTCACGAGCGCGGTACGCACCGGTACCAGCCTCACGGCGCCCATCGAGGATGGAGCGAAAACCGGGACGCTCTGCCACCTCGGAACGATCTCGCAGCAAGTCGGGCGGAGACTGACTACAGATCCGACGAACGGCCACATCATCGGCGACGCGGACGCCGCCAGGCGCTGGTCGCGCGAGTATGATCCACGGTGGAAGCCGGTGGTGTGACCGGTTTGCATCCAGATCGCTACTTCGATCCCGATCCAACCATTCGCGCCCACGCGCGCGCGTTGTACGATGAGACTCGCGCGCTTCCCATTGTCTCGCCGCACGGACACGTAGATCCGGCGATTCTCGCCAGAAACGATCCGTTCGCGAATCCCGCGTCGCTCATCGTCACGCCGGACCACTACATCCTTCGCATGCTCCACTCGCGCGGAGTTCCGCTCGAGTCGCTCGGCGTCGAGCCCATCGACGGAAAACAACCCGGCGCTGAAACCGATCCCCACCGGATCTGGCAGACGTTTGCCGACCACTGGAAGCTCTTTCGCGCGACGCCGACGCGCGCCTGGCTCGAGTACGTGCTGAGCGAAGTGTTCGGCGTTCAGAGCGAGCTGGATTCGTCATCCGCGGCGCGTGTGTACGATGCGATTGCGGAGCGACTGAAATCTCCTGAATTCCGCCCGCGCGCGCTGCTCGCGCGGTTCAACATAGAGGTGCTGGCGACAACCGATGCCGCGAGCGACACGCTCGAGCACCACCAGGCTCTGCGCGCCATGCATCTCGATTGTCGCGTAATTCCGACGTTTCGGCCGGATGCCCTGTTCCGCATTGCATCGCGAGAGTGGCCGGACGAGCTGGCGCGGTTCGAGCGAGCCGCCGGCGCTTCGATCCGAAGCTGCGCGGAGCTGCTCCACGCGATGGCGCGACGACGCGCGGAGTTCAAGGCGATGGGCGCGACCGCTACCGATCACGCAGTGGTCGTTCCGTACACCGAGAAGCTTGACGATGCGGAGACGGAGCGTCTGTTCGCGAAGGCGCTGGCACGCACAGCCACGGAGCAGGACCAAGGGCGCTTCGAGGCGCACCTCCTCATGGAGATGGCGCGGCTCTCGGTGGAAGATGGGCTCGTGATGCAGCTGCACACGGGCGCGCTGCGCAACCACGACGAGCTTCTCGATCGCCGATTTGGACCCGACCGCGGCGGCGACATCCCGGTGGCAATCGAGTTCACGCGGAACCTGCGCGCCCTCCTGAACGCGTACGGGAATGACGCGCGCTTTCGACTCATCGTGTTCACGCTCGATGAGTCAACCTATAGTCGGGAGCTGGCGCCGCTCGCGAGCCACTACCCTGCCCTGCTGCTCGGAGCGCCGTGGTGGTTCCATGATTCCATCGAAGGGATGACCCGATTTCGCCGGCACACTACGGAGACAGCCGGCATCGAGAACACGGCCGGGTTCGTCGATGACACGCGGGCGTTCTGCTCCATCCCGGCCCGTCACGATCTCGCTCGGCGCGTGGACGCGAACTACCTCGGCGGCCTCGTCGCCAGACACGTGATCGAGATGTCGGAGGCGAGAGTGATGGCAAAGGCACTCGCGTACCATCTTGCCAGAGCTGCGTACCGTTTGGATAAGGAGAGTCATGTCTAACTCAAATCTCCCACGGCGCCATTTCCTCAAACTCGCCACGCTCGGCGCCGTCGCCGCGGCATCGATCGAGCCCGCGCGGAAGCTTTTCGCCGAGGACACGGGATCCACGGCTCGGACGCCAGCACCGGGAAGCGCGGGAAGTCTGAAGCTCGGCGTCGCCAGCTACTCGCTGCGAAACTTCCCGCGCGAGAAAGCGATCGAGATGACAAAGGCTCTCGGTGTCCGCTATATCAACCTCAAATCGGTGCACCTCGCCTACGACGCGCCGCCCGAGGAGATCGCGCTCGCGCGTCGGCAGCTCACCGCGGCTGGACTCCAGCTCGTGGGCGGCGGCATGATCACATTCGAGACCGACACCGACGACGGCGTGCGAAAGTACTTCGACTATGCGAAGGCAGCCGGAATGCCGGTGATGGTAAGCACGTGCAAGCCGGCCACGTTGCCACGTGTCGAGAAGTTCGCGAAGCAGTACGACATAAAAGTCGCGATCCACAATCACGGGCCCGAGGATCCCGACTTCCCATCACCCTATGATGCGCTCAAGGCGATAAGGGGAATGGACCCGCGAATGGGATTGTGCATCGACCTCGGCCACACGGCACGCGCCGGCGTTGACGTGGTGCGCGCCGTCGCCGACGCCGGACCGCGGCTGCTCGACATGCACGCCAAGGATCTGCGCGACATGAGGGTGGCGGAGAGCCAGTGCATCGTCGGCGAGGGGAAGATGCCGATCCCGGAAATCTTCCATCAGCTCGAAAAGATGCGGTACAGCGGGTACGTGAATCTGGAGTACGAGATAGATGCGGATGATCCGATGCCGGGGATGAGGCAGTCGTTTGGGTACATGAAGGGAGTGTTGGCGGGATTAGGAGCGTCCTGAACTGCAAGAACGCGATCCGAGAAGCTAGATGCGTAGATCCCAGATCTCGGACAACTGCTCTAAGATCGATTTCTGTGGCGTAAGACACGGCGCAAATGCGGTTGTCCCAGATCCGCGCGCATTACGGTCCCTAAGCGGTTGTCCCAGATCTAATTTCTGTGCTTCTGAATTCTTGGATCGCATTCTCTGCACTTCAAAAGGCCAGACAGCGAGGCGACCCAAATGGCAGCTACTCCCATTGATGCGGTACATCTACACCTGCGGCCAACATAAGCATTCGTTACGTTCAAGGACATCGGTGCTCCACTGTTCCCAGTGCTGGCACCGGTCTGGCCGCGCCCCAATGCTCAGAGAGTAACCGAGATGATGATTCCGACCGAGCCGGTTGGCAGCATTCCGAGACCTATGGAGCTGATCGAGGCCGTCGAGGCTGGCAGCATTTCGGACCCCAACCTCGACCCGCACTACGAGGCGGCGATCAAGGACACGATCGAGCGCTTCGAGGCGACTGGTTCGCCGATCATCACCGACGGCGAGCAGCGGAAGTACCACAACTTCTGGACGTACTCCGTCCACGGCCTCCCCAACACCGCGCCGGACGGATTCAAGATTCCGTTTGCCGCCGGGCACGTTCGCCGGATGCCGCGGCTGACCGCGGGTCCTTTCCGCTACAAGCGATATGCCGACGCTTACGTGAAAGCGGCCCTCAAGTATGCGCATCGGCCGCTCAAGCAGGCCGTGATCTCACCATCGGCGCTGAGCCTGATGTATCCCGTTGCCGAGCTTCCGAATTATTCGCGCGATCAGTTCATCGAGGACCTGCTATCCGAGCACGAGAAAGAGATCCGCCGCTGTCTGAGCGCGGGCGCCGCCAAAGTGCAGATCGATTTCACCGAAGCCAGATTGGCGATGAAGATCGATCCGTCGGGCGGGCTGCTCGACACCTTCATCGATCTCAACAACCTGGGCCTCTCCAGATTCTCCGACGCCGAGCGCCAGCTGATAGGCGTCCACACCTGTCCCGGAGGGGACATTGATTCGACCCACAGTGCTGAGGTCGATTACGCCGAATTCCTGCCGGTAATGTTCCAGCTGAACGTCGGCTCCTTCTGCATTGCGCTCGCGCGCGAAACGGACCACGAGCGCGTGCTGAGAATAATCCGCGACAACATTCGGCCGGATCAGCGGGCCTACGTCGGCGTCGTGTCGCCCATCGATCCGCGAATCGACACTCCCGAAGAGATCCGCGATCGCGTTCTCGAGGCTGCGAGATTCATTCCGGTCGAGCAGCTTGGGACCACCGACGATTGCGGCTACGCGCCGTTCAGCGATGATACGTCGACGAGCCGCGAAACCGCTTTCGCCAAGATCCGCGCGCGCATCGAAGGAACGGCGCTCGCCTCCCGCGCCATAAACGGCGGCTAGAGATGGAAAGCGACGAGGAGCGTCTTCTCCAGACCGCGGCCCTGCGAACTGCTACCAGCATGGCGATGGCTCGCCGTCGGGCGGAGGAGGAACGCGATCGCGCGCGCGCAGAGGCTGAAGCGGCCCGCAGCGAGCTCGCGGCGCTCAATGAGATAGGCATCGCCCTCGCATCGCAGCTGGATGTCCAGAGCATCGTGCAGACGGTCACCGATTCGGCCACGAAGCTCACCGCCGCGCAATTCGGAGCCTTCTTCTACAATGTCGTCGACAAGCAGGGTGAGAAGCTCATGCTCTACACTTTGTCGGGCGCGCCCCGCGAGGCGTTCGAGAACTTCGGCCATCCCAGACCCACACCGATATTCGCGCCGACGTTCTATGGAACTGCCATCGTGCGGAGCGACGACATCACGAAGGACGAGCGGTACGGGCAGTGGGATCCGCACCACGGCATGCCGCCGGGACATCTTCCGGTTCGCAGCTATCTCGCGGTGCCCGTGATCTCGCGCAGTGGAGACGTGATCGGCGGTCTCTTATTCGGTCATTCGGGAGTTGGCGTTTTCGACGCCCGCGCCGAACGTCTGGCGTCGGGAATCGCCGGATGGGGCGCGATTGCGATCGACAATGCCCGCCTGTATGAGACGGAGCGGAGCGCGCGCGACGAGGCGGAGCAGGCGAACAAGGCGAAGTCGGATTTTCTGGCCAACATGTCGCACGAGCTGCGAACGCCTCTGAACGCCATCGGTGGGTACGCCGACCTGCTCGAGGCGGAAGTGCGCGGCCCCATCAACGACGTGCAGCGGGGCGATCTCGAGCGGATCAAGCGCAACCAGCACCACCTGCTGTCCCTCATCAATGACATTCTCAATTTTGCGAAACTCGAGGCGGGACGCGTACAGTTCGAGCCGGTGGACATCTCGATGAACGAAACGCTGGGCGAGATCGAGGCCCTCGTTGCGCCTCAGCTGGAGCAGAATAAGCTGCATTACCAATACAATTGCTGCGATGCGAGCTACACGGCCTACACCGACCCCGACCGACTGCAACAGATCCTGCTGAATCTCCTTTCCAACGCGATCAAGTTCACCCCGGCCGGCGGAAACGTTACGGTGAATTGCGGGCATGCCGGTCGCCGAATGCTCGTCACCGTGACCGACACCGGCATCGGGATTCCACCGGACAAGCTGGACAAGATCTTCGAGCCATTCGTGCAGCTCGCGCGCGGTCAGACGATAGGCGTCGTTGGTACCGGGCTCGGACTATCAATCAGCCGCGACCTCGCCCGGGCGATGGGCGCCGAGCTGACGGTGGAGAGCGAGCTCGACAAGGGAACGATGTTCACATTGTCGCTGCCGCGCGGAAGGGACG
>JBDTIV010000030.1:0-7529 GCA_039936175.1 Gemmatimonadaceae bacterium | reverse complement strand
CCTCGCTTCGTCCCGCACGAGATTGGTAGCCACCGCGAACAGCCATGCGCGCTCGTTCTGTATCGAAGTCTGCCTCAGAGCGCGGACGAATGTCTCCTGCGCCACTTCCTCGGCCCAGTCGCGATCTCCCAGACGCCGCGTCAGATATCTCACCAACGCGGCGTTGTAGGTTCTGAACAGTCGATCGACGTCGGTCACCCTGTCACCAGTTGTTCCTTATCAGCGCCGTATCGCGATCGGTGAGTTTCTCCTCTCCGAGAGGAGTCAGCTCTATCGCCATACTGCGACCCGCAACTATCGCACGCTCGCCAACGGAGAACGGTTCGCGCAGATCCGGAATCATGTCGATCAGCTTGAAGTACGCATCTGAGTATGGCTTTACCCGCAGTACAGTGCTGGACTTCTTGTAACGGACGTCGGTCCACACGCTGTCGCGTAAGACAAAGGTCACGTTTCCAGCTCGGGTTACGATGCCACCCCCACCGGCGTTGCGATAACCGCTGAAACCCGAAGAGGAGTCTGCCGCGGCGAGACTCGTCACAGAGCGTTGGGCAGCTGCTTGTTTGGCGGCTTCGAATTGAACCGCGGGTGCCGAGGACGCTACCCCGGTGGGGCTAATAGCGCCTCTGAGCTGCACGCCACCGGCGCCCATCACTCTCTGGCGGTTCATCCCGGGCTCGACCACCAGATAAGACGAAAACTCGGTCGGTATTCCGAAACGTTCGCCCAGATCGCGTATCTCGTCGTCGATTTCCTGCGAGCCACCATACTTTCGCTTCTCCGCGCTCAGATACCCAACGCGCTGAGTCGCCCACAGCCGCGCCACGAATGGATTCTCGCGCGAGCGCTCGGGAAAGGAAACGCGCGTGCTCCAGCTCACCGGACCACTGGTCGTCTGGCCGTCGAAGCGTACGAAGGCATCGCCACTCCCGTTGTACCGCGCGAGAATCACCAGGTCCTCGCCGGCAAATATGTCCACTGGCCCTGAAGGGTGCATCTTCAGAAGCCGCACGCCATCACCATGGACGCGGACATCCGTCACCAGCGGACTCGTCAGCCGGCTCGCCACGATTCCAACCGCGCGCTCGACGGATTCTTCCGGCCGCACAAAGCTCGCAGTGCCTCGCCCCTCGAGCGCCAGCTGCTCGATCAGAGACACGTTGAGATCGGCGCCCACTCCAAACGTGAACAGCCGGCGCGATCCTCTCTGTTTGGCAACGTTCGAGGCGATGACCGATGCGTCGCGCTCACCCACGGTTGGCTGGCCATCGGTAAGAAACAGGATTATCGGCAGCCGTCCCGATTGCACCGGAGTCGACAGCGCTTCGTCGAGCGCCCCTGAGATATTCGTCGATCCCTGCGCATCGAGCTGGTCGAGATACCGTTCCGCCGCGCGAATGTTCTCTCGCGTCGCGGCCGAGAACCCGTCCCGGAATGTCCGTACATCGCTCGAGAAGTCGATCAGTCTGAACCGATCCATCGGCGACAGCGAGCCCAGGATCTGCTTGCCCGCTGCGCGCGCCTGCTCGATTTTCTGGCCGGACATCGAGCCCGAAACGTCGATGACGAAAGTCAGATCCCGCGGAACGGGACGAGGACGCACAGCCGGCGGCGACAACGTAATGAGCGCAAACCCATCGCCGTTGCCGGGCGCGTTCGCGAGCATCGAGATTGCCGCCATTGCCGAGCGGCGAACGGGAATCAGGATCGTTACTTCGCCCGTCGCGTCCCGCACTTCCACTCTGCGCATCGAGGCGCGGTTGGTCGAGGCGAAGGAGTAGTCATCCGCATCGTCTCGACCGTATCCGCCTTCGTAAAGTGAGTGCGTCGGCGAGTATGCCCTTCCATACATCGGCTCGTTGGGATACGTGAGCACAAACGATGTCCGGCCTTCTGGCTGCCGGCCCATCTCGCGTTGCGCCGTCCGCATCCCACGGAAATAGTCAACTCTCAGCGCATCGCCTTCCCGCTCGGCAACAGTCTGAAAGCGGACAACGACTTTCTTTTGCTCGCCCGGAGCGATCGGAAAGATTCTCGCGCGAAGCAGCCCATATCCCATCCATTCGAGAAGAGCTGGATCACGCTGGCGCCGCACGATCTCTTCATAGATCTGCCGCGCCTGATTGGCGTTCATTGTTTCGCCGGACACCATCTCCCCATTGATGGAGAGCTTGAGATCCTGAAATGCCGCGCCCTTCGGAAGCGGAAACATGAAGTCCGCTTCGCCAACTCTGCTTCCACGATTCACGAATGTCTCGGTGACTTCGTAGCGCAGAACGCGGTCTGCGAGCTCCACGCGAACGTCGCTGCTCTGACGAAACACCGCGGGGGCTGGGTTGACGCACATTGGCATGATGCACGGGCTGCCCGGCCTGCAAGGCGGGACAGGACACGGCCACGGACGCTGCGGATCCTCCACGATTTGCGCGGAAGTCAGGCTTGGAATGCAGAGAGCGGCCAACAATAGAAGTGAGCGCATGAGACACCAGTAGAAGAGGGTTCTACTGTGGGACGTATCTCACTCTTTCACTTGCACACCACCTTGGCGCTTTGGTGTTTTGCCGGGAGTGGAGCCAGCTATGGCGGGCTAACTGACCTTTGGTCCCTTCTTCCGCCGCTTTTGCAGATCCCGCCGCTCGTCCACTCTGACCTCGAGCAGTCTGTGGTCCGCCCGCACCATGGTGGCCTCGAAGCTCTCACCGTTCTGTCGAGCCGCCCATCCCATCGAAAATGGCACGGGCGCCGACATCGGCGCCGCCTCGCGCAATCGAGCGGCCACGTGGTCGGTTTGTTCATCGCCTGAGTCGCAGAGCACCACCAGGAACTCGTCGCCGCCGACCCGCACCACCGCCTCCTCTGCCCGAACGTGGCGCATGAGGAATCGCGCCATCTTCACCAGCACGCTGTCTCCCTCGGCGTGACCATTCCTGTCGTTGTACTGCTTGAAGTGGTCGATGTCGAGATAGATGCAGCCCCATTCGCCCTTTGGCTGCGCTTCGCATTGCCGGGTGACTGTATTCAGGTAGCGGCGGTTGTAGCAGCCGGTGAGCGGATCGCGGATGCTCAGCTCGAGAAGCTGGGTCTGCAGCTCTTTTCTCTGCGTGATGTCGACGAGTATCCCGTGACAGTACTTCTCACCCGTCTTCGGATCGACCGAGAGAAATGCGCTGTCGACGACCGTCCTCACCTCTCCATCGCGACGCGTCAGCTGAAACTCAATGTCTCTCACTGAGCCGTCCCGCTCAAGGAGTGCCATCTCTCTCGCCCTCACCTCGGGCTTGACGAAATCACCAGTACGAGAGCCCTTCAAATCCTCCAGAGATTCGACGCCAAACATTTCGAGGAAAGCGGGATTCGCGTCGATGATCTCCCCGTCCAGCGTCGTAATGTAGATTCCTTCCTTCAGACGCAGCGCGAGCTCGCTGAGAGTCATGGGATCGCGCAGGTTACGGAAACTCTTGTGTTTTCCGGGTTTTCTGGCTGTCGGAGTCTTTCTGGTGGTGTAGGTACGACTCACATCGATGCCTCGGCAAACGGCATGTCCGTTGCTTCAGTTGGGAGGGTAAGACTGGAGATATTATGCCATCCAAACGAGAGCGGAAACAAGGTGCGAGACCCCCTACAGAGCAAGGCGAGCGCGTATCTTCCTGCGCGAGCACCGCTCAGCGCGAGACCCCGAAAAGAAGCTAAGCAAGAATCGGTTCGATGAGCTTTCGGACTGCCGGTATTCATCACGTCACCGGTATAGCAAGCGATCCCCAGCGGAATCTGGATTTCTACGCCGGCGTCCTCGGATTCAGGCTCGTCAAGCGCACCGTGAACTTCGACGATCCGACGACTTATCACTTCTACTTCGGCGATGACCAGGGAAGTCCAGGAAGTATTCTGACCTTCTTCCCCTGGCCCGACGCGCGGCGCGGAAGACAGGGCGGCGGGCAGGTTGCCGTCACTTCCTTCACCATCCTCCCCAGCTCGGTCGGTTTCTGGATAGAGCGACTGATAAAGAAGAGGGTTGAGTTCGCGCAACCTACCGCCCGCTACGAGGACGAACGCGTCATCGCCTTCAAGGATCACGAAGGATTCATGGGTGAGCTCGTTGCCCACCCGGCTGCGGGCGCTCGCCCCGGCTGGTCAGGAGCTGGTGTCCCCGCCGAGCACGCCATTCGAGGCATCTATTCGGTCACCCTCTGGCTCGATGCCAATGAGCTTACCGGCCAGCTCCTCACCAACACTCTCGGGTTCAGGCTCGTGCGCGAGCAGGGCAGCATTTACCGCTTCGCGGCCGGCGATGGCGGGCCTGGCTCCATCGTCGATCTGCGCTGCGTGCCGGGCATCTGGCCCGGAGTCATGGGGGCAGGAACGGTACATCACGTCGCCTTCCGCGCTTCTGCCGAAGACGAGCAAATGCGCTTTCGCACCGAGCTGACCTCGCTCGGTTATAACGTTACGCCGCAGCTGGATCGCGATTACTTCAAATCCATTTATTTTCGGGAGCCCGGCGGTGTGCTCTTCGAAGTCGCGACCGATGGTCCCGGATTCGCAGTCGACGAGCCCCTTGATTCACTCGGACAATCCTTGAAGCTTCCAGACTGGCTCGAGCCCCGTCGCTTTGAGATCGAAGCATTGGTGCCGAATATCCACGCGCCGCTCGAGCTGCGCGGTCCCAACGCATGACAGACGACCTCGGTTTCATTCACCGCTTTCTGCCCGCCGCGGACGAGACCTCCGCGGTGACATTGATCGTTCTCCACGGAACCGGAGGCGACGAGAACGATCTCATCGGGATCGGACAGGCGATTGCTCCCGGCGCCGCGATTCTGAGTCCACGCGGCAACGTCCTCGAGAACGGCGCACCGCGTTTCTTCAAGCGCCTGGCCGAGGGCGTATTCGACCCGAAGGAAGTGCGGTCACGCGCCGAAGAGCTGGCCGGATTCATTCGTGCCGCCGTAGCCAGATACGCATTGAATCCCGAGCGTATCTTTGCGCTCGGCTATTCGAATGGAGCCAACATCGCGTCGACCGTGATGTTCCTCGAGCCAACTCTGCTTCAGGGGGTGATTCTGTTTCGCCCAATGCTTGTGTTCGAGCCCGATGAGCGGCCCGATCTCAGCGACACCGGTGTCTTCTTGTCGGCGGGACGCATGGATCCGATCGTCCCCGCAAAAAGTGTCGAGCGATTGGTCGAGCTGTTCGAATCCTCGCGGGCTGAGGTTGCCCTGAAGTGGCAGCTGGCGGGTCACAACCTCGTGCCCAGCGAGGTGCGCGAAGCTGCCGATTGGCTCGCGCTACAACGCGCGGGCGTATGAGCTAGCTTGTAAATGACGCCCCCGCCCAGCACGGAATCTCCCGCAAACCCGCATCATCTTCACCTTACGGCGTACCTGGTTCTCTAATGTCCGAGCCCACCGACACCGCGACCGCCCCGCGATCAGCACAATCTTCCTCATCCACATCGGGTCAGTCCCTCGAGGATCTCTGCATCAACGCGATCAGAGTGCTCGCGATGGATGCGGTTCAGAAAGCCGACTCAGGCCACCCCGGGACGCCGATGGCGCTTGCGCCGCTCGCTTACGTGCTCTGGACGCAGCACCTGCGCTACAATCCCGCCGATCCGAACTGGCTCAACCGCGATCGCTTCGTGCTGTCGGCTGGCCACGCATCGATGCTGTTGTACAGCGCGCTTTATCTCACCGGATACGACCTCACGCTCGATGACATAAAGCAATTCAGGCAATGGGAGAGCAAGACGCCCGGTCACCCGGAGCTGGGCTATACGCCGGGTGTAGAGACTACCACGGGTCCGCTCGGGCAGGGAATCGGCAACGCGGTGGGAATGGCTGTCGGCGAGGCGCACATGTCCGCGGTATTCAACCGCGACCAGAAAATCCTCGACCACAACGTGTACTTCATCGCCAGTGATGGCGACATGATGGAAGGCGTTTCACACGAGGCGTCGTCCTTTGCCGGCCACCACAAGCTCGGCAAGCTGATCGGCTTCTACGACGACAACCACATCACGATCGAAGGCGATACGGCGCTCACGTTCAGCGACGACACCGCCACGCGATTCGACGCCTACGGCTGGCACACCCAGCACGTCGCCGACGTCAACGATCTTGCCGCGCTGAACCGCGCCATCAATGCGGCGAAAACGGAAACAACCCGCCCGTCTCTGATCGTCGTAAGGTCGCACATCGGTTACGGCAGCCCCAACAAGCACGATACCGCTGAAGCACACGGATCCGCGCTCGGAGTCGAGGAGATCAAGCTCACCAAGCAGGCGCTCGGATACCCATCGCAGGAGCCGTTCTATGTTGCTCCCGAAGCACTTCGCTATTGGCGCGAAGCCGCCAAAAAGAGAGCACGAGCGGAGGACGACTGGGAAAAAGTCTACGATGCCTACAAGGCGGCGAATCCCGCGCTCGAGAAGGAGCTTCAGCGCCGCCTGCGCGGTGATCTTCCCGACGGCTGGGAGGACGCGCTTCCGACATTTTCCGCCAAGGACGGCAACGTCGCGAGCCGCGCCGCTTCGGGCGTAGTCATAAACGCAATCGCGAAAAAGATCCCCGAGCTGATGGGCGGCTCTGCCGACCTCGCCAGCTCGACCAACACTATCATCAAGGGCGAGCCGAGCTTTTCCGCCGAACACTACGGCGGCCGAAACTTCCATTTCGGAATTCGCGAGCACGGAATGGGATCCATCATGAATGGAATGTCGCTGACGGGCGGGATCATTCCCTACGGCGCGACGTTCCTCATCTTCTCCGATTACATGCGGCCTCCGATCAGACTTGCATGTATCATGGATCGCCACGTCATCTACGTTTACACCCACGATTCCATCGGTCTCGGAGAAGATGGTCCGACCCATCAGCCGATCGAGCAGCTCAGCAACCTGCGCGCGATTCCCAGGATGACTTTGATCAGACCCGCCGACGCTTCAGAGACCATAGAGGCCTGGCGTGTCGCGCTCAAGCACAAAGACGGTCCGGTTGCTCTCGTCCTCACGCGGCAGAAACTGTCCTTCATCGATCGGACGAAATACGCATCCGCGAGAGGACTAGCGCGCGGTGCCTACGTCCTCGCCGATGCGCCAGGTGGCGCGCCCCAAGTGGTGCTCATCTCGAGCGGATCGGAAGTCGCGCTCATACTCGACGCGCAGAAGAAGCTCGAAGCAGATGGAACCCGCGCGCGAGCCGTCAGCATGCCGAGTCATGAGCTATTCGCCCGCCAGGACGAGACATATCGCAACACGGTATTGCCCAAGGGAGTGAAGCGCATCGCCATTGAGGCCGCACATCCGATGTCGTGGTACCGTTGGGTCGGCGACGACGGAGTAATTCTCGGCCTGGAGCGCTTCGGTGCATCCGCGCCGGCGCAAACCATCTATCAACACCTCGGCATCACGGTGAACCGACTGGTGGAGACCGCGAAGGCGCTCGTGGGAAAGAAGTGAAGCCAGCGTGAACGGCAGCGAGCCTACACTCCGCGACATCAGCGTCACACTCAATCCCGACACACCCGAGTGG
>JBDTIV010000029.1:0-45086 GCA_039936175.1 Gemmatimonadaceae bacterium | reverse complement strand
CTATCAGTTTCCCAGCGCTTCCTTTTCCCTTGTCAGGAGATACTCCAATGATCCGCCGCAACCTCTTCGTCGCCGTCGCCGTTATCGCTTCCGTCGTCCTCACCGCTTGCTCAGACATGACCGCACCAAAGGGTGATGCATCGTGCCCACTTACGAACGGTTCTTCAACCTGCGCCAAGTAATTCGGCAGTCCGTCGGCTGGCTGTCGCTTAGTTACGTGGCAGCCACCGCCGATTTCCTGAGATCCGAAATAGCCTGAACGACTGGCCCGATTTCCCCCGTTGACCTCGCTGGCGGCGCCACAAACGTTGTGCGTACTGATGGCTTCGAACGCGACTCGACCAACGCCTGCTGCGCTTTAAAGGACACCTGATGGAATTGGTTTGCGTCCGCAAAAGACACAGCCTCAGCTAGTACATCGGTCGCGGTGTCAATTCGACCAAAACGAATTAGGCCTTCTCCCAGAAACAGTAGATAGTGAGACTTTATCCAAGGGCCGACGGGTGCAGTGCGCAATTCTTCGGCGTATGCGTCGAACGGCTTCTCCATCCGTTCGAGGCTTGCGAGTTCCATGAGGTTCAACGTCGCCGTCCAGCGAACAACTTTCGCCTGAGCGGTTGAAGCCAAGATCAGGTGTGCATCACGCGCCGACTCGTACATTCCGAGCTCGGTGAACATACCTCCGATGTCTTCAAGAACCTGGTCGCGTTCGGCAGGCTTCGTGGTAAGATTTAGTGCGTCGTTGAGGAGCTTGAGGCCTTCGGCGGGCTCACCTTGCCTCTGAGCAATTGCTGCACGACTATGCAGCGCGATGCTATGAACAGATCGAAAATGCTGGTCTCGAGCCTGCACAATCACATCGTCCAGAATTGTCTGCGCCTGCGGTAGGTTGCCCTTGGCCAAATAAGTGTTAGCGATACCGACCTGCACAGTAAGCACACCGGGGCGATCCCCCAGAGTGTCGGCAATGTATGCCGCCTGTGAATAGGCTCTTGCCGAAGTATCCCAGTCACCATTGCGTCGAGCTGCGCCACCGATCGCAACGTTGGCTTCGACAGCCAGACGCGCATTCCGTTCGGGCTTAACAAACTTTGCAACGGTAGAGTAAACATCAATTGCTAGAGACCAGCTGGCTTCATAATCAAGCGCGCGGCCGTAAGCCAAAAGCGCGCCGCACACGGTGTCGTCGATCGCCCCATTCTTTGTGACCTCTTCGAGAACGGCAGTCAGCACGCCGCGCATTGCATCCCCGTCGCTCATTTCCTCAATGGCCGCACGGACACTATGAAGCTGCGCCCAGCCCGCAGGCTTAGCTGCGGCGGTGGCGTCGGCATAGGAGTCGACGAGCCGCAGGACTGAGAGTCCGGCGAACACGCAGCGCCATGACGCGCTGTCTTCGCGCATCGAGCCAAGGGTATCGAAGTAGATCTGATGCCGGATCATAAAGCCTTTGTTGGGCGTAATTGAGTGCCTTTAAAATGCACCTTTCACCCGGTGGGGGAAATGCCTGTTTCGTATCATCGGAGGGTCGTTTTCATATCACCCCAAAGCCGTTAACCCAGCCTACGATGGTTTAACGACTCAGCCATAGCCTGTCCCTCAAAAGGCGCTCTCTGGGCGGAATGTACCAGTCAGCGAGGTCTGCCCACCACGCATCGGGCCTCATCCAACCCGTCCTGATACGACGATGGAGACCGATAACCGTCATTGGCTCGTATAGCCAAACCGCCGGCGCGTCGGCGTTGATTGTGACATACGCGAGACTGAACAAATCCCTGGCGTGAGCGGAGTCAGCCCGGAGGGCGCTCTCGAGCTGCGCGTCGAAGCGCGGGCTCGCGTACGAGCCATAGTTCACGCCTCCCTTGCCTACGCCCGAGGAGCTCCAGGCCTGCCTCGTTCCATCGGGACTGGCCCCCAGGTGCCAATCCCCCAGTGCCGCGTCGAAGTTGCCGGCGTCCTCCTTGCTCCCCATTGCCGCCGATCCTATCGTCTCGATAGCGACGCGCACGCCCATCTGGGCGAGCTGCGCCTGCAGCGGCACGGCCATCTTCATTCTGTTCATGCTCGATGTCGGTACGAGCAGCGTGAACGCCAGCTCACGGCCATTCTTCGTTCTGATGCCGCGCGAATCGCGGCGTGACCAGCCCAGCGAATCGAGCAACCCGGCCGCGTGCGCGGAATCGAAGGGTATTTGAGTAATCCGCGGGTCCGTCGTGGGAAACGCTCTCACCGTTGGTCCGACAGGCACAGATCCCGCCGTGTCGAGCACGCTTTTCACAAGAACATCGCGGTTGATGGACATCGCGAGCGCGCGACGAAGCTCGCGGTCACCGAAGAGTGGATGCGGCAATGCGTTGTTTGCCGGATCGCGAAGATTGAATTGAATGAAGGCGTAGTCCGTACCCGGCAGAAGCATCACGCGCAGGTTCGGATGACGACGTGCTTCGGCCAGGTTCTCGACGCGCAGAGCGTCAAACAGATCCGCGTCGCCGCTGAACAATCGGGTAACAGCGGGGGTGTAGTCCGCCAAAATGCTCCAGATCACGCGATCGAGTCTCGCGCGCCCACGATAGTTCAACGTGTCGGCGACGATTTCGACAGTTGTTCCTTTATCCCAGCGGCGAAGCCGAAAGCGCCCGCTCCCTATTGGCGGAGGAGGGGTCTCTCTCAACCGCGCAACCGGGATGGACTCCAGCTGGTGCGCCGGAAGGATCAGCATCTGCGCCGCGGCGTCGAGAAATTGCGTTGGTAGCCGCTCGTGGAACCAGAAAACCGCGGTGAGAGAGTCACGCGCGGTGACAGAATCAATATTGGAAAGCTCCCCCTGAACTGCACCCGCGAGAGCAGGGTTCTTGTTCAGCGCGAAAGTGAACAGCACATCGCGCGATGTTACGGCCGGCCCGTCGTGCCACTTCGCGCGCGGATTGATGTGGAATGAAAGCGACAGTGAGTCTCTCGACCATTTCCAGGAATCGGCCAGCTGTCGCCTGAACCCGGCTTCCCCCCGGGTGTTCATACCAGGCCCCACGTCGGCCAGATAGTCGTAAATCTGTTCCGTGATCTGCTTCGCCTGCGTGGAACCCATCAGTGGCGGAAATAGCGTACCGGGATCAGCCGTTGTCGCGATGACGAGTGTTCCGCCAGGCTCCGAAGCAGTGCGACCGTCGGTGCGATCGGAGCACGCGATGACGAACGTCAGCAGCAACAGAGGAGTTATTCTCATCGCGAAGAAAGCTATGCTACTCCCGGCGTAGAAGGCGCCAATCGCAGGGGTGATAGAAAACAGACAGTTGGATGATATAGAATCGACATTGACCATCTCGACTTTCGGATGAATTGTCCATGATACATGGGAGAACCAGCAACTAGACCAATTGGGGCAATGCCCACGTTTCAGGTGGCACATCTGCGACGCGACGGCCAGGATGTGATCATAGTTCCGGTCGATAGATCGTTCGGAAAGCGATCGCCCGCCGAGCAAGCGCGCATTCAGGAGGCGTTCCAGCGGAGCGCCGCCGCCGCGGACATTCCGGGCGTCGTGGTTCCGGTCTGGGAGGACGCGTCGGGTAGGATGGCCTTCCGGGCTCCCCCTCCCTGGCACGAGTTCCTCAAGAGCATAGACATGGTCTATGTCGCAACGGCCCTGAACCGGACGTTGAGCCTCGAATAGTCGTTCCGCACTACCGTTGAATCGCGGGCCTCCTCCGGTGATACTCCGGTGTGATGAAAACACCGCGCGTTCACCCACTCCCATTCGCGAAGATTGCGCTGTGCGCCGGAATGTTGGCCGCCCCGGCCGCCGCCCGAGCACAGCAAGCCGACCACGCGATGCACGAGATGTCGAGGGATACGCTTTCCACGGCGCCGACGACGCCGACGCGCTCGATCGCCGACTCCGCGCGGATAGCCGATTCCCTGCTCGCTCTGTGTCGACCGCATATCGCGCACTCCATTGACGCGTATTCGACGTGCATTGGCGATGGGATCGCTTCCCTCTCCTCGGCCGGAAACATTGCGCTCGCAATGGGCGCGCTCGACGCAGTCATTCACAACGATAAATCCCTCGTGCTGCTGGGGCACCCGCTCGCGCACGCCCTTGGATACGCGGTTCGATCTACGCCAACAACCGCGACCGCGCTCCTGTCGGAGTGCGACGACCGCTATCAATCGGGCTGCTATCACGGAATCCTGCAACGATACTTCGACGCGCGGGTGGGGATGCCCCTAACGCAGCGCGTGCTGGTCGCTCCGTGTGACGGCCTGCGCGGCACGAAAGAGCAATTCCGCCTGTTCGACTGTCTGCACGGGACGGGTCACGGCCTAATGATGTACCACGGCTACGACGTGAACGCATCGCTCAGGGACTGCGACAGGCTCGCCGCCAACTGGGATCAGCGCAGCTGCTACAGCGGAGTATTCATGGAATACAACCTGGGCGCGCGCATGCAGTCATTTGGCGAGGGAATGTTCGGCATGCATCGGCATTCCATGCCGGCGCCATCGATAGTCCTTTTCAAGCCGACCGATCTGCAGTACCCCTGCAACGCGACGCCCGAGCGTTATCGACCGGAATGTTACGAGCTTCAGGCGGACCTCATCCTTCCCGCGGTAAAGCAGGATTACCACAGGGCAGGACAAGTATGCGACGCCGCCGGCTCGCAGGCGCTCGTTCACGCGTGCTACACCGGCTTGGGGCGCAACGCTTCGGGTGCATCGGCCTTTCAGTATGCGGGGATCAAAAAGCGCTGCGAAAAATCGTCAGCGTTGGGGATGCCGTACTGCTACGCAGGTGCGGTGAGGCATCTCGCCTACGCGCGAAGTGAGCTCCCGCGCGGGATCGCGTTCTGTGAGTCGCTTCCGGCGGGCGACTCGAGATCGCAGTGCTGGGATGGAATCGGATTGCAGATAGGGGGATTCTTTTCTGATCCGGCGGAGCGGCGGCGAGCATGCCGGGCGGAGGATCCGCGCGACGTCACCGCATGCGCGCAGGGTGCGGGCATCGCCGTGGCCGTGCAGCAGAGGTCCGATCCCTAACCAGCCGGTTACCGCGTGACGCTGCTCAGCGTGCTCGATCAGTCCCCGATCTCCGAAGGATCGACTGGTGGCGACGCCCTCAGAAACAGCATTGACCTGGCGCAGCTCGCCGAGTCGCGCGGTTACAATCGTTATTGGATAGCTGAGCATCACGCGACGCCGATGCTGGCGAGTCCGAGCCCGGAAGCGCTCATCGGCCCGATAGGAGCGTTGACCTCTAGGATACGAATCGGCTCCGGCGGGGTGATGCTGCCACACTACAGCCCACTCAAGGTCGCCGAAACGTTCAGCATGCTCTCGGGGCTTTTCCCCGGACGGGTAGATCTCGGGATCGGGCGCGCCCCGGGGACCGATCAATTGGCGATGTTCGCGCTTCAGCGAGACCGGCGTCAGTCGTCGCCCGACGATTTTCCGGAGCAGCTTCTAGAGCTGCGCGGCTATCTGGAGGATTCGCTGCCGGATGAGCACCCTTTTGCGCGTGTCGCGAAACTTCCCGGGAGTCCTGAAAGGCCCGAGCTGTGGCTGCTTGGCTCCTCACCCCAGAGCGCGATCTGGTCCGGAGAGCTCGGATTGCCCTACGTGTTTGCCGACTTCATTAACTCCGAGGGCGCGCAGATCGCGAATCTGTATCGAGAGCGGTTCGTCCCTTCGGCCAGCGCGAAAAAGCCGCACGTAATGGTCGCGACGTGGGCGCTTTGTGCAGAGAGCCAGGAGGAGGCGGAGCGGTTGTCAACGAGCAGCAGGATGGCCTTCTCGTTGTTGCGCACGACGGGCAAGACGATTCCCGTCCCGACCGTCGAGACGGCGACACGCTACCTCGCTCAGGAGGGTTCGCTCCCGCTTGCCCGGAGAAGGCGAATGACCCTGGGGCCTCCGGACGTGGTGAGAGCCGGACTCGAATCAATCGTGCGGGAATACCAGGCACAGGAGCTGATGATCGTCACCATCACACACAGCCACCGGGCGAGACGGCATTCTTACGAGCTGATTGCCGACGCTTTCATAGACTCAGAGGGCAATAGATAATGGAAACCAGAAAGATTGGATCCCTCGCTGTTTCCGTCGTCGGCGTCGGGTGCAACAACTTCGGCATGCGCGTCGACGAGAAACGCTCTCGGGAAGTGATCGAGTCGGCGATCGCGGCGGGTATCAACTTTTTCGATACCGCTGACATGTACGCGAACGGCAAAAGCGAGGAGATTCTCGGCCGCTGCCTCGGTCCGCGCCGAAGCAGCGTGCTGATAGCCACCAAATTCGGCAATGAGATGCCCGGACAAGGGCACGGTGCGCGACCGGAATACGTGCGACGAGCCCTGGACGCGAGTCTCACGAGATTGAAGACCGACTACATCGATCTCTATCAACAACATGTGCCGGATGCGGACGTTCCGATAGCAGAGACGCTCGGCGCCTTGGACGAGCTGGTTAAGACAGGCAAGGTGCGCGAGATCGGATGCTCCAACTTTTCTTCGGCCCAGCTGCGCGAGACACACAAGGTCAGCGACGAGCGCCCCGGCAGCGCACGCTTCGTCAGCGTTCAGAATGAGTACAGTCTCCTTCATCGCGAACCCGAGGAGCAGGTTCTCGGAGAATGTGAGCGACTGGATCTGGCGTTCCTGCCATTCTTCCCACTCGCGAGCGGATTGCTGACGGGTAAGTACCGGAAGAATCGGCCTGTGCCGCAGGATACGCGGATCGCCAAGTACGAGCGATACGGGGAGCTGCTTACCGACGAGAATCTCGACAAAGTGGAAGCGCTTGTAAGCTTCGCGGAATCGCGGGGCCACACTTTGCTCGAGCTCGCTTTTTCATGGCTGCTCGTGCATCGAATGGTCGCGTCGGTCATTGCGGGCGCCACCTCGGCAGCTCAGATACGGAACAATGTCGGCGCCTCAGCGTGGAAGCTCACAACTCATGAGCTCGAGGAGATCGATGCGTCGCTGCGCGTCACCGGTTGAGCCAACAACAGGCGCGGGGAATCGCGGAACCGGCATGAAGCGGGACGGGTACACAACCAAGGCACGTTGAAGCACATCCATAAAAGGGAGATATATGAAGAGATCTATTCTTGCTGCGGCGGTAGCCGCGATTGCCATTGTTGCAACGGCACCGAGTGCGCAGGCACAGGGTGCGGCGGCGCTGGGATTCCAGATCGGCGCTTCCGGAGGGATCGCGTTCCCCACCAGTGATCTCGGCAACGCTACCAACACGGGCTACAACGTGACGGTCGCCGTTGGCCTGAAGCCCTACATGTCGCCAGTCGGCTTCAGATTCGAGGCAGCGTATAACGAGTTCGGATTGCAGGGCGGGGGCGGTAACATCAACATTCCCGCTTTCACCGCGAACGCCACGCTGGATTTACCCGCAGCCGGATTCACTCCTTACGTGATCGGCGGCGCCGGCTTGTATCGGCCGAGCGCGAACCTGACGGGTCTCAGTAACCCTTCAGCCGAAAATGACTTCGGATTCAATATCGGCGGCGGCGTCAAGATTCCTCTGAGCAGCAGCTTCGAGACATTCGTCGAAGCGCGTTACAATCGCGTGAACATGAGTGGCGGCGGCAATGCGGCGTTCATTCCGGTCACGGTCGGAATCATGTGGTAGATCTTTTGCCGCCGCTCTCTACGCGGTGGTGGAAATAAAAGAGCGGCCAGTCTTCCGACTGGCCGCTCTTTATTCTTCCTGACTTCGAGGATCGACTACTGAACCGCGTTGACCATGTCGAAGATCGGCAGGTACATGGCCACGACCATGCCTCCGACGACGACGCCGAGGAATACGATCATGATCGGCTCGAGGAGCGAGAGAAGGTTGCTGACCGCGGCGTCGACTTCTTCGTCGTAGAAATCCGCGATTTTGGACAACATTTCGTCCAGGCCACCTGTCTGCTCACCGACCGCGATCATCGAAATGACCATGGGCGGAAACACTTTCGACTTCTGCAGCGGCTGGGCGATCGTGTCACCGCCGGCGATAGAAGAGCGCGATTGCATGATCGCGTCCTGGATGACGCGGTTGCCCGCGGTCTTGGCCGTGATCTCGAGGCCTTCGAGGATGCTCACGCCGGAGCTGATCAAGGTGCCCAGCGTGCGGGTGAACCGGGACACAGCCGATTTCCGGAGCACGTCGCCGAGTACGGGGGCGTGCAGCATCAATCGATCGATCACCAGCTTACCGTTCGAAGTCGCGTAGTACTTCTTGCCGAAGTAGCCGCCGGATATGATGACGGCACCAATCACCCACCAGTAGTGCTTTAGGAAGCCTGATGCCCCGATCACGATACGTGTCGGCATTGGCAGCGCCTGGCCGGCAGAGGCAAACATTCCCGCGAACACCGGGATGACGAAGATGAGCAGCGTCACGACTGCGATGCCGGCCACGCTCATGATGACGGCCGGATAGATCATTGCGCCCTTCACCTTTCTCACCAGTGCGTCGTTCTTTTCGAGGAAGGTGGCGAGGCGCATTAGAATCGTGTCTAGAATACCGCCGGCTTCACCGGCGGCGACCATGTTCACGTAAAGGTTGGTGAACGCGCGCGGGTGCTTCGAGAGGGCGTCCGCGACCGTGTTACCGGACTCGACGTCGAACACGACTTTGCGGGTCACCTCTGCAAGCGCTTTATTGTCGGTCTGTTCCGCCAGGATCGTAAGGGCCTGCACGAGAGGCAGACCCGAGTTGATCATGGTGGAAAACTGACGCGTGAAGATGACGACGTCGCGCGTCTTGATCGATCCCTTGCCAATCTTCTTGGCGGCATCCTGGTCGATCTTGACGACACTCAGTCGCTGCTTTCGAAGCTGCGCAATTACGTCATCGCGCGAGGATGCGTCGATCGTAGCTGTGCGAAGATCGCCGTTGAATGCTCTCGCCGTATATGTGAACGTAGCCATGGACTATTCCTCTCCTAACGTTTCGCCGGGGTGCCCGACATGGGCCCACGAGTTGCTGCCGGCTTGCCACCGGACTTGGCGCCGTTGCTGTCGTCGGCGGGTTCCAGCTGCCCAATCATGCGCTGGAACTCGACGGGATCGCCGCTCACTCGCAGGCACTCTTCCGCCGCGACCTCGCGGTTCATGTAGAGCTGATACAACGCATCGTTCAGCGTCTGCATACCGAACTTCTTACCCGACTGCATCGACGAGTAGATCTGGTGAACCTTGTCATCGCGAATGAGGGCCCGGATCGCCGGCGTCACCACCAGAATCTCGGCCGCCATCACGCGCCCCTTGCCCTGTGCTTTCGGAAGGAGTGTCTGCGTGACGATGCCTTCGAGCACGAACGCGAGCTGCGCTCTCACCTGTGACTGCTGGTGGGACGGGAAGACGTCGATTATGCGGTTGATCGCTTCGGCCGCCGAGTTCGTGTGCAGAGTGGCGAACGCGAGGTGACCCGTTTCAGCGATCGTCAGTGCGGCGGCGATCGTTTCCAGGTCTCGCATTTCTCCAATCAGAATCACGTCCGGATCTTCACGCAGCGCGTACTTGAGGGCGTTGGCGAACGACTTGGTGTCGCTGCCGATTTCGCGCTGGTTGATGATGCAGCCCTGATGCTTGTGAATGAACTCGATCGGATCTTCGACGGTGATGATGTGACCCTTACGCTCGCGATTGATCTTATCGATCATCGCCGCCAGGGTCGTCGACTTTCCCGAGCCCGTCGGACCGGTGACGAGTACGAGTCCACGTGGCTTTTCGGCCATCTTGGCGATGGCACCCGGCAGGCCCAGCTGGTCGAACGTCTTGATAGCGAAGGGAATCTGTCTCACGACCATCGAGACGCATCCACGCTGCTTGAACACGTTGCCGCGGAAGCGGGCCAGATTCTGGATGCCGAATGAGAAATCCAGCTCGTCGTCGAGCTCGAACCGCTTTTTCTGCTGTTCGGTGAGCACGGAATACGCGATCTGAAGGGTATCTTTTGGCGTCAGCGAATACTCGACCCCCGAGTTTGTGATATCACCGTCGACGCGGAGCTTGGGACGCTCGCCGGCGACAATGTGGAGGTCGGAGGCGCCACGTGAAACCATCTCCTCGAGCAGACCGCGAAGATTGATTCCCGTCGGCGGCGGAGGCGTCGGTGGGGCGGACGTGTCGATAAAGGGCAAGGATGTCATCGGCTGTCGATTCGAGAGTTAACGATCACGCTGCGGTTTCGCGGACTACCTGCTCGAGCGGGCAGATCCCCTTGAGCACCTTGAGCCAGCCATCCATGCGGAGCGTAAGCATCCCCTCCTCGATGGCAACCTTCTGGATTTCGGCGGCGCCGGCGCTCGTCATGATCAACTTTCTGAGCCTTGGCGTCATGTTCAGCACTTCATACAGACCTTGACGGCCTTTCAGCCCTGAGCCGTCGCACTGCTCGCACCCCTTTCCACGGAAAACGGGGAGGTCTTCCATCTTGGTTTCGAGCGTGATCTGATCCATGAACGGCTTCGCCGCTTCCGTTGCGCGGATTTTTGCGTCCGCTATCGCCATGTCGGTGAAATGCAGATCGCGCAGGGTTACCCCACCGCTGATCTTGGCACCCGCGATCTCGGCCGGATCCATCTTGTAGGCCTCGGCGCACTTGCTGCAAACGCGACGCACGAGCCGCTGGGCGAGGACCAGGTTGAGCGCCGACGCTACGTTGAACGGCTCGATGCCCATGTCCATGAGACGCGTGATGGTCTCAGGCGCCGAATTGGTGTGCAGGGTCGAGAGCACAAGGTGACCGGTGAGCGCTGCCTTGATGGCGATGCCGCCGGTTTCCAGGTCTCGAATTTCTCCCAACATGATGATGTTAGGATCCTGACGAAGGAACGCCTTGAGCGCCGCGGCGAAAGTCATCCCGATCTCGGTCCTCACCAGAACCTGATTGATTCCGAAGAGGTTGTATTCGACCGGGTCCTCCGCGGTCATGATGTTGACGTCGATGTTGTTGATCTTGGAGAGCGCGGAATAAAGCGTGGTCGTCTTTCCTGAACCGGTCGGACCGGTGACAAGCACCATTCCATAAGGGTTGGAAATCGCTTCCATCAGCTCGCGCTCGGCGCGGGGCTCGATACCGAACGTCTGGAGATCGAGAGTCAGGTTGCCCTTGTCGAGAATACGGAGCACAACCTTCTCACCGAACAGCGTCGGCAGGGTGGACACACGGAAGTCGATGACCTTGTTGCCGATCTTCAGCTTGATACGGCCGTCCTGCGGGACGCGGCGCTCGGCGATGTTCAAGCTCGCCATGATCTTGAAGCGGGAGATCAGGGCCGGCCGCATCTTGATGGGCGGCCTCATGATCTCATGGAGTGCACCGTCGATACGATACCGGACGCGCAGCTCCTTTTCAAAGCACTCGAAGTGAATGTCGGAGGCGCCCTTCTTGAGGGCATCGGTCATGATGGCGTTGATGAGCTTTACGACGGGTGCTTCGTCGACGAGCGCCATTCCGGCGCTGGCGCCATCCTCGGCTTCGCTCTCGAGGATCTCAATGTCGTCGTCCACCAGGTCGGAGAGCAGATTCTCCATCTGCGCTTCGCCTGACTCGTAGAATTTCTCGATCGCGTTGCGGAGGGTGAACTCGCCAGCGATGACCGGGAAGATGTCCAAACGGGTTATGAACTTAATGTCGTCCAGCACCGACATCGATGCCGGGTCGGACATGGCGACCGTAAGGGTACGACCGTCGCGCTTGAGGGGCAGAACGCTGTGCTTCAGCGCAAGCTCACCCGGAATGAGCTTGGCGATGCGGGGATCGACCTGGAATTTCGTGAGGTCGACGGCCGGCATCTTGTGCTGCCGCGCGAGCATCCTGGTGAGGTCGGTTTCCTTGACGAAACCAAGCTTGACCAGTGCATAGCCTACGCGCGTGCCGTTATTTCTCTGCTCGGCAAGAGCCTTATTGAGCTGGTCTTGTGTGACCAGCCCTTCTTTGAGGAGCAGATCGCCGATTCTCGGCGTTTTGGCGGCAGGAGCTGTCAAGGACGCATGTCCCTCCGGTGAGGCTTCCTGCGTGCTTTTGGCAGTTCGGATGGCCTGGATATGACTTCGTTTGTAGGACGCGGGACACCGGAGAAGGTTACGCTGGAGCGAAGCTTTTCTACCATAGAGGAACCGACTCCTTTTACGCGAATCAGACCTTCGATCGAGCCGAACGGACCGAGTGAATCGCGGTCGGCCACGATCCTTTTTGCGAGCGCCGGACCTATGTATCTCAGGGACTCGATTTCGGGTTCGGTCGCAACGTCCAGATCGACGGGGCCGACGGGTTTCGGTGGGGCTTTTTGTTTCTTTTCACGCTTCGGCTTGTGGAGACCGGCGTGCCGGGCCGAGTCTGCTGCTTTGATCTGGCGCTCGAGTGCCATTCGCGCCTTGAGATCCGCGGGCGAGTGGCTGTGGAGAGTCCTGTAGGCTCGGGTGGAGGCGCCCAGGACGAGAACGGTGGAGAAAAAGAGGAGCGCCTTGCGCTCGGCGGGCGTCGGCATAAACCGACCTTATCGCCGAAGTCGCTTGCTACGTCATCGAAGGGGCGCGGGTGGCGGCGTAGTCTTCCATCGAGGTGGTGAGCGCCAGGTGTTACCGAGTAACCAGGGCCGTCGCCACGTCGCCCACCGTGGCCAGGGACTTGGCGGAGATCTTGTCCATTGTGTCCTGAGGGGTGTGGTGCGGTGGATAGGTAAGGTCGATGACGTCGATCACGTGGATGCCGGCGTTGAGGAACGGGATGTGATCGTCGGTGATCAGTCCCCCGCTCTCCTGGACGAAAACGTTACCGTATCCGAGGTCGGCGGCGGTCTGCCAGACCTTCGATACGACTTCCGGCGCCTGCTGAAAGGAGTTCATCTCGTAAGGGATGCGGAGATCCTTGTCTCCGATCATGTCCCAGAGTATTCCGTAAAGAGGTTTGTATCCGGGTGATGGAAGATGGCTCGCGAAATATTTGGCGCCGATCAGGACGTCGACTTCCGGCGGCCCGAACTGACCGTAGTCCTCGCCATCGGTGAAGAGCAGATCCACGCCAACGTTAGGTTTGTGTTTCTTGAGAACATCGGCGAGGGCGACGAACATCCCGACGCCGGAAGCGCCGTCATTGGCGCCCGGGACCGGCATTTTGCGCTCAGCTTCGGTAGCGGCGGACTCCGAGATTGGCCTCGAATCCCAGTGGGTCAGGTACAGGACACGCTCGCTCAACTCCGGCCGGAAGCGCGCGAGAATGTTGCGCAGCGGCAGTTTTTTTCCATCGGCGGTCGTGTACGTGAAGCTCTGTACGATCACCGTATCAGCTCTCGCCCGCATCTGCCTGATTATCCAGTCTCCGGCCTGTTTGGCCGCGGGGGAGCCAGGAACTCTCGGGCCGAAGTCCACCTGTGCCTTGGCGTAGACGTAAGCCGCGTTTCCATCGAACCCGGTGGAAGTTCCGGCGGCAGGCGTCTGCTGCCGCGCGGTATTCCCCTTCTGGGCATCGCCACGACAGGCAAGGACGCATGACACAAGGACGACAAACAACATTGATCTCACTTGAATTCCCCGGCGTAGAACTGCAGATGCATCACCGCGCTGAGCACGGTCTGCGTGAAGCGGCGGTTAAGGTTACGGTCGAAGCTCTCCACGCGCGAGACCACGAAGCTGGATGACAGGTTCTCCGCGACATCCGTGTCGGCACTCATGTTGAAAGCGCGTCGGCCGTTATCGGAGAGACGGCTTTCTCCGGTGAGCGCGAGCGGATTTATGACGAAGTTCTGGCCCTGGCTCTTCTGGTAACTGAGTCGCGTGCGGAGGTCACTGCGCGCGTTCCAGTCGGCTGGGAGCTTCCACGGCTTCGCGACGTCGATGCTGAAATCGGAGTTGTCGCCATTACTGCTCAACCCAGGCTTGGCATCGAGTCGTTTGGACATTGAGAAGCCGACTGTGCTCGAAACGGGCCGAGCCCCCGCGAAGACAATGGATCCGGTCATTGGATACGTCCGCACGCGAAGCTGGCCGCGATCGTCGGACACCTCGCCGAAGAAAGGCTGCGTTCCATTGAACTGTTTGGTCTCGAGCATCCGCGCATTCGCTCCAATCGATGAGATCAGCCCGGCAAGTCCGGACGGCCGTCCAGACCAGCGGAACGAAACGTCAGGAAAGACGACCTGCGTGCCGTCCACGACTTCCTGCGCCTCATCGAACCTGCGCGTCCAGTTTCTGGTATTGATTCGCTGGTAGCGGGTCGCGACGCTTGCCCCGAACGGCAGGTTGAGGGATTGATTGAGAGAAAGCTGTGTCACAACTCCAACGCTCGTGGCGAGCTCGCCGCCAAGCTCGCGGAAGGTGTTGATTCCGCCAATGGCAAATTGATATCCGAGGGTCGCAGGTACGGCACTCCCGTCGTACACGGAAAGCACGCTGCGGTTGAAATTGACGTCCACGGGCTGGAGCCCACTCAGAAATCCACGCAGGAAGCTGTTGCTGTCCGTGTAGATCCTGACGGCGCGCGGAAGATCGAGCGTCAGACCTGCCGTGGTCGTTTGTGAGTTGCCGAGGCGCCGTGGAATGCGAAGGTTGCCGGTGCTGTCGCGCTCGCGCGCGAAGCTCAGAGTGTTCGGATCACGCAGCATGTTATAGGACGTTCCGAAATCCAGCCGAGGTCTGAACCACGCGGTGATCGGCGGCGAGATATTGATTCCCGCCTGCATCGCGCGCTCTCTCTCGAGGCCCGTGTCGGTGCCGAGCAGGTGGTCACGATCGCTGGCAGCCACGATCCCCAGCGGGGAGCCAGTGCCATATCCGCGGAGATCTCTGACAGATGTGAGATCCCAGCGGACCGAAGCCGCCTTGAAGGGATGGAAGACAAGACTGCTTCCATTGCGCCACGTTCTGGTGCGTCCGACGACGGCGTGCGCGGTATCGTCGAACGCGACCGCGGGCTTGAGGAACGACACCCGGTCGTCGTGGCCGTTCGTGTAGACGCTCGTGAGATGAAACTCGGTGGGCGACCACCGCGCTATCTCGGGGCCGAGGGCACGAGTCAGGTTGAAATCGAGACCAACCGTGAGGTTTTTGGCTTTGCCGTCTTCGTACTCGCTTCGCGACCTGCCCGTGGTGTAAGACGAGTTGAGCGCCAAGTTGTTGAGAATTGGCGACCACATCGAGCCGGTCGTTTGCTTCGCTCGTCGAACGCTGAACGTCACGGACGTCGCAGCTGACATCGGTGTGCGCAACCCCTGCACCGCGTCGGCCTCGATGTCAGACTGCGAGACGTAGAATGGATCGACGGACGCGGAAGTGTGGTTGATCGTGAAGGGAATCGATAACCCGAGTGAGGCGGGGAGCAGCTTCTCGAGGTGAAAGGCGGAGCTTATGTTCAGACCGTTGTCGGTGAGAAACGAGGGCTGCTCGGCGAGCTGGCGGAAGTTGGGATCGCGCCTGCTGGCGTTGATTCGGATATCGGCGAAATCGCTCGCGATGATTGTGAGGCCGGCTTGTCCGGCAAAGCCAGTCTGATTGACGGCGCCGGCAAGCCTGATGTCGTCGACCCACATCTCGAGCGTGTCGGATGGAAGGATCGGATTCGCTCCGCCTGCCGTCGGCAAGCGTATCATACCAACGGCAAGCTCCTGGACCGCGGCAAGGTTGGGCGGACTGACGCCAGGATCGAGAGTGTAGACGATGTATCCATCGCTACAGGCTGCATAGCGCGCGGCGTCGGTGACTCCGGCGGGAAGCGGAGTGTTTGCGATGAGCACCGAATCGAGCCCTGTGCACGTGTTCCGCTGCTTGCCCTGCAGATACGCGTTCTGAATCTGCGCCCGCAGGGCAAATATCCTACTGAAGTCAACTCTTATTTCCGGCAGCCAG
This sequence comes from Gemmatimonadaceae bacterium, assembly GCA_039936175.1. GTDB lineage: Bacteria > Gemmatimonadota > Gemmatimonadetes > Gemmatimonadales > Gemmatimonadaceae > UBA4720. Next base: position 29,241 of record JBDTIV010000029.1, on the reverse strand, counting down.
GCCTGCTGGTCTTTCCCGAAATTGAGCGGCGTTCGATAGAGATAAAAGTTGTTGTCGTCACGTCCGATCTTGATGTAGAACTGGAGCTCGCCGTCCGATCCCCATCCGCTGCTGACGCCGCGCGCCCAGACCCGAAGCTCCTTGTAGCTCATGAAGTTCTTTTCGCCTTCGGGGAAGCGATAATACGCTTCAGCGCGGTTGAGGGCCGCCATATCCGTTGCCGTCAGGCGCAGAGAGCGCTCGTTGACCTGGACCCTTCCGGCCTGATATGCGACGGTCTTGCTCGTTGGAGCGTCAGTGACTCCCGGAGGAGATACGTAGGAGACATCGGCATTGCGCACATTCTTGTCCTGAGTTCCGATCACTCCCGACTGAACGGCCCCGAAGGTCGTTTGACTTCCCGCGATTCCGTGCAGCGGGTGGTCGCTCGTTTTCAGCCAGGGCGCGCCGGTCAGGCGCAGACGCGCCAAGGGAACGGTGCTGAACTCGTCATCTCCGAGGCCGTCGCCCGAAATCACGGTAATCCGAAGGGCCCGGGCTCGTCGGAGAAGAGGATGACCGAGTGAGTCGTCGGGAGTGCGGAAGGGAACGCGGAAGAGCACCCAGCAGACGTTGTCACGCGGGCCGCGCGGCTGGCCGGCGAGCTGCTTAGGCTGGCTACATTTTCCAAAGCGCGTCCATTTCGTCTGATCGGAAAGGTTCACGATGTAGCGCTGCCACTGCTCCTGGTCGCGTTCGGCGGTTGTGAGATTCAGAACATTGTCGGCGTCAATGTCCTCCTCATCGAGGCGGTTGTTGCTGATAGTGCAGTCGATTTTCGAATCACCCAACACCTGTCGGAGCGAAAAGCCTCCCTTGCAGGTCTTGGCGGAGTACACCGTATCGATCCTGGTGACTCCGGTACCGAGGGTGTCGTAGACCACGATGAGTGTGTCGACGACATCGCCGGGCAGGCCGTTGTCGTTGATTGCGACGTTGAAGGCGCGCGAGAAGGGGTCGCGCTCGCTGTCGAGGTGATCGAGACCCTGGATCCTTTTGCCACGAAAGATCGTATCACGCGTTCCCGCAACCGGGCCTGGTACGATGCGAATCGTGTCGGGCCCGTAGGTGACCGAGTTTTCCGAGATGTCGCCGAAATCGAAAACGAGTGTGGGACTCTTGGTGCCAGTGGATGGAATCTGAGCCCAGAACTCGAGATTTTCCGCGTGCGAGATGTCAGTCCCGCTCGGACCGAGCACGGTTCGCACCGAGCGCCAGCGATGTCCGGCTAGCGTATTCGGCACGGTCCAGCGGAAAGTTTTGCCCGCGTTGTCGAGCTGACCCCCTACTGAAAGGGGATAGAGCGTGAGCCATAACAGCTGCTCCGGGCCGGCGGCACCGGTACCTACCTGCGCGACAAGTGTGTCGATCTCGTTGATGGAAAACTTAACCGGGTCGTCGTTGGCATCCACTCCGTTTGTCTGCCACGCCAGCGTAGTAGCGCGAGTGAGGTCGAACACATCGGCGCCAAAGCGCGTGGGGATCCTGGTGCCAAGCGCGGGCTGACTGCTGAAATACCACTGCGGGTCCGTCAACGGGATCGTGAGCCCGCCCTCTCCCTCAAAGGATTCGAGGTATGCCTGCTGCGACGCATTCGTCTGGGGGCGGCTCGCCGCAAGCTCGGCGGAGAATCCGATGCGAGAAGGCACCGTCGTCTCGCCGAACGGAAGCTTCGACACGAGGGTCGTGAGCGGGTCGGCATCGAAGCTGAACAAGGCGCTGACGCCGGCCACGAGAGAAGCCGCTGGCTCGAAGCCGAGTGGCGGACGTGTGAAATTCGTGTGCTGACTCTGCGAGATCGCGGTGAAGTTGATCTGACCGTTATCGAGCGGAAATTCCGCCGTCGCGCCGAAGATCGAGGTGGGAGTCTCCTCGAACACCGGATTCTCCTCGTACTGAACCGTGACCTGCCTCGGGCGCGGAAAGAGGGTGTCGGGCCGATTGAATGAGACGCGTCCGAGATCGTAGTCGACCGAATAGTCGGTGGCGCGCGTCAGCGGTATTCCGTCGACGAGAAGACGCTCGGAGTTGGGACGCACCTGCACGGTGCCGAGCATGAGAGTTCCGGCGTCTCCGCTCCCTTCGGCCTGGTAGCGGGCGCGAATGTGGTAGACTGCTTCCGGCCGCTGCGCGGAGCGGACGTACTCTGGCGGAGTGGTGTAGATCGTATCGTTCGTCGGATTGCCGCCAACAGCGAGTCCATTCTTCGCGAATGGCTTGGCGGATGGAAAAATCAGAAACTGATCTCGAATCGTTCGCGATCCAGGTGAGCCGAGGCTCAGCTCAAAGTTGGGATCACTGGGCCGCGGCCAGATGCGATTCTCGAGATCGAAGCTGGAGCTGTTTGTCGCCTGCGCCAGCCCGAACAGCTTGAGGTAGGTATCAGCATTGCCCGTCACGGGCTTCTCCTGATCTTCACTGCTGCCGGTCACCACCTTGAGTTGGACGCTCTGTCTGCGGAGATCCGATCCGCCGAGCCGGTAGACGCTCCTTATCTCGCGATCGAAAGCGGGATCGCCCGGCTGAACGTCGGGATCCCAGATCAGATTCGCGAACTGCTCCCGCGCGGAAGTGAACGCGAGGTCGGGGGTCCCACCGGTCGGCGAATAGACGGTATCGCGCCCATTGATGCGCACCCGGTACGCGACGACGAGTCGCTCGTTGTTGAGGGCGAGCGGGCGAACCAGCGCGATCCAGAGCAGCGAAGGGTCGGCGTAGTAGTCGACGCCTTCGCGGAGATACTCATATACCTGTCCTCGTCGAGAGCGAGGATTGCCGAGCAGGCGGAACTGCGGGCCACTGGGATTGGGCGGCTGGCCCCCAATGAGAAGGCGATAGAGAAATATCTTGGTCGGGCGGAGCGTGTCGGGGAGTGATGCGGAGAGCGCCGCCATCCGGCGCGTGTCGAGAATGTCAAGATTCGGATACGCGCTTCCGAATACCCTGGGGTCGACCGTGAAAAAGAAACGTCGCGCCTCGAACTGGTAGTCCTCGATCTTTCTGTCGACCGCCTGCAGCGTTCGGTCACCAACCGTAAAAACGTGATCGCGGACGATGTTCCCCTTCTGCTGGGCAAGGATCGTCTTGAGACGCATCGGGCCGATCTTCATGACACTCTGCACGCCGTAGTTACCGCTCGGTATGCCGGCCGTTATGTAGCGCGAGGCGGGGGGTTGAAAGGTGACGTTCCCCACCTCGAGGCGCTGCAGCACCTCATTTCCCTTCCCCGCGTAGTAGATCGAGATGTTGTTCGACGCGTCGAATTCGCGCTGGGTATCGTAGTCGAGATTGACGTGAACGCGGTCCGCAACGGTGCCTCCCGACTTGGCCGCGAACTGGAAGTCGACAAGCGGCTCAAACGAGCTGCGGCAGTTGGCACTCGGGTCGAAGAAGAGCGTCGAGGAGCAGAGAGCGCTCTGATTTTTTTCGCCGCGAAACTCGAGTCGTCCGTCGAGCTGGAGTCCAAGGTCGGCGTGCTCCCCGAGAAGGGGCACGGGCTTGGCCGCGACCGTCGGCTTGGGTTTGGGCGGCAGCTCACCCGCATACGTCGGGGCGGAAGCGGAAGTCGCGAAGTTGGTTGTGGCGACCTGTCCCCAGACGGCTTCGAGGATCGTGCGCATGTTCTGTTGAAATGCCGTGGCCCGCGCCGCTTCGATCTGGGCCTGCGCCTGACGGAACGCTTCCCTGTCGCCGAGCGCTATTACGGATGGGAGCTTGAGCGGAAGCGTATCGCGACCGAGGCGCATACGAATGCCGGGAAGTCCGGGCGTTCCGGTCGGGGGCGCGGGCTGAGCCGGAATGACTTTGCGCGTTGTGTCGCGCGGATCTTGTGCACGCGCTGCTGAGCTTATCGCGCACAGCAGCGAAAGCGCGGCGAGCCCGAGCGTGAAAGGACTCCGGCTGCGCACGTTGAAACGCGCGGAACTCGTTGTCTGCGTGTCGCTTACCCCCGAGCGCACGGTATATTTCACTCCGTGAAGATACTGCACCGCTACGTGCTAAAGGAACATCTGGGGCCGCTGACGTTCGCCCTGACGGCACTGACTTCGATCTTACTGCTGCAGTACATCGGCAAACATTTCGGGGAGCTCGTCGGAAAGGGTTTGCCGACGATCGTGATTGCCGAGTTCTTTGGACTGTCGATCCCGCTGACGGTCGCCCTCACGCTGCCAATGGCCGTGCTCGTGGCGACGCTATACGCCTTCAGCAGGCTGGCGGCGGAGAACGAGATTACTGCGCTCAAGGCGAGCGGCGTGAGTCTGGTGAGCGTGCTCAAGCCGGTTCTTTGGGCCGCGCTCGGCGTCACGCTGGTGATGGTCGGGTTCAACGACCAGGTGCTCCCACGATCGAACCACAAGCTCGCTACGCTACAGCGCGACATCGCTCAGAAAAAACCCACGTTCGGCTTGCGGGAGCAGGTCATCAACGAGGTGAGTCCGGGAAAATTCTACCTGCGCGCGGGACATCTCGACGAAGCGACGAACCTGATGCGCGAAGTGACGATCTACGACATGTCTGATCCGACGCGACGTCGTACGACTTACGCCGACAGCGGCAACATGAAGATGAGCAAGGGCATGACCGACCTGGAGCTCACTCTCTACAACGGCAACATGCAGGATGTTCCGACGGCGACACCGACCGAGCTGCAGCGTCTGTACTTCGACTCGACGATGATTCGCGTGCGAGGGGTCGGAAACCAGTTTCAGAAGACGAGTGTCGACTCTTACAAGAGCGATAGGGAAATGACCGTCTGCGAGATGCAGGACGCTCAGGAGAGATCAGGGCGCGACCACGAGCTGGCGCGCAAGGAATTCGAGAAAACGCGCGCGGCGCTGCGAAAGGAGAAGGCGACGCTGAGCAAGGAAGTGCTCGCCGAAGATCCGACAGCTCCGTGGGACATAGGACTGGGGAGACTGTATTGCAACGCGATCGCGCTGGTGCTGCCCAGGAGCGCGGGCGCACAGGTCGTGTCTTCGACGACGCGCCAATCGGGTCGCGTTCAGGCTCCGGCAAGAGCTCTCCCTCCTTTCGCGCGCGTCCCTGATGCAACAGTATCCCCCGCCGATTCGATCAAGCGGGCGGTCGCAGCGCAAAATGCGACCTTAGAAGCGCTCCGTCTCAGGCTCGACGACAGCTCGCAGCTCATGAACGCATACGCCGTCGAGATACACAAGAAGTTCGCGCTGGCGGTCGCGTGCTTCGTGTTCGTGCTGCTGGGGGCACCCATCGCACTGCGATTCCCGCGCGGCGGCGTCGGTCTCACGATCGGCGTGAGTCTGTTCGTGTTCGCGCTCTACTACGTATGCCTGATAGCTGGTGAATCGCTGGGAAAGCGGGGACTTATGCCGCCCGTAGTCTCGATGTGGATGGCCAACGTCATCTTTGCGGCGATTGCGCTGCTAATGCTGCGTAAGATGGGCAAGGAAGGAAGTACGGCGCGCGGCGGTGACATGAGGGAGATGTTCGACTCGATTCGCGGTTGGGCTCGAGCGAAACTCGGCAGAAAAGCTGGCGTTGTTCCGCCCGAAAGGGTTGCCGCTTGACGCGAATGGTGCGGGCGCTGGACCGCTATGTGTTCACGGAGTTCTGGAAGATCTTCGTCACGACTGCGCTCGGATTTCCGATCCTCGTCAACATCATCGACCTCACCGACAACCTGGATAAGTATCTCGGACAGAATCTGAGCACCGGGCGAATCGCGCTTAGCTACCTGTACTGGCTGCCTGACTCGATGTTCATGGTTCTTCCGGCGGCGGTGCTGTTCGCGACCGTCTTCTCGATCGGCGCTCTCACCCGCCACTCCGAGATCACGGCCGCGAAGGCGTCGGGGATCAGCTTCTACCGATTCATCGCCCCGATCTTCGTCGGAGCCATGCTCGCGACAGTGCTCGGCCTGGTGCTCGGCGAGCTGGCGCCGCTGACCAACAAGAAGCGGCTGGACATCCTGCAGGTGAACAAGGTCAACAACAACAACGACCGCTACAATTTCGCCTATGCAGCTGACGGCGGGCGCGTCTACAAGATCGGAGCGCTGCATCTTCTCGGGAATTCCATCGAAGGAATCGTGATTGAGCGCAAGGGCAATGGACCGGATTATCCGTCATACGTCCTTTCGTCGAACAGCGCGAAATATCGCGCTGGCAAGGGATGGCTATTGGGGGCCGGTGCGATGCATGTTCTCATCGACTCGGTGCGGAATCTCACAATCGGCTTCGACTCGCTCGTGGATCGACATTTCGCGGAACCGCCGAAACAGCTCACGCTCGCGCAGAAGGCGCCCACAGACATGGGCTTTCGCGAACTGGGGCGTTTCATCACGTCGATGGAGAGATCTGGAGCGGAGGTGAACGAGCTCCGCGTTGAACGGATGCTCAAGCTCTCGATTCCGTTCACCTGCATCGTCATTCTTCTCTTTGGCGCCCCGCTCGCGACGAGCACTCAGCGGGGCGGTGCCGCATATGGGGTGGGCGTAAGTCTCGCGACCACGGTAATCTTCCTGATGCTGATTCAGCTCATGAAAGGTATCGGCGGCAAAGGATTCATCCCCGCTGATCTGGCCGCGTGGCTGCCGAGCATCGTATTCGGCCTGGTGGGAATTTTCCTCTTCGCGCGCGTGAGAACTTGAGCCGGGACCCACTCGGCTTTCTTCGCAGAATCGGCCAGCGCGCGTACTTCATGCGCGACATCGGCCGCGCGTTCAGAGATCCCAAGACTTACGGGCCCGAGTTGTTTCGCCAGATGCGGAACATCGGCGTCGAGTCTCTTCCTCTCGTGGCAATCGTCGCCGGGTTCATCGGCGCGGTGACCGCGTTTCAGACTCGATATCAGCTGTTCGGTGGGGTGCAGCTCTCAGTGGTCGGTCTCATCTCGCGCCAGTCAATCATCCTCGAGCTGGGTCCGCTCCTCACCGGTCTGGTGCTGACCGGACGTGTCGGAGCGCGCATCACGGCCGAGATTGGGACGATGCGTGTGACGGAGCAGATCGACGCGCTGGAGACGCTGGCGTACGATCCGATCGCGTATCTCGTGGTTCCCCGGTTGATCGCGGCTCTCGTCATGGTCCCGATGCTGACCATTCTTGCGGATGCGATAGGGGTCGGGACTGCGATGCTCACCGCGATTACAGCGACCGACCTGACCGCCGCTGATTTCAGCGCGGGCCTCAGGCTCTCTTTCACGCCATTCCAGATAGTGTATAGCATCATCAAGGCGACTATATTCGGGGGCGCAATCGCCTTCTTCTGCTCCTACGAGGGCTATACCGCGAACGTCGGCGCCGAAGGCGTCGGACGCAGCACCGCGCAGGCAGTCGTTGTAACGTCGGTGGCAATCCTCGTTCTGGACGCGCTCACCGCGCTCCTGCTGGCCCCTTATCTCCAGGCATGAAGACAAGAGACGAAGTACTCGTTGGCTTGCTTGTTACCGTGGCGATCGTGGTGACGGTTCTCGGATCGCTGTGGCTGGCGCGCGGCGGATTGTCGAAAGGCTATCCGCTGTACGCCAAATTTCCATGGGGTGCGGGCCTGAAGCAGGGTCAGCCGGTGCTGCTGGTTGGAGTCAATGTGGGATATGTCGACCAGGTGGATCTGCACCAGGACGGGATTCTGGTCACGACTCTCCGCGTCGGGAATGACTATAAGGTCCCAGTGACGAGCAAGGCCGCTGTCGTGCCCAATGGAATTTTTGGCGATCAGGCGGTCGCTCTCACTCCGTCCAAGCCCGATCCTCGCTCATTCAAGTCGGGGGACACGATCCCCATTGGGCCATCGACCCCGGGGATCCCGGAGCTGACCAGCAAAGCTGACTCGATCACGAAGTCGGTAAATGCGATAACCACCGCGCTGGAGCATGAAATGGTGGCGGCGGGCGGCATTCGCGACCTTCGAAACACCATCGGTGCGACCAACCGCCTCGTCAACGAGTTCGCTTCGATTGCGTCGGAGCAGTCGCGGCAACTGTCCGCGACGATGACATCGTTGCGCAAGACGGCGACGGCGATCGATCCCGCCAAGGTCGACTCGACGGTCAGTAATCTTCGCGCGGCGAGCGCGAACATGGCGCAGATCAGCGCGCAGTTGAAGGAGACATCCGGCAAGCTGGATTTGATAGTTGCGAAGATCGACAGCGGGAATGGAACCGCCGCGAAGCTGATTAACGATCCAGGTGCTTACAACGATGTGCGCATGCTGCTGCAGCGGATGGATTCTCTCGTGGCGGACATCAAGAAGAATCCCAAGCGCTACATCAACGTAAAGATCTTCTAGCCAGCCGGGCCGTCTTCGGACGGTGCACGCGTGGTGGCGGCTGCCGGAGCTGCCAGCGCACCCTGTACCCAGCCGCGATGAGCACGAGCAGCGTACACAGCTCGACGTAGACTTTCTCGCCATCGAGGAAATCAATCGGCGAGTCTTTCAGCTTGGGATCTGTGAGGATTCCGTGAATGAAAAACAGGAGCGCGACGCCGTAGGCGGTGAAGTGGAGGGTCTTCCAGGTCTTACGCCCGAGCTCCAGCCTGAAGTACGAGGTGAGAACCACGAAGCAGAGGGCGTACAGCGCGAGCGCGCCGAGCACGTTGACCCATGGCTGTTTGGGCGCGTGCACCGGGTATATGATGTCGAACAGCGTGAACTTGGCGGTGGACGAGAACAGGATGATCACCGGGTGGATCGACGCGATCGTAAGAGCGGTGTAGGCCGTCCAGTTATGAATCTTGAAGGTGTTAATGCGGCGGTGCGGCCAGTTGCGGACCGGATTGTATTTCATGGACATCACGAGCCCAATCAGGATATTGAGCGTGAGCAACGTCATCGCCGCGAGGCCGAAGTAGCTGGATAGGTCTATCGCCGACATTTGCCCGGGAAATGAAAAAAAGAATGCCGGCGGGATCGTCCCGCCGGCATTCTTATTTTACTGCCTCGCGAATTTCTTCGCTGGCTTCAGTCGATCAGAACGCGTACTTGAGCTGGAGCTGTAGCGCATAGTTCGACGCAGCGTTCCTGGTATTGAACTGCTGGAATGGCGAGAAGATGAACACCGACTGCGCGCCATTCGCCCACTTGAGCGGCTGGCCGGGAGCGGCAACCGTGTTCCGGCGGGCGAGGAGGCTCGGGCTGAAATTGCTGCCGAGGTCCTGCGCGCCCCAGTTCTTGTTGAGCAGATTGAGGAAGTTGAAGACGTCGAGCTGGAGGATGAGGTTCTGCCCTCTCAGCGTCGGCAACGGCTGGCGCACCGAGACGTTCATGAACTTCGTCCACGGCGTGCGGCAGGAGTTACGCGTCATGATCTTGCCGCGCTGCGAATTCAGGCATTCATGGGAAGAAATGAAAGCCTCGAGCGAATCGGCCTGCATGGCCGGAGTGAGATTTCCATTCTGCTGGAAGAGAATCTCGGATGCAACGTGCGCGTCCGTCGGAACGTATACGAGATCGTTGCCGGTCGAACCGTCGCCGTTTATGTCGCCGTTATAGACGTATTCGAACGGCACTCCCGATTCACCGACGAAGGTGAAGGACAGACCGGTCTTAGTGGGGAAGCTATAAGATCCGCCGGCAAGGACCCGATGTGGCACGTCGAACTTGGAGGGAGCGAGGTCCTGCGCGTCCTGCCGGCCCGAGTACGAACGGCCGAAGGACCAGTTCGAGAATGCGACCGATGACGTGAGATCCCAGACGCTGTACGAGTGTCCGTAGGTGTAGGCGACCTGCCCCTCGAAGTTGTTCGAGAAGCGCTTCTGGAGCTCACCGGTGTAACTGTAGGCGTAATCGTGGGTCTTGGTGTTGCTGAGATTGATCACGTCGCCCAGGAAGCGCGCGGTGCCCGGAATCGGCTTGCGCGAGGGCACCGCGTTGCCGGCCGAGGATGGGATATCGCCATAAAGCTGACGGCCATTGCGGTCCTGGCCGATCGGATCGTTGACGATTCCGATATTCTGATAGTAGAAGTTGGCGACGGATCGCGTGTACAGCGCCTCGAACGTTCCAATCACATTCCACGGGAGAAGGCGATCGTAGCCGGCCGATGTCCGCCACACCGATGGGAATTTCAGATCAGGGGCGACGGTGTTGGCCGTGATGTTCGGCGTGAGCGCTGGATTCGTGCAGCTCTGAGCCGGCAAAGTGCCCGCGTTCGGCATTGTTGGAGAATTCGCGCCGTTGCAAACGAGATTGCCGTAGCCGTTCACACCCGAGTTGCCGAAAAGGTTGCTCAGCCAGACGTAGGCAGGGCGACCGACAAAGACTCCGGTGCCTCCGCGAAGCTGGTTGCGCTGATCACCTGTCACGTCCCAGTTGAAGCCGAAACGCGGCGACCATTGTTTCACACTACGGGGCACGTTTGTCGTGTTGATTCCGAGCGTGCTCTGAACGTCTGGGTTCAGACCGGGCTTCGATGTGAGGCCAGGCATGTCGAGACGGAGCCCGAACGTCGTGCTCAGCCTCTCCGTCGCTTGCCATTCATCCTCGGCGTAGAAGCCGAGGGTTCGAGCATTGAAGTGCGCCGCGCCATCGGTGTTATCGAGCTTGATTCCAAGTGTTGACGAGCTTGGCCTGTTGGCGATGAGTGAGTCAAGCGTGCCGAAAGTGAAGTTGCCCAGTGAATTCTGGGAGAACAGGTTCCGCACCTTGAAGAACTCGTTTTTGGTACCGAGCGTGAAGCGGTGATTCCCGGCGGGAATCGTAAAATTGTCCGTGATCTCGAAAATATCCTGATCCAGCTGGTTGCCTTGAGAGGAGTTGTCGGTGCCCGCCGACATCTGGCCGGTTCCGCCAGCCTGACTGGTGGTGCGTGAGATCACAACGAATGGCGCTTCGATCGGCACAACGCGGGCGTCCCGGATCCGCGTAAGGCCGGTCAGGAACTCGTTGTTCGAGCCGTTATTCATGCTCGAGAACAGCTGCGCCAGATAGCTGTTGGTGGTCGAGCGGAAATTGTAGCCGTTGTTCGAGAGATTCAGACGCGTGGGGCTGCGGCTGAAGATGTCCTGCTGGGCATTGACGTAATTGTATCTCGCGACAAGCCGACTGCTAGCCGGCAGATTGATGAGATCCACCCGCGCGAAGACGTTAGAGAGCGGGTTCTGGTTCTTGACCAGCGACCCATCTCCCGGATCTGCGAAGCTGTACTGCGTCTTGAGGATGTTGCGGAGACTGTCGACGCCGGCGCCCGTCGCGGGCGGCTTCGGAACGAGGCCCGCGGGTTGGCCGATGTACGGTCCCGATGACGGGGCACTCTGCTGCTGCCACTCCGGTGCAACCGAGAAGAGCAGCCTGTCCTTGATGATCGGACCACCGAGCCAGAATCCTTCCTGCTTCACAGTGAAGGGAGCGGCCCGAAGGTAGTCGACGTTTCGCTCGAGCTTTTCGCTTCGGTTCGCGAAAGTCGCGGATCCATGGAGCTCATTCGACCCCGTTTTGGTTACGGCGTTGACGAGCGCTCCGGTGAAATTTCCTTGACGAACATCGAATGGCGAAAGAAGGATCTGATACTCCTTTACCGCTTCGATCGAGATCTGCTTGGCGCCTGCCTGCCCGCCGGGCTGGCCGGTGGACCCGAGTCCGAAGAGATCATTGGCGACGGAGCCGTCGATCTGGATTCCATTGAAGCGATTGTTCTGGCCTCCGCCGGAGTTGCCCGGTCCCTTCGTGGAGATCTGCGGCGACAATGCCACGAAATCCGTGAAATTGCGGTTCAAGGTCGGTAGGCGCGCGATCACCGAGTCCGTGATGGTCGTCGAGATGCCTTTATGCGAGCTGCTGATGACGGAACTCGACGCCTCGCCAGTGACCTGCACCCCAGCGAGCTGTGTGGCCTGCGTGACCATTACCATGTCGACGCGCGCGTTCTGCCCGAGGGAGAGGTAGACGTTGCTGCTATCGCGCGGGGTGAACCCGATGCGTCGAACGGTCACAGTGTAGGGACCCCCGACCTCGAGCCCCTGCACGTAGTATCGGCCGTCGCTGCGCGAAATCCCGCCGCTGCGAGACCCCGTGGCGCGATTCACCACTTCGATCTGGGCCGATTCAACCGGCTGCCCCTGGTCGTTCGTTACGGTGCCGCTGACGGCGCCGGTAGTGACTCCCTGGGCGAAGGTAGTGATCGAGACTGAAAACAGGAGTGCTGACACGGCAGCACAGAGAAAGTGCAAACGGTATTTGGCCATGGTCAATTGAGTTGTGAGGACGGGATAAGCTACGGTTCGGGAGCAGATGCGGTCAAGGAAAAAGAATCACAATCTGGTCACGGTTTCGGCCCTTCCCGATCCAGTGAGGAAATAAATCGGAATTCCGAGCAGAATTACTCCCAGCACGATGAGTGTCGGAACTCGGCTCGCGGAGTCGACGATCGCATTCCCGAGAAGAAGAATCGTAGCCACGATGAAAATCGCCGGGACGACGGGATACCCTGGGACCCGAAATGGGGGCTTGTACTCTGGGCGGCGGCGAAAGATGAAAATCGCCGCGACGGCCAGCGCATAGAAGGGCACGATCGCCGTGACGAAAGTGTCGGCCAGCTGCTCGAAGGTCCCGAGGAGCACGAAGACGACTCCAAGGGTGGCACTGAGCCCGATCGCGACGCCAGGAGTCTGGAACCTCTTGTGGACTATGGCGATAGGCTTGAATAGCAGACCATCGGCGGCCATCGCGAAGAGGATGCGCGAGCCAGTCATCACAGAACCGTTGAGGGTCCCGAACGTCGAAATCATGACCGCCACCGAAACGAACGCAACCCCCGCCGTTCCCATCAGCTTGAAGGCGACATCCGCGGCCACGAGCTTGGATTGTCTGATCTGCTCAACCGGCAGCACCGCCAGATACGCGATATTGGCGAGGAGGTAGAGGGCAATGATGATGAGTGTGCCGAAAATCAGAACCCGCGGGAGATTTTTCTCCGGATCCTTCACCTCGCCGCCGACAAAGCTCACGTCGGCCCAGCCATCGTATACCCAGAGCACAGACACGAGCGCGAGCCCGAACCTGGGAAACGAGAAGCTTCCCGGCGGAATCGCGGGAGTATAGTAGCCACCGGTCTGTGGAAGTCCAATCGCCAGGGCAAGGAGAATGATGAGGAGTACCGCGCCGGTCTTCGCCAATGTCGTGATGTTCTGAACCAGCGACCCCCATTTGATGCCGACGTAGTTGAACCCCGCCGTGACGACGATCGCCGTCGCCGCGACGTAGTGCACGTATTGGCTGTAAGGCGCTACCATGGGATCGTGCCCGAGAACTCGTATCAGGTACTCGGAAAAAGTCGTGGAGATGGCGCCGAGCGCGGCGGCGCGAATGAGCACCAGCTCGGACCATCCGAAAAGAAACGCCGGCAGTCTACCCCACGCTTCCCGAATGAAAACGTAGACACCGCCAGTGCGCGGCAGAGCCCCAGCGACCTCCGCGAGCGTGAGCGCACCACAGAGAGCAAAGATTCCGCCGGTGAGCCAGATCGCGAGCAGCGGCACCGGTCCGGGCAGCTTGTCCGCGATACCCGCCGGGGAGCGGAAGATTCCAGATCCGATCGTCGAGCCGACGAGAACTGCGACCGCGCTCCAGAGTCCGAGCCGGCGCGGAAGCGACGATGCGCGCGCAAAATCCGAGTCCGTCATCCGGATACGGTAGTGCAAAGGTCCCCATCGCGCGAGTAGCTTTATGTCGCGCGGAAAGTCACGCTGCGCCCTTTCGCACATGCTACCCCTGATAAATGAATCAGCCACTGGCTGAGGGAATTTTCTGGATCGCCGCTCTCGCGTGCATCGTCGCCGAAATTGCGATCCTGCGCTCCACATACGCCGCCAGAAAAGTGAAAAAATCGGCGCTCGTTCCCGCGTCCTCGCGCGGCGGTGAGATCGCCTGGGCCATCATTCCTGCGATCGCGCTGTCGGTGTTACTCGTCGCAACGTGGCAGCGAGTCCAGGCGCGAAGCGCCCACATGATGATGGATCATTCCGGCATGCAGCACTCCATGCCTGAAATGACTTCGCCAGCGTCGGAGCGCTGAGATGCGCACGGTGAGACGCCTCGGATATCTGGCGCTTGTGCTCGGATTTGCGCAGGTGGTCTTCGGCGCGATCGTACGCATCACAGGCTCGGGACTGGGCTGCGGGAATCACTGGCCGGACTGCTACGGGTCTTTTGCACCCGCGGCCAATGCCCCGAACCTGCTGGTCGAAATCACTCATCGCTATGGTGCGGCAGCGTTATCTCTGGCCATCGTCGCATTGGCGATGGCTGCCTGGATGAAACGAACAGAGCCGGGGATTTCGGGAAATGAAGGAGTGCTCAGGCCCGCAGTGCTCGCGGTTCTACTCGTCGTTGTCGCCGCGCTGTTCGGCGCGATCACGGTCAAGATGGAGCTCGCGGCCGGAGTAGTGGTGACGCACCTTGCGATCGCCATGTCGCTGCTGGCGGTGCTGATCGTAGTCGTCGTCCGCGCGGGTGGATTCGGGTCGTTACGCGCTGGAACACGCTCGCCTCGAACCTTTCGCTCGGCCCGCGCCGCCGTTGGTCTCACCTTCCTCGCGCTGGTGTTCGGAGCTCTGACCGCAAATACCCCCGGCGCGCCACTCGCCTGTCAGGGGTTTCCACTGTGCCGAGTGATTGCCGAGCACGGTGCTCCGCTCTGGATACAGATAACGCACCGTGTCATCGCATTTCTGCTGTTCTTTCACCTGATCGGAATCATCATCGGAGTGCGCAAGCGCGCGGAGCCTGGTCCCGTTCGGGCGGCAGCGTGGGCGGCTCTCTCGCTCGTCGTGCTGCAGGTGCTCATCGCCGCGGCGATGGTCGAGATGCACCTGCCGGCGTCGCTACGATCACTTCACCAGGCGACGGGAACTGCGCTTTGGATCGCGGTGGTCGTTCTCACCGCGCTCGCGTCGGGCTCCTACGCTCGGTCGCCTTTGTCGGCGATCGTCCGGGAATTTCCCTCGCGCGGTGAGTTCGCCACGCCCGAAGGAGTGAGTACCTGATGGACCTGGCCGCAAGAGAGCACGCCGCGCCTTCGCTGCTGCGCGATCTGGTGATGCTCACCAAGCCGCGCATCATCTCGCTTCTGCTCGTCACGACCGTGGCGCCGATGTTCGTCGCGGGGAATCCGGGCTGGCTTCTCGTGGTCGTGGTGCTGCTCGGCGGCTACCTCATGGCGGGCGGAGCAAACGCCGTCAACATGTATCTCGATAGCGACATCGACACGCAGATGGCCCGCACCAGACTTCGACCGATTCCCAGTGGACGGATGGGACCTCGCGCGGTGCTGGCATTCGGTGTCGCGCTCGCAACCGCCGCGACCTTCCTGCTCGCGCGATTCACGAACATCCTCACCGCGATGCTGGCACTGGCGGGCTTCTATTTCTACGTCTTCGTCTATACGCGGTGGCTCAAGCGGACGACGCCGCAGAACATTGTAATTGGCGGCGCAGCCGGCGCCTTTCCTCCACTCGTCGGGTGGGCGGCGATGACGGGGTCGATCGACCTCACGGCGGTCTATCTCTTCCTCATCGTGTTTTATTGGACTCCCCCGCACTTCTGGGCGCTCGCGCTCCTCAAGCAGCGCGACTACGGCAAGGCAGGGATTCCGATGGCTCCGCTGGTGTGGGGCGAGCGGGAAACGATGCGCCAGATGGCCTGGTACAACGTCATCCTGATCGCGCTCACTCTGCTGCCGGCTGCATTCGGCGCGTTCGGCATGATCTACTTCGTCTCCGCGGCGGTGCTCGGCGCGCTCCTGCTCGTCGGCGTGATCCGCGTCAATACCACCAAAGACTGGACTAAGCCGGCCTGGCGTGTCTACAAGTTTTCACTTCTCTACCTCGCCTTACTCTTTCTCGCGATGGTGATCGACCGCAAGGTGCTCGGCTGATGGCGGCGCCACAGTTCGCTGTTTCGGCGCAGCTGCCCACGCCACGGGCGAATCGACCCGTATCGTCACCGCGGCCACTCGGGCGGTTGCTGCCGCGCATCCGTCCGTACGTCACGAGGCTCGTCATCGCCTTCGTCTGTCTCCTTGGAAGCGCGAGCATCGCGCTCGCATTCCCGCAGATCGTTCGTCACCTGCTCGACGCGGCCTTCATCTCCGCCGATTCCACGCTGCTGAATCGTATCGCCATCGGTCTGCTCGGACTCTTCGCGATTCAGGCGCTGCTCAACTTCGTTCAGGTATATCTGCTGACCGCCACGTCGGAGCTGGTGATTGCCAAGCTCCGCGAGGATCTCTTCGCGCACCTGATCCATCTCTCGCCGGGTTTCTTCACCGAGCGCAGAACAGGTGAGCTCACGAGCCGCCTCTCCGCGGACACGACCGTCCTGCAGACCGTCCTCAGCTACAATCTGTCCGAGTTCGCGCGACAGACGCTGTTCCTGATCGGCGGAATAGTACTGCTTACTCTCACGCATCCGACGCTGACGGCGACGACGCTCTCGGTGGTCCCGCTGGTCGTGGGCGCGGCATTCGTGTTCGGTCGAGCGCTGCGAAAGGCGAGTACGGGAGTTCAGGATCGGATCGCTGAAGCGACCGGAACCGCCGACGAGGCGTTCTCGCAGATTCGGACCGTGCAGAGCTTCACTGCCGAAGTTGAGGAGGTGCGCCGGTACGACGAGCACCTCGGCGAGGTGATCAACGTCGCTCTGCGTCGCGCCAGAATTCGAGGAACCTTTTTCGGAATCCTGACCTTCTGCGGTTTCGGCGCTGTAGTGGCGGTTCTCTGGCAGGGCGGGCGGCTCGTTCTGAACGGAACACTCACCGCGGGCGCTCTGGTCTCGTTCCTTCTTTACGCGTTGTACGTCGCCGGAGCGGTAGGGTCGCTCGCATCGCTCTTCGGTGCGTACCAGGAAGCCGTAGGCGCGGCGCGAAGGGTTTTCGATCTGCTCGAGGCTGAATCCGCCGTGCAGGATCCCGTCGCCCCGGTTCGACTTCCACAGCCGACGCGTGGCGAGATCACAATCGACAACGTCACGTTCCGCTACAGCCACACGCTTCCGCAGGTGCTTCACGGCGTCTCACTCAGGATCGGCGCCGGCGAGATAGTCGCTTTGGTGGGGCCGAGCGGTGCGGGCAAGACGACGGTGGCGTCGCTGCTGCCCAGATTCTGGGATGTGACTTCCGGTCGAATTACGCTCGACGGGATCGACATTCGCGATCTCGCGCTCTCGGATCTGCGCGGCGCGATCGGAATCGTCCCGCAGGAGCCGACGCTTTTCAGCGGCACCATCCGCGAGAACATTGCGTACGCGGGAATCGGTGGCGACGGCTCACGTCCCAGCGAGGAATCGATTCGCGCGGCGGCCAGGGCAGCGCACGCCGTGGAATTCATCGAGCGCCTGCCCGATGGCTTCGATACGAAAGTCGGAGAGCGCGGCGTCAAGCTGTCGGGAGGCCAAAGGCAGCGGATCGCGATTGCGCGGGTTTTCCTTAAGAATCCGGCGCTGGTGATCCTCGATGAGGCGACATCGAGCCTGGACAGCGAGAGTGAGCGTCTGGTGGAAAAGGCGATGGAGGATCTGTTGCGCGCGAGGTCCACGCTTATAATCGCGCACCGGCTGAGCACTGTGCTGCGCGCCGACAGACTGGTGGTAATCGATCGGGGCGTCATCGTGGAGGAGGGCCGGCACGAGGAGCTTCTCGCTTCGGAGGGCGTCTACTCGCGACTATATCGCGGGCAATTCAGGCCGGGTGACGCATTGGTGGGTCAGTAGCGGGCTCGATTCTCGCCATGGATGCATATCGAAGCGACTCCAGTTCTATCGGGGCGGCGGGATGTTCGGCGGTGTGCTCGATGAAGCAGGCGACGGCGACAACTGAAGCGGTACGGGCGATCGATTGGTCGCGGGACGCACCGATTCCGGCACGACTTGCGTCGGAATTGCGGAAGCATTCGCAGCGGACGGACGAATCCTGATTGCCACACTCGTCTGCTGGCCAGCCGTCACGGTCACGCTGTCGTCTGCGAATCCAAGCGACGGCTGCCACGCGCGAACGTGGTATCGGCCCGGCGGAATACCCTCGATAGTGAATGATCCCGACGTAGATGTCTGCGCGTAGTACGGATGATCGAGCACGGCGATCCACGCGTGCGTCCACGGATGCTCTTCGCAGACCACCTCGATCTCCGCCGGCTCCTTTAATCGATCAACCGGCACGACTTCTCCATCGTCGTTGAAGGGCGCGATTCCCACAAACTGCCCCGTCCCGACATTGATGAAGCGATTGGTGTGCACCGTCCGATCGTCGTTCGAGACGTTCAGCGTCGCATTGGTCGACATCACCTGGACGTACGGATCCAGGACGCAGTTGTAGTTCGTCAGCTCGACCCGACGTTCCAGTGGAAAGCCTTTGCCGCTTCGGATGTCCGTCAGCCAGACGACGGCGCCACCGACGCGTGTGCCCGCGAGGGGCAGCCGGTTTTCCGTGACGCTGTTTCCGCACACGTTCTGGTCCGAGGTAGGACGCAACACGGGAAGTACCGGGGCGGCGCCCTCGAGGTCGACGGTCCCAGTAATGGTTCCGCTCGCCGAAACCGGGACAACGCGGTATGGCTGATTAGACGGAGTGATCGCGGACGGACGAGGCGCGACGCCATCGTCCGCCGAGCGTGGTCCGGTTCTCGTATGAGCGGAAGCGGTGTCGTCGTGCGAGCAGGCGAGCGCGACGGAGAAAATTGCAAGAAGGCCGAAAAACCGGCGGGGCATTTGCGTCGGGACGAAGTGAATTTCGATAAATGGAAAGGCAAGCGATGTGCCGCGCTACTTCGCCTCGTACACGCGCTTTCCGCCGATCCAGGTTGAAACTACCCGCGTACGCAGTATCTCGGTGTCTGGCACACGCATGATATCCCTGTCGAGCACAACAAAGTCCGCGTACTTCCCCGGCGTTAGTGAGCCGAGCATCGACTCCTGAAATCCGGCGTAGGCAGGCCAGATCGTCATCGACTGAAGAGCTTCCTCGCGCGTCATCTTCTGCTCGGGATACCAGCCACCGACAGGCCAGTTGGTGGGATCCTGTCGCGTGACAGCCGCGTGAAAGGTGAGCAGAGGATTCACCTCCTCAACTGGAAAATCGGTTCCGTTCGGAATCACTACCCCGGTATTGAGAAGGGAGCGCCAGGCATAGGCTCCACGGATGCGCTCGGGCCCGAGTCGCTCCTCCGCCCAGCGCATGTCGCTCGTCTGGTGGGTGGCCTGCATCGAAGGGATGACGCCGAGCTTCGCGAATCGCGGAATGTCGGCGGGACTCAGTACCTGTGCGTGTTCGATCCGGAATCGATGATTCGCCTTCGGGACTGCTTTCAGGGCGCCTTCGAATGCATCGAGCACAATTCGATTGCCTCGATCTCCGATGGCGTGGACGTTCACCTGGAATCCCAAATGCAGCGCCGTCTCCGCCCACGCGCGGATGTGCGCCGGCTGCGAGACGAGGAGTCCGGAATTGGTTGGGTCATCGCTGTACGGCGCGAGAAGCGCCGCGCCGCGCGAGCCCAGCGCGCCGTCGGCGTAAAGCTTGATCGCGCGCACCCAGAGATGCCCGTCGTAGAGTGCGCTCTGCGGTCCGCGCCGGATATACGGATTCCGCATAGCCGCGGGCGAGCTCGGCTCGCCCGGGTCGCTGAGCATCACGTAGTTCCGAAGGTTGTAGCGACCCGCTCGCGCCAGCTCCTCGTAGATCTCGATCGTCTCCGCGGATTCACCGGGATCGTGAACGCCGGTCAATCCCCATCGGTTGCACTCGTCAATAGCGGCGAGAATCGCCTTCCGCGTTTCCGCGCGCGTCGCGGGTGGAACCGCACGCTGGATCAGATCCACCGCGTTGTCGACGAACACTCCGGAGGGCTCGCCGGACGCGAGCTTGACGATGCGGCCGCCAGAAGGCTCCGCGGTTGTGGCGGTGACGTGCGCGAGCTCCATCGCTCTGGCATTTGCCAGCACCGCGTGACCGTCGATTCGCTCCAATACGACTGGATTGTTCGGGAAGGCGCGTGAAAGCGCGTCGTGGGTGGGAAACTCTTTCGTCTGCCAGCGGTTCTGATCCCAGCCACGTCCGAGAATCCATTCGCCGGGCCCGACATTTCGCGCCCACGCCTTGGTGCGATCGATCACTTCCTGGTAGGAGCTCGCTCCGGCGACGTTAACGCGCCGCAGCATTTCTCCGAGTCCGAGCAGGTGCGCGTGTGCATCGATGATTCCAGGAACCACCGTAGCACCGTGCAGATCCACGACCTGGGTGGAGGGGCCCGCCAGCGCTCTTGCTTCGGCATCCGAGCCGACGAAGACGATCCGCCCGCGACGCGCCGCGAGCGCAGAGACGACGGGGCGGGCGTTGTCGACGGTATAGAAGTGCCCGTTGGTGAGAACCAGATCAGCGCTGCCCCGCGCTCCCAGCACCAATGGTGCGAGCGCGGCCACGGCAAAGTAGGTTGAGAGATGTTTCATGGCTTCGGAGTTTGCCTTGGGGATCGCACATACACAAGGACGTGCCCGGCGTGAGCATTCGGCCGGCGATTTCGGCGGCGCTCGCGATCCTCACCGCGTGCGCGCACATGCCGTCGGTGCCGACGGGTCCCGTCAACTATTGGGGCTTCACCGGGCCGTGGGACAAGCGAAGCGACCAGTCGGTCGAGCAACATGGCGCGAGCCTGGCTCGCGTCATCACCGGCTGGATCACATTCGACACGACGAGCTTCCTGCCGGTGCGGGTCTATCCCGATACCATCCGGACGGATCCGTCGCAAAGGATGGCACTCATCACTTCGTACAGCGGTAATCGCTTCCATCCCGAAGTCATTCGCGGCCTTGGCGGAAGCGCGCAGGCCGCAGGAGTCAGCGCCGGCGCCGTCGCCGCTATCATCGACTCGGCGGGCTATCGCGGAGTAATCATCGACTTCGAGGGAATGACTGCGCGGGATCTCGATGCGATGCTGGCGGTTTCGCGCGCGGTCGCCGATTCGGTGCGGGCCCACGGCGTCCATACGGTCGTGATCGCCGTTCCGGCGGGAGACACCGCGGCCTATCCGGCACCTCTACTCCTCGAGTCTGCCGATCTCATCATGGCGATGCTGTACGACCAGCACTGGAGCGCGTCTCCGCCCGGACCAATCGCGTCGCCGGACTGGGTGGCCCGAAATCTCGGAACTCGTGTCGCCGAAGTTGGCGCCGCGAAAATCGTCGCGGCTTTTCCCCTGTATGGCTATCGCTGGCGGAGCGCGGCGCAGACCGAAGTGATCGGATTTGACGACGCGCGACGCCTCACCACCATGACGAACACTCCGCTCGTTCGCGATCCCGCCTCGGCCACACTGCACGCGTCATCGCCCGAAGGGTGGGAGATCTGGGCCGGCGACCGTGTCCTGCTGGAAACACTGGTTCGAGAAGCCCGGCAGCTCGGCGTCACGACCTTTGCGCTCTGGAGATTGGGTCTGGAGGATCCGGCGGTGTGGGATTTCGTCGGACGTCCCGATACCACGGGTCGCTAGACGACGAGCAGCTCTCTCTGATAATCGGATGGCGTGATGAGCAAGCCGTCCGCGCCGATGAATCCGTTCACCTCGCTGCGCATTCCGACATCGCCAGCTAGATAGACGCCGGGCTCGATCGAAAATCCGACGCCCTGAATCAGCTCGCGCTCTTCGCGTGTCTCGAGATTGTCGATGTGCGGGCCTGAGCCGTGTAAATCCCGCGGGTCGATCGAGTGACCGGTGCGGTGAATGAAATATTCCCCGAATCCACGTTTGGAGATCACGGCGCGGGCGGCATCGTCCACCTCTCCACCCCGAACGGGTTTTCGCGCTCCGATGCGATCCCGCAGCAGGGCGATGGCGGCATCGCGCCCATCCCTCACCGCCAGCCAGATGCCTTCGTCGCGCTCGCTTGGTGCGCCGAGGGAGCCCATCCAGGTCTGATCGGCGAAAACACCGTTCTTCTCTCGGGCCCAAAGGTCGACGAGCAGAATGTCACCGCGATTGATCGTCGCGTGTTTCTTTGCGGTCGGCTCGTAGTGCGGATTCGCGGCGTTTGGCCCGATGGCCACGATCGGTCCATGATCCGTCTCCAGTCCCGCCGCTTCGAAACGCTCCTTGATCCAGCCCTGGAGCGCAAATTCGGTCATCGGTGACGCGCTATTCGCACTGCTGCCGGCAAGCCGGATCGCCTCCTGCCCGATGAGCGACACCACACGCGCTGCCCTCTCGTGTGACGCGCGCTGTGCGTCGCTCCAAACGGCGTAGAAAGCGGTGACGAGTTCGGCGGAAGTGACGACGGTCGCTCCAGCGCTTTGAACCATCTCGAGCACTCCCGCGGGAACGCGGTCGAGATACGGGACTGCGTCACCCGGCGAATACTCCATCGCGATTCGCTTCCCCTTGACCACCTTTGCGATAAGCGATTCGAGCGTGCGCCAGCTGCTGTACTTCTCCTTGGTCCACTGCGCTGGCCACTCGGCCCACGGGCCCTGCTCGATCGAATGCGTAATCGCGATCGGCGAGCCTTTGCGGGGGATGTAGACGAAGAAGCGACGCGTTGTCATCCCGGGCAGTTCCAGCATTCCAACAGCAACGGGATTCAATCCATGAAAATCGTAGAGCAGCCAGCCGTCGAGGTCGGCACGCTCCAGCGCGGCCTGGAGTGAGGGCAGTGATTCAGGCTGTAGCACGTCGGGCTGCTACTGTGTTCCTTTGACCGCGCGCCACTCGGCGCGCCACTCGCATATGTCCTCGCCCCGCTCCCGGCAGTGCACGTGATCGATCATCCCGCCTCCGTTGACCAGGAGCTTGAGCATCTCGCGCAGCGCGGATTCGTAATAGAGGCAACCGATCCCTTTGGGCGCGGTCTCATACGTGACCGATTCCTTGATGCCGACGACGATGGAAGCGCCGACGCGGCGCACAGAGGCTCCCAGATATTTCTCGCCCGCCTTCTTTATCTGGCGGAACGCCAGCGGGCGCGCGAGAAACCCCGGCAGCACGTGGATGATCTGCCGCGTGGTCGCCGAGATCAGCTCGTACATCCGGTTGGCGACGATGTTGCCCGCCCTTCCGAATATCATCTCGGCGTCTGAGCGGCGACCGATGAGACGCGCGATGCCGCTCGCCTCGTGGATCGCGATCTGCTGATTGCGCTTCATCGCGTCCTTGTAGCGCCGGATCTGCGCGATAACGGTATCGCTGAGGCCGAGCCTCTTGTTCCGATGCTCCTGCACGTACTCGACGTCGATGTCGTCTCCTTCGGGGATGTCGACAGAGCGAACTGCTTCGAGGAGACTGAGCGGGACTATCGCGTTGACCGTGCCGGGCATTTAGTTGGTAGGCGGAGAGCGCAAGCTAACGGTCGCCCGAATCGCCTTCAAGCAGGAAGTCCCCCTTGCATCTCTCCGATTTCCACCTGAACTGAGGTAGATGCAGCTGACCAGCGTGCTCTTACGGGTGATTTCCGGCATCGTGGCGAGCGGCATAGCGGCGATCAGCGCTCGCCGACTGCGCGCGCTCTCGACCAGCGGCGCGATTGCCGCGACAGCGGTCGGGACGGCAGCGGTCGCGGCTGGGTGGTGCTGGGCAGCGCTGTTGATCTCGTATTTCATCGCCGCCACCGCGCTTTCCAAGCTCGGCGAGAAGGACAAAGGCAGGCGAGTAGGCGCAATCGTGGAAAAGGGTGACGAGCGGGACGCGACGCAGGTACTGGCGAATGGAAGCCTGTACGCGATGGCAGCCGTCGCTCACGCGATCTCGCACGCTCCTGCGTGGTACGCCCTTGGCATCGGAGCGCTCGCGGCTTCGGCCGCCGATACGTGGGCAACCGAGATCGGAACGCTGGCCGGCAAGGAACCCGTTTCCATCGCCTCCGGGCGAAGGGTGCCAGCCGGCACGTCGGGCGGGATTACGCTGACCGGGTCGCTCGCGGGAATTGGCGGCGCGCTGTTCATCGCCGCGGGGGCGGCGTTGGCGCAATGGCCCGTCACCTTCACCGCCGTCGTACTGGGCGGCATGGCTGGTGCGTTGTCAGATTCCATACTTGGCGCGACGCTGCAATCCCGCAGGTGGTGCGACGCGTGCGCGAAGCCTACGGAGCGGATGGTGCACGACTGCGGCAATCCAACCCGACGTACCGGCGGTATGCGCGGTTTCGACAATGACGTCGTCAACGCGGTCTGCTCGGGTGTGGGCGCCTTGGTAACTTTACTTCTATCGCGGTAAACAGCCGCCATGGGCGGGTGGAGACTATGAAACGCCGGCAGGAAAAGACGAACGGGAGCGGAGCACGAGTATTACTCGTCAGCACGAACCGCGAGCGTCAGCCGTATCCCGTCGTTCCGAATGGCCTCGCTTGCGTCGCCTCGGCGCTCGACGCCGCTGGACACAGCGTAAGCTTCCTCGATCTCTGCTTCGCGTCGGATCCGGTTGCCTCCGCGCGCAATGCGGCACTGCAGCTCAAGCCGGACATCATTGGCGTTTCCGTTCGCAATATCGACAACAGCGATGCGATCGCGCTCCGCCACTACACGCCCGAGGCGAGAGCTATACTTCAGGCACTCCGACGCGCATCGCCGCAGGCAAAGGTCATCGCCGGCGGTGCAGCATTTGGAGTCGCGCCTGAAGCGCTGTTCCGCGATCTCGGCGTCGACTACGCGGTAGCGGGAGATGGCGAGCGCGCCAGCGTCGCGCTTGTGGATGCACTCGCTTCGGGCGCGCCGATAGAGGCACTGCCGGGACTCGTGCGCGATCGGAACGGCACGGTCGCATTCACGCCGCCAGGAGAAGATGCTGACCTCGACTCACTGCCACGCCCCGCGCTTCACCGTTGGATCAACCTTGCGCGCTACCAGCGCCATGGTGCGACGATCCCGATTCAGACCAAGCGAGGGTGCGTCTACAAGTGCGTTTACTGCACGTACCGGAATGTCGAGGGGTGGGGCTATCGGACGCGCGACCCGGAGCTGGTGGCAGACGAGATAGAGGAACTCAAGCTCGAGGCAGGCGTCCATCATTTCGATTTCGTCGACTCCACCTTCAACTCGCCGCCCGGCCACGCCCTTCAGGTCTGCGAGGCGATCACCCGGCGCAATCTCGGGGTTCGCCTCGATACCACGAACTTCACACCGGCGACCGCATCCCCTGAGCTACTGGGCGCGATGCGGGCGGCCGGATTTCGCTCTCTGGGAATCACCGCAGAAAGCGCAAGCGACACAGTGTTGGATGCACTCGAGAAGGGATTCAACGCGGCGAAAGTACGGGAAGTCGCGGAGCGCGTCGAGAAATTTGGAATCAAGACGCTCTGGATTTTTCTTGTCGGCGGTCCCGGCGAAACTACCCGCACCATCGAAGAGACACTCGAGTTCGCCGGGTGGCGTCTCCGCAGAGGAGACGCGGTTTACCTCACGGTAGGACTGCGGATCTATCCCGGAACTACGCTGCATCGGATTGCCATCGCGGAGGGCATCGTCCCGCCCGACAGCACGCTGCTCGATCCGACATTCTATTTCTCCAGCGCCATCCAGTTCGACGCAACGGTCGACCGACTTAGAAGATTCGCAGCCGAGCATCCACGCTTCATGTTCTCCGCCGACTCGAGATCGATGGTGCTGCCATATCTCACTCGGGCTGCCTCCCTTCTTCGCCTTCCCCGACCGCATTGGCAGTACATGGGGTTGTTTCAGCGCGTCGCCCGCGCGATCGGGTGACCTTGTCGGGCAAATTGGAAGCTGAAGTCATCGTCGTTGGTGGCGGTCCGGCCGGTGCCTCGACGGCATGCGCGCTGGCGAAGGAGGGCGTCGACGTCCTCGTCATCGACAAGGCGAAGTTTCCCCGCGACAAGATCTGCGCGGAGTATCTGAGTCCCCAGGCCTCACGCATCCTGGCCGACATGGGGGTGCTCGACGAGATCGAACGGAGCGGAGCGGCACAGCTCGCGGGGATGCGCGTGCGCGCGCCGAACGGTTTTGTCGCCAATGGTGAATTCGCGGCCAATCATGGTTTTCACGGATTCCGCGACAAGGGAATCGCGATGCGGCGGACAGTCCTCGACGAGATAGTGCTTCGCGGCGCGCGCGCGGCCGGGGCTCGCGTGGAGGAATCGCTGCGCGTGACCGATCTCGCCAGGGATGACAAGGGCAGAGTGATCGGTGTGAATGCTCTGGGTTCCAATGGGCCAGGTGTTCTACATGCGCGTTACGTGGTAGGCGCTGACGGGCTGAGGTCGATCGTTGGACGGCGACTCGGCCTGATGAAAACGAGTCGAATCTGGCCGCGTCGGATTGCCCTGGTTGCCCACTACAGAAATGTCAGTGGAGTCACCGACATGGGCGAAATGCACGTCGAGTACGATGGCTACTTCGGAATCGTTCGCGTGGATTCCGGATTGATGAATGTCGCCGTCGTGGTGCCCATGTCGCGCGCCAGGGAGATCGGTCAGGACAAGACAGCTTTCTTCGAACAGTGGATCGACGCGCGGCCACACCTCGCGGAGCGGTTCGTGGCGGCAGATCGAATCACACCGGTGCGGGCGACCGGCCCATTCGCGACGACTTCGCGTCAGGCTTGGTCCCCCGGCGCGGCGCTCGTAGGCGACGCGGCGGATTTTTTTGATCCTTTCACCGGTGAAGGGATCTACGCGGCGCTTCGCGGGGGCGAGCTGCTCGCTCCGCACCTGGCAGAGGCACTGCATCGCGGGACCGCCGATGAAACCGACATCCTTCCCGGATACGACCGCGCACGCAAGCGGGAGTTCGGGGGCAAATGGAAGCTCGAGCGGATCGTTGGGATGGCCATCGCGCATCCATATTTCCTCAACAACGCCGCGAGGGTACTCTCGCGGCGCAAAGACATGGCGGACCTGATCGTCGGCGTCGCAGGGGATTTCATTCCTCCCAGGGTCGTTCTCAATCCGCGCTTTCTCTTCGATCTCTTCATCTCACCGGCATTCAGAAATTGACCGTCAGCCCCGACGAATTCCGCAGCGTTCTCGGCCGGTTTCCCTCCGGCGTTACCGTGGTCACGACGAAAGCGGCAGATGGCTCTGATAGCGGAATGACCGTCAGCGCGTTTTGCTCCGTGAGTCTCGAGCCGTCGCTGACTCTCATCTGCATCGAGAAAACCGCGTCAGCCTACGAAGCACTGACGACGGCGACAGGGTTCGTCGTGAATATTCTCTCGGCGAATCAGGAGCAAATCGCGCGAAGGTTCGCGATCGTCGACATCGATCGTTTCGAGGGAGTCGGCTACAGCCGGTCCCAGAAGGGGTTCGCGGTTCTCGACGACGTACTCGGCGTGATCGAGTGCAGCTCTGTCGGCAGGCACGACGCCGGAGATCACACGATCATCGTCGGAGAAGTGGAGTCAGCGCGCGCCGATACAGGCACGCCGCTTCTCTACTATCGCGGTGGCTACGCGCAGCTGGAGCGTTAGGATGGCGCTCCCGATCCTGACGCCGCCCAGGATCCGGGGCATTGAGATTCTGGATGATCCGAACGTCGATCCGGAGATCGTAACACGCTCCATCGGCGATGTCACCCGCGCCAACGCGATGCTCGGCGGACTGAGCGCGGCGATCGACGAGCTGAAAGGCGCACTGAAGGATCTCCCGCGCGAGGCCACACTGCTCGATGTCGGAACCGGCCTGGGTGACATCCCCTGTAGAGCGCGTGAAGTGGCGCGGAAGAACGGCGTCGACCTGACGACTGTTGGCCTCGATTCCGCGATCGAGCTCGCGCGGGCGAACCGCCATTCGCTCACGCACACGGTATGCGGTGAAGCGCTGCGCCTTCCTTTCGCTGACCATAGCGTGGACGTAGTGATGTGCTCGCAGGTACTGCACCATTTTGCGGGTGAAGATGCCCTCACCCTTCTCCGTGAGATGAATCGAGTTGCGCGCATGCGGGTCATCGTGAGTGACATCAGGCGCAGCTGGATCGCGGCAGCGGGACTCTGGCTGGCATCGTTTCCCCTTCGATTTCATGCCGTTAGCCGTCACGATGGCGTCGTCTCCGTGATGAGGGGGTTCACCCCGAAGGAATTGGTAGATACAGTCACTGAAGCGGTCGAGCGAACGCCGGTCGTTCATAGGCGCCGAGGGTTTCGAGTGACGACAAGTTGGGTTCCGGTCCATAGGTGACAGCGCGCCTCCCCGGGCCACTCGAGCTCGGTCCAATGCCAGTCGGACGCGCGATGGAGACCCTGGACGAACAGCTCGTTCGCGCGCCGCTGGGGAAAATCTTCGAATTGGCGAGTCAGGTGGAGCGTTGGCCGAGCTCTCTCCCGCATTATCGGTACGTGAAGTTCCGCTCCCGCCGGTCCGACGGCGGAGGGCTCGTCGAGATGTCCGCGTATCGGCGATTTCAGCTGTCGAACACAGGCAACTGGCCAATTCGCATCAATTGGCCGACGTGGTGGCTGTCGGAGATGAGCGTGGATGCCACGACACCAGCGGTCCGGTTTCGACATGTAGGGGGTATTACGTCGGGCATGGACGTCGAATGGGCATTTTCCGCCGTCGCGGGCGGAACTCACGTACGAATCCTGCATTTGTGGGATGGACCGCCGGTTCCGCTTCTCGGGACATGGGCCGCGGTACGAGTGATAGGACCGGTGTTCGTGCACGAAATCGCTTCGCGCACCCTGGCGGGACTTGCAGCCGCCGCCGAGCGCTCGGCCTGACAACGATAGAATCGATGGAGAGTGTTTGAAAGTGAACAAACGCAGAGTCGTAATCACGGGCATTGGACCCATAACTCCAATTGGAACCACGCACGACGGACTCTGGTCCGGGCTACAGAGCCAGAGATCGGCGGTTCGCTCACTGTCCCGGTTCGACCCTTCCGAGTTCAGGAGTCATAACGCCGCCGAGGTCAACGACTTCGTCCCGACCGATCATCTCGAAAACAAGCGCGCGAAGAGACTCGATCGGTTTGCACAATTCTCGGTCGTGGGCGCTCAGATGGCGCTCGCCGATGCGAATCTCAACCTGGACGCCGAGAACAAGGAGCGAATCGGTGCGAACATGGGAACCGCACTCGGCGGTATCGCGTACGCGGAGCGGCAGCTCGCGATATACCTGACGCGCGGCTTGCGGGAAGTGGATGCTACGCTCGCACTCGCGGTATTTGGCGGAGCGTCGAGCTGCAACATCGCCATCGAGCTCGGGGTCATGGGGCCCAACTCCACGAACGCGATGAGCTGCGCGTCGGGCGCGATCGCCATCGGCGATGCGTTCCGGCAGATTCGCGACGGCTACGCCGATG
>JBDTIV010000028.1:0-40989 GCA_039936175.1 Gemmatimonadaceae bacterium | reverse complement strand
GGATTCGCGCCACAAGCTTGTGCTACCGCCCGCGTTGCCTTCGGCCGGTTGATCGCTTGGGCCACGTCCAGATAGGATCTGGTCGAGCCCGCAGGGATGGCGAGCAACTCCCTCCACACCTCGCGCTGGAATTCGGTGCCGTGCAGATCCAACGGGATTTGCCGGTCCAGATCGCGCCCTTCGATTCGGTCGCGAACCGCATCGAGCGCCCGACTCAGCGCGGCATCGTTGCGCCTGACCTCGGCCCTCGGGAAACGTCCACGCAACGCCTCCTCGGCGCCGGACTCGGACTCGCGCAAGCTCACAGCACATAGTCCCTTGTCCGTCGATGCCACGACCAGACTTCCGAGCCGGCTTTCTCCAACAGTGAATCTGATTTCCACGGCACGTGCCCCCGGTTGCTGAACAGTATGTCACGGGCGGCGCGGCCTGCCAGTCCTTTCGCGCGTGAATAAGCGAAACATTTTAGACGCACGGCCTGCTGTTCAGGGCTTCGCCTTTCCCTGACCGACCGACCATACGTAGGAGGCGACGGCCATGGCCTGGTCGCGACTGATTCCTCCGGGAAACGCTACCATCAATGTCCCGGAAACACCGTGGGTCGCAACGCGAAAGATTTCCGCGAAGTCACCGTTCTTCGCATCCCTCCACGCGTGGGATTTCAGGGTAGGCGCTATCTGTGAGCCTTCGAGCTTTGCTCCGTGGCAGGCGAAGCACGTCCCCTGACCGTGGAATATCGCGCGGCCAAGATCGACCATCGCGGGCGTGATCGCGCTGGTGTCTGGTTGTACTGCCTGCGATGCTGCGAAACTCAGTCGCATAGCGAGAGCGCTTGCCCCGGCAAAGGCAAGCAGCCCGGCGGGCAGCAGGAATGGTCTCAGGATAGTATACCCGCCAGATCGATCAGCTTTGCCCGGGCTCACGTGTTGGGCGTTCGGCGCCGCATTTCATCGATCGATGTCTGCCCGGCGCCGATCATTGCAAACGTCAGGCACGCCGCCAACAGCGTGAGCTCGAACTCATATCCGTACGGCGCGAAAAAGCCACCATTCCAGCGCGCCACAGCTATCGCCACCAGCATCTCCAGTGCGAGAAGCAATCCGGCGCGTTTCGCAAAAGCGCCGACCACGATCGCCAACCCCCCGACCAACTCCAAAACGATCACGATCCCGGCGCAAAGGAGCGGAGCCGGAAGGCCGAGCTTGCTCATGATGTCGGCCGTACCCGCCACTCCGAACACGAAGAGTTTCTGGCCGCCGTGCATCATGAACACGAGCCCGACCACAATTCGCAGTGGCAGCATCCCCCATCTGGTTAAGTCAGTGCCCACACCATTCATTCGCGCTCCCGGCTTGATTCGGATCTGATTCCCATTAGAACGCCAGCCACAGGTATGCGAACAGGGCGTTGTTGTCCGAAGCTTTGCGGCCAGCGGCATCATAGTTGTTCGATGCGCCGTTGAACAGGGTGTACGCCACGTATTGAAGTCCGAAGCGGATATTCTGCCACGGGTTCACCGCGATCTCTCCGATCCCGCCTCTCGAGTTTGGGCTACCGGATCCACTTCCAGTGACCGGCGCGGGCGCGAACAGGATTGCGTCGCTGGTGCCTGTCGTCTGGAAATAGCCCGCTGTCAGATTGTATCTAAGACTCGGCTCGAACGAAACGTTCGTCCTGAACGTCGAGAGAGTCTCATGTACCTGCGTTGCCTCCGGCGGTGCCGCCGAAGCGAACGCGGAGAGAGTCTGTTGCTCGTGAATGAAAGCTGCTCGACCTATCCACATTCCCGCGCCCGACTGGTGCTCGAGCTGCGCATCGATGGCCGCATCGGTGTAGTTGTTGGTTGGACCCGTCACCCCAGCGGGGTACAATCGAGCGGCAAAGCCGTAGGTGCCGATCATCCCGTAAACCGACGGCCATGCATGCTGGAGGGCGACACGCCAATATGGTATGACGCCCTTGGTCGCGTTTGTCGCCGTCGATCCGAGAGGTTCGTCCGCGCCCTGGGGCGCCGATCGGTACGCCGCGACCTCCGTGTACAGCATGTTGTTGTAGAGCGAGTACGCGCCAACACCCGCTACCTGCTGTCCGAGACCACCGTCGATCAGCGTGCTGGCAGCCGGTGACGGCGCGACATCGGAGCTCATGAACGGGTAGCTCCAGGCAGGAGCGGTGTTCCACACATCCTGGACAGTCGGATTGTTGTTGATCGTCAGCCCGACGATCACGTCGTTCTTGGCCAGCGTCGTGTGCTTTGCCCAACGCAGGTCGATGTTATCGATTCCGATCGCGCCGTCGGCCGCGGCGTAAGTGAACTGCGTGAACATCCCGATGTGCGGTGTAATTTCACCCGCCACAAAAAGACTGAGCTGCTGAGGGAAACTAGTGGTGCCGTTCTGCGTGCCGGGTTGCGGCTTCGACGTTTGCGTTAGCCCCGTGACGAGCATCGCGGCGAGCGGCGGAATGCTGGCGAGTTTCAGCGACTCCTTTCCCGCGCTATCGCCCGGCTGCCCGATGGTTGGCAACCCGGTGAGAGTGTATCCGTTGAGTTTGAAGAGCCGGCCGAATGGCGTGAGCTGGGGAAACTGGTAATGGCACGCACTACATGCCAGACCGGTCTGTCGGGAAAAGCTCGGAACGTACAGAGTTGCCAGCGCGGCATATAGAGCTGCCGGTACTACCGAGTGCCGAGCAGAGGCGCCCAGACTTGTATCGACTTGACGCGATTCATTGCTCGATGCTTTCGCGGGGATTGGGTCGGTAGGGAGAGCCGGCAGGCTACGCGAAGCGGAAACCAACGCAACAAGAGCTGAAGCAATGACCCTTGCTGTCCTGCTGTGCATCCGAAGATTACACACACGGCCTCTCACGACGGGGAATGACTACGTGACACCGCTACGCGATCAGCGATAGTGTGCTAACATACCGACGCGCATATGCCGCGGGGCGTAGGGAAAACCCTTATCCAATGGCTGAACTTGTATCCGGCACCTCGCAAGGCAGGGACTGCGCAGCGCTTCCGTCACCTAGCTTGGGCTAGCGCACCGTAGCGACTACGTCGACTTGGTCCTCCGGTAGAAAATCCTACAGCGAGTACAAAATCTGTGCACCGAACGTCCCGATCCCGCGTGGACGTGTGAAATCAGCGGCGATAGCCCGGTCCCCGCAGTGCTCTGCCCGGCAACGCGTTCGTCAACCGCCCGCCGTCCAGCACCGGAACGCCATTCACTAAAACATAGCTGACGCCCACCGCCAGCTGTGCCGGGTCCTCGTACGTCGATCGATCTATGATTGTCGCCGGATCGAATACCGTGATATCCGCGAACATCCCGGGCTTGAGCAAGCCACGGTCGCTGATGCCGACCCTCTGCGCCGCCAGCGAAGTCATCTTGCGAATGGCGAACTCCAGCGTGATCACCGAGTCCTCGCGTACGTAACGGCCCAGGATCCTGGGGAACGTACCGAACGCCCGGGGATGTTCGCGCTCGGTGAATTTCCCGGTGGAGTCCGGACTCAGCGCGCCGGCGTCCTGTCCAACCGACACCCATGGCTGCTTCATCGCCAGACGCAGCGCGTCTTCGTTGAATGAAAAATAGATCGCGCCCGTCCTCCCCTTGTCCGCGATCAGAATGTCGAACGCTGCATCGTACGCATCCTGGCCGCGAACCTTCCCTGCATCCGTGAGCAGCATTCCCTCGTACTTCTTGAGCGAATCGGCGACCACGTCGTTGATCATCGTCCGCGCGGCGGTACGAATTCCCGATGCGCTGTCCTGCCCGAGCTCCATCTTGAGCCGCGCGCGGACCGCCGGATCCCTGAGTCGCATCACCAGAGAATCGGAGCCGCCCTCCTGCACCCACGTATTAAGCATCGCCGCCAGACCCGTCGCGCTCGCGATGTACGGATATTGGTCGGCCGTGATGTCGATTCCCGCGGCGCGCGCCGAGTCTATGAGCGCCACCGCCTGCTGCATGAGCGGGAGTGACCTCGCTTTGATGTGCCGGATCTCGGCCCACGTCCCCGCGCCCGCGGCTATCTGGATCGTCTCGCGAACCGCGTCAACCAGCCCGTTGCCCTCGTTCCGGATGTGCGCGGCGTATCCACCCTTGTAAGGCGTGACGTACTTCGTGAGCGCGATGAGCTCGTCGGTCGAGAAGAACGTGCTGGGCAGGTAGATCAATCCCGTGCCGAGTCCCACTGCGCCGTCCCGCATCGCCGAGTCGATGAGTGCACCCATCTGCTTCATCTCGGCGTCCGTGGGATGTCGCGTCACATCCCCCATCACCGCCTGACGAACGGAGCTGGTGCCCACGTACGTCGCGAGATTTATCGCGGTGCCGGTTTTCTCGAGGTACGCGAAATACTCGCCCAGCGAATTCCATGGATACTTGGGATCCGGCTGCTCTCCCAGCGCGACGATCGGCCAGGCCGAGTGAACCTCGCCCGTGACTTCGCTCGTTATCCCCTGTGTGATCTTCGAGACCGCATGCGGACCCCGCAGAATGCTGAGCTCGGAGTGTCCGAGCATGTCGATGAAGCCGGGCGCGACGACCTGATCCTTCGCATCGATGACCCGACTCGCGGTGAGTCCTGGCACCGCGGGCCCGACATAGGCGATGCGGTCTCCGGCAATGCCCACGGCTCCTCGATACCAGGGGTTGCCCGTGCCATCGACAATGCGCGCATTCGTGATGAGAATATCGTAGCGCGATCCCTCTGACCCGCTGGTCGGAACCGAGGCGCATGCAGCGGTCAGAGAAATCGCGAGAGTGAAGACCACTCGGGTGATTCGCATTAGTGAGTTATGGAAATGTGTTGGTTGTTCCGCCCGCAGGCCTAGGAAATCTTCTGCGTCTTCTTCTTCAGAAAGTCCATGAGTATGAACTGCCCCAGCGTCATCGTGTTGGTGAAGTACGCCTTGCCTTTGCTGATCTCCGACACTCGCTTTACGAACTCAACCAGCGCCCGGTCGCGCGCCAGCATGAAAGTATTGATCAGAATTCCCGCGCGCCGGCAGTTGGCGACTTCGCGCAGCGTCGTCGCGATCACTGTTGCATCGAGACCCATCGAGTTCTTGTAGATCTGCCCGTTGGGCATCGTCATCGCGCTCGGCTTCCCGTCGGTGATCATCACGATCTGCCTCATGTCTTTCTTCTGCGCCATCAGAAGCCGTCGGGCCAGCTTGAGTCCCTCGGCCGTGTTGGTGTGATAGGGACCAACCTGCGCCTGTGGAAGCGTGGAGAGCGGGATCTCTTCCGCCGAGTCGTGAAACAGCACCACCTGCAGCGTATCGCCCGGAAACTGGGTTCTGATGAGATGCGTGAGCGCCAGCGCCACCTTCTTGGCGGGAGTGAACCGATCCTCGCCGTAAAGGATCATCGAGTGGGACGTGTCGAGCATCAGCACCGTCGCACACGAGGAGCGGTACTCCGCCTGGCGGACCATCACGTCGCTGTACTCCAGATCCATCGGAATTTCCAGCGACCCAGTACGAGCGAGCGAATTCTTCAGCGTCTCGTTCACGTCGATGTTCAGCACATCGCCGAACTCGTACTCCTTGCTGTAGCCATCCGATTCGATACCGGTAGCCAAGTGCGGTGTATCGTGTGAGCCGAAGCTCGATTTGCCGAGCGAGCTTAGGATGTGGCGGAGGCTCTTGTAGCCGAGGAAGTCGATTCCCTTGTCGGTGAGATTGAACTGCACGCTCTTGGAAGCGCCGTGCGCGAGTCCACCGCGACCTTCTACCGATTGGTGACCGGCGGGAACCTGTGGCGGTGCCTGGAGATTCAGGTAGCCCTCGGCGGCAAGTTTCTGAATCAGACTGTCTAGCAGCTCGCTGAGCTTCTCCTGCGATTCTTTTGTCCCATCTCCCCGCAGCGCCTCGAGCAGCTCCGGCGTGAACTGACCGCTCTCGATCAGGGCATCGAGAATCGCTTGACGGAGCGCTTCGACCGAGCGGTCGGGCTCGGAGTCGAAATCGTCGAAGTAGGGATTGAAGTTCTGCCCGCCCCCGGCCGCGAATCCCGACTGAAGCAGAAAATCCGCCAGTTTGTCGAGCAGCGCCTGGAGATCGACCGCGTCAGCAGCTTCCGGGCTGAACTTCGAGTAGGTGTGGAAGCGCATATCTCTAACATACAACCGGGGCATAAGCCGTGTATAATCCTCAGCAATGCCCCTGACGCCGGCGCGGCCAGTAAGACGATCGATCAACCCTTTCAGAGCGTTACAGGTCCACCGGAACTTCCGGCTTTTCTGGACCGGACAGACCGTCTCGCTGATCGGGACGTGGATGCAGCAGGTGGCGCAGGGCTGGCTCGCCCTCGTGCTCACCAACAGCGCCTTCATGGTCGGACTGGTGAGCGCCGCCGGCAGTTTTCCGGTGCTGCTTCTATCGCTCTACGGCGGAGTTGTCGCCGACCGGCGGAGCAAGCTCCGTATCGTGATCATCTGCCAGGCACTCCTTCTCGTCGAAGCCGCCGCGTTGTGGTGGTTCGCCTGGGCCGGCCGCATCAATATCAACTGGCTTTTGGCGCTTACCACGCTGGGAGGGGTGATCTCGGCCTTCGAGATTCCGGCGCGGCAGGCGATGGTCGTGGAGCTGGTCTCGCGCGAGGATCTGGTCGATGCCATTGCGCTCAATTCGGGCGGCTTCAATCTCGCGCGAATCGTGGGCCCCTCGATCGCCGCAGTTATTATCGCGAAGTTCGGGGTCGCCTGGTGCTTCGGTATCAACGCGCTCAGTTACCTGGCGGTGCTGGGAAGCCTGGCCCGAATCAGGCTCCCGCGATGGACCCCCGTTCAGCACCTCGTGTCTCCCGCGGAGCAGCTAAGGCAGGGATTGAACTACATGCGCAGCTCACGCGCTGTCTCCGGACTGATGGGAGTGATAGCGGTGTACTCGATATTCGGATTCCAGTATCTGACCATGATGCCGGTCGTCGCGCGCGATGTGCTTCACACCGGAGCGAGCGGCTATGGATTGCTCCTGACCTTTGTGGGCATCGGCGCTCTGACAGGAGCACTTTCGCTTGCTGGTCTCGGGGCGCGGATTCGACGCGGACGTCTGTTCAACGTGACAGCTTATGCGTTCGCGGGGCTGACGATTCTCTTTTCGCTGATGCGAACGGTTCACGTCGCCGCTCTCGTACTGCTTTTCCTTGGCCTCACGATGCTGATCAATGGCGCACTCGCCAACGGAATCCTGCAGTCCGTGGTTCCCGACGAGCTGCGGGGCAGAGTGATGGCGACCTACGTCTTCGTCTATGTCGGGTTCACCCCGATCGGCTCATTCATCGCGGGGGCGATGGCGCGCTTCGTCGGGGTGCAGTGGGCGATCTTCTCTGGCGGCGTCATCATGCTCGGGTACTCATTCTGGGCGTTTGCGAAATATCCCGAGATACGGGCGGTCTGATGCCGTCTTGAAGCCGCAGGAGGAATCAGGCCAGCGTGTGGCCGCGGAACATGAAAAACACCGCCCCAACAATGCAAAGCGCTGCCCATAGAAAATCGAACCGCAGAGGCTGGCGCATGTACAGCACCGTGAACGGGACGAACACCACGAGGGTGATCGCTTCCTGGAGAATCTTTAGTTGAGGGAGACTCAGCTCAGTCGCACCGATTCGGTTCGGCTGGAATCATGAAACAGTACTCGAACAGCGCGATCCCCCAGCTCAACAAAACGGCGATGTACAACTTTTTGTCGCTGAGATTCCGAAGATGCCCGTACCAGGCGAGCGTCATGAAAATGTTGGATACGATGAGCAGCGATGCAGTCTTGAGCAGAACCATTTATGCGCGTCCCCAGAGCAGACCGTATAGAAGCAAAGTCAGAACGATGCTGGTGGTGAGTATGTACAATCGGTCGCGCTGAATGATGAACGCGCCAAGGGTGAGAGCCACGCGTGCCGCCGGGGTCACGATCAGGAGCACGAGGCCGAACTGCACGATCGCGCGGCTGTCGCCCGTGAATACCGCGTGGATTATTCCACCGATGCTTCTCAGCGCCGGACCCTCACCGTTGAATTTCTGGAAGCCGGCCGGCAGCGATCCATACTGAGCGAGCAGCAGGAATCCGCCAATGGCTACGACGAGAGCAGCGAGCAGCACGCCGGTCTGCAGCAGCCGCCCGATGACGAGCTCCACACGCTCGTCCGCGTGGCTTCGTTCGACGGGCGTCGTCGCGGGCGGCTCAGTCACAGTCCTCCCCGCAATCCCTTGTACAGCATCTCGACGGCGAGGATCACTACTACCGCAGTAAATATCCTGCGCAGCCACAGAGTCTGGGCACCGGCCAGAATCCTCGCTCCGAGGAGAGCGCCGGCCAGCACTCCCAGCATGACCGGAAAGGCCAGGACCGGCTCGATGTACCCCCGATGGAGGTAAACCCCGGCGCTCGCAGCGGCAGTGACCCCGATCATGAAATTGCTGGTGGTGGTCGAAACCTTGAATGGAAGCTTCATCGACCGATCCATCGCCAGCACCTTGACGATGCCCGAACCGATTCCAAGGAGGGCAGAGAGAATTCCGGCGATGAACATCAAACTGAACCCAGCTTTCACTCCCTGAACCGAATAGGCACGAACTCCCTCGGCCGTTGGGTACGTCGAGTTCAGGCGCAGACGCACGGCAAGTGGATCGGATGGCAGATCGAGCGAATGCTCCTCACGCGTCTGGAACGACCGATACGCGGTGTACAGCAACACGAGGCCGAAAAGCACCGCGAGCGCGTTGGTCGGAATGAACCCCGCCAGGGCAGCGCCGATGAGCGCGCCAATCGTCGTTGCCACTTCGAGGAATATTCCCACCCGCACGTTGGTAAAACCTTCGCGCACGTAGGCGGCAGCCGCTCCGGACGACGTCGCGATGACCGAGACGAGAGATGCGCCGATCGCGTACCGCATATCGATGTGGAAGAGCAGAGTCATCATTGGGACGACAACCAGGCCTCCGCCCAGACCCGTGAGCGCCCCAAGCAGACCCGCCCCAAATGCGCCAATGGCGAGCAATACCGCGAGCAGGAGAATGCTCACGCGCTCGAAGTCCCAGTGTTCAGGATGGAATTCCCCTCTTCACTGCATCGAGCACCTTGTCCGCGAAAAGATCTATCTCGTCGAGCGTGGTATACACGTTCGGCGTGATGCGAATGCCTTTGAACTCGGGGTGAACAATCGGCGTGTTCACGATGCGATGCTGGCTGAAGAGCCACGCACCGAGCTTGATGTTGTCGATTCCATCGACGTTGAATAACGCAATCGCGCCCGCCTGACGATTGTCGAGCGGCGTCAGCACCGAGACTCGCGGGCTCTCCGCCACAAGGCGCTTCGCCCAGCGGTCACGCAGCAGCCGGAGACGCGCGATCTTCCTGTCGACTCCAATCCCGCGATGAAATGCCAGCGCGGCGGAGATCGCGTTGTGATTGGCGGCCGGGTGCGTTCCGATCTCCTCGTACTTTCGGATGTCGTTGTCCTGCGAGACGGCGGCGGCCATCAGCGGCCAGAGATTCTTCTGCTTGTCCTTTCGCACGTACAGGAATCCGGTCCCCACGGGCGCGAGCAGCCACTTGTGAAGGCTTGTCCCGTAATAGTCGCACCCGAGATCGTCCCGCTTGAACGGGAAGTGCGCGAACGCGTGCGCGCCATCCACAAAGACTTGTATGCCCAGGGGACGCGCGAGATCGACGATCTGCCGGACGGGCATTATCTGGCCGGTGAGATTCGTAATGTGCGTCACCTCGATCACTTTCGTGCGCGGTGTGATGGCGGCGGCGAACTGATCGACGATGTATTTGTCGGACGGCGGAGGGACCTTGAAGGAGACCTGCTTGACCACGATTCCTTCGCGCCGTGCGCGCTGCCCCCACGACGTGATCATCCGGCCGTAATTCTGGTTCGTGATCACCACCTCGTCACCGCGCTTGAGATCGAGCCCGAAAATCATGATCTCGTTGGCCTCCGATGCGTTGCGCGTGATCGCCATCTCTTCGAGGTCGCACCCGAACTCCCTCGCCAGATCCCGCCGCACGCTTTCCACGCGGGGCTCGAGCACCCGCCACATGTGCTCCACGGGCAGCTCGTTCGAAAATCTCAGATCCCTGATCATCGCCTCGAGTACGTGGCTCGGCGTCGGGCTGCAGCCGCCGTTGTTGAGGTTGATCATCGTGCGATCGGAGTCGAATGCGCGCTGGATCTCCGCCCAATAGGTCTCGTCGTCCGCGAGCGACTGTGGGGAGCGGGCGCCCGCTATCGCGTTGGCACGGAAGAGTGACCGGATCGCGTGCTCGTGAAACACGGGCTGCGCCGCGAGTCCAGCCGCGGCCATGCTCGAGAGGAACTCCCGTCTGGTCGTCATCTCCGCCTCCGAGGCGACAAATGAAAGAGCGGTCGCCAGGCAATGACGACCGCTCAATAATATTGCCCGGCTCTTCTCCGGGCGAGACTCGAGGACGTCTTACTGGTACTGGATGTAGAGCGGCTTCGGGTTGAGCAGCAGGACTTCGGACGGAGTCAGGATCGGGTCCCCCTTCTTGGTGTCGTTGTGGTAGAACAGCTTGAACCCGGTGTACTGCACCGGCTCCGCCTCCACGTACGCGCGATACGAATCGTACTTGAGCCACGGCTGACCCCAGCCGTCCATGTTTATCACCACCTGAACGCGGGGATCGAGCTTAATCTGATTCGCGTTCGTAAGCATCTTGCGCGTGAAGCGATGGACGACGAGAACCTTTGGCGGCAGATTGTTCTGCTTCACGACGTCCGAGAGCAGGCTGATCGCGTAGTTCACATCGCTGGCGTCCATCGTTCCGATCCTATCCCCGGGTTTTGGCTTTTTCGTGACGCCTTCCTCGTTTGTTACGGCCTTCTCTTTCATCGAAAACTCCGGGTCTATTCCGAGCATTACGTTCGGCCGCTTCAGAAACGGGATCAGGCGCGGAAGCTCCTCCTGTACGGTGCTGTGTCCCACCTGCACGTCGAGGAAGACGAGCGCGTTCTTTTTCGCGGCCCAGACCGACACGAGATTGATCAGACTGTCCGTCATGCGCAGCCGGTATTTGCCATCTCTTCCCGGCGCGCCCTGCGCGACCACCGCGATCAGGTGGAGCGCTGGCATTACGGGATGCGACGGATCCGCCTTATTCCACGCGGCGATCTCCTTGTCGAAGCGCGCCAGCATCTGGTCGGGTGGCAGCTCGCCGAGGATTCCCATCTTCTTGGAGAGCGGGTTTCCATAGAAAGCGACGATTCGGTGCGAGGGAAGGATCGAGCCGGGAAGGGGAGGGGCCGTCTTCACCGGCCACCGGGTGTTCTCCATTCCCGCCTTGACGGCCCTTACCAATGCGAGGCTGTCTTTCTGGGTACGTCCCTTAACCGATGGAACGGTGATCGGAGGATCCTTCGCCACCGAATCCTTTCCGGCGCTGGAAGCCGTGCTCGAGGCTGCCCCGGCGGGTGACAGGGGCGGAGGATTGTTGACTCGGACTGCCGGCAGGGTCGACTGCGCAGTCGTCTGCTGGTCGGTCGGCATCG
This sequence comes from Gemmatimonadaceae bacterium, assembly GCA_039936175.1. Lineage (GTDB taxonomy): Bacteria > Gemmatimonadota > Gemmatimonadetes > Gemmatimonadales > Gemmatimonadaceae > UBA4720. The sequence continues at coordinate 29,467 of JBDTIV010000028.1, read as the reverse complement.
ATTCCGAGCCGGGGTCTGGGCGCGCGTCCCTGCCCGCGGCGCAGGCCATCAGGCTCAGAAGGGCGAAGGCGGAAAAGCTCTGGACGGATGACATTCTAAGGGAAACGTATTGCATCAGCTCTACTGGAGAGTCGTTGATTTCGTGAAACCGTGGGTACCGCCCCCTAATTCACAATTCAGGCCTAAATGGTTCCCTGATCAGCTTCTAACCATTCGGACGAAAGTTTTCCTATTTCCAGAAAGTTTTCCTATTTCCAGAAAGGAGGGGCAGAGTAGCTACTCAATAAGTAGATCGGCCGGGATCCCGAGTTCGTCTCTAAGACTGCGGACTTGGGTGATCGAAAGAGATCGCTTTCCGTGCATAAACTCGGACAGCCGACTCCGCCCGCCCGGCAGCGCGGCAAGCTCGGGCGTCTTTGTCCCGCGTTGCTCCGCCAGTCTGTCGTACTCTTCGTGCGTGTACACGCCATCCACGTAGACCCTGCCGTTCGAGTAGACGATATTCGCCACCAGCCGATACTTGTTACCCGCGACATTGAACACCGTCGTCTCGCCGCCGACGAAGGACGCGCCGGCAAAATCTGAACAGCGCGTTCTATCGCAAGCGGATCCTCCAAGTCTCGTTCTTGCTTTCGGGATATGTTCGGGATACTCTGCAGGGTCATGCCTGATCGCAATGCCGCCATTCGCGCACTCATCGAGCACCGGTTCCCCGATGCCACGCCGGTCACGCATCGGACCGCTGAACCGGTGGCAACAGGCATCGATGCCCTTGATGCGATTCTACCCGGACATGGTCTGCCACGCGGCCGGCTCACCGTCTGGATGCCACAGGGCGGAGCGACCGCTGTCCTGAGAGCGGCCTGCAACACCACCGTCGCGCAGGGGGAGAGAGCGGTCTGGATCGATGGGCTCGGCACCGTCGCTGGTCCATTCTGGGAGGAGGGCCCAATCCTCGTTCGTCCACGCAACCGCAAGCAGGGACTCCGCGGGGCGGAGGAGCTTCTTCAATGCGGAGGATTCGCGCTCGTCGTGGTAGCGGGTCTCGATCCCGAGGGCACCGAGACGGTGCGACTCTCACGCGCCGCGCGCGAAGGAGGTGGCGCGCTCGTCACACTCACATCGCACGCTTCCATGGCCAGCCTCCGGATGACGTCGCAGATCCTGCGTGAGACGTACCGGTGGAGAAAAACTCCATTCGGCGATCCGGCCGAAGCGCAGGAAGTGATGATCCGAGTCCGCGCCGCCTCACTCGGCTGGAACCGGAGCGCGGATTTCCCGGTGCCCGTCACGCCGTACGATGCACGGATGTCGATCGAGGCTGGGCTCGTCGATAGGCGCGGCGCGAAGCGGTGACCCACTACAACCAACTAACTGAGAACGACCTGAGAGGAGCGCGAAGCTAAAAAGCCCGGAGCCCTCCTAAGTGGCAGCTCCGGCCACCGCACTAATCCCTCCGACCGTGTGTCGAAGTAATCAGCAACATGGTCGCGACAGAGAATGGCGGTCGATAAAATCACCGCGTGAACGAATCATAGCTCATCGCCCGGGTCATTGCGGGAGATCGGTTGCCGGGCGTGCGCTGTACGACACGCACGCGCCGCGCGTCTATATCGTAGAGCGATAAATCTCGTTTGTAGTTGAGAGGGGGTGGAGTCCCAATCTGAACGCCGGGGTGGTACTAGCCGGCCCTTTTCTGCTTCGCCGTAACGACCTTCTCGACCAGCTTGGGGGCAGCCCATGAAGTCCCGAGGATTTTCTGGAAGCAGCGCTTGGGAACGATCTCGACACCTGACTTGGTAAGCGCTTCGTAGCGAATGAGCTTCTCAGGATAGCGCGTGATCGCGGTCGCGGTGTAGGACAGTGAGAGGAAAAAGTTGTCGGTGAGACTGAGGGCGAACAGCTCCTCTATGTCACGCGCGCGCGCCAGCCTTTCCACTCCCAACACGACCTGACTTCCCAAACCATTGCCGTGGTGCCCGGGGGCAACTGCCACCGACGACACCTCGGCCAGCGACGGCGAATACTCCTCAAGTGCGGCACATGCTACCACGCGCCCGCTCTGATCGGCGGCCACGACGTAATTTTCGATGCGGCAGGCGATCTGATCGAGTGTGCGCGGGAGCATCAAGCCCTGCGCGGCGTACTGCGCGACGAGCTCGAGAATCTGCGGCGCATCAGTGCGCGCGGCGCGCCGCACCGTCGTCCGGGGAGATGCGGCTGATGCCCTCGGCAGCTTGAGGGCGGGGGCGGAGACGTTTGGGAAATTATGCACAAGGAATGTATATATACACATCCTCCTCGCCGCAAGTGTTTCATCTGAGTCCGGCCGGCAGTATGTTCGGTGCCGACGCCCACCTTCCTCCCGCCTCGCCAATGTCATTCATACGTCTCGTCTGCCTGGTCCCGGTTCTCACCACGGCCCTCTTCGTTGTCCCCGTGCGGGCTCAGGTTCCGATCGCATCCGATTCGGCCGTCCGCGCGATTCTTGAGGGCAGGGTTGCTTCGAAGCAGGCCGTCGGAATCGTCGCGGGTACGCTCGACCACGGACGCACAGGCGTCTTCACCGCCGGGACGTCGGGAGCTGCAGGCGTTGCGCTCGACGGAAATACCGTGTTCGAGATCGGGTCCATCACCAAGGTTTTCACCGCGTCGCTTCTCGCCGACATGGTCTCCAGGGGCGAGGTGCGGCTTGATGATCCCGTCGCGAAGTACCTCCCGAAATCCGTGCGAGTCCCGACCCGCAACGGCAAGCAGATCACGCTGCTCGACCTCGCGACGCAGTCCTCCGGGTTGCCACGAATGCCCGATAATTTTCGCCCGAAGGATGAGAACAACCCGTACGCGGACTATTCGGTCGATCAGATGTACGCGTTTCTTTCCGGCTATCAGCTTCCGCGCGACATAGGATCGCAGTACGAGTACTCGAACCTGGGCGTTGGCTTGCTGGGTCACGCCCTTTCACTGAGAGCAGGCAAGAGCTATGAAGACCTTCTCACGGAGAGGATTCTTCGTCCCCTCGGACTCAACGACACGCGAATCGTTCTGAATCCCTCGATGAAGGCCCGGCTGGCTCCGGGCCACTCGCCCAGCGGAGCGATCGTGGAGAATTGGGATCTCCCCACGCTGGCGGGTGCAGGAGCACTCCGATCGACCGCAAACGATCTGCTGAAATTTCTCGCCGCGAATCTGGACAGCACCAGCTCGCCACTCGGGCGAATCCTCGCGACCACGCACGTTGCCCGGCGTGACGTGGACGCAGTGCGGATGCGGATCGGACTGAACTGGCACGTTCTCAATACATCCGAGCGACTGATCGTGTGGCACAACGGCGGGACCGGTGGTTATCGCAGCTACATCGGGTTCGATACCACCGGCAAGCGGGCCGTTGTGGTGCTGTCCAATCAGTCAGCATCGGTTGACGATATCGGATTTCACCTGCTCGATGCCCGCTCTCCGCTGGCGCCGCCGTCATCGACCAAAGTCCGTGCCGAGATCACGGTCAATCCGGCGATTCTCGAGAGCTACGTTGGCGTATATCAGCTCGCGCCGAGCTTCGTGATTGCCATCACGCACGAGGGCAGCTCGTTGTACGGTCAGGCGACTGGCCAGCCGAGGTTTCAGCTATTCGCCGAGTCGCCAACGGAGTTCTTTCTAAAGGTTGCGGACGCTCAAATCACCTTTGAGAAAGACGCCTCCGGCAAAGTGACGCGATTGATTCTGCACCAGAACGGGATGAACGTGCCCGGACAGAAGCAATGAGCTTGGATCAGTGGCTCGCGAAGACCTTCGTCTTTCCGGCCTTGTCGAACGAAATCACCTTATAGCGCTGGGCCGGAGAGCCGTCCATTCCTGGTGATCCCATTGGCATTCCAGGCACTGCGATTCCCGCGATCGTCGGCTTCTGTGCGAGCAGCCGGTCGATGTCTTCAGCGGGAACGTGCCCTTCGATGAGGTATCCGTTCACCACCGCCGTGTGACATGCGGTCAACCCGTCCGGCACGCCCAGCGAATGCTTGATTTCGGGCATGTTGGGCGTGTCCTTCGCGTCGACGCGGTATCCGTGTTTTTCGAGATACGCGATCCAGTTCTTGCAGCATCCGCAGCTGGGATCCTTGTACACAGTAATCGTAGGCTTCTTTGTCTCGGCGACAGACGCGCCATTCCGCACGGCGGCGGTCGTGACCGAAACCGCGGCTAGTGCGACCGCTATTGCGAGGAGCTGCGTTGAGCGCATTTTCATTCCGGGATTGAGTTGAGGGTTCGCTCGATCTGCTTTGTGTGCCGCACTTCGTGCTGGCCGAGGAAGATGAGCCACTGGTAAAGGTTGAGCTCACCCAGAACCACATGGGTATGCTTGATCTCTCCTATCGAGAGCCCGTTGGCCGAGGCGGCCGCGGCGCGAAGCGCCTCACGGGAATCCGAGAGACCTGCGAGCGCTTCGTTGACGTCGACGTCGGGACTCGGCTGAACTGGGGCCGGCGACTGAACGGCGGCGGTTTGCAACGTGTATGCATATGGCTCGAACGAAGGCATCACCGACTCCGTCGATTTTTCTTCGCCCAATCCTTCCGCTCTCGCCTGGCCAACGCGCTTGGTAATCAGCCGCGCAACACCTGACTCTACCAGTCGCAGATGTTCGAGGATTTGCGCCACTGACCATCGGTCCGGAGCTGAACGAGCCGCGAGCCGGTCGCGTGGAACACCGGCAAAGCTCTGAAGGAGCTCTTTCCGCTTTTGTTCGACGTAGTCCATGGCTTCGGCGAGTCTCGCGTGCATGCCGGAATTTACGCGCGGTGCGCGTGTTCGGCCCAAAGGTCCTTACCTCGGGCGCCATTCTTGGCTTCGGCATATATTCGGTATCGTAATGACCTTCATCTGCCTCTGGAGTCCCGCCGCCGCTCACGAGAGCGCACTGCTTCAGAAAATCATTCCTTCATTGCTCGGCGCCGCTCCGCGTGTGATGCTGGGTGGCAATGGTGTGGTGTGGGCTGACGCGAGGGGCATGAGCGCCGAGCCTCTGGCGAGAGATCTGATTCAGGTCTTTCACGACGAAGGGGTGGGGAAAGTTCGTGGAGCGATCTCTCTCACCCCAGTATCCGCCGAGGTTGGTGCGCGATACGGGAAGGGCGCGCTCGTTGTGATGCCACCCGGCTCGGAGCGCGACTATCTCGCTCCGCATCCGGTTGGAGTGCTCGAGCCATCGCTAGCTCTGTCGTCTCTGCTCGACGGAATAGGCGTGGAGAGCTGCGCGGACCTGGCGAGGCTCGACCTCGAGTCGGTAGAAGTCCGCTTCGGCGCCGAGGGAGCGCGTCTCTGGCGGTTGTCGAGAGCGGATGACTCGCGGCGCATCTTCAACAGCATTCCGCGCGCGTTGCCGAGCGCATCGCTCGACTGGGTGGATTACACGCTCAGAGAGACCGAGCGGCTCGTTTTCATCATCAACGCGCTCATTGGAAACATCACGACGGAGCTCGTATCGCGAGGGCAGTGCGCGCGGGAGATGACGATGACTTTTTCGCTCGCCAACCGTGAGAGCTTCGAGCATCTGGTGCGGCCGGCGCGGTCGACGTCGAGCCACAAGGCCTGGATGCGTCTCATGCGCACGCATCTGGAGCGGATCGCTCTCCCCGATGGCGTCGTCGGCATCACGATCCGCGTGGAGTCCGTCACCGGCGAGGTCGAGCGCCAGGGCGACATCTTCGATCGCGGCTTCGCCACCGCGCGCGCGGCGGAGGAGACCATTGCCCAGCTGCTGGATGATCAGGGCGCGGTGGTGGTGACACCGCGCAACAGCCGGCATCCTCTCATCGATCGTCGAACGGAGTGGGTGAGTCAGGAGCCGGCGCAGGCGTCGGCGAGAATCCAGCTCCGGGAGCGAGTGGTGAAAGCGACCGCCGCTCCCCGTCTCACGCTGCAGCTTTACGCGGAGCCCAGGCGAATTGCGGTGAAGACGAAGCGTCGCCGCGATCATCAGGTGCCGGTACAGTATCGCGACAAGGAATGGCTGGAGATCACTTCCGCGGCGGGTCCAGACCGCGTGTCAGGGGGACAATGGGCCGATCCCTACGCGCGAGAATATTTTCGGTGCGTCACCGATGATGGAATGATGGTGTGGCTGTACCGCGACGCTCGTTTGGACGAGTGGTATTTGCACGGGTGGTGGGACTGAGACTGCTAGCTTCGATTGTCATGGATGCCAGTCGATGCGCTTATGTGCTTCATCCGCCCGGAAGGTCTATTCGCGCCGCCTTGGTGATGTCCTTGACCCTGTTGAGGATCTTGTTTGCGGTCGTCGTGTCACCCTTCCTCGACAAAGCCTCCGCGAGGACGCTTCCCGTGAACGCATAGGTGTACGGAATTCCGAAGGACGCACGGTCTATCCAATCCCCTTCCTTCATCAGCGCCTGTGGCGCGCGATAGACCGAATCCCAGAGAGCTTTGCTCCGATCGACATCGACATACAAACCGGCGATGCGAGGTGTTGCCGGAGTATCCATGAGCGGATGATCCACCAGCTTCTGTACGAACCCCTGCGAGATCAGATAGGGCTCCAATCCCAGATCCCGACCGCCCCCGGTGGACACATAGATTGGGCGCTCGGGATACGAATCCCTGATAATGCGCAGCAGCACCAGTTGATCGCGCACGAGATAGCCCGGCGGGATGTTGAGCGTGATGTTGCCCTGCCGGAAAATCTGGGGTTGGGCCAGCTGGATGTATTCCGGAATAGCGTCCGCTTCCGCAAACGACATCTTGAGCGGGGGTCCAACCGGCTTCTTCCACACCTGATTCCTGTAGATCTCCGGACCCTTTGCAGCGTCATACGTCTCGACCGGACGGCGGATCATCTGCCGCACGAACCAGTCGGTGTCCAGATACGTAGTAACTGCCACAGTCACGTCCCGGCGCACTCCTTCCACTTCCTGCGCGTACCAAAGCGGGAAGGTGTCGTTGTCGCCATTCGTAATCACGATCGCGTACGGCTCTAGCGAGTTCAGATAGTCGTGCGCCCACTCGTCGGTGAATGTGTGTCCGGCGCGCGAGGCGAATCTCCAGTTTGCGAAGAGAGGAATAAGGGCGATAAGAAGTATGGGAGCCGCGAGCGTGAAACCTCTGCGGGATGGCCAGCTCGCGACAACCGGCTGCTTTTTCCCGCCCACAGCCTGCGTTGCTTGCTCACGGCCAAGGATGAGAGCAAGCTGCTCCCAGACGAAGCCGAGGCCAATAGCTGCCCACACTCCCCACGCGGAGTAGCTCCAGATGTAGAAATAGTCTCGGTCACGCACCTCGCGCGGGACTCCCTGAAGGTCGGGATCCTGCGACCAGCCGTACTTGAAGTTGAGATAGTAGATGAGCGCAAGCGTCATCGTGAACATCAGCGGGCCGAAATACCAGAATGTTCGTCGGTCTCGGTCCCAGTGGACGTATCCGCCAAGCAGACCGAGCGCGAGGAAGACGAACGCCATCATGAACTGCGCGCCCTGCATGGTCTGATGCGAGTCGCGAATCCACTGCCATTTGAAGTACAGCCACCACATCCCGATCTGCGCCGAATAGTCGGCGCCGCGCTCCACCTTCTGCCCGTATTGCTCGCGATTGATGTTGGCCTTGAGGCGCTGGTAGGTGAGCTTGTCGAATGTGCAGCTCGCTTCCAGCTTGGTTGTGCACGCGGTCGGCGCGCCCTCGTTGATCCCGGGGAAATACGCAGCGCGGACCGGCTCGTAGATGAATGGCGTGAGTCCGAGCAGCAGCGCGGCGAATCCGATCAGCACCAGCTTCCATCGGAGCAGCGTGCGCCACCGGACGATAAGAATTGCCACACCCGCGGCGGGAAGTGGAAGAAAGCCGGCGGGATGGTTCGAGTATCCAAGTCCGAGCAGATAAGCGACGAGGATGAGAATGCGGTCTGCGTTGGGCGCATCCGGATCCTCCATCCATTCGATCATCAACCACGATACGATCGTGAAGAACAGGAGCGAGACGGTATAGACCTTTTCGTTCACCACCGACTGGTTCCAGACCGTGAACGCGGTCGCTCCGATCAGCGTCGCGAGGCTGGCGACGACGAGCCGCTGCCACCTTTCCCGTATCCAGCGAGCGACGACTCTCTCCGTGATAAGGAACCAGAAGCCCGCCGAGCCCGCGCTGGCGAGCGCGGCCAGAATGTTGATTCGCGCTCCGTACGACACGGGGATTGGCAGTGTCGCGAACGCGTGTCCCAGCAGCATGAAGAAAGGGTTGCCGGGCGGGTGCGGAAGGCCGAGCACCTTCGTGGCTGCCATGTACTCGCCCGTATCCCACATCGCCACTGACGGCGCAAGCGTCAGCAGATAGAGGATGAATACGAGGAGCGCCGCTATCGCGGCAGGAATGTATGACGGCTTGTAATCGGTCTGGTCGGCAGAGGATGCTGTCGTAGCCATGTATTGAATTGAGAAGTACTTGTGGGACGGAGTGGATGAATCTTAGTCACGCGGGGGCACTCCTGCGTTGCGGCGCCCCGGCTCGCCTCGATCCTTTCTCGGCGTCGTGTGAGTGTCTTATAGATCTGTGTTTGGGTCGAGGCTGGGTGTCCTCTTCGTCGGCAACATTTTGCTCGGGCGGAACCCCTAACTGCGCTCCTTCGCTCCGCTCAGTCGCGGGTCTCCTTGTCGCCAAGTGGGTGCCTCATGCGAGGACACCCAGCCTCTCCCCCGCAAAGATTTGTAACTCCACGCGCGAACAGCGCGGCGGCGGAGCCGACATCCCGCGCGGTCTCTGAGACGCGCGGGCTTCAGCTGCAACTGCTTCGCGTTGATCGATTCCGATTTGGAGTCGAGCGGGGTGGGGACGCAGGCGACGTTCAAGGCCGCGACCGAGGAGACCCGCGACTGAGCAGAGCGAAGGAGCGCAGTTAGGGGCTCCGACCGAGCGACCGTCGTCGCCGAAGTCCCCACCTCGCCCGACGACCTGCGCTATGTACCCAGAAGCAACAGAAGCAACGGATATAGAACGCAGCACTCCCTTGTCTTCGGCTTATGTTCGGTATAAGCTCAGACATGGGATTCGTCGAGCTCAGAGCCCACACCGCGTTCTCATTCGGCGACGGCAGCGTTTCACCCGAAGCACTCGCCACCCGCGCCGCATCTCTTGGTTACAGTGCGATCGGAATCACCGATACGGCCGACCTCGGCGGAATCGTCCGCTTCGGACTCGAGGCGCGCCGCCAGGGAATCAAGCCGATTGTCGGCGCCGAGCTCAACATCGATGGATGTCCGGCCGCCTTTCTGGCGCGCAGCAAGGAGGGATTCAACAACCTCGCATCCCTCGTCACGAGATCGCGGGTGGGAGAGCTCTCCACCTGGGAAAAAGGAGATGGAAAAAAAACGCGGGGTCGTCCGCGCATCGCGTGGCAGCAAGTAGCGGAGCGGAGCGGAGGACTGCAAGCGTTGACTGGACCGGCGTCCGGGCCGGTCGCATCCCGTCTGCGAGCGGGCGATTTCAAGGGAGCCGAGCGGACGCTCTGCCAGTGGCGCGAAGTATTTGGCGACAGGCTCGCGGTGGAAGTGCATCTCCATCACACCAGTGGAAATGAAGCGGCGCTGGCGACGGCGCTGATCGAGTTGGCCGAGCGCCATGGTGTTCCGTGGGTCGTGTGTCACGAGCCACGGTACATCGACAATGACAGCAGGCTCGTGCACGATGTGCTCACTTCTCTGCGCTACGACACCACCATCGACGACGCGCTCGCGCGCGGGCTGCTGCATCCGAATGGCGAATGGCGCCTCGCCTCTCCGGAGGAGATGGCTGAGCGATGGAGGGGACGCGAGGTGGGCCTCGAGGAGAGTGAGCGCATAGCGTCCGAGTGCGATTTCAGCCTGGCGTGGGTGAGGCCGCCTCTGCCGCGTTTTCCGGTTCCAGCAGGTCTCAACGACGACTCGTTTCTGCGTGAAAGAGTTTTTGCGGGCGCGCGCGAGCGGTGGGGAGAGATAGACGACAAGCAGACGGCGCAGCTCGAGCACGAGCTGCGCGTGATCGGCAAGCTCGGCTTCTCCGGATTCTTCCTCGTTATGTGGGACGCGGTGGATTTCGCCCGCCGGAATGGAATCCTCTGCCAGGGACGGGGCAGCGCCGCCAATTCCGCGGTGGCGTATTGTCTCGCTATCACCGCCGTCGATCCGGTGAAGCACGGACTGCTGTTCGAGCGATTCCTTTCCGAGATTCGCGTCGACGGACAGACGGAAGCTCCCGACATCGACGTGGACATCGAGCACGACCGGCGGGAGGAAGTGCTCGACTACGTATACGGCAAATACAATCGCGCCAATGCGGCGATCACCTGCATCGTGCAGATGTATCGGGGGCCCAACGCGATTATCGATTCGATGCGCGCGTTCGGGTATCCGGTGGAGATAGCGACCAATTTCTCCAAGCGAATCCACTGGAGCGATCCGGCCGAGGGAGCTCAGCACATCGCGGAAACGCTCGCTCCCAAATTCGGTCTCGATCTCGACAACCCGCGTGGCAAGGCGACACTCGCCGCGATGGCGGCTTTCGAGGGAGTGCCCCGTCTGCGCTCCACGCACGTCGGCGGATTCGTTCTCTCCTGCGCGCCGCTCGGCGACTACCTGCCGGTGGAGCACACGACCATGGGTCGGACGATCATCCAGTTCGACAAGGATGATCTCGATGCCGTGGGCATCCCCAAGTTCGACTTCCTCGGGCTCGGCGCGCTTTCGCTGGTGAGACGCGCCTTCGACATGATCGAAGTGAGGACGGGCACTCGGCCCGAGATGTACAAGCTGCCTCCCGACGACGAGGCGACCTATGACCTGATCGCGCACGGTGAGACGATCGGAACCTTTCAGATCGAGAGCAGAGCGCAGATCGCATCGGTACTGCACACCAAGCCGGACAGGCTGTACGACATCGTGGTGCAGGTGGCGCTCATTCGCCCGGGCCCGATCCAGGCGAATTTCGTTCATCCGTACACAGCGCGGCGGCGGGGGCTAGAGCCGGTGACGTACCTGCATCCCGATCTCGAACCGATTCTAAAGCGCACGCAGGGGATCCCGATCTTTCAGGAGCAGGCGATGGCGATCGCCATGAAGCTCGGGGGATATTCGGCGGCGCAGGCGGACGAGCTGCGGCGCACGATGGGACACATCCGGAAGGTCGAGCGACTGCACAAAGTTCTCGAGCAGCTGCGCGCGCGAATGGTCGAGCGCGGAGTAACGGAAGACGTTGCCGCGCGAATCGCCGAGGATCTCAAGAGCTTCGCCAATTATGGATTTCCGGAGTCGCATGCATGGAGCTTCGCCTTGATCGCGTATGCAACGGGATATCTCAAAGCCCACTATCCGGCGGAATTCTACGCGGGTCTGCTCAATTCATGGCCGATGGGATTTTATCCGCCATCGACACTGATTCACGATGCCAGGCGGCACGGGCTGAAGGTTTTACCTCCATGCATGGGCGAGGGCGACTGGGAATGCACGACCGCGCCGACGGAGAATTCGGACAGGCCTGCGCTTCGGATTGGGTGGCGCCACATTCGCGGACTCGGCGAGAAATCTCTGGAAGCGCTCAAGATAGCGCGGGGGTGGGATCGGTTCTCGTCAATCGACGACGTCGTACAGAGAGCAAAGCTCCAGCGCTCCGATGCGTTGCAGCTGGCGCGCGCGGGCGCGTTCGGGTGCTGGGAGCCCGATCGCAGACGCGCGGCCTGGGTGGCGATGCGTGCCGTCGGTGACAGTCTTCCGCTCGCGCCGGCGCGCCAGACGGCGTACAACCCGAGACCTCTCTCACGCGACGAGCTGATCTTCCTGGATTATTTCTCGGTCGGCATCAGCGTCAGCGGCCACCCGATGGAGCATCTGCGCGCCGATCTGCGCGCGGCGGGCGCTCTCGACTCGAAGGAGCTGGAGCAGCTGGAGGGAGGCGAGCGCATCGTCACGGCGGGCCTGGTCACGATCCGCCAGCAGCCGCAGAGCGCCAAGGGGACGGTTTTCCTCCTGATGGAAGACGAGTTCGGCTTCATCAACGTGATCGTCTCGAAGAAGATGGTCGAGAAGTATGCTGAAGTGGTGAAGTTCTCGACTTTCGTGGTAGTGCAGGGAAGGTTCGAGAGGGACGATGGAGTGAGGAACGTCATCGGGCAGAAGTTCAGCGAGCTCAGGGTGAAAGAGCTCGTCCATGCCAGCCGCGACTTCCACTAGAATCCAGCGCAACTTCGTTCGCGGTTCGCCTTGCCGCTCCGGTGCGACGCGGGTTATCGTAGGCGTATGGACTCGAAACAGAAGCCGATCCGCGCGTTCGCGAGCGACAACTGGGCGGGCGTCCATCCCGCGGTGCTGGCGGCGATGGTCGCGGTCAACGAGGGTCACGTACCCTCCTATGGCGCCGATCCGTATACCCACGACGCGATAGCCAGGATCTGCAGCACGGTCGGTGAAGACGCGGAAGTGTTTCTCGTTTTCAGCGGCACCGCGGCCAATGTCCTCTGTCTCAACAGCATGGTGAGGTCGCACCAGGCAGTGATCTGCGCCGAGACGGCGCACGTCTATACCTCGGAGTGCGGCGCGGCGGAGAAGCACATAGGGTGCAAGCTGCTGGCTGTGCCATCGCCGCACGGAAAGATCACAGTGCCGGGAATTCGGGCGCACCTGCACGACATCGGGAACGAGCACCACGTGCAGCCGCGCGCGATCTCCATCACGCAGGCAACGGAATACGGAACCGTCTACACACCGCAGGAAATCCGCGTGATCGCCGATTTCGCGCACTCCAACTCGCTGCTGCTCCACATGGACGGCGCGCGGATCTTCAATGCCGCCGCTTTTCTGAACGTCTCGCTCAAGGCGATCACCAGCGAGGTCGGAGTAGATGCGCTCTCCTTCGGCGGGACGAAAAATGGTCTCGTGATGGGCGAGGCGGTCGTGTTCTTCAAGCAGGTGCTCGCTGACGACTTCGAGTTCAAGCGGATGCAGGCGATGCAGCTCTCGTCCAAGATGCGCTTCATCGCCGCGCAATACAGCGCGCTCCTGACCAACGACCTCTGGAAGAAAAACGCCGCCCACTCAAACAGGATGGCACAGCTGCTGGCGAGCGAAATATCCGGACTGCCGGGAGTCACGCTCACCCAGCCGGTCGAGGCAAACGAGGTATTCGTGACGCTGCCGCCCGAGGTCATTCCCAAACTGCAGGCGCGGTGGCCGTTCCACATCTGGAACGAAGCGAAATCAGAAGCGCGACTCATCGCGTCGTTCGACACCGAGGAAGGCGACGTCGTCGACTTCGCGTCGCTGCTCAGGGCGTCGATCGGCTCAAAGGAGAAGCAATGGATCTGAAGAATGCGGCGGTTCTCGTAACCGGTGGAAGCTGCGGAATCGGGCTGGAGACCGCACGCATACTGCGGCAGCGCGGTTCCCGTGTGGCGGTGTGCGCGCGACACAAGGAGATGCTGGAATCGGCCGCGAAAGAAATAGACGCGTTCCCCATTGTCGGCGACGTGAGCAAGGAAGACGACGTACAGCGGATGGTTGGCGAGGTGGTAAAGGAATTCTCCGACTACAACGTCCTCATAAATAACGCGGGATTCGGCTCCTTCGCGCCGCTGACGGAGCTAACGGCGGAAGAGTTCTTTCGTGTGTGGCAGACCAACGTGCTGGGTGCGATGCTCGTCGCGCGCGAGTCTGCCAGACATTTCATCGGACACAGTTACGGCAACATCGTCAACATCTCGTCGACCGCGGGCCAGCGCGGCTTCGCGAACGGATCCGCATACTGCGCGAGCAAATTTGCGGTTCAGGCGCTGACCGAGTGCTGGAGGGCGGAGCTCAGGCAGCACAACATCAGGGTGATGCAGGTGAATCCCAGCGAAGTTCTGACGGGATTCGGCGAGGAGGATTCGTCTCAGGCGAAACCGGCCAATCCCAGCAAACTGCACACGCGTGATATCGCTCAGTTGATCGTCAGCATGCTCGAGATCGACGATCGCGGGTTCGTCACCGATTCTACGATCTGGGCGACGAACCCCAAGTAGCGTAATTAGAAACTGCTCTCGTCCGAGCAGTTACTCATGCTCCCATGAAGCTCTGGCTCGATGCCGACGCCGCTCCGCGCGATGTGAAGGAAGTCTGCTTTCGCGTGTCCGAACGTCTCGCACTGGAGACGATTCTCGTCGCAAACCAGCGCGTCCAGCTTCCCCCTGGCTACACGCACCTGTCGACAGTGCGTGTGGGTGATGGAGCAGACATCGCCGATCACTATATCGCCGAGCACGCGGAAAAGGGAGATGTGGCGGTGACCGCTGATATTCCGCTGGCGGCGCTCCTCGTGCCGAAAGGTGTTGTCGTGATCGACCCGCGCGGCGAAGAGTACACGGCCGAGATCATCGGCGAGCGATTATCGGTCAGGAATTTCATGGACTCCCTGCGCAGCACTGGCGTCGAGACGGGCGGTCACGCTGCTTACGGCGCGCGCGAGAAGCAGGCTTTCGCGAACGCGCTCGACCGAGCGCTTACGCGGGCTCGGCGATAATTCCGGACGCCGGTAGCACCGTATCTGCCCGCGCGAAGTCGATGAATCCACGGACGGGATCCGCAGCCAGAAGAATGACGTCCACTTCGCTTCCCGTGGTCAAACCGTTCCTCCCTCTGACCAGACGCCCCTCGATGTCGCCAGGCATGATCGTTATCCAGGTCGCTTTCTTCGAGCTTCCGGAAACTATCGCATGGAATGTGTCCCCGACGCGATCGCGCAGCGCCTGCGCGGCGAGACGCTTTCGCTTCTGCCTGTCCTCTTTTGCCGGATCGACACCCGGCGAGAATTCGAAGTCTATGAAACCATGCACGCTGTCCGCGCCTACGAGCTTGACCGGGACGGTCATCCCCACCGTCAACGTCTTGTAGCCGCGGACGACGCGACCCTCTGCGCTTCCATCCTTCAGCCTGACGTAAGTCCCGCTATCCGATACACCGGTGACCTCGGCTTCGAATGTGTCGCCAATCCGTGGCCGCAGCATATCAGCCGCCGCCTTCTTGCGGCGACTCCGGTCGAGCCGGCGGCTCGTGCCGTCGGATTCGTGCTCGAAGTCTATGAATCCGTGCTCCGGATCGGCGACGACGAGCTTGAGTCGCACCGTGTCACCGACGTCGAGTCCCTTTCCTCCGCGCACGATGCGCCCTTCCACCGGCGGGCTGAGCACGCGCGCGTACATGCCCTTAGGCGAAGCGGCGGTCACAATCGCCGCGAAGCTCTCGCCCACGCGCTCAGCCAGCATCCACGCTCCGGCGATCTTTCGCATGGTGCGCTCGACCTTCCGCGCTGCCTCCCCGCGCTCGGTGCAGCGGCCGGCGATGGAGACCAGCTCTTCGTCGGAGTAGGGACGACGTCCGTCCGATCCGGCCGCGCGCAGCATCCGCTGTGTCACGAGGTCGGCGAAACGGCGGTTAGGCGCGGTTGAATGAACGTAGTCGGCGATGGCGAGGCCGAAATGACCCGCATCGCGTCGGCTGCCGAGTCTGCGCTCCAACACATAGACTCCCGGCCCGAGGAGCTTCACCACCGACAACGACAGATCCGCGAAATGTTCGGGGTCGGCGGCGCGGCGCCGCGTGAGAAAGTCGCTCAGGGCGACGTTGCTCGGTTTCTCCGGAAGCGCTTCGCCGACTTCGGCAGCCAGGGCCACGATGCGATCCCAGCGTTTCGGTTCGCGGACGACCCGCCGCAGTGACGGCGACCCCCGCTCGATGAGATATGTCGCCACCGATCTGTTTGCCGCGACCATGAAGTCTTCGATCATGTCGCGCGCTCGATTTCGCCGCGTCACCGCAAGGTCCACGACCTTCCCGTTTCTCACGACTGGCGCGGCCTCGATGCTTTCGAAATTGAGCGCGCCAGCCACGCTTCTCGCGCGACGCAGCCGCTGTGCGGCCTCGTCCTGGAGTCGAATCTGATCGCCAAGAGCGACCGAACCGGCGACAGCCGTCGGTGGCGGGCCTTTATCCTCCAGCCACATTCCCACCGCGTCGTACGTGAGCTTGGCTCTATTGTGAACGAGTGCCCGATAAACCAACTGACTCGCAAGTTCACCGCCGGCGGTTACATCGAACTGGATCACCACAGCCAGACGGTCTTCTCCCTCGTTGAGGGACGTTAGGTGAGTGGAGAGGCGATCCGGCAGCATGGGGAAGACAGCCACGCCGGTGTATACCGACGTCGCGTTCAAAGCTGCATGGCCGTCTGCGGCGGATCCGAGCGGCACGAGGGTATCGACGTCGGCGACGCCGATCAGAACGCGGATGGAATCATCCGGCATTCGCTCCGCCACTTCGATCTGATCCAGATCTCGCGACTCGCGATTGTCGATCGAAGACCAAAGCATCGCCCTCAGATCGCGCACGCCCTTTGGCAGGGGATCGTCAGGTGGGTTCTCAAGCAGTCCAACTTCGCGTATGACGGCGGCGGAGAATTCCGGCTCGAAACCGTGTCGTCGCATGGCGGCAGTCGCGGCGGTGCGCAGACTTTGCGCCTGGGGAGGGCTGGGCATCCATCACCGTCACCGCAAGTTGTACTCCCGCTATCGCCGCTGGCCGGGTAGTCTATTCGTCTTGTTCCAGGGGCTGGCTGATTCTGAAGACGTGGCCGTCGGGATGGCGCACGTGCATCTCCCGAACTCCCCAAGGCATGTCAGCCGGGGCCCACGTGATATCGAGAGCCTGTTCCAGGCAATGGCGGTGAATTGCGTCGACATCCTCGACCCAAATGGACATCCAGACGCCCTTGTCCGCTTGCTCGTCTCCGTCCGGACCGAACGTCTTCGACTGGTTGCCTTTTCCCCTTCCGCCCTGACCACCTTCGCAAAGGAAGATCTCGCACCGGCCGGAGCGCACACCTCCGAACGTTGGGGGAGTTCCCCAGTCCCACCCTTTCTTCCAACCGAGCTTCTCGAACCATGCAAAGCTCTTTTGGATGTCCGAGACATTCAGAATGGGCGTCAGGCGATGCGCGAGTATTTCGCTATTCGAGATCAGCGGCCTGCCAGGCCGAACCTGGCGTGTGCCGCGCTCACGATCAGATCCGCCGCGCCTTCGATTCCGAGCCTCTCGGTATTCACGCTGAGATCGTAATTCTCGTGCGCGCGGCGATCGCGCTCCCAATGCAGCCTCACCCACTGGTCACGCTCTTTATTGGTGTTGTCCACGAGGCGTGCCCCTTCTTCCGCGCTAACTCCCTCGCGTTTCATCGTCCGCGCGATCAGCGCCTTCCTCGACGCGTAACAGAACACGTGGAGCGTGTCCTCGCGCTCGGCCAGCATCTCCTGCGTGCCGCGGCCCACGACCACCAGCGGGCCTTTCGCGATCGCCTCCTCGATGATGTGACGCGTGACTTCGATCAGCTGCTCGTCGGTGGGCCGCTTCGCCTCAGCGATTGGCGACGCCCACTCCTGCGAGCCCATCGCCATCGCCGAAGTGAGTCGCTCCACCAGGGAAGGGACGCGCTCCTCGCGGTCGCGAACTTCGGCAATGGTGAGTCCCATTCGCGTGGCAACGGCGTCGACCACCGCGTTGTCCAGCAACGACCATCCCAGTTTTTTCGCGACAAGCGCGGCGACCTCAGAGCCCCCCGAGCCGTAAAGGCGCGAGATCGTGAGAATCGCCATTGGGTCAGTCCGTGTAGGGTCGACGCCGTTTTTCTTCGACGGCGCGGCCATACTGACCGGCGTCGGAGCGCGCGATCTTCTTTCGCGCTACCAGAGACTCGAGAACGAGCTCACATCCCGCTGCGACTACCGGCAGATCATGCATGGGCGCCAGGCCCGCGGTGTTGACGACTTGCATGAGACCTGGGACCGCGCCGAATCCCTCGACGACGGCATCGACCGGCACGTCGTCAGTGACCTGGAGCGCGCCACCGACATCGAACCACATGATGATCTCGTCGGTGTTGATACCACCCGCGCGATCCTGGTAAGTCGCGTCCGCCGCGCGACGAATGAGCTCCTTCGCGATGGTGTTGCCACCAACCAGCTCACCCTCGTACTCGAGCTCGATCTTTCCCGTGATCGCCGGCAGCGCCGCGTAGATGTCCGCGATCCTCGGCACGATGTCGCGCTCTCCCGTCTGGATCGCCCTGCGCTCGGCGTTTGACACCACGTTCTCCAGTACGGTGATCGGCATTCGCTGCGAGACGCCCGACCGCTTGTCGATCCGTTTGTCGTTTCTCGCCTCGAATGCGACGCGCTCGATCACTTCGGCGATGAAATCAGGAACGCGCACCTTTCCGGCGCCGCGCGCTGTCCACGCCTCCTGGTTGGTGATCGCCATCCCCAGCTCGATGGTCTCCGGGTAGTGAGTTATCACCTCACTTCCGATGCGATCCTTGAGCGGCGTGATGATCTTGCCGCGCGCCGTGTAATCTTCGGGATTGGCCGTGAAGCAAAGCATGACATCCAGCGGCAACCGCACCGGATACCCTTTGATCAGCACGTCGCCTTCCTGCATGATGTTGAATAGGCTCACCTGTACCTTGCCCGCGAGGTCCGGCAGCTCGTTCAGCGCGAATATCCCCCGGTTCGAGCGCGGCAACATGCCGTAGTGCATCGTCAGCTCGTCGCCGAGTATGTGTCCGCCGCGCGCGGCCTTGATGGGATCGAGGTCGCCGATAATGTCGGCAACGGTCACGTCCGGCGTCGCGAGCTTCTCGACGTAGCGCATGTCAGGGTCGAGCCAGGCGATCGGCGTGTCATCGCCGGCTTCCTTGAGGAGATTTTTGCCGTACTTGGAGATCGGCGCGAACGGATTGTCGTTTACTTCGCTGCCAGCGATGATAGGAAGCGCCGGATCGAGGAGCGTGGTAAGAGCGCGGAGAATGCGCGATTTCGCTTGTCCCCGGAGGCCGAGGAGAATGAAGTTGTGGCGGCTCAGTAGGGCATTGACGATCTGGGGCATGACCGTCTCTTCATAGCCCACCACACCGCTGAAAATCGGCTTGCGGGTCGCAAGACGAGTAAGAAGGTTCGCTCGGAGCTCATCCTTGACGGATAATTGCCTCCGCTCAGGCGCTCCGAAGGCCGACCGTTTGAGTGCACCAAATGTTTCTGGATGGACCGACAACTGATTCTCCCGGGAATATTCGCTTCGTGAGAGTTAATCTATGGCGCGAATCGGAGAGCAACCAGACGCTCCTACCCTTGACACGGCTTCCAGATGAGATAAATTTTCGCCCGCGCCAAAAAACGGGCACACATCGCGTGCACGGACCGGCGACTTATTCCACGTTTGCCTCTCAAGGAGATCGTAAATGAAGCGCCTGGCCCTTGTCGCCGCAGTTCTCGTACTTGCCGCATGCGCCAAGAAAGATGACACTGCTACCGCCGACACCACCGCACCAGCAATGGCCCCAGCACCGGCCGCGATGGACACCACGATGAAGATGACGGACACGACCGCTGGCCCAATGAAGGACACCGTCACCAAGACCACGACGACCACCAAGACTACGAAGACCCCCACGAAAAAGAAGTAAGGGTCCTCGCAGTTACTGAAAAGGCGCCACTAAACAGTGGCGCCTTTTTCGTTTTGCTCTATTTGAACGCTGCACTCTCCTCCGGACCATCGTGCCTGGAGCGTCGTTCCGGGGAGTATCTCACGCCTCACCATTCCCAGCGCCACACCCCCGAACCTCGGCGACAGCGCGACACTCCGAATGTCGCCGATGATTTTTGCGGCCTCGTCCACCAACTCCGCGCCAACTGGCGGAGGCGGGCGCGTGACGAAGCGAAGCTTTCGGAGAAAACGATTCACATGTCCGCGGAAGTGAATGCGGGCAACGGTCTCCTGGCCGATGTAGCAGCCCTTCGTGTAGGAGATCGCGCCGAGCTCGTCGAAGTTGGCTTCCTGTGGCAGCGTGGAGTCGTCCATGTCGGCGCCCCATCGCGGACGTCCCGCCTCAACCCGCGCAATTTCCCACGTCTCACTGCTCCCGGGAGCTACACCAGCGGTGTGCAGCTTCGTCTTGAGCGTTCCCACCGATTCGGCCGGAACGAAGATCTCGAATCCATCCAGATCCATCTCCGGAACCCTCGCCACGATGATGGTCGAATCACCGAATGGCCTGGTGAGGTGGCTGTAGGGGGCGAGCGCAGCGAGATCGCGGTCATCGATGTCGGTCACGCTCGCCACTATGGAGCGGGATGAGCGTCCGAAAACTCCGACATCGCTCAGCTCCGCGGTCGCATCATGATACGGAGCCACGCGCGGATTGATGTACTTGCGAACCATTTCCTTCCAGCCGGAGGACGCCGCGGCGGATGTGTCGATCAGAAGCGCTTCGTCGAGGGCGAAAATGCGGAGATCGGCGACGATTTTTCCTTTGGGCGTGAGGGCGGCAGCGTACTGGCCCTCACCGGGAACGAGGCTCGAAACGTCGTTCGTGACCATTCCGGTGACGAGCTCGGCGGCCTTCGCCCCGGAGATGCGCATGCGCGTCCGGTCGCTCCGGTCGAAAAAGAGAGCACCGTTGTGCAGCGCGGAATACTCGTTCATTTCCGACATTACCTGCAATTAAGCCAGTGCTCTCGCGGGGCGCTACTGCCCGAACGCGGCATAGGATGCGTCGAGCAGGTCGACTGGGTGGATGGATCTCGCGGAAATGTCGGCTCGAATCAAACCGGCACCAATCTGCATCAGGCATCCCGGATTCCCGGTCGCGATCCACGCCGCGCGCGTGGCGCGGATGTTCGCGAGCTTGGGCTCGAGCACTGCGTCAGAAGTCTGCGGCTCAATGAGATTGTAGATTCCAGCGCTGCCGCAGCATTGATCCGAATCGTGCAGCGGCACGAGCTCGAGGCCGGGAATCGCGGCAAGCACCGACAGTGGTGCCTCGGTTATGCGCTGCGCGTGCTGCAGGTGACAGGGCGCATCGTAGGTGACCTTGATGGGGAGAGCGCCTCCAATGCGAGGGCCCGCCGCGGCGAGAAGCTCGCTCACATCGCGCACACGCGAGCTCACGAGCACTGCCCTGTCGTGCCATTCGACATCGTGCTCGAGCAGGTGTCCATACTCCTTCATGATGGCGCCGCAGCCCGCCGCGTTGACCGCGATGAACGCGGCGCCCGATTTCTCGAACGCAGCGATGTTGCGTCGGGCAAGTTTTCTCGCGGTCTCGAGATCGCCCGCGTGGGCGTGCAGGGCGCCGCAGCATTGTTGTCCAGGAGCATTTACGATCGCGTAGCCGTTGACTTTGAGGACGCGCTGCGTCGCCTGGTTGGTGGCGCTGAACAAACCGTCCATCACGCATCCTCGCAGCGTAGCCACATTTCCACGCTCGCCGCTCGAGACCGGATCGTAGTGCCCGCGCTCGATCGATCGCCCCGTGGATGCGAGCATCGCCATCGCGAAACCGAGTCGCCCCTTCACGCCCGACAGCAGCGTTGGAATGGGGGTCGACGCGAGCAGCCGCGAGAAGAACATCGCCGGTCTGAGCAGCCATGGTCGCGCGAAGGTGAAGAGAATGATGCGCGCAATCAACGGCGTTGGCTTGCTCTCCCGCAATGTGGCGCGGGTCGCTTCGAGCAGCTGTCCGTACGGCACTCCGCTCGGGCACACCGGCTCGCACGCGCGGCAGCCGAGGCATTGGTCGATGTGTTTCTGAACGCTTGGATCGTCGGGCTTGACGGTTCCCTCGAGCAGCGACCTCATCAGAAATATTCGTCCTCGCGGGCTGTCGTTCTCATCCTCGAGGTTCAAATAGGTCGGGCACGCCTGAAGACAAAATCCGCAGTGCACGCACGCGTTGATTCCCGGCAGCGCGTCGGCGAGCGGTGTGCCCGGGAGAGCGCAACCCGGCATCGGATCGTGCGGGAGTGGGTCGTGAGGGATGCCAGCGGTCATCAGTCGCCGAGTATGCCGGGGTTCAGGATATTGTGAGGATCGTACGCTTTCTTGATGCCGCGCGAGAGGGGATCAGCGACGACGCTTGGCGAGACGAACGCCCATTCGTCGGGCGGAAGCTTCTCGAAAATCAGACTCGTCTCGCCATCCTGCCCGCCAACAGGAAGAGGAGTCACGCCTTCGGGGCCGCCGCTTAGTGAGGCTGTTGCGCTTCCGGGGGGAAGGATGAGCCGCATGACACCGCGCCGCGGACTTATCGTCATCACAAGGAATGGCGGAGAATCGGCGAGCATACTCGGCGCGGTTCCCAGAAAGCGACTGGGCAGGTTCGAGATCCTGATCACGCTCTCCGCGTCGCGGTCCAACTCCCGGAAGGTGACCCACACCGCCGGGTCCAGCTCCTCGGTGCGCGCAAGCTGGGAGAGCACCTTTAGCTGAACATCCACCACGGCAGAATTTCCACCGAAGCGAATCAGGCACACCGGCTCCTCCCCGAGCCCGAGCTGACGGGCGGCCGCCCCGTTGGCTAGCTCCAATGCGAATGGAGCGAGCGGCGAGGCAGCGATCGCTCGAAGAAAGGCAGTGTTCGCCCTCTCGTCGCGATCGAATGTCACCGCGAAGGTTCTGTCGACCTTGGGCCGTGCGTATAGGCGCAACGATACTTCCGTGATGACGCCGAGCGTGCCCCACGAGCCGGTGAGAAGTCGCGACAGGTCGAAGCCAGCTACGTTCTTCACGACTTTCCCGCCGCCGCGCACGACGTCTCCGCGCCCGTTCACGAATTCCAGACCGAGCAGGAGGTCCCTCGGCGACCCAAAAGCGGTCGTGAGTGGTCCAGACGATGCCGTCGCTATGGTTGCCCCGATCGTTCCGTCACCCGAGCCGAACGGATCCAGAGGAAGCCATTGATCGTGCTCGCGCGTGATTTTCTCGATCTCGGCCAGCGTAGTCCCGGCGCGAACCGTGAGCGTGAGATCGCCGGGCACGTAACCGACCACTCCAGTGTCGGTACGCAGCGAATACGGTTTCTTTGCCTGCACGGGTCGGCCGGCTGACAACCAGTTCGCGCGACCCGAAATCCTGAGCGGCTCTCGATTCGCTGCGCTCTCCCGAACAGCTGCTACGACCGCTTCGGTGCTCACTGCGCGGAAGGATGCGCCGGTTCCGCGGAAAGCGGCGCCGGCTCTGACATTCGCGTGGATGTGACCGAGTGCCATTCCTTGCACGCGTGAATCGGAACGACCTTTCCAGGATTCGATCGCCGGTCTGGATCGAAGACGCCACGCAGCTCGCACATTGCATTCAGCGATGCCTCGGAGAAGATGGACTCCATATAGCCCATCTTGTCGAGACCGACGCCGTGCTCCCCGGTGATGCTTCCGCCCACGTCGATGCAGGCGCGCATGATCTCGGTCATCGCCTTGTGGACGCGCTCGCTCTCATCGGGGTCGTCGGCGCTGTAGGCGATGTTGGGATGGAGGTTACCGTCGCCCGCGTGAAACACGTTGCACACGAGCACGTCGTACTTCTCGCTGATGGCGTGTATCGTGGCGAGGATCTCGCTCAGGCGCGTGCGCGGAATGACCGCGTCCTGAACAATTAGATGCGGTGCGAGTCGTCCCATAGCTCCGAAGGCCTTCTTGCGCCCCTGCCAGAGCTTGAGTCGCTCCGCGTCATCCCGCGCGACCTTCACGTTTCGCGCGCCGCCGTCGAGACAGATCTGCCGGACGACTTCCAGGTCGGCGATGAGCCCCGCCTCCAATCCATCCAGCTCGATCAGCAGAATCGCCTCGGCGTCCTTCGGATATCCGGCGGCGTAGATCGAAGACTCGACGACCCGGATCGTAGGGCCATCCATGAACTCGAGTGCGGCGGGGACGATCCCCGAGGAGATTATCGCCGACGTTACGCGTGCTGCGGCGTCGATCGACATGAAATCGGCCAGCAGCGTTCGAACCGACTGCGGGCGCGGCATGAGCTTCACCGTGACGTCGAGCGCGAGGCCGAAGCATCCCTCCGACCCGATGAAGGCGCCGCGCAGATCGTAGCCGTCGCACTCTCCGACTTTGCTCCCGAGCTCGACGACTTCACCACTCGGCAAAACAACCGTCATCGCCAGCACGTGGTTGAGCGTCACGCCGTACTTGAGGCAATGAGGGCCGCCCGCGTTCTCCGCCACGTTGCCGCCGATAGTGCACGCGGCTTCGCTCGAAGGATCGGGGGCGTACAATAGCCCATGCGGCGCGACGTACTTGTTGAGGCGGAGATTGACGACTCCGGGCTCGACGGTCGCCCGACGATTCTCGATGTCGAGAGAGATTATCTCCTTGAGCCGATGGAGACCGACGACCACGATGTCGTCGGCGAGAGCCCCGCCTGAGAGTCCGGTGCCTGCGCCGCGGGGCACGAATGGCAGCCCTTCCTCGGCCAACAGGCGGACGACCGAGATGGTCTCTGCACGGTTGCCCGGAAAGACCGCCAGCTTGGGCTGGCGCCGGTAACCGGGGAGGCCATCGGAATTGTAGACGAGGAGCTCACTCGGACGCCCGAGGACGTGCCGCTCCCCCACGATCTCGGCCAGACGCTCTGCGACCGTGGACGCGTTCGACTGGCTCGGCAGGGTCATGCGTGAAATCTAGCTATTCAACCTTTTTGGGTGCGGCGACGACGAGATGGAGCGCATCACGCTCGACTCTGTAATCGAAGGGCGTTTGCATGTTCTTCAGCTCCCCATCGAGCCCGATCGTGGCGTGGGACCACTTGAGGTCGATTCGACAGCTATCGACGATGAAATCGTCGAACTCCGGAAGCCGGGATGCCTCCTTCGTTCCCTTGGCGATCGCGGCCAGCGCGAGGGCGAAGAGCCGAGCCTTGCCGTGTCCTCTCACGATCATCACGTGCAACCCACGCCTCCCATTCTCAACCCTGCTGCCAAGGGTGGGCATCTTGAGCTCACGCTCGCCGACTCCGATGAAGATGAGCGACGACCTGTAAGTCTTCTTCACGCCTTCAACCTCGAGAGTTACGCCAAATGTCCGGAGGTGCAGCATCGTTTGCACGGCCGCGATGAAGCTGGCAATCGTGTAGCCGACGTACTTCTCCAGTCTTTCACGGTCGCGAACGAAGGTGACGTAGGCCCCGATCGAGCTGGTGTTGAGGAAGACGCAGTCGTTGACGTAGCCGATGTCGGCACGCGTGACGACTCCATTGGCGGCAACGAGAGCGGCCTCGCCAAGATCGGTGGGAATGCCGTGATCCTTCGCAAAGTGGTTGAGTGTTCCGGCGGGAAGGATCGCCAATTCGATATCGGTATTCGCGACCAGGTCTGCGGCAGTCCCGATCGTGCCGTCGCCGCCGGCGACGAGGATTCGCTTCGTTCCGTGATCGATGGCGGACTTCAGGCGCGGCTCTAGCTCCTTCGGGTCGACTTCCTCGAGATCGAAGCCTGCCTTCTTGAGGGCATCACGAGCGGCTTCCGCGTTTCCGCATTTCGCGTTGAGAAAGGCTTTGAGGGTGGGCTGGGTTGCGGGCATCGAATGGCTTGTGGGAAGAACTACGACAAAAGAAAACCAACGCGTCGGGCTGATCGCACCCGGCATCCGGCTACCGGCCAGCCACACATCACCTATACAATAAAGACGCCGGCGCATCTCTCGCCGGCGTCTTTTGCTTTGCGATTTGGCTACCAGCGCGAGTTTCTCGCTTTAGCTCCAGAAACCGGCGAGGGCCGAGCCGTCCGGGGATTCGCGCAGCTTCTCGAAGGCGCGCTCGCGAATCTGTCGGATTCGCTCGCGGGTTACGCCCATGAGGGCTCCGATCTTCTCGAGCGTCATCGCGTCGGATCCCTGCTCGAGGCCGTAGTAGAGGTGAAGAATCTTGCGCTCGCGGGGGGTGAGGTATTTCCGGAAGACCCTGTCGATGAATTCCTTCATCAGGTGGAAATCGGTTACGTCTTCTATTTCGCCGCCGTCCACGCCCGCGAACCGTTCGCCGAGGGTGCAGGCTTCACGATCGGAGCGATCGATCGGAGCGTCGAGGGAAATTTCGGTGGCTGACATCTGCTTCGCGGAGCGAACTGCGTCCGGAGTTTCTTCGAGGAGTCGGCCGATCTCGTTGTCGGTCGGGTCGCGCTTGAGCACCTGTGAGAGAACGGTCTGGGCGCGAGCAAGCTTGATAAGCTGTGAATTCTGATTGAGAGGAATTCGGACGCTGCGCGTCTGCTCGGCGAGTGCCTTGAGGACCGCCTGTCGAACCCACCACACGGCGTAGGAGATGAACTTTACGCCCTGGTCGGGATCGAACTTTCGAACCGCTTTGAGGAGGCCTTCGTTGCCGATGGCGACGAGCTCTCCAAGGTCGAGGCCGTGACCCTGATACTTCTTCACGTATGAGATTACGAACCGAAGATTGGCGGTGACCAACCGCTCTGCTGCCTTTTCGTCGCCTGCCTGGGCCCGACGCGCCAGTCGCCGCTCTTCTTCAGCGTCGGTGATCAGCGGCAGCTTTTGTATGTCCTGGAGATACTGGTCGAATGCGGTGGAGGGGGAGGAACGGAAGAAGCCTTTAGATCTACTCTCGCCCGTTGTCTGCATAAGCCCCTGTAGGTAGCGACACGATCGAATGACGCACCTGGGTGGTGCGTCCGGTAATCTGGACGCGCACGTTAACTACGGGGGGAGTTAACCGTCAACAGCCATGTTTCATGCCATGATCAGGCTTGCGGATCTTTGGGCTTCGTTCGGGTTGTAGCCATCACAATGGCCAATCCGATGAGGACAATGCACCCCACAATGACCCAAATCTGGGATACGCCGAGCAAAATCGCTCCGATGGCGAGGCCGATAATGAGAACGATGAATCCGATCAGATACGTGCTGAAGGATGACATGTAGGGTCTCGGGTTGGATTTTCGACGGGGAAACGAGCAATTGTAGGGCCAGATGTGCCCTGCAAAGGTGCAGCGGCTAGCGCTTCGCGAGTCCGTCCCAACGCTGTGGAGTCAGCGAATCGTTCGGAATCTGCTCGACTTCACGCGCGACCAGCATCGCGCTTCCCCAGTGACGTCCGAAGCGTGCTGCTTCCTTGCAGTCGGGGTTCCAGATGTCGAGCGTCGCGCCGAGCACATTGCCGCCGGTGTCGTCGACGAGGTAGCGGCCGAGGTACTGGTCGCCGAGAAATACTTCGACGTAGCGGGCGAGGGGGAAGATCCGCGGGTCAGCCGCGACGATTCCGTGTCTGGTTAGACGCCCGCGACGCGTCTCGCCCTGGACGCAATACTGGGTGAGCGAGACGGGAATCGTGATTCCTTCCCGGGCGCGGGCGAACTTGGAAAGCATGAGGGGAATGAGACCCATCCTCATCATGATGGCTTCGTGAGCGGTGGCGCGGACCAGCCTGCCAGCCTCGGGGATGGCATCCATTCCATCAGCGATCGGCTTTGCGATCGCTGTCGTCGCTCTCGCGACTGTCGCCGCGGTGGATGGAAGCGCCCTCGCAATGTCGTTGACGGTCTCCTTCAGGGAGCCGGCGAGATTCCCGGCGGTCTCGTGGATGCTCTCGATGGCGGAGATATCCGCCGGCTCCAGCTGAGGACCCTTCTGCGGGGGAATCTCGATGCCTGCTTCCATGAGCGTCAGCGACGGCAGCGCAACCGCTCCCGTACCGATCAGCGCGAGCGCCAGAGTCACCGCAACGATGGTGCGCACGAATTCCGACTTGATTTTCATACGAGCACCTCCCGTAACTGATCGTCACCGACTGAAACAGTCCATCCAGTATCCTCGCCTGCCATCGCGCCTATCCTGAGTGGGAGGGCGAACGCCAACCTGCCTGACCGTCCCTTCTTATCCGACCGCATTGCCTCGATTACGGCATCACCCCGGAAGCCGGGTGGGAGAGCGGTTGGGAGTCCGGCCGACTGCAACGACTTTCTGACCGTTGCTGCGGTCCCGGCCTGAGCGAGGCCGACTCGTTCGGCCAGCTCACTCTCAAGTGCCATCCCGATTGCGACTGCCTCACCATGGAGGAGCGAATAGCCGCTAATCAGCTCGACGGCGTGGCCAATCGTGTGGCCAAAGTTAAGAATCTTTCGAAGGCCCTCCTCCCGCTCATCGCGGGAAACAATATCGGCCTTGATCTCAATACTACGGACGATGAGCGAGAGCATGCTGTCACTCCTCGCACCCGCAGCCGACAGCAGTCGGGAAGCGCTGCTGGCGACGTCATGAAGATAAGGCCCGTCCGCGATTGCGCCATGCTTGAGTGCTTCCGCAAGTCCCGCACGAAGCTCTCTAAGTGGAAGTGATGCAAGGAGTTGCGGGTCTACAAACACTGCCGTGGGTGGGTGAAAAACGCCCACCAGATTCTTACCGGCGGGGGTGTCGACGGCGGTTTTGCCGCCGATGGACGCGTCGATCATGGCGAGCAAAGTGGTGGGTACCTGGATGACGGGAACCCCCCGCATGAACGTGCCGGCGACGAACCCGGCCAGGTCGCCCACGACCCCACCCCCAAGGGCAATTATCGTCGAATCTCTGCCGAATCCTTTGGCAAGAAGTTCGTCCGTCAGGCGCGCCCAGGTTTCGCGGGTTTTGTTGGACTCTCCCGGTGGGATGGAGAGCACCTCGATGGCGGCCGAGTCGAACTGATCCGCCACCTTCTGGCCGTACAATGAGCCGACATTCGAGTCGGTAATGACCGCGTATTTGTGGGCGGGGGCCAGCTTACGGGCCAGTGATCCGATCTCCGACAGG
Organism: Gemmatimonadaceae bacterium; assembly: GCA_039936175.1. Lineage (GTDB taxonomy): Bacteria > Gemmatimonadota > Gemmatimonadetes > Gemmatimonadales > Gemmatimonadaceae > UBA4720. The sequence goes on along the minus strand of JBDTIV010000028.1, from coordinate 837 downwards.
CCGCCGGATGCGATCCGGATGGACGTCCCACCCAGTTCGATCTCGCGCGCACTCAAGTGGGCGACGCGATCTACCAGGTTACTTCACCAGCTCCGCTGTGGACGTTCGCCACGCGCGCGAGCATGAAGAGTAGATCGGAGAGGCGATTGAGGTAGATGACGACAAGGGGCGGTATCTCGACTTGCCGTTGAAGGCTGACCACTCGTCTTTCCGCCCGGCGGCAGACCGTGCGGGCGATGTGAAGCGCGGCACCCTTGCGGCTGCCGCCCGGAATGATGAAGGCTTTGAGCGGCTCGAGCTCCTTGTCGCATTCATCGATCGCGTGCTCGAGGTCCTTGATGCGCCGCTCGTCGATGTTCGCCTTCTCCAAGTGGCGGTGCATCTTGTCGAGATCGGGCGTGGCGAGCAGGGCTCCGAAGCTGAAAAGGTCGCGTTGCATCGGGACGAGGATCTCGTCGATTCGGGGCATTGGCTCGACGGCGCGCACCATTCCGAGGACGGCGTTCAGCTCGTCGACGTCGCCGTAGGCTTCGACTCTCGGGTCGTCTTTCCCGACCCTGCCCCCGCCGAAGAGGCCGGTGTCGCCGGCGTCGCCGGTCTTGGTGTAGATCTTCATGCGAGAGATAATGTAACGCCCGCAGAATCTGGCAAACGGGCAACGGGCAACTGATGACTACAAGCTGCCGGCTGATTGAAGCTGCCCCGGTTTGATGGACACCTCGCTTTCCCTAAGTTCAGGGCGGAGGTGTCGAATGAGTCGATCACATGGGCCCAGCAAATCTGATTTAAAAGGTACCCGGCGGGACTTCACGGCGGAGTTCAAGAGGGAAGCAGTTC
>JBDTIV010000027.1:0-34237 GCA_039936175.1 Gemmatimonadaceae bacterium | reverse complement strand
ATGGAGCGTACAGGGATCGAACCTGCGACCTCCTGGTTGCAAACCAGGCGCTCTCCCAGCTGAGCTAACGCCCCTCGAACCGAAATATACGGACACACGTCGCGCGACGACACGGCGCTATTCGTGTGCGGGCAGCGGCTCCATCGTGCGCGGATCTACCGGCACCTGCACTTCATCGCGATACGGCGACGTCATCAGCAGCACGCGCATGCGTGGGAATGCGTCCATGAATGACAGATAGCAAAATCCCCACACACCGAGCAGACCGGCGGTAACGCCAATCTCCCATATCCCCAGCGGAATGCTGTGGACCACCCCGTAGATCGACGGATACACCTCGATGTAGCGATGAATCCAGAGTCCGACCACCGTCGAGATCGCAAAGAACAACATGGTGGGGAGATATACCTTCGCGGCGCGCGAGAGCAATCCGAAGAATGGGAACACGAACATCAGCGTTACCCCGATCAAAGTCGGCAGGCGCCAGCCCTCGATCAGTCGGAGCCGCATCCAGTGCGTTTCCTCTCCCATGTTTCCGTACCAGATCACCAGGTACTGTCCGAACGTGAGGTACCCCCAGAACGCGGTGAACGCGAAGCAGAGCTTGCCGAGGTCGTGGAAGTGTTTGTCCTGGATGAGATCGTAGCGTCCGAGGAATCGGCGCCACGCCATTACGATGATCGTCCAGCTCGCGAGCGCGCCCACCCAACCACCCATGAAGAACCACCATCCATACATGGTGCTCTGAAAATGCGGGTCGAGCGACATGGAGAGATCCCACGACAGCAGAATCCACCCGAACGCAAAGGCGAACGCCAGAAATACGGCCAGCCTCCCCTGCAGCGAGTGTGTCGAGTGCAGCTCACGCCGCTCGTCGCGAAACCCGCGCCGCATTTTCTCGCGCAACCCGCGGGCCCACTTCGCGCCGCCTTCCGGCAGGATTCCGACATCGAGCCGCACCGACGTGTAGATGTACCACAGACTGAGCGACGTCATGATCAGCGAAACGGCGATCACCCTCGAGAAATAGAACGGCGGATTCAGCCATACCGCCTTCTCGTGAATCGTGGGGACGGTGTTGGACCACCAGAAAATGTGGTGTCTACCCACGAAGAGAATGAGCAGAAGGAGAACAAAGGACACAGGGAGGAACGCGGCGTATCCCTCCAGAAAGCGGATGATCGGACGCGACCAGCGCGCGGTCGTGATGCGTTGGGCGGCGACGAACATGACGCCGGCCGAGGAGATGGAAGTGAAATACAGCCAGTTGACGAGGAGCGATCGCCAGGCGCGATCAGGCTCCAGAAAAAGGCCAACGACGAAAACTACCAATCCGATCGCGGCCAGTACGAGACATATAGTCTTCAGTATCGCCGGCGTGGGACGATCCAATCCCGCGACGACTTCTTCTCTCGTTGGTACGTGCGCTTCGTGGGAGCTCATCGGATCTTCGTCCCTCTGGCGGTGGCGGCCTTCGCTGAATCCGATGTGGCGCGACGGACAGCCCCACTGTCGCGCGACGCCCCCGTTTTCGGCGAGGCGCTATCGACCGGAACCGCGGCAGCACCCTGCGCCGCTTGTTGCGCACTGGCGCCCAACAGATTTCGCGGCGGATAAAATGGAGCTGGTACCGTCGGACCGAGCTTGGTCGCCCGTGGCACCATATCCCCGGTGACGCCCGGCGGCGCGAGCGGCCCGACTTCGACCTGTCGACCGTTCACTCCCTGCAGCGCGCGCACGTAGTTCACCACATCCCAACGATCCATCTCCTCGATGCGATTGTATGGCGGCATCAGCCCGCGTCCATTCCGGATCATTCCGAAGATGTATCCGTCGGTGCGACCCTTGGTCATGTCCATCGTCAGATTTATTCCGGGCATTCCGAACTTTGTCGCCGGACCATCGCCCATCGCGCGTTCACCGTGACAAACCGCGCAGTTGATCTGGAAATATTTGCGGCCGTTCGCGAGTGACGAATCGCTGACCGGCGTGGGATTTGGAATGGAAGCCATAGAGTCGATCGTCGCGGGGAACGCGCCGTAGGAAACCTGAAACCCTGCGACAGCGGTTCCCGTCGTCGGCACCGACATCTGCGGATTTCCGCGCGACGGAGTCGTCGTGTCATTAACCGGCTCCCACGTCGAGAGCGATGGCTGACGCTTGAAGTCGGTAAACCACTCACACGCCGTCAGCGATAGCGTGAGCGGCAGGACCAGGATGAGCGAGCGCACGCTAGCGTTCAAGCCGCACCTCCACCGCGCCGTGCTCGCGCAGGAGATCTTCGGCCGTGCGTACCTTCTCGGGCGCGCATTCAACCCAGACGCCATAATCGCCGTGACTGAACCGGGGATCGTACCCGACCATCATCGTCAATCGCGGGATCCCGGCGGTAATGAACAGTCCGGCCACTGTCGACAGCGCGCCGAAGAGCACCATTACCTCGAAGCCAAAGATCGTGTAAGGCACCCAGGAGGCGATGGGCTTGCCGCCGACGACGAGCGGCCAGTAGTCGGAAGTCCAGATCGCGATCCAGTATCCGCAAGTCACGCCGGCCAACCCTCCGAACAACGTGAATTTCCGGACGGGACTCGGACCCCGATCGAGCACGTGCTCGAGCTCGTGCCGAGGCGTGGGCGTGAAAACCGTAATCGACCCGAGCTTGGTCGCCTTCAACGCTTCGATCGCGCCGACGGCGGCGTCGAGCTCCCGGAATGCTGCCAGCACGCCGCGCATCAGTCGTGCTCCCCGGGCGTATCCGCCTCGAAATCGAAGTGCTCGCCCGACGGAGTAATGCCGTGCTGGTGCACCATCCGCAGCCTCGGCGGAACTATCTCCTTCACTTCGGTGATAGCGATTACCGGCAGCTGCTTGATGAACAGCAGGAACCACATGGAGAACCAGCCAAAGCTGCCACAGAGGATCGCGTAATCGACGAGCGTCGGGCGATAGCTGGTCCACTGCCAGGGCTCGAACTCGTGTGACAGCGACGGCACGACGATCACGAAGCGCTCGAACCACATTCCGATGTTGATCGTGAACGACAGGATGAACAGCCAGGCCGGATTTCGTCGCAGCTTCTGTATGAAGAGCGACGATGGCAACACCATGTTGCAGGTGTAGAGAATGGCGGATGCCCACCACCACTGCCCCCAGATACGATTCGCGAAGAAAGCCTTCTCGAATTCATTGCCGCTGAACCACGCCACGAACCACTCGTTCATGTAGGCACAACCGACGCACAGCGAAGTGAACAGGGCGAGCTTGGCCGCGGCGTCGAGGTGGTTGATCGTTACATAGTGCTTGAGCCCGAAAAATTTCCGGAGCGGGATTATGATCGTGAAGACCATTCCAATGCCGGAGAAAATCGCACCCGCGACGAAGTAGGGAGGGAAGATCGTCGTATGCCAGCCAGGCGTGAGCGCCATCGCGAAGTCGAAGGACACGACGGAGTGCACGGACAGCACGAGGGGTGTCGAGAACGCGGCAAGGAACAAGTAGGCCCGAGCGAAATGCCTCCACTCGCGATCCGTGTTTCGCCACCCGAGTGAGAGCTGCGCGAAAATCTGCCGTCTGATCGGGCTGGTCTTCTCGCGATCGCGGAGAACCGCGATATCGGGGATCAATCCTACATAGAGGAAAGTGGCAGAGACGGTGAGGTAGGTAAGGATCGCGAACACGTCCCAAACGAGCGGGCTCTTGAACTGCGGCCAGATATAGCGCCAGTTGGGATAGGGAATCAGCCAGAAGAACTTCCACGGCCGGCCGAGGTGGAGAATCGGAAAGAGACCTGCCGTCATGACGGCGAACACGGTCATCGCCTCGGCGCAGCGGTAAATCGTCGTCCGGAATCCGGCGCGGAAGAGATAGAGAATCGCGGAGATTAGCGTTCCCGCGTGGCCGATACCCACCCAGAATACGAACGTGATGATGTAGACTCCCCACATCACCGGCGGGTTGTAACCCGCGACGCCGAGCCCGCTGTAGATCTGGTACATCCACGCCGCGATCCCGATCAGCAGGAAGAACACGGCGACGCCAAGCCCTATGAACCAGGCGACGGTGGGGTGAAGCGCCCCGACGATCTCGCGATCGACCTGTTCGTAATCTCTTACCGCGGGAAGCTGAACGTCCCCGGTCGCGATGTTCGGACGGCGGGGCTCGTCGCGGGCAGGAACTGGCTGTGTCAGCGTCGCCATTCTCAGCCCGTCCCCACGGGTGCAGGGTTGGGATGGCTCACTTTCTTGAGGTAGACAACTGCCGTGTAAGTATTGAGCTCTTCGAAGACGTGATACGCTCTCGCATCTTTTGCCATCTGCGTTACCGTCCAGGTTTCATCCGCCGCGTCACCGAAAACGATGGCGCGTGAAGGGCACGACGCGGCGCAAGCGGTCGTGAATTCGTCCGGCTTGAGCGAGCGCCGCTCAGCGGTCGCCCGATTTTCCGCTTCCCTGATCCGCTGAACGCAGAAGCTGCACTTCTCCATAACGCCCTTGCCGCGCACCGTGACGTCGGGATTGAGCTGCCAGTTGAGCGGCTCCGGGAAAGCGTACTGCGATCTCGCGGGCTCGCCGTAGCCGAACCAGTTGAAGTAGCGGACCTTGTAGGGACAGTTGTTCGAGCAGTAGCGCGTGCCGACGCAGCGATTGTAGACCTGTACGTTCAACCCGTCGGGGGAATGGTAGGTCGCGTATACCGGACACACCGGCTCACAGGGCGCGTTTCCGCAGTGCTGACACATCATTGGCACGAACCGGGTGTCGAAGTCGGCCCCACCGTCTTCCCCGCCCTCGTAGTACCTCTCGATGCGTATCCACGCCATCTCGCGGCTGCGCAGGATGTTGGCGCCGAAGCCTGTTCGATCCGGGAGAATTTTCCCCGTCTGCCAGTCGGCGCCTACAGTGGGAATGTTGTTCTCGGCGTAGCACGCGCTCACACACGCCGCGCATCCGGTGCAGCGCGCGAGATCGACCGTCATCGCCCATCGCCGCTTGGCCATGCCGCTCCAGTGATTTGGATCGTACATGCCCTTGTCTTTCGAATTCGGATCGCCCTGCTCGCCCTGCGCATCGTTTGCGACCGGAGACCGAAGACCGGGAAGGAATCTGTGGTCGGCGTCGCCAGGCATCTCTTCACCGTGCTCAGTCCCGGCTGCAGGTTGCTCGCTCGTTCGTGACTCCATCCCTGCGCCTTCCGCGACCTCCGCAACGTGTTCGGCGCCAGTGTCATGTCCGGGGCGCCCCGCCCGGAGATCGGCAATCGCGATCGCCTGGCCGATTCCGCGGCCATGCTGTCGCGCCGAACCTTCCGTCGTCACGATGAACGCGTGTCCATCGGCTTTCGCGACATTCGCCTTTGTAGAGACGAACGCGACGCCACCCGCACGATCCTCCAGCGCGGGGAGAATCTCGAGCGGACTATAGCCCGATTTCGCATATCGCCCGGAGTGGGGATGTCCGCGTCCTGTCGCAATCGCAATTGTTTCGCGCTGCATTCCCGGATAGCGAAGCACTGGCAGCGTCAAAGTGCCTGCCGCGGTCTTAATACTGATGTGATCGCCGTCGGCGAGATCCATCTTCTCCGCCGTAGCCGGATTCATCTCGGCGACGGTCTGCCAGCAGATTTTCGTGACCGGGTCTGGAATCTCCTGCAGCCACGGCTTGTTGGCGCCTCGACCGTCAGCCAGAAACGGATGCGAGTAAACCACCAGGTACATGTTGCCACTGGATTGCTCGATTGGCGTTCCCGCGAGTATGGCCGGAACCGGCCGAGCCGTGGCTGATGCGCCGAGCGATCCCGCAGCAATTCCACGGGGGAGTGCGTTTTTCAATCCTGCCGCGCCACCCGGAAACCGGCTGATCAGCCAGCTCCTGTAATCCGCGGCGGGATAACGCGCCGCGGCACCTGGATCCTTTTTGGCGAGCGCGATGAGTACGTCCGAGGTCGCGCGTGTATTGAAAACGGGATCCATCGTCGGCTGCTGCAGCGAGATCGTTCCGCGCACCGGCTCGGCGTCGCCCCACTGCTCGAGCGAGTGATGATCGGGAAGGATCAGATCGGCGAGCTCGGAAGTCTCATCGGGGTAACTCGAGAAGCTCACCTTGAACGGGACCTTCGCCATCGCCGCCGCGAAGCCGACCGACTTTGGAAGCGTGAACGCGGGATTCGCTCCACGAACCATCAACAGCGAAACGCCACCGCCATTCATTCGTGTCGTCAGCGCGCGGAGCTCCGCCGGCGACGCCATTCCGTCGAAGCCCAAATAGCCTTCATTCGGTTTGATCGTCACACCGACATTGCCACGCGATTGATTGAGGGCGTTGGCGGCGAGCGCCACCTCGAGGCCATCCGCCCCGCCTCCGCCAGCCAATACCATGCTCGGCGTTGTGGTCGCGAACTCGCGTCCAAATGCATCGAGCACGGCGGCCGCGACACCAGACGCCTGCGACGCGGCTTCAACCGTCATCTGACCAGCCAGCATCCGGACGATCGCCATCTCGCTGCCCGGCCTGCAGTCGATCCACAGGTCGGCATTGAGACCGGTGAGTGAACGACGCGGACCAACGTAAACGAGTCGCGGGGCCTTCTCGTGATCGGCGCGCGCGTCGGCGAAATCGAGCTGCTGGGGAACCATCGCGCCCCAGCTGTCGAGGAAATCCCCGCCTATCGAGACGACGAGACGCGCGGCGCGGAAGTCGAGACGCGGCCACGCCGCACCATAACTCTGCCTGTTGGCGGCAATCGTCGCGTGAGCAGCACTCGCATCGTAGCTCAGATGCGCGGGCATTCCGAAGCCAGCGAGCCATGAATCGAGGAAACCAGGAAAGCTTCCCGATTCGTGCTGGTTGATGAATACCGCGCCACCTGCGCCGCCGCGACTCCGCACCTCACCCAGTTTTTGAGAGAAGAGCTGGAGCGCTTCATCCCACGTGACGCTCTGAAGCTGGCCGCTGCGCCGAACCATCGGCCCACGATACCGATCAGGATTGTACAGTCCCTGCAGCGCGGACTGTCCGCGAGCGCAGAGCGCTCCGCGATTGACGGGATGCTCAGGATTTCCCTCGAGCTTGATCGTGCGCCCATCACGCGTCTCGGCGATGACGCCGCAGGCGGCCGAGCACTCGCGACACGTCGACGCATAGTAATTCGAAACACCCGGGACGGTCTGATCCGGGGAAACGAGATACGGAATCAGTTTTTCGACCTTCTCCGATGTGCATCCCAGCATTGTAGTGGCAGCGGTGCCGACGCCGAGAACCTTGAGGAATTCCCGGCGCTTCACCGTGGGCGGGCTCGTCAACGGACCTTCTTGCTCAGAGCTCATTCGATCCTAGTAGTGGCACGAGCTGCAATCGTATCTCGCGCGGAACGGCGGATTCGACTGGCCGATGTGACAGTTGATGCACCAACCCATGTTGAGCGACGATGCCTGGTACACCTGCTTCATGTTCTGGATCTGCCCGTGACACGTCTGACAAGTCACGCCCGCGTTCACGTGACGCATGTGCGGGAAATGCACGTACTCCGGCAGTTTGTGGATGCGAATCCAGGGGACCGGCTGTTTCTTGCTCCAGAACCCGGCGAGCTTCGTGATCTCCGCCTTATTGCCCGGCGAAGATCCGGCGATGACGGTGTGACAACCCATGCAGGTGCCGACGGCGGGAAGCCCTGGATCGAAGGATTTGTTGGCGGAGAAATGGCAATAGAGGCAGTTCATCTTCAGCGTGTCCACATGGATCGTGTGGCGGAACTGGACCGGTTGCACCGGACTGTTCCCTTCCGACGAAGAGGCGCCGCTGTATGCCGAGAGCATGGTGGCGAGCGCCGCGATGCATATAAATCCCGGCACCGCTAGCCATCTGCTTCGCAAGTTCATCCGCGATTATTCGTAAAGGCGAGTTAATCAATCGGCTTTGTGAAGAATTTCACAAGCAGATCAACAGGCGGAAAAATGTTCGGACAGCTATGGCTGCGCAAGGTGCTCGATCATTGCTGCAAACCTCCGGCCTTATCCCCGCGAATGCGGTCGATTGTCCGAATCACTTCGATGAAAACCGCGCGCAGGAGCGCGAGCTCCCTCGAATCGAGCGTCATGCGATAGAACAGTGTGCGCACCGATCGCATGATGTGCTCGTGAAAGCGCGTCTTGAAGAATTCGATCTCATAGAGCGCGCGCTCCGTATCCGCAAACAGCTGCTCGTATTGCTCTGCCGTCGCCGCGGGGGCGTCCTTGCGTGGAGGCGCGAGTGTGCGCGTGGCATCCGCCGCGGAGAGGTGAAGCTCATACAGCGCGATCAAAACCGCCTGCGCGAGGTTGAGCGACGCATGGCCGGTCGTCGGGATCGTCACGACGATGTGTGCCCTATCCAATATTTCGTTGGGAAGACCTTTGTCTTCTCTGCCGAAAAGAATTGCAACGGGACCCTCGCGCGCGAAGTCGAGGAGCTCGGCACTGGCGACGCGGGGCGTGGTCAAGTCGCGCTTCGCCGCGCGTCTTCTCGCCGTGAAGCCGGCGACGCGGACGCAGCCGTCGAGCGCTTCGTCGATTGTCTGACAATTTCTGATGCGCTCGATGATGTCGCCGGTATCGTGCGCTATTCCTTCAAGCCGCCAGGGGTCGTACTCCACCGATCGAACGAGATAAAGATCGGAGCAACCCATATTTTTCATCGCGCGGATGGTGGCAGCGATGTTCACCGGATCCTGCGGCTCGTACAAAACCACTCGCACGGCCGACAGGACCGAGTCGGGGACACCAACTGGCTCACCCTCGCCTCGCTTGGCGGTGCGCGTCACGTGGGCCGATGTAAAACGCTGCCATCCCCATCCGAATCGTGGATGGAGAGAACAGCAAAGAACCACCGCGCGTCAACCGCGCCGGCTTGCGGACCCGAGCCTAGACGACTGGTCGCCCGGTAATGAGGCGATAAATGATGACAATCACCGCGATTACCAGCAGGATATGTATGAGACCCCCAGCCACGGGGAATATGAAGAACCCAAGCGCCCACAAGATCAACAGAATTACTGCGATCGTCCAAAGCATTATGGCATCCTCGCAAGAAGGGGATTACAGTCTGACCATGCAGGAAAGCAACGAACATGCCTGATCTCTCAGGATGACCGGGGTGCGAACAGCTCATTCTGCATAACGGCATCGTATCGCACGCGATTGCCGTCGGTCCACGCAAATGACGTGAAACGGTGCTCCTGTAGTCCCGGATCGAGGATGTGAAAGACCTGCGCGCTACGCGCAAACGATCCCCGCGCCAGTCAGCGACACTCGAGCTCGGGGCTGTTGAAGTGCGGATATCGCCTCGATGCGGGAAAGGCGCGCACATCGACGAGATGGGTCACGCCTTCCCTGCCCAGCACCGCCAGAAATTCCTCGAGCGATCTGATGGAATGTCCGATAGAAGAGCCTAGCGGGGGCCACGCTCCACGAAGCTCCCCCCTTCAACCCTCGGCGTTCCCGACGGAGGTGTGATTCCAGTCGAGCCCGTCTGATGGAGCGCCTGGCGTCCGAGGAGTATTCTGGTCGCGCGGACGTCGTGTCCCATGTCGATGAGAAGCAGAGCGAGATCGCCACTCCCCCAGAGCAGACCAGCGAGCACGACGAGGCGGCTCATTTCGCCGAGCAGTGTCGGAATCGACGTGGTTCCCTGTGTAACGAGTCCGGTGATGATCTCCGACACGAGTAGCAGCAGGAGAATTATCGCCATCAGCTTGAACAGCTTGGACAGATAACCGAGTCCAACGTATGGCTCGAGGTCCGCCAGTCGAACCGGCATGGCCGGGTCGCGCTTGGGGTTGGCAGGTGCGTGCCGGTGGTCCTCGGCGGGGGTCGTGGGACTACCGGTTGTTGTCGTGTCCATTAGCTGTCTCCTGTTCCGATCCAGCGAGCGGGATAGCCTCGCGTGTCGATATGGGTAAACGGCCCGTGGGCCGACGTCCCGGAATATATGCCGCACCCTCCTATCAGCGAAGGGTGTGCCCGTTCGACGCGGTTGACGGCGTCCTCAATGACCTTGGCATCTGCAATATTCACGCGCCCGTCGTGATTCAAGTCGTCCATCTGTCCGTTGCCGTCGTTGTCGATGAAGATGTCGTTGGCGTCACCGTACATATGGCGGCTCAGGGCGGCGCGCCCGCTGGGGTCTCCTCCGCGCTTATTGTACTGGGGGGATCGGAAGCCGCTCAGGACCCGCACACCGGCCGGATTTATCCCGTGCTCCTTCAAATCCTGAAGCACCAGCTCGTCTTTGTCGATCAGTTTCAGATCGACCACGATGTATTTCGGCCACACGTTCTGCTGGTCGTGGGGAAGGAAATCCTTCAGCTTGAAGTGCTCTGAGAGCTGGGTATTCTGATTCTGCGGCGTGACCTCTATGAACCCGCTGGGCGGGTCGTAGCTCACCCCCGGTCGACCCTTCCTCGCCGTGGGCCAGTTTCCGATGTAGTAGAGACCAAGCCGCCCGCTTCGTTTTTCGGTCGCCGGCCGCACCGTGATGACACTGAAATCCGCAAGCGGCTTGATCGCGCTTCCAATCTTGAGCGCGAGACTCCAGATCCCCGGGCGTTGGGGCGCGACAAAGGTGGAAGTAGACTCCGCGGCGGCGGCCGATGAAAAGGTTGCAATAGTTCCAGGCGACAATGTGTCCGCGAGTATCGGGGTAATTGGAGTCCCAGGCTGTTGAATTCGAACCATGAGCTTTCCGCTCTCTCCGCGCGCCGGAGCCGAGAGAGCCGTCAGTGCTGCGTCCGTCAAATACGCCACGGAGTGCGCGGAGCCATCAGTCAGCGCGCTGGCGATGTTGGCCGTGGCCGGCGTGACCGCGTCGGAATCGCCCGATGCGCGCGCACGTGCGATGGACCATGACCACCCGACCGCAAACAATACGAGGAGCAGAACCGAGAACAGATTGAAAAATCGCTCAGCGCGCCCCCGATTTCGACGAAAGCCCCTCGGACGCGTCTCGGGAAACGCCAACAGCCATTCCCCGAGAGTTGCTTTGCGCGTTGGCCGAGTTGAACTTGAACGTCTCTCTTCCATTCTACCTCTCAAAAGCGGCTCGATGCAGCCAATCACCGATTTTTTTCACAGGTTTTCCAATCTTCCCGAGCTCGTACAATGGGCGGGCCTCATCGGTCTTACCATCATCGTCTTCTCGGAGACAGGGCTGCTCGTTGGGTTCTTTCTACCCGGCGATTCCCTGCTCGTTACCGCGGGACTCCTCGCTGGTACCGGATATCTGAATGTATATGAGCTTGCTCCCATCCTCACGTTGGCCGCGATATCCGGCAACTCCGTTGGCTATTTCATCGGTCATGCCACCGGTCCAAGAATTTTCACCCGGGAGAACAGCCTCTTCTTCCACAAGAAGCATGCTATTCGCGCCGCCGAATTCTACGCAAAGCACGGGCGCAAGACGATCGTGCTCGCGCAGTTCATGCCGATCATCCGGACGTTTTCGCCCGTAATCGCCGGGGTCGGCGAAATGAAATTCCAAACTTTTCTCACGTTCAATGTGCTCGGCGCGCTCCTTTGGGTCTGGAGTATGCTGGGTATTGGCTACTTCCTTGGCAATTACATTCCCGGGATAGACAAGCATATCGAGATCGTTGTCATCATCGTGGTATTCATTTCACTTCTGCCCGGACTCATAAGCGCCTACAGGTCGCGGCGCGCGAACCAGGCTGAACAAGCCCCCAGGAGATAAACAATGGCTTTCACGCTTCCACCGCTTCCCTACGATTTCGCCGCACTAGAGCCTCACATAGACGCGAAAACCATGGAGATCCACCACGGCAAGCACCATCAGACATACGTAAACAACCTGAACGCGGCGATCGAGAAGGCGCCCGAGCTCGCTTCGAAGTCCCTCGATGATCTGATGCGGAATGTGGGCAGCGCTCCGGAAGCGGTACGCACCGCGATCCGCAACAACGGCGGCGGGCACTGGAATCACTCGATGTTCTGGCAGTTGATGGCGCCCAAGGCTGGAGGCGAGCCTGGCGGAAAAGTCGGAGCAGCGATCAAGAGCGCCTTCGGAGATTTCGCGAAGTTCCGCGAGCAATTCAGCGCGGCCGGCGTCGGCAGGTTCGGCTCGGGTTGGGCCTGGCTCATCAACAATGGCGGCAAGCTCTCGATCACCAGCACTCCCAACCAGGACAATCCGTTGATGGACGGCCAGAAGGCGATAATGGGCCTCGATGTCTGGGAGCACGCGTACTATCTCAAGTATCAGAACCGCCGGCCGGACTACATCAACGCGTGGTGGAACGTCGTGAACTGGGCCGAGGTCGAGAAGAGGTTCGCTTCGTCGTGATTACCGGGCCGCCTCTCCCTCGAGGTAAGTGTACCCTTCCAACCCGGCGATGTACTCCGCGATGAACGTGTTCGCCTCCTGGCGCGCGAGGGTGGTCGCGTTCGCCACCTTTCGCCTGAAGGTCGCCAGCAGATCTGACGCGCGAAACTGCACGTAGGCAAGCACCTCGGTCACCGTGTCGCCGTGCACCAGATCCGTCACCTCGTAGCCCTTCGACTGCGACAAACGGATGTGAACCGCGTTCGTGTCGCCGAAGAGGTTGTGCAGGTCGCCAAGTATCTCCTGGTAGGCGCCGGTGAGAAAGATGCCGATGATGTAAGGATCGCCGTCGTTGAACGGATGGAGCTCGAGGCTCGGCCGCGGGGTGCGATCCCCGATGAACTGCTCGATCTTCCCGTCCGAATCGCACGTCACGTCCTGAATGGTCCCTCGACGCGTCGGCTCTTCGTTGAGCCGGTGGATCGGCATGATCGGAAAGATCTGGTCGATCGCCCAGCTGTCGGGCAGTGACTGAAAGAGCGAGAAATTGCAGAAATAGCGATCGACCATCGTCGCCTCGAGATCGTCGATGATGTCAGAGTACTCGTCGCGATCCCGCTGCGCGATCTTCGCGACTACCGCGATGGTCGATAAATAGATTTGCTCCGCGATCGCGCGTTCCCGGAGTGTCAGCACGCCGCTGTTGAAGAATTCCTGGGCGCGTTCCTTGTCGAAGGTTGCGTCGTGGTAAACCTCCCTCACGCGCTTCTTCGACACCCGCTTGATGATCGAGTGGTAATCGGCTGCCATCTCGTGCAGCAGCGTATGGTGCTCGTCGGTGAGGTCCGGCACTGCGTTGTCCGCCTGGGACTCGACATCGATGACGCTCAGTAACAGGAGCGCGTGGTGCGCAGTCAGCGCGCGGCCCGACTCGCTGATGATGTGCGGCATCGGCAACTCGTGCTCGCGGCACGCCTCGGCGAGCGTGTAAATCACGTCGTCGGCGTATTCCTGCAGCGTATAGTTGACGCTCGCCTGGGAAGTAGATCCGCTCCCGTCGTAATCGACGCCGAGCCCGCCGCCGACGTCGACGTGCGTGATGTCCACGCCCATTCCGCGCAGCTCCGCGTAGTAGCGCGAGGCTTCCTGCAGTCCCGCCTTGATGTAGCGGATATCCGTAATCTGCGAGCCCAGATGAAAATGAATGAGTTTAAGAATGTCGAGCCGCCCGATGCCCTTCAGCCTGTCGACAAGCTTCACCAGCTGCGCCGTGCTGAGACCGAACTTGGATTTCTCGCCGCCGCTCTTCGCCCAGCGTCCCGAACCCTCTGAATAGAGCTTGATCCGCACACCAGCGTTCGGTTGAACTCCGAGCTCGTCGGCGACCTGCAACAACACGTCAACCTCGCTCAGCTGCTCGAGAACGATGAAAACCTGATGCCCGAGTTTCTGTCCCATCAGGGCAAGGCGCATGAACTCCTCGTCCTTGTATCCGTTGCACACGATCATGTGATCGGTGTGCTCCGCCAACCCGAGTATTGCCTGCAGCTCGGGCTTGCTGCCGCATTCGAGACCAACCCCGGCCACCTTTCCGAACTCGACGATCTCTTCGACCACGTGTCGCTGCTGATTCACCTTGATCGGATAGACAGTGGTGTATCCACCTTCGTACGCGTACTCGGCGCGGGCACGCGAGAACTTCTCATTGAGCGACTCGATCCTGGAGCGAAGGATGTCGGAGAAGCGCAGCAGCAGCGGCAGTCCTACTCCCTGCTCTTCCAGATCGTTGGCCAGCTCGAAGAGATCGAGCTCTCGATCGGTCTTTTCCCGATCCGGCCTCACGACCACGTGTCCGGCCTCGTTAATGTCGAAGAAGCCGATTCCCCAGCCTTCGATGTTGTAGAGCGATCTGGCGGACTCGATCGTCCACGGCTCCGCCGGCGGTGCTGGAACCGACGCGTGAGAGTTCTTCGACGGCGCGGGAATTCGGGTACTGGTCATGACAGCATACTAGGGGATATCGCGCCCGAGTGGTACCATCTTTTCACGGATAGAGCGTTTCGATCTTCCACGCTTTTCCCACGCGCGTGTACAGGTGTCGCTCGTGGAGGCGGTTGGGCTTTGCCTTCCAGAATTCAATGCGTCGCGGCTCGAGGCGAAACCCCGACCAATGCGGAGGGCGCGGGACATCCCTGCCCTCGAATTTTTTGTCGAATTTGCCAACACGCTCGTCGAGCACTCGCGGGTTTTCCAGTGGCTCGCTCTGGTGCGACGCCCACGCGCCGATCTGACTCATTCGATGACGGGTAGCGAAATACGCGTCGGCTTCGCTGTCCGCGACCTTCGATACAGTGCCCTCGACCCGTATCTGAACGTCGATAGCCGCCCAGTAGAAGCATAGCGCCGCGTCACGGCGTGCGAGCAGCTCGCGCCCCTTTCGTCCCTCGTAGTTGGTGTAAAAGACGAACCCCCGCTCGTCATGAGCCTTGAGCAGGACGATCCTCACGCTCGGCGCGCCTTTTTCGTCGACGGTAGCAAGCGCCATCGCGCTGGGATCGGGAAGAATAGAGCGATCGATCTTTTCCGCGAGAGCATACACACCGCGGAACCGCTCTATCGGGTCCGGTGGGATCAACTAGTACCTCGCCATTGTCGGGTCGACGTCGTCGATCCAGCGAAGGATTCCCCCGGAGAGGTTGCGGACTTCTGCTACGCCGGCATCGGCGAGCTGTTGCGCGGCGTAAAGACTTCGCGCTCCCGCCTTGCAATAGAGAATGGTCTCACGGCGCTTGTCGAGACGCGGTATCTCCTCGGCGATGCGCGAGAGTGGAACAAGGCGGGCACCGGGAATGTGGCCGATCTCCCATTCGTAGGGCTCGCGGACGTCGATGATCTCGAGCGTTTCGCCTTTTGCCATTCTCTGCGCCAGCTGCGAAGGCTGTATCTCGCGTACTGCGCTTGGAGCGTGCGCGTTTCCGCCGGCGCAGAACGCGTCGTAGTCGATCAGCTCGGTGATCTCGCGCGTGCCGCACGCCGGACACTCCGGATCCTTCTTTATCGAAAGCGTGCGGAAGGACATCGTCATCGCATCGATCGTCAGGAGCCTGCCGACGAGCGTTTCGCCAAGTCCCAGAATCAGCTTGATCGCCTCGGTCGCCTGAATTGTGCCGACCAGGCCGGGAACGACCCCCAGAACGCCGCCCTCCGCGCAGCTGGGAATGAGGTCGGGTGGCGGCGGATCGCGGAAGAGGCAGCGGTAGCACGGACCGTTTGCCGCGCCGAATACCGACGCCTGGCCCTCAAAACGATAGACACTTCCGTACACGTTCGGGATCCCGAGCAGCACCGAAGTGTCGTTGATGAGATAGCGGGTCGCAAAATTGTCCGTGCCGTCGACAATAAGATCGTACCCCCGCGCGATCTCGAGCGCGTTCTGCGAAGTCAGTCGAGTGTGGTAGGGCTCGACGGTCAAATTGGGATTGATGTCTAGAAGCCTGTCGCGCGCGGAGTCGAGCTTCGAAGAGCCGATTCCCGAGGAGCCGTGCAGAATCTGCCGCTGAAGATTCGACAGATCGACGGTGTCGAACTCGACGAGCCCAATCGTTCCCACTCCGGCTGCCGCCAGGTAAAGAGCGACGGGCGAGCCCAGGCCGCCCGCGCCAACCAGCAGGACGCGCGACTTCTTGAGCGCGCGCTGCCCCGCTTCTCCCACCTGCGGCAGGAGAATGTGGCGGCTGTAGCGAACCCGCTCCTCGCGCGTGAGCTCGCCGTTGTCGCTGCCGACTCCGATCGTGAGGCTCATTGTATATTCCGCTCTCATGTAGTTGCTCCGACTACAGGACGCTAACGATTGGACGCCCTTCCAGCAACGTTTTCGACCTCTCCTCGACGCAATGCTCTTCAAGCGGTTCTACGACGATAACCTGGCGCAGGCGAGCTACCTGATCGCGTGTGAGCGAACGCGCGAAGGCGTGGTCGTAGACCCTATCCTCGACATCGCCCAATACACCCATGCGGCGAGCGCGGAGCGGATAAGAATCACGCACGTGACCGAGACCCACATTCACGCGGACTTCGTCTCGGGAGCGAGGGCTCTCGCTGCCGCGACGGGCGCCGCGCTGCACCTCTCGAGCGAAGGTGCAAAGGAATGGGGGTACACGGCAGGCGCTCTCGCAAATGCGCGGGCACTCAAGGGCGGGTCCGAGATCGCGTTCGGCAGCGTCAGGATGCGCGCACTGCATACTCCGGGACACACGCCGGAACATCTAACATTCCTAGTCTCCGATCTCGACCGCGGCGAAGAGCCGGTGGGCGCGCTCACCGGAGATTTTATCTTCGTGGGCGACGTTGGAAGGCCCGATCTGCTCGAGCGCGCGGCTGGTGCGCGCGGCAGCACGGAGCGGTCGGCGATAGACCTTCACCGCTCGATCCGGGACTTTCTCGCGCATCCCGATCACCTTCAGATCTGGCCGGGACATGGTGCCGGCTCGGCGTGTGGAAAATCTCTCGGGGCAATGCCGCAGTCGACACTGGGTTACGAAAGAATGTTCAACTGGGCCCTGGCGAATATTCCTGAGCGTGAGTTCGTTCGCCGGGTGCTCCAGGATCAGCCGGTGCCACCGCGCTATTTCGCGACGATGAAGCGCGTGAATCGGAGTGGGGCGGCGTCAGCGCGGGCTTCGGAGCCTCGCGAGCTCGAGATCGCCGACCTCGATACGGCGCTCGAGAACGGCGCGGTCGTAGTGGATACCAGATCTGCGATCACCTTCGCCGACGGACACATACCGGGAACCCTCAACATTCCGCGCAACAGGTCGTTCCTCAATTGGTTCGGCGCCCTCGTTCCGGAAAACGCGGAGCCACTCCTGATCACGGACGCCGTCAGTGACGATGCTTTGCGACTTCTCCTTTCCGATCTGGCTAAGATCGGATTCGAAACGGTGCACGGCTATTTCAGCGGCAGGGTGGTCGATGAGTGGAAAGCCAGGCATGGTGAGCTCGAGATGGTTCGCCAGCTCGATGCGGCGCACGCGAAGAAGGCGACGAGTGCCGGCAATGTTCAGATCGTGGACGTCAGGGGACCCGACGAATGGAGGCGCGGTCACATTCCCGGTGCGATTCATATTCCGTTAGCCGCCCTCCCGGATCGAATCGGTGAGTTGGACCCGGCCGCGCCGATCGTTCTGCAATGCAAGGGCGGCGGACGGTCCGCGATCGCAACGAGTTTTCTCCAGTCGCGCGGCATCTCGAACGTCTCGAACCTGAACGGCGGTTACGAGAGCTGGGTAAAGGATGGTTTCGAGGTGCTGGTCGATGATGCTGAAGGGAATGACACCCAACGTCGAAAGTAGTCATGTCGTAGGTCCGCGGCCGTGAGTCATCCGGCTGTCGTGGCGGCCGCGCTCGGTCGTCGACGCAAGGGGCTCGAAGAGCCGGCGACGTGGAAGGAGCGTTTGGATGCGCTCCGGTATTTACCGCAGCTTTTCCGCCTCGTGTGGCGCACACACCGCGGTTACGCCACGGCGATGGTCATTGTGCGCGTGCTTCGCTCCGTCGTCCCTGTAACGACGTTCTGGGTCGGGAAGCTCATACTCGACTCTGTCATCTCCGCCAAGGCTGGTACTGGCAGCCTCAGCCAGGTTTGGCGGTACCTCGCGCTCGAGCTTGGGATCGTACTCACGGCCGAAATTCTCGCCCGCGCGTCGTCGCTCGTCGAGAGTCTGCTTGGCGATCTGTTCTCGAACGCGATGAGCGTGAGCCTGATGGAGCACGCGGCAAAGCTCGATCTCGCGCAATTCGAGGATCCGGAGTTCTACGACCATCTCGAGCGGGCAAGACGCCAAACGGTGGGCCGGATTGCGCTCCTGACTCTTCTTCTCTCGATGGGGCAGGACGCCCTCACGCTTCTGACGCTGGCGGGAGCCTTGATCGCGTACAGTCCCTGGCTCCTCCTGCTCCTCGCGATCGCGGTGATCCCGAGCTTCCTTGGAGAAACACACTTCGCATCGCTCGGTTATTCCCTTCTCTTTCGCTGGACGCCGGAGCGGCGTCAGCTCGACTACCTGCGCTATGTGGGCGCGAGCAACGTGACGGCGAAGGAGATCCAGATGTTCGGCCTGGCGCCGTGGATCACGGAGCGCTACGCCACGCTCTCTCAGCGATTCTACGAGGAGAATCGAAACCTCTCGATCCGTCGCGGGCTGGTGAGCGCTCTCTTGTCGATCCTGGGCACGATCGGATATTACGCGGCGTACGTCATCATCCTCATTCATGCGGTGAGAGGAGAGATCACGATTGGAATGCTCACGTTCCTCGCCGCATCGTTCGGCCGCGGCCGTGACGTGATTCAGAGCATTCTTCTGTCGGCGAGCAATGTTTTCGAGCAGGCGCTCTACCTGCGCGATCTGTTCGTCTTCCTCGACATGAAGCCGACGATCGAGTCGCCGCCAAACGCCCGTCCCGTGCCGGCGAAAATCCAGACGGGGTTCGTGTTCGACAATGTCGGATTTCGTTATCCGGGAAATGAGCGCTGGGCCGTTCGAAACGTGGATATGGTGTTGCAGCCCGGCGAGCGTGTGGCACTCGTCGGTGAGAACGGCGCTGGAAAAACCACTATCACCAAGCTGCTCGCGCGCCTGTACGATCCGACGGAAGGCAAAATCACCCTGGACGGCGTCGATCTCAGGGAGTACGACCTTGCGAGTCTTCGTCACGCCATCGCCGTCATCTTCCAGGATTTCGTGCGATACGACATGCGCTTCGATGAGAACATCGGCGTCGGAGAGATCGAATCGGTGCGTGCCGATCTGGACAGGAACAACGGAACGCCGGCTGCGATTTCGGATGCCGCAGAGAACTCTCTCGCCGCCTCGCTGCTTCCGCGATTTGAGAAGGGCTATCAGCAGATGCTGGGCAGGCGGTTTGACGACGGTGTCGATCTATCTGGTGGAGAATGGCAGAAAGTTGCGCTTGCCCGCGCCTACATCCGCGACGCCCAGGTCCTGATCCTCGACGAGCCTACCGCCGCGCTCGATGCACGCGCCGAGTACGAGGTATTTCTCCGGTTTTCGGAGCTGGTTGCGGGACGAATGGCGATCCTCATCTCGCACCGGTTCTCCACGGTGCGCATGGCGGATCGGATTATCGTTTTGCGGCACGGCAAGGTTGAGGAGCAGGGATCCCACGAAGATCTCCTCGAGAGGCACGGGCTGTACGAGGAGCTCTTCACGATGCAGGCGGCGGGATACCGCTAGCCCGGCACCTGGGAGCGTAAACGGCATCAACTGCAGCAGAACGGGATGCGGGCCAACAGTAGCACGGTGGTCAGTTTTCAGTTCACTGTGCGCGGACACTCATGGCTCCGTCACGCACAAGACTGTGTGGAAAGTTGCGCTCAAGGATCTGTCTGGGCGTTGTTCACTCACAACTGCCAACTACGCCTCTGAAGGCCCGTATCCCGTTCCGTTGCAGTCCTGCATGTATTTATTGGGGAATCGGGATGTCGTTCCACAACGCCTGGTCGAATGTGCCAGCCGGAATCGGCTCATTCACCCGCACATTTGCGTACTCTTCGCGCCACACCGGACGGCCGTTGCGGGTCACGATGAATTCTGTCGGAATCTGGTACCCGCCAATATCCTTGTAGCTCTGCACGCGGATATCGTTGACGATCGTCCGCTCCCCGGTTTTGTTCCGTTGAATGAATCGCAACAGCACCAGACGCTCGGCGTCCACCCACATCTGGTTCGAGGTCGAATCCCCCGCCTTGGCGCCAATCACGTAAACAGGATGTCCATCCCACTCGTCCGTCCGGATCATCTCCGTGTCGACCCCGAGCGTGTCGAGCTCTCGCATGATCGTAGTTACCGGGGCTGCGTAGACATCCGCCGTGAGAAGCAGCAGAGGATTTACCGAGGGGCGCAGGTCGACGCGGATCCCATTGTCGAACGTCGCAACCTTGTCGTCAGCCTGAACGAGACCGCTCCGCTGCGTCGCCGGCAGAAAAGCGATGCGCAGCTTGCCAGGGACTTCCAGATGTTCGTACCACTGTGTGTGCGTTTCCCGTCCGCGGCTGGAATAGGCGGTGTTGTTCTGCAGGAAGCTCATCGTCTTGACGTACTTTCCCCCGTATGCGTCGTGCATCGCGCGCACCACGGACGGCCCACTCGTTAGGCGGGCCGACGAGGATCGTGGCGCCGACTTCGTCGCAGCCGCCGGCTCAGATGAAGTGACCGGCGCGCCGCTCTTGAGATACGAACAACCCGTGACAGCAAAAGCGGCGAACAATAGGCGTGAGCGCGTCATCTAATCTCCCGAGGCGTTGCGATACAATAATCCATTGAAAAGCAGCTTGAACGTGCCGTGCGGTTGCGAGCGGAAGTATGGATCCGGCCCGTACAACACGAGCGTCCCCTTCCCCACCGGGGCCTGCAGAACCTCTGTTACACCGCTCAGGTACTTCTGGCCCAACGCCCAGCCACTCCGAAGTGGAGCCGGCCCATCGATCCACGCAATCTTCTTGATACCCCTTGCCTCCGCGCCAGGCAGAAGGCCGAACGCCGGCGCGTTGTCGTAGTAGAAGTCGGTCACCGGACGCACACCCTGAGCGAGCGCCAGCGTGGTGTCGACGCGCAGTCTCAGTATCGAGCCCGGAACGTAAAATCGATTGCGCGGCAGCGAACGTCCAGAGCTGTCGACGAGCGCATTTGCAATCGGGAGCTGAAGATGCTGCGCGAGCTCGGTGGCAGAGCCAATCGCGAGGACCGTACCACCAGCGTTCAGAAATTCGAGCAGCTGCGGCACCGTGCGCGCGACCGTCATGTTTCCGATGCGATCGCGGTATTCGCTCGGAACATCGTCCGGATTGACGCGCAGCGGCGCCCGTGCTCCGGGCCGAACGAAGTTCACCCCGTCGGGGAGAATGAGCACGTCGAATTTCGAAATGAGATTTCCTGAATCCAGCGAAGGCGGATAGACGACCTGGTATGGAAACTCGAACTGCTCGAGAACGAAACGAGCCCATCCTGAGGTGATTGCCCCACCATATTGGTCCCAGAGGGCGATGCGCGCAGGCCGTATCCTGCTCAGTGATTCCCGGGGCATCGCGCTTGTCACCGCATCGAAGACCACTCCCTTTTCCCGCGCGAGCTGAGACAGGATCGCCGCCGTCGACTGTCTTGCGGCGACGTAGAAAGTTCCGGTGTCATATTTCCGGCCGTTAGCCGAGACCGGCCTGGCAAAAGTGTAGACCTCCTCGCCATTTCCGAGCAGGCGATTGACGGCAACGAAGTCATCGTTGACCGAATGGCTGAAGGCGTACCCGATGGCGCCCGGCGTGACGATCGACGCCGGCGGACTGGCAAAGCCGGATACGGCGACGAACGGACCCGCGAAGGGTTCCAAAACCCGGTCGAATTGCACACCCATCTGATATGCGAGCGTCCAACCGGCGTTGTCGTAGGGCGGAGTCGGCGGTCCGCCGGGATACGGGACGTCGTTCGGGTGATCCTGTGGCTCGAACATGTCGAGAATGTGCGGACGAAACGCTTGCGCAGTCTTCACGACGAAGGAATTGGCCGGATAGCTCTTGCCCGCAACGCTGAAGGGCGCCCTGGCGCGCTGCACCACGATTCCGTTCTTGATCAGCGCGTTCATGAATTTTGTCGCCGTCAGAAAATCGGGCTGATCCGCCGGAATTATATAGCCACGCGGATCGCGATCGGCCGGGTTCCGCATTATCGCGGCATACTTCGCGAGTTCGTCCGGGGTCGACGTCATCGACCGGCCTCCGCCCCCGCGTCCTCCGTCGCCTCCCTGCGACCGGCCGCTATCTCCAGGAAGTGCTGCCTGCAGCGCGGCGATCCTCCTGGGAGTTACCGTCCAGGTATCGGTGCTACCGCGCGCGATCGAGTTCCTGCCCATCTGGTAGATGTTATAAAGGATCGGCTCGCGGTAGCGCGACGCGACATCGAGAACCGCCGAATTCGCCGTCAGCTCGTACGCAATCGATTGCGCGAAATGCCATTTCTGCGGCTGGATGGGCATCGGGAGATCGCCCCTCGGCAAGAGCTTCTCGGGGACGAGGGGAATCTCCATTGGCGTCGGATTTCCAATCGCTTCCGTCAACAGTCCGATCATGTTGTGGAAGTAGACGGTCGTCCTGAGGCCTCCGTTCCACCAGGTCGAATAACTCGATCCACTTCGCATCGTCGCGCCCGGCTTCCCCTCGGCCACGAATCTCGTGTGCATCGCCGCGCCGACGAGATCGAGCTCCATCGGCACCAGCGGGTCGAAGTTGTAGTTGAACGGATCGCGGAACGGCGGCGCGAAAATCACCGTGCCGATGGGTCCGGTCTGGTGATGGTTGTACATGATCTGCGGGTACCAGGCACGGAAGAGGATGCTGTCCATCGCCTGCGTCTCCGGCTGAGACGCCATGTACGAATCGCGGTTGTTGTCGTGCCCCGCGTACTTGTGATAGAGTCGCGGCAACCTCGACGTAGTTCGCTTGAGCGTATCTGCCTCGCGCATGTACCAGTTGGAGACGAATTCCTGGCCGTCCGGATTGGCCGGCACGCAGAGTATGATGTCGTCGCGCAGAAATCTGAGAGTCTCGGCGTCGTTGTGGCTCACGAGCTCGTAGACAGTTTCGATCAGCTGCTGCGCCCCCAGTACCTCGCTCGCGTGCAACCCGCCGTCGATCCATACCACCGCTTTCCCCTCGGCGGCAAGTGCGCGCGCCTGAGCGTCCGTGAGCCCCTCGGCACGGGCGAGGCGCCGCGAAATCTCCTGGTAGCGAGCGACCTTCCTTTGATTCGCCGGAGAAGTGATGATCGCCATCCAGATCGGGCGCCCCTCGGCAGTCGTTCCGATCCGGACCATCGTCATCCGGTCGGATTCGCGATCGAGCTTCTTCCAGTACTCGATCATCTGCGTGTAGTTGACAAGGAAGTAGTCGTCGCCGATGGCGTGCCCGAACTGAGAGCGCGGTGACGTTATCCCGTTTTGAGCGGCGATCGGATGTGACGCCCAGATCGCGAGCAGGCAGAGAAAGACGGATGTGAAGAGGGGTCTTCGCATTCAGCGCTACAATTTAATGGTCAGATCTCTGCCGTGCTCCGCCTCGAAGCTGAGTCGGCGGCGATTATCACCCCTGTCAGCACGATGGCTCCTCCGACGAGTGTGGCGATCGTCGGGATCTGGCGAATGGCGGGAATGAAAGCGCCGAGCATCGTCGCTCCCACTGGCTCCCCGAGCACGGTGAGGTTGACGACGTAGGCGGGAAGATACTTGAGAGCCCAGTTCATTCCAGTGTGGCCAATCAGCATTGGCCCGACGGCCAGTGCTGCGAAAATCCCGATCTCGGTGGGCGGTTGCGGTCCGAGCGGGATACCGCGCGCCATGGCTATCAGTGCCAGAGTGACGAATGCAGCGGAGTAGACAATCGACACGTACGCCCATATTCCGAGAGTGGCGCGCAGGCGTCGTCCGATGGAATAGTAGATGGCGGCCGTGACCGCGGCCGACATGGCCAGAAGGTTGCCCTCCAGCGCGCGGTTGCCGGCGGGTGCCAGTCCTCCACGAAGATCGGGAGCCGCGATGATGAACGCGCCAACAATCGCGATCGCGATCCCGGCCTGCTGCCGTCGCGAGGGCGGCTCTCGGAGCGCGACTGCCGAGATCGCGGCAACTACCGCCGGCTGGAGACTGACCAGGGTGACCGACGCGGCGATGGTCGTGAGGTGGATAGACGCGTTCCAGGCCCAGAAGTGAAGTGCCAGGCAGATCCCTCCACCCGCCGCCAGGGCGAACTCGGCCCTGGTGACGCGCTTCCAGTCGCGCCATTCTCCGGTGACGACGAGAAACGCCGCGACGATGAGGAGCGAGAACCCGAGGCGCCAGACCGCAATTACGACCGGATCCGCGCTGGAGAGGCGGACGAGCGGACCCGCTACAGAAATTCCGAGGAGCGAGAGGGCGAGTATCCAGTATGGATTGCGGCGCATACCAAAAAAAAAGAGCCGGCGCGTTAGCGCCGGCTCCTTTTTTCCAGACAACCTTACTCGCTCTTCTGCGTTTTCACCAGTCGCATCTCGGCCGCCGCACGTCCGGCGTGCTTGAGAACTTTGTCGTCATACGTGTGACAGTTCGGCGTATTGCGGCCACGGACGCAACCGTTGTAGCGGAGGAGCGCGACACGCGTGTTGGGCGAACCGTCGAGCGCCGCCTTGAGGATCTGAACGCCGTGGCAGATGTTGCTTTCCACATCGAAGAGGTCCTTCGAGCCGCAGCCCCACTTACCACTGTGAAGCGGCATCACCTGCATGAGACCACGCGCGCCGACAGAGCTGCGAGCACGCGGATTCAGGTCCGCGTCTTCGGTCAGCAAGACGCCAACGAGCAGAGCTGGATCGATTTTCTCCTTCTGACCCTGCTCGACGATCGCGTCGGCAATCCGGAAGGCAAGCGTACGGTCATGGGTGTACTGATTCAGCACCTCACCGATGCGAAACGCCTGCTCGGTGGGCTGCGAAGCGTCGACCACTGCCGCGGGCAGTCTCAGAAGCTTCCCCGGATTGGCATAGAGGGGATGCTGCTGGGATATAGTCCAGACTGCACCGCTCACGAGCAGCGTTCCCAGTGCAAAAGCATGGGAGACGCCCCGCATCGCCGACTTCATCGGCGACGACAGCTTCGGAGGAGGTGCATCTAACGGCTTAAGTGACTTCTTCACAGGTTCTCCTGGAATTAGTACAGCCCGAACTCGCTTAGATGAGCGGAACAAGAACTCTTCCCTTCTCATCGCGGTATGCCCGGCCCAACCGATCAGCAAAACCGTGCAGTACTTCCATATCCCGCTCACGAACGCGGTACTGCGCTGCGGTCGTCGGGAGCCTGTATGTAGCGATGCTCTCGGTCGCCGGCAGCTTCTTAACCTGCATTCTGCCCTTCACCAGCTCCGCTCCTCTGGGCTTGGCGAAGTCCCACATCCTTCGTCCAATCTGCGAGTTCGTCAACGGACAGTCGGGATAACCCGCCCGGATGTACCGGATGAAGTACTCGTTGTCGATCAACTTCTCGTGCCCTTCGGTCGGTCCATCGGCCAGATTGATCGCCGGCCTTTGTCCCGGTGGCGTATGCCAGCGTTTGAGATCTTCAGCCTCGAGGGAGACCTGGATCTTGGCGCCCAGCACCGCCGCTATCTGTCGCAATAGATCGAGCGAGACATTGTAGTCCTCGTCATGCTCGATATTGCGTATCGTCGATGCCGACACCGGTCTGGACATACGCGCTGCAACGTCTTCACGACGGAGACCTCTGAGCTTTCTGATTCGCTCGAGCTCCCGTCCTATCCATTCGGGCATAACTGATTCTATTGTGGTAGTGCCACTGCTGAGATACGTATAACGGTACCTCTATTGACGAATGCCGTCAAGAAATAGTTTAAAACCAGCCCTGAGGGGACGGCGATGAAAAACCATGTATGTGTGGGTTATTCGTGTAAGCGTCGATGATAGCGACACTTACAGAGGTGGGCGCTAGACAGCAGCCAGTATCAAATGTTTATATTCGACGCGCGCCACTCTACTCACTCATGCCGAAACTGAGCATCTGCGTAGCCGCCTGCTCCGCGAATCTCAAAACTTTTCCGGAGTATGTGTGGCAGTTGGGAGTGTTGGTGCCGTGGACGCACCCGTTGTAGCGCTGGAGAGCCGTCGATACTGAGGGCGACCGCTTGATCAGATCCGCCAGAATGCTCGCTCCATGGCAGATGTTGGAATCAATTGAAAAGAGGTCGGCGGACGTGCAGCCCGCCCATTTCCCCGCGTGGAAAGGCATCACCTGCATCAGTCCACGCGCGCCGACCGAGCTTCTCGCGTTGGGGTCCAGCTTCGCATCTTCGGTGAGGAGCACCCCCACGAGCAGGGCTGGATCGATATTCTTTTTCCCTCCTTGGGTCACAATGGCCGAAGCGATCCGCCGGGCCAGCACCGTGTCACTGGTGTACTTGCGGAGGGAGAAAGCGACCCGCTGGATTTCTTCCAGCGCCTTTGCATCGGTTGGCGTGGGGTATGGCTCCGTTCCGGGTGCAGCCGCGGTCACCAGCGCCGGCGGAAGATGGAGAAGCGCGCCAGGCCGGAGGTAAAGCGGATGCTGCTGGCGAAGCGTCCACACCGCGCCGGCCGCAAGAAGGACAGCAGCGCCGAGTCCATGCCCGACCGTTTTGAGAAGGCGTTGCCAGCGCGGCGCGGGTCCCTTGATCGGGTTCCGAACGGCGACGTTCGTAAAGGGATCTCCGGCCCCTGACTGGCGCTCGTCCTGCTCGAGGTCGGTCATACGCCTCCCGGTTGCACCTCATATGCCAAGGCGGGTATGGAGATTGCCCTCCCGCCCGTGCGCGCCCCCTACTACACTGATCCACAATGAAAGAGTCTGAAGGCCTTTACCGCACATTCCGTTTTCTGAAGAAAGCGCTACTCGGACTCGCAGTAGTTCTGATCGGACTCCTTCTCTTTGGCTACTTCTTCTTCATGCGACACGTCGACGCCCCAAAAGCGTGGGCGTCGGCTGACCGTGAACTACGCGGCGGAATGCTTCATTATGGAGAGAAAGTGCAGCGGCAGGCAAAGGTATTCATCAGGCGCCCCACTGACTACTACCGGAGCGCCAATGGGATTCTCTACGCCACGAACGACCGCTTGATTTTCATTGGCGTTGCACCCGGCGAGAAGCTGGCGAGCGCTGACGCACCGGCCACTATCGTGAGCCAGGAGTTCCCCAACGACACTCTGCTCGACATGCGGGGGCGGCGTCTCTACTTCCTCACTGCGCACGGCGTGACCGTTACTCACCCAGGGGTACCGCGCGGAGTGTTCGCCGCCACGAGCGGTCAGGGTGCGGCACTCGACTCGCTCGTCGATTACGTCAACGGGACGCACGATAGCCAGCGCGCCGCCGCCGCAAAGGAGGTCAGCCTAAGGAAAGCCGTCGCGGCTCTCGTCAACGAGCCCCTCTACTACACTGTAAAAAGAGGTGACGCGCTATCGCTGATCGGCACGAAGTTTGGTGCGACACCCGATCAGATCAGGCAGTGGAATCAGATCGTGGGAGATCGAGTGAAGATCGGGCAGAAGCTGCTCGTGAAACCCGCAAAGAAATAGAACGCCAACACTCGACGCGCCAGTTTGCGCGCCGACTACCGGAGACGGGACAATGGATGATCTCAAACAGACTCTCGACAAGCTTCGCGAAGAGCTGACGAACGCCGGAAAGCGTTTGGCCGACCTTGCGGAAAAAGGCAAAACAGAGCTCCCAGCGGCGGCGAAACGAATTGACGAAGAGTATCAGCGGCTGCAAAAGCTTCTTGATGCAGCCGTCGACAAGCTGCGGCACAAATAGCGTCAGCCGAGGGGCTGCATCCTCACACGAGGTGAGGTCGCGCCTCGTGCCCCGCTCGATAGGCCGAGAGGATCTGGATATCACCGACGGTCGGCGGCGCGATTGAATACACGATGCCCAGCCGCCAGCTCTCGTGGGCGAGGTGGTAGCGGCGGTAGATGATGTAAGGCGCGTCCTGGATAACGCGCTTCGACGCGTCATCCTGTATGTCCGAGAGAGGTCTGTCGGGGAGACAGATCTCAGTCGGGGGTTCGTCTCCGAACTCGAGTCTCATCACCTCGGCGCGGGACGTTATGAGCCAACATTCCATGGAAGCGCGAAATTCTCGGGGGCGGTGAACGAAGGAACGCAAATCTGTTCCCCACGAGTCTCGCAGTCCAGTCCGCTCGGACCCCTTGCGATCAGGGACAGCTGATGTCAGCGCCTGGAGAAATTCCGGTACCGATAGAGCACGTGGTCGGCGTCCTGGTGTGGGCGGCGTTCGCTGACCACGTCGCCGGCGGTCCAGTCGCGGCGGTGGCGAGCACCGTGACGTCGGGCGAGTGTTTGAAGCCCGCCGCGACACCGTCCCCCGAAAAATAGCTGCCGTTATTGTCGGCGGCGTAATTCTGCTCGTAGATCGCAAAATTGCGCAGATCGGACTTCATCGTGGCCACGTAAGCCATTTCCTTCGCGTTTGCAAATCTGGCGATCGCGATCCCGGCGAGCACGCCGATCACGACCATGACGATTATCAGCTCGATGAGCGTGAAGCCTTTCGTCACTCGGCGCACGGGGCGGCCTACTTCCGGGGCGTTGACTCGGTCCCCGCCGCCTTAAGCTTGAACAGCGGCAGATATTGTCCGTAGCCATCGGCTTCGAGGCGCGACACTGGAATGAACCGCATGGAAGCGGAGTTCATGCAATACCGCAGACCCGTTGGACGCGGCCCGTCGTCGAACACGTGGCCGAGGTGCGAGTCTGCACCGGCAGACCGCACTTCGGTGCGCGTGTATCCGAGAAGATGGTCGCTCTTCGTGGTGACGTTGGCAGGCACGAGTGGACGTGTGAAGCTCGGCCACCCCGTCCCAGAATCGTACTTGTCGAGTGAGCTGAAGAGCGGCTCGCCGGAAACGACGTCCACGTATATCCCGGCCTCGTGGTTATCCCAGTAGGCGTTGTTGAACGGCCTCTCGGTGTCCGCGTGCTGCGTCACCTCGTATTGCACGGGCGTGAGCTTCTTTCGGAGCTCGCTGTCAGACGGTTTCACGAAGCTGCTGCTGTGAGTGTTGGAGGCCGGAGCTGCGGCCTTGGCGCGCGCATCCTGTGAGCACGCGGTAGTCGAGATCGCGCAAAGGAGGGCGACGGCGCCTCCCGAGATGAGGATGGCCCGACGCCCTGCAAACTGCACGACAATTCTATGGGGCGACATATGAGCTCCAGTTGGAAAATCGAATAGTGTGACACGCTCTTATGATACGCTTTTTAGGTCGTAACGGTCCATTGCTACTTTAGGACGTCTTCGGACTCTTGAGTCGGTCCTAACTTTTGGAATCCGTCGTACCCTTGAGTCGGCGCTACTCTTTTCCAGCCAGGTTGAGCTCGATCCATGCGGCGAACGCGTTGGTGAAAGACCGCAGGAATTCGCGGGTTGATTCGTTGGTGAGGTTCCCCTCGGCGTCGAAGAGCTTGTCCGCGCCGCCGATGTACGCTTCGGGCTGCTGCAGAGTCGGCACGTTGAGAAATACCAGCATCTGCCGCAGGTGGTGGTTGGCACCAAAACCGGACAGGTGCCCAGGAGAAACGCTCACGACAGCGCCGGGCTTTCCATTCAACGCGCCTTTGCCGTAGGGTCGCGAGCCGACATCAATCGCGTTTTTCAAGGCGCCGGGAACCGAGCGGTTGTACTCTGGCGTCGCGAACAGGAGTGCTTCGACCGCGCTCACCTTGCGCCGGAACGCAACCCACTCTGGCGGTGGCGAGGCCTCGAGATCGGGGTTGTAGCTCGGGAGCGTTGCGAAGTCGACGAACTCAAATGCCAGTGAGGGAGGGGCGACTTTTACGATTGCGTTTGCGACTCTGCGCGTAAGCGACTCTTTGCGGAGACTCCCGACGAAGACGCCGACCTTTCGAGCTGCAGCCATGATGGTGTTTCATCCAGTGCAACGGTGATGAAAGCGTTCACGCGTATAATCGCACCGCCCAAGGCTTACACCAAGTCGCAGGACAAATTTTTGAGGGCAGTTCAACATTTGTTTCCACTACCGCGTACACCTTCCCGTGCGCCGGCGCCGGTAAATCGAATCCGAGCCCTCTGTACAAAAATTACGCTTGCATTCAACGTGGAGACGCGGACATTGACGGCGATGACCGACGACACTTTTGCGGGCGGTGATCACGCCAAAGCGCTCAAGAACCAGTTGAGCGCAGCGGTGTCGCGCTCCGAGGGTCAACAGGACAAGGTTCGCGATCTGGTCTGCGCTCTCGTCGACCAGATGAAATCAGAAGGCGCGGAGCCCGAGAAAGTCGTGATAGCCATCAAGTCGGCAGTGCTCGGCGACACCACGATCAGGGCGGCCCCCGACTCTTCTCACCTAAGAGAGAGAGAGAAGATGCTCCAGCACGCTCTCACCTGGTGCATCCAGCGGTACTACGGCGAAGACGCCTGAGCACTGAACACGTCCTTCCCAAAACCTACGAGCCCGCGCCTGCCGGCGTAGCCGAGGTGCGGCAGCCCAAACAGGTCCTCGACCGTTCTCAACAGAGAGTAATGGTTGTAGGGCACTCGTGAAACCGTCCCGGGCCTGATGAATCGAGACAGCACGACCGCGCCGGTTCGTCCACCGCCCGGCCCATTCACACCAGGCTTCGCCACATTGGGTCCGGCGGGTTCGCTGCAGCACGCCTCTGCGTCGATGCTCAAAGCCTCGTCGAACGTGATCACCAGAACACCGTCAGCGCGATAGGCCGGTGAATTCATGATTACCGGAACCCAGTGCCGCAGAAAGGTGTCCGCGGATTCGAGACTGCCTGGCTCGCCATTCTTGCACGGGCGATCGTGTCCATCGTGGCAGAGATTGGGCGCGATGAAGGTGTAGTTCGGCGTGCGGTCCGCCGACCTGAGCGCATCCTCGAGCCGAGTCAGCGGAACGACGTTCCGGCCGCACGTCGGCGAATCGATAATCGCGTGGAAGTAGACGAATGGATTGTGTTTGGTCGCATACTGATCTACCGCGGTCGCTCCCTCGGTGTGATCGGGAGTGCCAATCGGCGGATGAGCGCACGTTGCTGACTCGCGCGCGGGATCTTTGCCCATGTCCTCCATGAACGCGCCCCACGTCAGATGCGCGGCTTCGAGCTGGTTTGCGACCGTCTTGACGTGAGCTGGATAAACGCACCCGTCGCCGATCGGTTGTCCATCGCGCGCAATCCCGGTCTCGACGAAGTCATCGAAGTGGGGGCAGTCGATCTGAGTCTTGGGGGACGGAGCGACGCCCGAGATCATGGCGAGATAGTTGGGCAGGCTGTAGTGCCCTATCCCGTAATACTGACGGAGAAACGCGCCCGCTTTTCTGAGTGTGTCGGCGAGGTAGGGTGCGCGCGAATGGGCGTTGAACGTCGTGTCGAACCCCTGATTCTCGAGGACCATCACGAAGACGTGGCGAATCGGCGGCAATGTGGCGCGGCGCCCCTGGGCGATCGCACTGGTAGCTGATCCGGCGAGGGCGAGCGAGACGATGAGAAGGAAGCGGTGAGCGATGCGCATCAGTGGCGAGTAGAAGAGGAAGGGTTGAGTGAAACTACTTGAGGCTGGCGCCCGCCAACTGAGCCACGGCCGAGAGAGTCGTCTGCGCCGCGTTCAATCCGAGACGGAAATCCTTGTCCGAGAAAGTCGAATAGACATCGATGGGCTGGTGCCAGGTGGGATTCCAGCCGGTTCCGGTCTGCGCGAGGCGCTCGTTCTCACGAAGGCTGATAGCAGCCACGACGTCCTTGAACGGATCCGAGTCGGTGTTGCTCATTCGGTCGCCCACCGCGGCGGGATAGTCCGTCGCATACTTATCGTTCGAGCGGCGGAAGAACCACGCCAGTTTTTGCGCCTCGTCGGCGAACTTCGAAGCCCCGGCGAACTCGATGTTGACGTCTGCCTCCCGGCGCTGGTCGGAGCTGACCTTTCCATCGGGCCCGGGCATGCCGTGATCCCACATCATCATATCGTGCTGAATCATCCCCAGCCATTTGGGCTCGGGATATTTCCCCGAACCTTTGGGGTTTTCGATGCCCTGCTGCGCCTGGCGCTGATCGACGTACGCGTGCGCTCCGTTGAGGCCAGTCTCCTCGTTGTTCCAGAGAACGAATCGAACCGAGCGGTCCGTGGTGACGTCGGTGGCGCTGAATACGCGGGCGAGCTCCATGACCAGAGCGGTGCCAGATCCATCGTCATTCAGCGCGGCGCCGTAGCCATGACCATCCATGTGTCCGCCGACGATGTACATCTCTTCAGGATGCGTTCTGCCGATTTTGGTGCAGTACACTTCCTGTCGCTGACCGGGGGTGTCTGGCTCCGCATCGATCCTCCGTAGCGCGGTGTCGGGCTGGAGCAGCGGATTCATGTTGACGCCGGTTTGCGCGGTGTAGCCTTTTATGATGTTCCCGGCCCTGTCGTAGCGAACGCCCGTGGAGTCGCGGGTCCGCGCGGGCGGCGCGGCGACTCTGGGCCGCAGCGGCGGCAGTCCTTTAGCAGCGCGCGCGAGACTGTCGAAGCGCCGCGTCGAATCATTCTGTACCTGGCGTCCCGTGAATTCGTATGTGATCCGCTCTGTATTCCCGCAGCCATAGCTCTTGAGCTGCGCCTCGATCCAGTCGACTGCCGCGCGATTGCGTGAAGTGCCCTGGCGCCGGTCGCCGAACTTCTGCAGACCGCGAAGCGTTGCCTTGTATCTCTCCAGATCGAGCCGGCCCACCATCACGCGAACGGGGTCGACGGCCTGTTGGGCGTGAGCAGCGGTGTTGGTGGCTTGGGCGTGAGCAGCGGTGTTGGTGGCTTGGGCGTGAGCGGTGTTCGCTGCGAAGAGCAGTCCACATGCTGTTGCGAGGGCGCCGCTATGGCGAATCATCCAGT
Source organism: Gemmatimonadaceae bacterium (assembly GCA_039936175.1). Lineage (GTDB taxonomy): Bacteria > Gemmatimonadota > Gemmatimonadetes > Gemmatimonadales > Gemmatimonadaceae > UBA4720. Next base: position 1,432 of record JBDTIV010000027.1, on the reverse strand, counting down.
GTGCCTTCGAGTCTTGTAGTGTGTTGGAACGGCGCGAATCCATAACCGTGCGTCGCCAGCCTATTTAAGCGCCAGAGGCTGAGAAAAATACCCAATAGTACGTCACGCAGCGGCGCGGTAGTCCGCCCGCCAGAGATGCGCCGCGACAGCGCGCGCGTGTGCTCACGAAAACACGAGCGGAAGCTACTCGTACCTAGGCCGCTGGTAAGGGTTCCACCGTCCGATGATTCGACTGCTTGGGGAGATTCGCAGCTGGTGCTCACAGACAATTGCCGCGCCTCGCGTCTATCTGAGCGAGCTCGGGGCAGGTGGGCCGGTAATGCGCGGCTGACACGGTACGGGATTCCGTCTCCATTTGCGCAGCCGGGCACGTGCTGTGCCTGAGGAAGACATGTCACCATATCCAGGAGCACGACGATGGCACGAGACAACAAGGAGACGGTATCAGTCCTCAACGACTTGATCCAAACCTGCAAGGACGGCGTCAACGGCTTCCGGACCGCTGCGTCCGCCGTGAAGAACACCGAGGCCAAAGCACTCTTTACGTCTCGCGCCCAGGTCATCGAGCGGTCCGCGGCTGAGTTGCAAGCCGAGGTGCGCCGGTTGGGGGGCGATCCGGAGACAACCGGCAGTGTGGCTGCGAAGATTCACCGGGGTTGGATCGACGTCAAGGCGACAGTCACCGGAAAGGACGAGGCTACGATCATAACGGAGTGTGAGCGCGGCGAAGAGGTCGCGGTCAAGAACTACGAAGACGCGCGGAAGAAGGATCTCCCCCCCGACGTTCGCGCGCTTGTGGAGCGCCAATACCAGGGCGCGGTCCACAACCTCGAGCGGGTCCGTGCGTTGGGGCGGGCCACTGGTGCCGGAGCCCCGGTCGTCGCGCCGCGGTTGGCCGCGGACCGCGATGCGCCTCCGCCGACCTGAGTGGGTCGTCGCGGATTTGCGGGTGCCGATCTTTATGCCTTTAGTCCAAAATGTCTGGAGACAAAAGCGGATAGACAGACGCGATCTTACCCGCAATTTTACCTTCGATTTTGGTGAGATGCAAAAACGCCGAACGTCCAAGTGATGTTCGGCGTTTCGTTTAAGAAAATCGGGACGGCGGGATTTGAACCCGCGACCCCCTGAACCCCATGGACGTTAGGCAGAGATCAATCACGGCAATTTGACGGCTTTCAGAGGAGAACCGAGCATCGGTGCCGGACTTCGAACGACAAAATGCCGAGAAATATCGGGGCAAACAGGGCACCAAACAGGCCCCCGCATTTTCGACCGGGAATCGAGCGCCTGACGGCGCGAGGACGGTCAAAAGCGGGCCCCTGGAAGCACTATGTGTCCGTAAACCGGACACGTTAGGTCCGTTCAACGGGTCCCCAAAGTAGGGCCGGAGAAGAGCGTTAGTTTTTCCGGGAAGGGCGCACGCTTCGAA
>JBDTIV010000026.1:0-65066 GCA_039936175.1 Gemmatimonadaceae bacterium | reverse complement strand
CAGTCGGACCTGATCTGGGACCTGAGCCGTCTCTGTCGCGAGCGCGCGATCGAAGGGATGGGAAAGCTGCTCAAGGATGGCGAGCTGCTGTTCATGAACGTGGATCCCGCCGATTTCGCCGATCCGTCCTTCGACGTCGAAGGACTCAACGTCAAGGATCCAACGCGCGTGGTCATCGAAATCACCGAGCGCACCGCAATCAAGGACTACCCGAAGTTTCGCGGGCGATTGAAGGAATTCCGCGACCACGGATTTCGGTTCGCTGTCGACGATGCTGGCAGCGGTTACGCCGGACTCGGCTCCATCGCGAACCTGGAGCCGGACTTCATCAAGCTCGACATGTCGCTCATCAACTGCATCGACCAGAATTTCATCAAGCAGAACCTGGTTGAGACGATGGTTCGCTTCGCCAATGAGCATGGCGCCATGGTCATCGCGGAAGGCGTCGAGAGAAAGGAAGAGTACGACATGGTGAAGTCACTTGGCGTGCACCTCGTACAGGGATTCTTCGTACACAAGCCCAGCGCTAACGCGGTGGGCTACCGGACGCCCGTGCACCCGGCACCAGTGCTCACCGACCAAACAAAGAGCTGACGAGCAGGAAGGAGCGCTCCGCGGCGCCGACGCCGCTCTGAGCCATCGACTTCGCCGCCGAGCCGGCAAGGTCGCGCGCCGGTAAAGAACCCAGCCAATCCCGCAGCCGAATCGCCAGGTCGATCTGCCCTTTGATCGCCGCACCGCCCCCCGCCTCGATCAATTTGCCGGCATCGCGACTCTTCTCGTGGCGCGGACCGAACAGCACCGGCGCGCCGAACGCGGCCGGCTCCAGCACCGAGTGCAAGCCAGCGGAGTGGAAGCCTCCGCCGACGTACGCCACATCGGCGATCGAATAGAGATCGCCGAGCACGCCAAATCGATCTACCAGCACGACGTCGGCGCTCACGGCCTCTCGCGCATCGATGCGCGACGCGCTAAGCCCGTTGGAGCCCGCCCAGCGCTCGATCGACCTGAGGTGGCCGGTGCTGATCTCGTGCGGCGCGATGATCAGTCTCGCGTCCGGAATCTTTTCGCGGATCCTCGTCCATGCCGCGAGAAGGTGCGTCTCGTCAGAAGGCCAGGTCGAGCCGGCGACGAGAGTCGGACGCGATGACCGCAGCGATTGCACCAGAGGCGACGGCTGCCGCTGCGCCCGATCCCATACCTGATCGTATCGCGTGTCACCCGTGATCTCCAGACGTCCGGGAGGCAAACCCAATTCGCGAAAATGGTCGGCGTCCTTTGCGTCGATGGCGCCAACGCGCGCAATCGCCCGGTACGCGTCGCCGAGCAGAGCGCGCGCGAGAAAACTCCGGCGGCCGGAAGTCTCGGCGAGTGTCGCGCTGATCACGCCAACCGGAACGCCGGCAAGAGCGGCTCTCTCGGTGAGCTCGGGCCAGATGTCGAGCTTGCTGAAGATGAGCGCGCTGGGCCGAAGTGCGGCGATGATTGCATCCGCGTCGCCGGCTGTATCGAACGGCAGGTAATCCGCGAAATCCACGTCAAGAGCTCGCGCGAACTGCTCGGCGCTGGGCGAGTAGAATGTGTAGACGATCTGAACATCGGGTCTCCGCGCGCGAACGAGCTCGATTACGGGTTGAGCCTGGAGTCCTTCGCCTACGGAGGGTGCGTGAAACCAGGCGAGGGGCCGCGCCGGATCACGCGCAGCTGATGACCAATTTTGGTATCGCTCTACTATCCCGCGGCGAGCGCCCAGCCCGCGGCGAAACTTTGACTCTCCCGCCGGTATGACGCCGGCGAGCACGTTTGCCACGCGCCCGGCGATTCCGTATGGAATTCGCAGCAGCGAATTCACGGCAGCTTCTGAGGGTTGTCTATTTGCGCTTCGCCATGGCCGAGTCGACCGCGCGGCGCAGCTCCTCGATCGGCTGCGCGCCGGCGAGGAGTTTGTCTCCGATCATGAAGCTCGGCGTCGAGTTCGCACCGGCCGTTTCAGCCCGATCGTGGTCCGCCTGTATGAGCGGTTTCATCTTTCCGGACTGAACGCACTTATGCCAGCGGTCGGCGTCCACGCCCTGCGCCCGCGCGAGCGAGTCGAAGAACATGGCTGGAGATCGAAGTACTTCCCACTTCTCCTGTGTGTTGAAGAGAGCATCGTGCATCTCCCAGAATTTTCCCTGGGCTGCCGCGCACATCGCCGCCTCCGCGGCAGGCCACGCGTATTGATGCATGGCGAGCGGATAATTCACGTACGCCAGCCGGACTTTACCGGTGCTGACGAGCTCATTGCGGAAAGTCTTGTATGTTTCATCGTGCCATTGCTTGCAGTATGGACACTGGAAGTCGCTCACTTCGATCACCCAGAGCGGTGCGGTTGGACTGCCCTGGATGCGCGCGAGGTCGGCTTTGGCGATATCGGGGTCGGCGGGTGCAGCTGGAACGGCGACCTTTGTCGTGTCCTCTCGCCCGACGGTGCCGCTTTCGGCGACCTGCTTGCTGGTGTTGGCGGGCGCGCACGCGAAGGAAAGCGCCAGAACGGCAATCGTGCGGGCGCGATTAACTTGAAGTGGAATCATGTACTAAATAGACCTCCTCGCGAGCCATGAAATCAAGGGAGAGCAAATTCTGAACGCACCGCTGTTGGGTTTCCCGTCTACGGCAAAATTGGTGGCCACTGTGAAGGCCATCGTGTTGCTGCTTTTCGCGCAGGCAATCCAGATACCCGCGCCGGTCGGGTTGGTCAACGACTTTGCGCACGTCATTCGTCCGGATGCCGTGCCGCGCATGGAGCAGATCGCAGCGGACGTGCGCGCGAAATCGCGTGGGGAGATCACGATAGTCACTCTGCCCGACATCGGCACGCGCGACGTTCAGGAAGTGGCGCTCCAGATCGGCCGCCAGTGGAAGGTGGGGAAGATCGGCAATCCCGGCGACCCGACGCGAAACGCCGGCGCAGTGATACTCCTCGTGCCCAAGGAAACGAGCAAGGACGGGCGTGGCCACTGCTTCGTCGCGACTGGGTACGGCTCAGAGGGTTTCATAACTGATGCTGACGCGGGCGACATCTGCCGGGAGGCAACGCCAGCGTTCATGGCTCAGGACTACAGCACGGGACTGGAGCTCGTTACGCTGCGCACGGCGGAGCGCTTTGCGAAGGAGTTCAACTTCACGATCGACACGGCATTGGCCGCTGCGCCAGTCGTTCAGAGCCGCGACAACTATCCAGCGGGCAATGGTGGTGGAATCCCGCCCTTCGCGATCTTCATCATCTTCATCGTTGTTCTCTTCGTCCTTAGCAGTATGCGCCGTCGCTCGACAGGCGGGTGCGGTGGCGGTGGCTGCCTGCCGATCATCATTCCGATGGGTGGATTCGGGGGCGGTGGCCGCGGAGGTTGGGGCGGCGGCGGGTTTGGAGGCTTCGGCGGCGGTGGTGGAGGCGGTGGCTTTGGAGGATTCGGGGGAGGCGGGGGTTTTGGAGGCGGCGGTGGTGGCTCGAGCTGGTGATGATGTCCCAAGAATCGCGAAAACGAAACAGGCGGGTTCACGCCTCCGTTAGAAGGAAAGGGAATGATGAAACTCGATGAACTGGTGCGACAACTTCAGCTTGCATATGGCGACGCGTTGCGGTCGGTAGTGCTGTTCGGATCGGCGGTCGCCGGTGAGCATCGACCGAAGACCTCCGACTACAACGTGCTGGTGATCGTGGATGCGCTGCCGCTCGAGCGACTGCGCGCGGTCGCGGCCGTTTCGAAGGCGTGGACGGAGGATGGGAATCCTCCGCCGTTGACCTTCACGACGACGGAATGGAAAACGTCATCGGATATTTTTCCGATGGAGTACGCGGACATTCTGGAACGGCATCGCGTTCTTCATGGCGATCCGCCCTTCGAGGGAATACGCGTGGCGCCGGCTGACCTGCGGCTTCAGGTGGAGCACCAGACCATGGGAAAGCTGCTCCAGCTGCGGCAGGCAATCATGGGAGCTGGAGGCGATACTGGACTCCAGCTGGAAGTGCTGGAAAAGAGTCTCAGCACGCTGATGGTGATTTTCCGGGGCGTGGTACGACTCCAAGGGCGAGTGCCGTCACAGGACTACGAACAGCTGACAACTTCGATCGCGGAGAGCGCCGGATTTTCGCCCGAGGCGTTCCTGCGAGTGATCCGCCACGCGAGAGGGACGCAGAAGCTGTCAAAGGATACCGCTTCCGCGACGCTCGGGGAGTATCTGTCGGCGATGGAGCGTCTGGTGTCTTATCTGGACGAATTTCGAGGGTAGATTTGAAGCTCGGCCGCACAGCGTGTAGCCATCATCAACCGAGGACAAGATAAAATGAAACGTGGACTGGTACTCGCCCTGTCGCCGCTGCTCCTCACGGTGGGGGGCTGCGGATACAATCAAATACAGCAGTACGACGAGAGCGCGCAGCAGGCGAAGCAGCAGATCTCGGTGCAGCTGCAGCGCCGGGCCGATCTCGTGCCGAACCTCGTAAGCACGGTCAAGGGATACGCCCAGCACGAGGAAGCCGTCTTCACCCAGGTTGCGACGGCGCGCGCAGGGTTGGCTGGCGCGATCCAGACCGGGGATCCGGGGCAGATGGCGACCGCCAATAACCAGCTGACGGGCGCGCTGGGAAGGCTGCTCGCAATTTCGGAAGCGTACCCGCAGCTGAAGGCGGATCAGGGCTTCCTGCGGCTTCAGGATGAGCTGACAGGTACCGAGAATCGAATCGCGACGGCGAGGACGGACTACAACCAGGCGGTGAACACCTATAATGCGTACATCCGGACCTTTCCGCAGACATTGACGGCGAAGGTGACTGGGGCGAAGCCGCGCACTTATTTCGAGGCGGCCGCAGGGACAGAGGCACCTCCAGTGGTCGACTTCGGGACGGGAAAGACGCCCGCGCCACCGACGCCTCCAAAGCCGTAGGCGACGCTCTCATAAGGTAGGTATAGGAAATTGCCGGCCTGATTGGCCGGTGATTTCTTTTCATGGGCGCGAAAGCTTACGAGCCTTCGTAACACCACCCTATCCCGATCATCAACCCTTGACAGTCAGCAATCCGGCTCCCAAAATAGGGGCTTCTCAGAAATCCCGCAGAGATCCCACTACTCTGCGAAGGCTTGCTGCGCCTGTGCTGCGGGCCCTCACCCATTCTAGCTGGAGACAGGCATGAATAGAATTCGCTCGTCCGTTTTCTCACTGCTGATGCTGGCCGTATTCAGCGCCAGTGCCTTTGCGCAGACGCGTCGCATCAGCGGGCGCGTAACCGTAGAGGGCAGCGGTGAACCGCTCAATGCCGCGAGCGTCACGGTCGTCGGCACAACTTTCGGCACGTACACCGACGATCAGGGTCGCTTCACCCTGAACGCCCCCGACGGGCCGGTCACACTTCGTCTCCGCAGAATCGGCTACATCCAGAAGACGTTTCCGGTGAGCGCCGGTCCGGCCGACGTCAACATCGGTCTGGCGCGCGACATTCTGCAGCTGGAGACCCAGGTCGTCACCGGAACGGCGACGACGGTCTCGAGTGTCAATGCCGCCAACGCAGTTACGGTGATCTCCGGCGAGAGGCTGAATAAGGTTCCAGCGCAGACAATCGATTACGCGCTTCAGGGCAAAGTCCCGGGTGCGATAATCACGCAGAATTCGGGTGCTCCGGGCGGTGGTGTACAGATCCAGCTGCGCGGGGTCTCGACAATCAATGCCTCGTTCCAGCCGCTGTACGTCATCGATGGCGCCATCGTGGATAACTCCCAGATCGCAAACGGCGTCAATGCGATCACGCAGGCAGCTGGCGGCAATTTCGGATCGTCCCAGGACCAGCGCGTCAACCGGTCGGCCGATCTGAATCCGAACGACATCGAGAGCATTCAGGTTCTCAAGGGTCCTTCGGCCAGCTCGATCTACGGATCCAGAGGAACGAACGGCGTGATCATCATCACGACCAAGCAGGGTCAGGTCGGACAGAACAGTCTCGATCTGACGCAGCGCTTCGGTACGGCGCGGATCTCCAACAAGATCGCCATCCGCTGCTTCAGCTCCGGCGCGGAAGTGGATGCGGCGGGCTTCGACTCGACGGGCTTCGGTGCGGCGACCAACAAGTGCCACGACTACCAGCAGGAGCTGTACGGTCAGCATCCCTTCAACTATCAGACGATCGCCTCGCTTCGCGGCGCAACGGCGGGGGGAACCAACTACTACCTGTCGGGGCTCGTACAGCACGACGGCGGCCTGGTTCTCAACGACAATTACAACAAGCAGTCGATCCGCGCGAACGTAGGACAGAAGTTCGGCGGCCGCCTGAATCTGCGCGCGAACAGTGAGCTCATTCACTCGCTCACCGAGCGTGGAATCAGCGGAAACGACAACACGGGCATCAACCCATACACAAATTTCTCGCAGACGCCTTCCTTCCTGGACCTTACACGCCAGCCGGACGGAAGCTTTCCTAAGGGTCTGGCCGTCAACAACACCAGCAACCCGTTTCAAAACGCGGTCCTGATCAAGACTCCGGAAGACGTCTTCCGCATGCTCGGCAGCGGGTCGGCTGTCTATGACTTCATCTCGACCGACCGTCAGAAGCTGGACTTCACGCTGAACGGCGGTGTCGACAGCTACTCCGATCACACGAGAATCATTTCACCGGCGACGGCGTACGTCGAGCAGGTCAACGCGAATCCGGGCACGATCGTGGTGGGCGACGCGAACATTCTCAACGCGACCCTCGGTGGCGTATTCAGACACCAGTTGTCGGCCAGTGCTTTCACTGCAACCACGTCCGCCGGATTCGGCCAGGTTCGCCGCAACGCTGACGTCGTCCAGAACACCGGTCGCGGAGTATTCCCGGGAGTCACGAACGTCTCCACGGCTACGCAGATCTTCACCACTGAATCACAGGATATCGTGAAGAGTAACTCCCTGTTCGGGCAGGAAGAGTTCCTGACGCTGAGCGAGAGACTCTTTCTGACCGCAGGCGTGACTGCCGAGCGTACCAGCAACAACGGAGACGCACAGAAGTATTATGCGTACCCGAAGTTCTCGGCGTCCTATCGTTTCCCCTTCCTTCCGCCCAAGACTGACGAGCTGAAGTTCCGCTTGGCCTACGGGCGAGCGGGCAATCAGCCGCTCAGTGGCAAGTACACTTTTCTAACGAACATTATCATCGATGGCAGAACCGGCTATCGCTCCTCCACCGCCGTTGGCCTGCCTGGCATCAAGCCGGAGACCACCAGTGAGCTGGAAGGCGGATTGGACTGGACGATGTTTAGCGGAAGGGCGCGCCTTTCCGCGACCCAATTCCGGAAGCAGACCGACGATCTCCTTCTGACGGCGGCGCTTGCTCCGTCAACCGGGTTCGCGAGTCAAACTATCAATGGTGGCCAACTCGTCACACACGGAACGGAGCTGGAGCTCGGAATGACGCCAATCCGGACCAACGGTGGCTTCGAGTGGGTATCGAACACGACCTATTCCAGCAACAAGGGTAAGGTCACGCAGCTGCCCGTTCCGGGGTTCATTCCCGCGTCGGGATCATTCGGCAGCCGGTTCGGAAACGCATTCATTAAGCAGGGTCAGCTGATCACCGTCCTACAGGCCGTCAACGGCTGCACGGCTTTGAATGCGGCCGGTACGGCCTGCCCGTCCGCGAACCGCATCCTCACGTTCGTCGGTAATGCGTCGCCGGATTACGAGATGGGGTTCAGCAACGACCTCAACTTCGGCTCTTTCCACTTCTCGTCGCTCGTCGACTGGAGAAAGGGAGGGCTGGGTGTAAACCTCACCAACGATTACTTCGTGGGTGGCGGCACGCTTGCTGACACCGCACGGGCTCGCAAGATGCTGAGCGACTTCGCGAAAGGTACCGACGTGTGGCTGGAGAACTCCGGTTTCGTGAAGATCCGTGAGCTCACGCTGGGCTACGATCTCCCGAGCTCGATGTCGTCGATGTTGTTCCATGGACACGCTCAGAACGCCAGGATCGAATTGAGCGGAAGGAACCTCAAGACCTGGACGAAATATACAGGTCTTGATCCCGAGGTCTCGAACTTCGGTAACCAGCCTCTTGGCCGGTTCCAGGACGTCACTCCGTATCCGCCGAGCCGTCAGTGGTATCTGACGGTCAACACCACTTTCTAATCCGAGCGAAAATAAATATGAAGCGATATTCAACTGTTGCCCTCGCGTTGGCGGTAGCCGCCACTGCGGCGTGCAAGGACAACCCGGTGGCGAATCCGATTGACAACCCGACGGCGGATGCACTCGGAGGCCTTACCCACGCCACTCTTCAGCTGTTGGCGACTGGCGTTCTGGGACAGGACCGTGCGAACGCCGATGCGTTCTCGTATCTCGGCGAGCCTGGAATCTGGGCGCGCAACGTATACCGGATCGACGCGTCGGAGCCGAGGTTCGTCCAGGAAACTCTCGGTGGCAATCCTGATCCAGGCAGCTTTTCAGGGAGTGGCGCGTGGAATGGCTATTACACGGCCATCAGAGCCTCAAACACGGTTCTCCTCGCGCTCGACAAGGCGCCTCCGGCCGAATTCACACCCGCCGAAGCAAGCGCAATCAGAGGCTTCTTCCGCACCGTGAAGGCGTTGGAAGAATGGCGCGTGATCGAAATGCACGACTCGGTCGGTGCCACGATCCAGACGGACGACCAGTATGCGGTCAATCCGATCCGCTGCAAGCCAGCCATACTGGCTTATGTCGCCGCTCTGCTGGACAGCGCGAACGCCGATCTCACAACCGCGGGCGGAGCTACGACGTTTCCGTTCGCTCTTCCGAGCGGGTTCACCTCCTTCGGACGCAATTATAGCTCAGTTGCCAATTTCATCCTTTTCAATCGCGGGCTGAAGGGGAAGGTTGACTATTATCGTGCGATCGATCGCACCAACCCGACGCCGGCGCTGTTTGCCACCGCGATTGCGGAGCTGACGACCGCTCTTGGTGCTGGCCCGGGCGCCGTTCCCCCCTCGCAGTTCAGCTGGGGGCCGTACTACACCTTCGTTGCCGGAGGATCGGAAAACACTCCGAACGTCATCTCGGATTCGAAGGTTCGCCTCAATCCGCTGGTGTTGGACAGCATACAGGCCGGTGACACGCGCAGGTCAAAGATCGTGACCACCACGACGCTGACCGGTTTCGGTCTCTCAAGCAGCATCACTTATTCTGGCGCTACGGCGACCACCGCCAACCAGAATGCTCCGCTTGGCATTCTGCGTGACGAAGAGCTTGTGCTTCTGCGCGCGCAGGCCGAGATCGAGGCTGGTCAGTTTGCCAATGCAATCCTGGACGTGAACGATGTCCGCACCAATTACGGTTTGCCGGCGACTACTTTTGCGACTGTAGCCGACGGCCGGAACGCGGTGCTCTACGAGAAGCGTTACTCACTTCTCTTCGAGGGTCCGCAACGGGCCGATGACCTGAGAGAGTATGGAATGCTCAACGCCACCTACCACAGGCCGGAGACCGCAACTGATCCATTCAATGCGGCGCTTCCGATTCCGCGCGGTGAGCTGAATGCGCGCAATCTGACGGTGAATCCGGCGTGCACGCCCTAATTCTGATGAACTAGCAGTAAGGCCCGGCTCGGGGTTCGCCCCGAGCCGGACTTTTTGTTTCAAGGCTCGAATTATGCCGAGCGAAGTGCTGTGAGAAGTTTGCCTCCGCTAAATGGAGATGGCATCACATGCCGCAACGTATACTCTTGCCGGTTTTGGTGATCGTCGCACTAATCGCGTGCACACGCGCCCCGTACACGGATCCAAGGCTGGCTCCGGACCGCGAAATAATCACACAGGATGAGATCGAAGCATCGCACGCGAGCACGGCGTACGACGTTATAAGAAAGGGTCACGGGAACTTCCTTTCGTATCGCGGGCGCACGAGCATCAGGGATACGGTCACGTCGATGCCAATGGTGTTCATGGATGATCAGATCTACGGACCGATTTCGGTGTTGCGCTCGATTCCTGCGTCGCAGATCGCCGAGATTCGACTTTACCGCGCCTGGGAAGCGGTGATCAAGTACGGCGCCGGCCTCCCGGGCGGTGCGATAGCGATTTACAGCCGTCTCGAGCAATAGGGTGCCATGTGCGCGCTTCTCCACTGCGTTCCTGTGCGCCGCGGTGTTGACGTGCACCCCACCTCGTCCCAGCCATTCGGCTGGCAATGACTCGCAACTCATCACGGAAGATGAGATCGAGGTCTCGCGCGCTCCGACTGCGTACGAAGTTATACAGAAGCTGCGCGCAAATTTCCTGACATATCGTGGAGAGACGAGCTTCGACAAGTCGAAATCCCAGCCTTATCCCACCGTTTACATAGACGGGCAGGAGTTCGGACCCCTAAGCAGCCTACGCAACATACCCGCTTCGCAGGTGGCGACGATACGACTCTATCGCTCGTGGGAAGCGACCACGAAGTTCGGCACCGGAAACATGGGCGGGGTTATCGCGGTGACTACGCGACAGTAGGCAGCCGCGAACGGCCCGGTTTTTTTCTCTTGCCATAGCCAGTCCCTGGTCATACGTTTTTCCCCCCGCCGCCACATGCGGCCCGTATAGCCGTGTCTCACTCTCGACGAGGAGCTGAGTATGGATCGACCGTCGTGTCTTTCAGACAGCGCACGAGGACGTGCGTCCCGCAAGTCCCGGACATTTCTTAATCTCACGCCAGCGCTGGTTGCGCTCGTTCTGCTGTTGGTCGCGCCGGCCAGCGCGGCGAACGCGCAGACCGGAACGGTCTCTGGCACCGTGCTCGATCGCGGCCTGAACCCGCTGCCGAACGCTCAGGTGACCGTTCAGGGCACTCGACTCGGCACGCAGACCGATGCGAATGGCCGCTTTCGAATTGGCGGCGTCAGTGGGACGAATGCTGTGCTGGAGGTGAGGCGGCTTGGCTACAAGATGAACACGATCACCGTGGCCGTCGGAACGGAGACCCGCGTGAGTCTCGAGCCGGCAAGCATCAATCTCGACGCGGTCGTAGTCACAGGTCAGCCTGGCAGCACCGCCAGACGGACGCTCGGAGTAGACATCGCGCAGATCGATGCATCGGAGATCACGGCTAAAGCTCCGATCAACAACGTCCAGAATCTCATCAACGGCCGGGCACCGGGGGTAACGATTCTTCAGAACTCCGGCGTCATCGGATCGGGAGCTACGGTGAGAATTCGCGGAGTGTCCAGCTTCTCGCTATCCAATCAGCCGCTCATTTACGTGGATGGAATTCGCGTCGACAACTCGCAGGGTACGGGTCCGGTGAATCAATCCTTCGGCGCGAGCACGACCACTCGGTGGAACGATTTCAATCCCGACGACATCGAGAGCATCGAGATCGTGAAGGGACCAGCCGCGGCGACGCTGTATGGGACAGAGGCCGCGAACGGAGTCATTCAGATCATCACGAAAAAGGGCCAGCAAGGAAAGCCAGCCTGGGATGTCACCGTACGAGGCGGAACGAATTCGTTTGCCAACCAGGCAGACAGACTATTCACGAACTACGGACCTGATCCCGTCACGAAACAGATCGTTTCGCTCAACATCGCGAAGCGCGAAGCCGATGCCGGAACTCCGATTTTTCAGACCGGGCAAATGCAATCGTATGACGTCGGCGTTGGAGGTGGATCGCCCGGATTCCGTTATCGCGTGAGCGGGAATTTCAAGAAAGACGGCGGAGTTACTCCGACCAATCTCCAGAAGAATTTCGGAGGTCGCGCCAACCTTACTCTCAACCCGACCGACAAGCTTCAGATCGAGAGCAACATGGGTTACGTCACCGGACGCGCCGACCTCGCCGCTGAAGCGGGGTACGGTGGAACTACATGGACGACGTACTACGCCACACCGACCAATCTCTACGACAGCAACGGCACCCCGCTTCCCAACGACGGATTCTACAGCGCGCTGCCGTCCGCCTACTACAAACAGTACCAGATGTACCAGGACATCAGCCGCTTCACGGGAAGTGTTCAGATCACGCACAATCCAGTGAGCTGGTTTTCGCAGCACCTCACCCTTGGCACCGATCAGGGCATGGAAGACAACGAGGAGCTTTCGGCCGTGCACAACGACCCGAACTTCTCGTACTTCTTCGGATTCGACGCCGATTCGGGCTACAAAGTGGTGGGTCTCCGGCAGAACTCGCTCTCCAGCCTGACGTATGGCGGCACGGTGAAGAGCCAGCTCAGAGCAATATCGGCTGCGACGTCCTACGGCGTCGATTTCTTCCGACGCAACACCAAGTACGTCGACGCGTATGGGCAGGACTTTCCGAGCCCGGGTCTGACGGCGCTTTCCTCGACCACGGCACAGCGGAGTGGATCTGAAACGAGCGTTCAGAACAACACCGTCGGGGTTTATGGACAGGAACAGCTCGGATTCGGCGACAGATTCTTCCTCACGGGCGGACTGCGCTCTGACAACAACAGTGCCTTCGGAGCGAACTTCAAGCGCGTGTACTACCCCAAGGTGAGCGCCTCGTGGGTCATCAGCGAGGAGCCGTTTTACCGGCTGCCGTTTGTGAACACGCTCAAGCTTCGCAGCGCTTACGGTCAGACGGGCCAGGCGCCACTCCCGTATTCGGCAGTTCCGTATTTTACCGCCATTGCCGGCCCGGGCGGGTCGGCAGCGGTAACCCCGGCTTCGAGGGGCAATCCCGATCTCGGACCGGAACGCGGGTACGAAACCGAATTCGGATTTGACGCCGGATTCCTGAAGGATCGAGCCGGCATCGAATACACTCACTTCACCGGCGGTACCAGGAACGCGATTCTCAATCGTCCCGTTGCACCATCGGGCGGCTATCCCGGTACGCAACTAGTGAACGCAGGCAAGATTGCCAAGCACGGTGACGAGTTCATGGTGCGCGCGACGGCCATTGCCACGCTCCGCACCACATGGGATCTCACATTCAGCGCTTCGACGAATCACACCAAGGTCGTGGATCTCGGGGGCGCGACGTTCATCAGTCCGTCGGCGAACATCAGGCATACGGTAGGCTACCCTGTGGGTGCCTGGTGGGGAAAGCGGGTGGTTGACGCTACGATCGACCCAACCACCGGAAAGGCAACGGCAGTCTTTTGCGATCCGGGCCCCGGCGGCGGCGCACAGGTTCTCTGCGCGAATGCGCCAGTGGTGTTCCTCGGCAGTACGACGCCGACGCGAGAAGGAGCGTTCACGTCTACGCTCAGCTTCTTCCAGAATTTCAGTTTCTACACGCTCGTCGACTTCAAAGGCGGTTACAAGAAGCTCGACGGCAACCGGCGCGTACGTTGTCACCTCTTCATCGAGTGCCGTGAGAATTATTTCCCCAAGGAATTCTCCCCGGCAATCGTCGGAGCGGTCAGCAGCAGCGCGTATATCAGCGATCTCGTGAACGATGCGAGTTACACCAAGCTTCGTGAGCTCTCGCTGAGCTACAATCTTCCGGGGAGTTTCGCGAGCCGGCTTGGCGCCGCGCGAGCTTCGGTCAGCATCGCGGGCCGCAACCTGCACACGTGGACGAACTACAAGGGTCTGGAACCCGAAGCTTCGTTCCAGGGCGGCGCGCGTGGTTTCGGTCAATGGGAGCAGGATGTCACACCGCAGCTCCGCTCGTACGTCGCCACTCTGCGCCTGAGCTTCTAATGCTCAACCATCCCAACGAACTACTCAACGGAAGCACCCGGAGATCATATATGAGCTTCACTCGCACTGCGAGGCGAATTCGACATGGAATTGCGATCGGTGGGCAGTGGCTTTCTGCCATAGCGCTGTCCGCTCTCGTCCAGGGCTGCAGCATTCTCGACAAGGGTCTGGAGGCGACCGCGCCAGACAAGATCGTGACGTCGACTCTGGAAATTCCAACGAACGCCGGCCTCATCGTGAATAGCGCAATCGGCAACTTCGAATGCGCGCTGGGATCCTACATCGTCGACGCGGGCATGATGAGCGGCGAGCTGATGGATGCGACACCGACGGCCGCCAATTGGGCCTTCGATCGTCGTGATACCGATCCAACCGCGGACACCCGTTATGCGACCAATGCCTGTGACGCCTATGGCATCTACACTCCGATTCAGGTCGCGCGGGGAACCGCGGACAGGGCGCTGGAGCTCCTTCAAGGTTGGACCGATGCACAGGTACCAGGCCGTCAGGACTTGATCGCGAAGGCGGCAGCGTACGCAGGATATTCCCGCATCCTGCTCGGCGAAGGCTTCTGCGAAGCCGCAATCAACCTCGGTCCCAAGCTTACATCGACCGAAGTGCTGGCGTCTGCCGAAACAATGTTCACTACCGCCATCACCGCCGCACAGGCGGCCGGGGATCAGCAGATTCTGAACATGGCGTACGTCGGTCGCGCGCGTGCGAGACTGGATCAGGGCAACAAGGCCGGCGCGGCGGCCGACGCGGCGCTGGTGACACCCGGATTCGTCATCAATGCCACCGCGGAGTCAACACCATCGACGCGGCAAAATCGGGTGAACGCTCTCAATCAGAATGGCGCCGTGACGGTCGCGCCGGCGTATCGTGGGCTTACCGTCACAGACGCGAACAGTAATCAGGTTCCCGATACGCGAGTCGTCGACACCACTGCAAAAACTTCGACTGGCGCTCCCCGAAACGGGAACGACAACAGGACGCCGTGGTTCATCCAGACTAAATATCCAAGCACATCCACTCCGATTCCCGTCGCGAGCTACAAGGAAGCGCAGCTGATCATCGCGGAAGTGCAGCAGGGTCAGGCGGCGGTTACAATCATCAACAACCTGCGCGCGGCGAGCGGGCTGCCGCCGTTCTCGAGCACCGATCCAACGGCGATTGCCAACGAAGTCGTCGAGGCACGCCGTCGCGAGCTGTTCCTCGAGGGCCAACACCTGTTCGATGTGAAGCGACTCAATCTTCCGCTCGTTCCGGCGGCTGGCATCCCATATTCCACCGTCTATCTCAAGGGCGGGAACTACGGCACCGAGCGATGCTTCCCGCTTCCCGATGTCGAATCGCTGAACAACCCGAACTTCTAGCTGATTGAGATGGAATGAAAAAAGGTCGCCCTCGCGGGCGGCCTTTTTTTTATTCGGCAGGAATTTCTTTCTTGGGAAACAGCGAAACTCCTTTCTCCACCTTCCATCCCGTCGGGTCGATCGTCGCTAGCTCCTTGAAGCCAACTCTGGCCGGCGACCCGGGAGCACCGAGCGACTTCCAGAGCTCCTCCGATTTTCCGGGCATGAACGGCCAGAGGTAGACCGCCTGACGCGTCAGCTGCCTCATGAGAGTCGCCAGCGTGCTCTCGAGCTGGGCCCGACTGGCAGGATCCTTGGCGAGCTTCCACGGTGCCTGACGATCGACGTACTCATTCGCTCTGCCGACGGTGAGCCACACCGCCTTGAGCGCCTCGTGCAGCAGAAATCCCTTCGGTCCCATCGACGCGTGATAGGCTTCGAGATCGGTTTCATCTGCAGTGTCGACCTCGTTGCGGTCGCCCTTGGGCACGACACCACCGCAGTAGCGCTCGACCATTGAGATCGAGCGGCTCGCGAGATTGCCAAAGGCATTCGCGAGATCCGCGTTGTAGCGCTCCTCGAACCGCTCCCAGGAGAAATTCCCATCGCCGTCGAAGGGAACCTCCCGGAGCAGGAAGTATCTGAACGCATCCGGACCAAACCGTCCGATCGCGTCCCTCAGATCGAGATTGCCGCCGGTCGACTTGCTGACCCGCGTGCCTCCAACGAGAACGAATCCGTGAACCCAGATGCGCTTCGGCACCGCGATGCCCGCTGCCATGAGCATCGCCGGCCATATCAGCGCGTGGAAACGCGTGATGTCTTTCCCGATCACATGAAGATCGGCGGGCCACAGGGTTTCGTACTCGGGATTCGGGAATCCCGTAGCCGTGAGATAGTTGGGTAGCGCGTCGAACCAGACGTAGGTTGTCTGATCTTCACCGCCGCTCCCTTTGCGGGGGAAGGGAACTCCCCAGCTGAAGCGACTCCGGCTGGCGGATACATCCTCAAGCCCCGATTCGAGCAGCGACAGAATCTCATTCCGACGGGACTTCGGCTGGAGAAACTCGTCGCTGGAGACGAGCTTCTTCAGGGGCTCAGTATAGGCGCTCAGCCGGAAAAACCAGTTCTTCTCCTCGACCCACTCCAGTGTGCGTGTCGGATGTAGGATACACTTGCCATCCACGATCTCGTCGTCCTGTTTGAACGCCTCGCAGCCGACGCAATACCAGCCCGCGTATGATTTTTCGTAGAAGGCATCCGGCGAGTTCTCGAAAACCTGCTCGATCAGCCGCCTGACGCCGGCCTTGTGCGCGGGATCGGTGGTGCGGATGAATTGATCGTAGGAGATGCCGAGGAGACCCCAGATTTCTTCGGTGCTCTCCGCAACCGCATCGACGAGCTCCTGCGGGGAGACTCTTCGCTCGGCGGCCGTCTGCGCGACCTTCTGTCCGTGCTCGTCCATCCCGACGAGGAAATGGACGTCGTCCCCCAGGAGACGGTGGTACCTCGCTATGGCGTCGGCGCCGATCTTCTCGAATGCGTGGCCCTGATGCGGGTCGGCCGTGGCATAATCGATTGCGCAGGTGAGATAGTACTTGGCCAACTATTGGCTTCCCGACGGGCTGTCATCACCGCGTCCGCGACGCCCACCGCGTCGTCCCCGGCGACGCTTTCCGGCGCTTTCGCTCTCGCGAGGATTGGTGGTCGTTACGTTCTTTGCCGGATCCGGTGCCTGAGGAGGCACGAACACCTGATGCTCCGCCGTATACATCAGCTCAGGCGAGATCTCGTCCGGACGGATCGGCTCCGTCTGGCTCTCGTCGTCCTCCATCTCGATTGTCCCGACCGCACCCATGACGACAGACTCCTCTGTCTCCTGTTTGAATTCGGCCAGGGTGACAATGCGCACGTCGCCTTCCACTCCCCGCAGCGTCACGCGCTCGTGAAAGATATCAATGCTCATTACTTTCTCTTCGCCAAGCGTCGTCGCGACGATCTTGCCTTCCTTGGGGAAGCGCTTCCTGCTCTGGACGTAGAACTCGTGCTCATAGCGGAGGCAGCACATCAGACGCCCGCACGCGCCGGAGATCTGGGACGGATTGAGCGACAGCCGCTGATCCTTGGCAACGCCGAGGTTCACCGGCCTTAGCTCGGGAAGCCAGGACGCCGAGCAGTACTGCCGGCCGCAACGGCCGATGCCGTCCAGCCTCTTCGCCTCGTCGCGAACGCCAATCTGCTTGAGCTCGATTCGCGTGCGAAACAGCGATGCGAGATCGCGTACGAGATTCCGGAAATCGACGCGCTTGTCGGCAGTGAAGTAGAGCGTGAGTTTTTTTCTGTCCCACTGCCATTCGGCGTCGGACAGCTTCATCCCGAGGCCGTTGGCGCGGACGCGCTCCATCGCCTTCCGACGCGCGTCTTCGTTGAGGCGGTCGAGCTCTTTCGACTGTCCGCGGTCCTTCTCGCTGGCGAGGCGCAATGCTTTGCGCTCAGGTAGCGATGTACCGCAGCCATGCGAACAGCCCGCGCTCCGCTTCTCCGCGAGCTCGCCGAGGGCATGCACGTAACCCAGATCTTCTCCGCGATCCACATCGACGATCACCGCCGCGTTCATCGGCGGTGGATCGGGATAGTCCCAGAGAAAAAATTCCTTACGATTGCCCTTGAAGGCGATTTCTACGAGATGGGGCACTTCCTACTCCGTCCACGCGCCGAGGCGGAGAAATTTCTGGCGGCGACGTCTCACCAGCTTCTCGGGGCGCATCTTGCGCAGCTCTTCGAGGTGTTTGTCGATCACTTCCTTGAGCGAGTTCGCAGCGGCTTCGTGATCCGCGTGTGCGCCACCCTTGGGCTCAGGGACGACCTCGTCGATGACCTTGAGCTCGAGCAGCTCCGGCGCGGTGATCTTGAGTGCCGTCGCGGCTTTCTCGCGCATCTCGGGGCTTTTCGCGTCCTTCCACAGGATCGCGGCGCAGCCTTCAACGGAGATCACTGAATACACCGCGTTTTCCATCATGAGAACGCGGTCGGCGACACCGAGAGCAAGAGCACCACCTGATCCACCCTCTCCAATGACGGTAGCGATGATGGGAACCTGGAGCTGGCTCATCTCGTAGAGATTGCGAGCGATCGCCTCCGATTGTCCGCGCTCCTCGGCGCCAAGACCGGCCCAAGCGCCCTGCGTGTCGATGAATGTGAGGACGGGCACGTGAAACTTTTCCGCGAGCTTCATCAGACGCAGCGCTTTGCGATATCCCTCGGGGTGCGGCATCCCGAAGTTCCGCTTCAGCTGCTCCTTGGTGTCGCGCCCCCGCTGGTGCCCGATCACCATCACCGTGTCGTCGTTGAGGCGCGCCCAACCGCCAATGATCGCGGCGTCGTCCCGGAACGCGCGATCGCCGTGCAGCTCGATAAAGTCGGAGAACGCCAGTCGGATGTAGTCGGCGGTAAAGGGCCGCCTCGGATTGCGAGCGACCTGCACTCGCTGAAATGGCGTGAGGTTCCTGTAAACCTCTTCGCGCAGGTCCGAGAGCTTACGCTCGAGCGGCTCAATTGCCTCGGCGACGCTGAGCTGACTGTCGCCCGCCGTCTTCTTGATCTCGTCGATCTGCCGCTCCAGCTCGGCGATCGGCTTCTCGAACTCAAGCTGTGTCGCTGATGCCATCTATCAGCTCCCGCGTTGGAGTCGGACGGAAGACTCGCCCAGAATGTTGCGCAGCGCGCTCAATGTAGCGCCATCCGCTGCCAACGTCAGGGAACGGGACCGGAGACGCGCCTGCACGCCCGATCCATCGCTCCATCGGAACTCGAGCGGCGCCGAGCCAGGAAAAGTCTCGGCGATTGCGCGGACATCAGCCATCACGTCACTCGAGTATGCGCCCTTCGCGAGATCGATCGCAACGGTCACCTGTCCATTGGTGCGCATCTCCGCCAGTCTGGCTGCAGAGTCGACGATGAAGGCCGGATTGTCGGCACCTTCATCGCGGCGGGAGTACGCGCCCTTTATAAGCATGGGTACGTCCGCCCGGATCTGATCGTTGAGCGTTGCCCACTTCTCCGGAAATATGAGCACTTCGGCCGAACCGGAGAAATCCTCGATGGTGAGCCGGGCGAACTCGGAGCCTGACTTCTTGCTCATCTGCCGCTTGATGTTCGTCACGACGACGGCGAGTGCCATCGGCTCGACGCGCCAGGCGCCCAGGTCAGATACGGTGTGGGTCGAGAAGATTTCGGCCTCCGTGCGGAAACGCTCCAGCGGGTGGCCGGAGATGTAAAAGCCAAGAATCTCCTTTTCCTTAGCCAGTCGCTCCGACTCGGTCCATGGCGGAAGATTCGGAAGCGTGTGTGCCGCTTGCGACTTGTGCTGCTCTCCGGAGGGCGCCCCGAACAGCGAAGCCTGGCCGGTGATCATGTCTTCCTGTCTGAGCGACGCCTCGCGGATGGCGACGTCGAGCGCGACGGAGAGCTGGGCGCGGTGGCCGCCGAGAGAGTCCATGGCTCCGGCGTGGATCAGACCTTCGAGCACGCGCTTGTTGCAGACACGGAGATCGATGCGCTCGCAGAGGTCGAAGATCGACTTGAACGGTCCATCTTTCTGGCGTGCGCCGAGGATGGAGTCGATCGCGCCGCGGCCGACGTTGCGGATGGCGCCGAGACCGAACCTGATATTCGTCTCGCCGACGACGGTGAACTTGTAACCGGATTCGTTGACGTCGGGGGGCAGGATCGCGAGGCCAGGCTCCTTTGCGCCGGGAACGTGGAGCTGGCGCGCCTCGTTGATGTACTTCACCACCCCGTCGGTATCACCGATCTGCGACGACATCAACGCCGCCATGAAATCGGCGGGGAAGTGAGTCTTGAGCCAGGCCGTGTGGTACGAAATGATCGAATACGCGACGGCGTGCGACTTGTTGAAGCCGTAGCGTCCGAAGGTCTCGATCTGGCTTGCAATCTCCTCGATGATCTCGCGGTCGAAGCCGCGCGCGACCGACTTCTCGATGAACTTGCCGAGCTCGGTGCGAATGAGCTCAGCGTCCTTTTTTCCCACTGCCTTGCGCAGGATATCCGCGTCGGCGAGCGAGATGCCGGCGAGAGTCTGCGCAATACGCATCACCTGCTCCTGATAGGTGATGACGCCGTAGGTCGTCTCCAGGATCGGCTGGAGCTCAGGAAGGATATAGGAAACCGGCTCCTCTCCGCGCTTCCGCCGCATGTAGACCTTGTGCATTCCCGCGTCGAGCGGTCCGGGACGCATTAGAGCGTTCGAGGCGACGAGGTCGTCGAACCGATCGGCGTGAATGCTCTTGAGGATGTCGGTGGCGAGCGGCGATTCGAACTGGAACACGCCGGCGGTCCTCCCAGCGCGCAGCATGCGATAGGTCTCGATATCATCGAGTGGAAGCGTGTCGAGATCGGGTGCGGAGCCGGTCCGTTGGCGGATGCCGTGAATCGCGTCGGCGATCACTGTGAGGGTCGTGAGACCGAGGAAGTCCATCTTGAGCATGCCCGCCTTCTCGAGGGCGTTCATGTCGTACTGGGTCACGACGATGGATTCGTCGGTGAAGCTTCCCGAGCCCTTGGAGGCTTGTGTGCAGACGGGCACGTATTCGTCGAGCGGACCGGGCGCGATAACGACGCCCGCGGCGTGAACTCCCGCGTGACGCGAGAGTCCCTCGAGCTTCATCGCGTAGTCGAGCAGCTGGCGGTAGCGCTCCTTCTTGTCTCTGACTTCGCGGGGATCGTCCTTCCGCGTCGTATAGAACTCGCGCACCTCCGGAATCCGCTCGATCGCTTCCTTGACGGTGAGCGAGAAGTTCGGATGATTCGGAATGAGCTTGGCGAGGTAATCGGTCTCGGATGGGGTGAAGCCCAGGGTGCGGCCGACGTCCTTGATGGCAGCTCGCGATTTAAGCGTTCCGAACGTAATGATCTGCCCGACGGAATCGCGTCCGTACTTCTGGCGGACGTACTCGATTACCTCGCCGCGGCGCTCGAAACAGAAATCGACGTCGATATCCGGCATCGAGACGCGCTCCGGATTCAGAAAGCGCTCGAAGAGAAGATCGAAAACGAGCGGATCGACGTCCGTGATTCGGAGCGAATACGCGACGAGAGAACCGGCGACAGAACCGCGTCCCGGACCCACGGGTATTCCCTTATCCCGCGCAGCGCGTATGAAATCCTCGACGATGAGGAAATACCCGGCGTAACCCGTGCTGGTGATGACGCCCAGCTCGTAGTCGAGTCTCTCGCTAACGTTGGCCGGCAGCTCGGCGCCGTAGCGGGCGCGCGCGCCCTCCTGGGAGAGGCGTACGAGGAGCTCGTTTTCCGTTTCGACACCGGACGGCAGCGGAAAGGATGGCACTTTGTACTGCTTGGAGAATTCGATCGAGGTCTCTTCTGCTATCCGAAGCGTGTTCTCGAGGACGTCCTTCCGGCCGGGGAATGCGTCGGCGATCTCCTGGGCGTTCTTGAAGTAGAGTCCCTCGTCGTAGTGCATCCGATTGGTATCGGAGAAATCCTTGCCGAGGCCAATGCAGAGGAGGACGTCGTGTGCGTCGTGGTCGTTCCGGGTGAGGAAGTGCGCATCGTTGGTGGCGAGGACGGGAAGGCTCAGCTCCGCTGCAAGCTGAAACACTCGGCCGTTGAGCGTCGCCTGATTTTCCGAATCGTGCGCCTGGACCTCGAGGTAGTAGCGGTCTCGAAACACGTCGGCGTACCAGGAGGCCGCGGCTCTCGCCTGATCGTACTCGTCGGAGAGGAGGTGGTGCGCGATCTCTCCAGCCATGCATGCCGAGGAAACGACGATGCCTTCGTTGTATTTGGCGAGGAGCTCGCGGTCGACGCGCGGCTTGGCGTAGAACCCTTCAGTGTAGGCGAGGGATGAGAGCTTGACTAGATTCTTGTAACCAATGGAGTTCTGGGCGAGGAGGACGAGGTGGTAGTAGGGTTTGCCCCGGTCTCCGCCGACGCGGTCGCGAGCGCGTCTATCGCCCGGCGCGACGTAGGCTTCCATGCCGATGATCGGCTTTATTCCCGCTTTTTTGGCTCTTTCCTGGAACTCCCACGCGCCATGGAGGTTACCGTGATCGGTGATGGCGAGGGCGGGTTGTTCGAATTCAAGCGCCTTACCGATGAGATCTTCAATTCGGTTGGCGCCGTCCAGAAGTGAGTATTCTGAATGACAGTGAAGGTGAACGAAGGACACGTGGTAAGATAATGCGCCGCGGATTACTCGCGATAGCGGTTGTGGTGGGAGGACTGGCTCTAATTTCTGCTCCGACAGCCTGTTATCTCAGTCGTGGGGCGTGGGAAGAGGCGAAGATTCTGAGTCGGCGGGAGCCGATTTCGGATCTGGTGCGCGATCCGCGGACGCCTGCTGACGTAAAGGAGAAGTTGAGGGTAGTTCTGGCGGCGCGCCAGTACGCGAAGGATAGCATCAAGCTCAGAACCAAAGACAGTTTCACGACATATTCACGCCTTGATCACGACACACTAGTATTGCTGGTCTCGGCGGCCTACCGCGATACGCTCAAGCCCTACACGTGGTGGTTTCCGATCGTGGGGCGCGTCCCGTACAAGGGCTATTTCGATTTCGCCGCCGCGAAGGCCGCCGCGAAAAATCTCGCGGCCGATGGCTACGATGTGTACGTCCGGCCCTCCGATGCCTTCAGCACCCTCGGTTTTTTCAACGATCCTCTGCTCAACACCACTCTCAAGGGCGACACACTTTCGCTCGCGAACACTGTGTTCCACGAGCTGACGCACAACACATTCTACGCCGCGGGTCAGGCTCCTTTCAATGAATCCTTTGCGATGTTCGTCGGGACGCGGGGGGCGGCTGCATTCTTCAGGTCACGGGGCCAGGAAGCGGCGGCGGCAAAGCTCGACGCGCAGTGGGAGGACGACAAGCTTCTCGCCGGGTTCTGGTCCCGCCTGATCACGTCTCTCGACTCAGGGTACAAGGCGCACCCGGATAGTCGAGAGGCGCGGATCCTTGCACGCGACACCGTATACGCGCACGCGCGCACGGCGCTCATCACCGAGGTGGCTCCGGCGCTCAAGACGATCAGTCCGCGTTACGCGCAGCGTGTCCCGTTGGACAACGCGTCGCTGCTGGCCAGACGAGTATACGCAAGCGATCTGGACGTGTTCGACCAGGTCTATGAGAAGGAGGGACTCGATCTGAAGCGGACGATTGGCCGGATCATATCGCTGGCGAAATCCAATCCGGCGCAGCCGTTCGCCGCACTCGAGCAGTGGGCACGTGTAAACACCCGGTAAAATCACGCCGTCCGATCGGCGTGAGTGACCGTCGGAATGGTGGTGCTCGCCGTTTCCCAAAAAGAAATCTCTTGACCGTGTAACGTTCTGCCCTACTTTGCTCTGCGATAGGCGGGACTGCTACCTCTTCGGTTGCATTCTGTAACCGAAGGTTGGGACCAGACGCCTCTGCGGATCATCTGGTCGACATGGCTGTGTTGATCGCAGAGTGGCAGAGCGGCCTCGAGTCGCCGCCCGCTAGCAGTAGTTCTACAGCTAGGGGTCCACCGTGAACAGAACCGTCCAGCCCTCTTCTGTTGCATCCGAGCCGTTTCCTATCGCGCTCGGCCACCCGTTCGATTTTCGACGACTGCGCTTACCGCGTCGTTCAGAGTGCGACGCGGCAATTCGCCACGCCGCCTATTCACAAAGAGATCAGCGAGGAAGTATGACCCATCTCGTTAGGAAAACGTTGGCCCTCGGTGCCACCGTTGGCGCAATGCTGGCATGGATTGCGTCCTCGGCAAGCGCACAGGACGGAGGCACGGTCAGTGGACGCGTGATCGACGCGACGACGTCCGCACCGGTGATCTCCGCACAGGTTCAGATCGTCGGTATGGGCCGAGGAGGCACCACGGCTGACGACGGACGATTTCGAATCGCGAATGTGCGGCCGGGGACCTATCAGGTGCGGGTTCTCCGCATCGGGTATCAGGCCTCAACACAGCCGGTAACCCTCGGCCCCGGTCAGGCAATCACGCTGGAGTATTCGCTCGCACCCGCCGTCGTTACGCTCGACGAGGTCGTCACCCTGGCAACGGGCGCGACCACTCGAAAGCGTGAGCAGGGAATGGTCGTCGGGACACTCGCTCCGGAGCCAGCTGCACTCGCGACTGCGGGCAACGTGGCCCAGCTTCTCACTGGTCGGGTACCAGGAGTCGATGTCGCCGCTTCAGGCGGCACCGTCGGGTCGAGCTCGCGCGTCCGCATCCGTGGCGCCAGTTCTCTGTCACTATCGAACGATCCACTTCTCATCGTCGATGGAATACGCGTTGACAACAACTCGGCCTCGACGACGATCGGCGTTGGTGGTCAGCAGCCCTCGCGATTCAACGACATTAACCCCGAAGACATCGAAAAGATCGACATCCTGAAGGGACCGGCGGCTGCCGCTCTTTTCGGGACCGCCGCCGCGAACGGTGTAATCCAGATCACCACCAAACGTGGTCGTGCAGGAACCACTCGATTTACTCTCTTCGGAGAATCAGGCAGCATTCGTAACGTCACGCCCTTTCCGAGGAATTTCGCGTGGGTCGGGAAGACCACCGCGGGCAACAGAACGACCAATTGCAATCTCGACAACCAGACGCGTGGGCTCTGCACGGCCAACCCGGATTCGTTGGTAAGCTTCAGTCCGCTCGCTCAATACAGCCCTTTCATTGACGGCCGGCGTGCGGCGTATGGAGCCAGCGCTGTTGGAGGCAACGATCGGGTTAGCTACTACGTGGGTGGGAATTATGATCGGCAGCAAGGGGTGGTCGATGCGAACACCGATCAGCGAGCTGGCGGTCGCGTCAACCTCACCGCGCAACTGACCGACAAGTGGAATATTTCGCTTGGAAGTAATTATCTCGCCGATCACCTGCGCCTGCCGCAGGATGATAACGACATCCTTGGAATCGTGTCGGCCGGAATGCTGGGGAGTGCCTTTGACGATTCTGTTCCCGGCAAGCCGTGCCTCTCAAGCTCCGGCGTGCTCCTCGTCTGCGCTCACGGCTACCTGAACGGCCAAACGCCGCAGGTTCTGGAAGGCGTGTGGTTCACGAGGCAGGACATCCAGCGGTTCCAGAACGCCATCAACAGCAACTACCAGCCACTCAGTTGGCTGAAGGCAACGGGGGCAGTCGGCCTCGACTACCTTGGTCGTTGGGACAATGAGATCATTCCCCCGGCATCGGTATTCTTCGGCTCCCTGCCCGATGGGCAGCGTACGTCCAATCCGTACTCGATCTATACCTACACCGCGCAGGGCAATCTGAGCGCGACGTGGGCGCCGACCTCCACCATCACGACAACTACCACTGCGGGGACACAGTTCAACAAGGCGCTTGTCCGCGGCACCCAGGCATTTGGCGCGGGACTCCTGGGCGGAACATCGTCGCTTGCGGGTACAACGGTGCGGTTCGCGGTTAACGAGGTGAGCACCGACAACAAGACGCTCGGCTATTTCGGTTCGGAAGAAGTCGGCTGGAGGGACAGAGTGTTCATCAACGCCGCCCTTCGAAATGACAAGAACAGCGCGTTCGGTCAGGATTTCGGCTCGATCACATATCCGTCGTTCGGCGCATCATGGGTGGTGAGCGAAGAGTCGTTCTTCCCGAAGACCAACATTCTCAGCTCCCTGCGTCTGCGCGCGGCGGACGGCAAGTCCGGTCGCCAGCCGAATTTCCGCGATGCGATCACGTTCTTTAACGCGTCGACCGTGACCATCGGCGCAACCGATGTCCCCGGCATCGCCATCGGCGGAACGGGAAACATTGCGCTTCGCCCTGAGCGTTCCCAAGAGGTAGAGCTCGGCTTCGACATGGGACTGGTGGGACAGCGGGTCAATTTCGAGTTCACCCATTACAACAAGAAGACCGATGACTTGCTGATCGCGGTGCCGCTGGCGCCGTCCCTCGGCAGCAGCAATACGCAGTTCCAGAATCTCGGCTCCGTACGCAATACCGGAAACGAGATCTCCCTTGATGCGAATGTGCTGGACACCAGGCCTCTGGCGTTCAACTTCCTGGTGAGCGCATCCAGCAATAACAACACGCTCCTCTCGCTGGGATTCCTTCCCGGAACCCAGACGAAGGTTCCGTCGATCATCGTGAACACGCAGCAGAAGCAGGTCGTCGGTGTACCGCTTG
This sequence comes from Gemmatimonadaceae bacterium, assembly GCA_039936175.1. Classification (GTDB taxonomy): domain Bacteria; phylum Gemmatimonadota; class Gemmatimonadetes; order Gemmatimonadales; family Gemmatimonadaceae; genus UBA4720. The sequence continues at coordinate 38,906 of JBDTIV010000026.1, read as the reverse complement.
GCAGTTATTGGCAGCGACCGTACACCTTTGCGGACGCGAATGGTGACGGCATCATCGCTCGGAGTGAGATCAAGCTCGGCGACACCGCTGTATATCTCGGCAACATCCTGCCCAAGCGGGAATACTCGGTCTCGCCCACGATGACCTTCTTCAACTTGCTCAAGGTATCGGCGCTGGTGGATCACAAGGGCGGATTCAAGCTGTTCGACAACTCGCGCCGTTTTCACTGCAGCTTCGGCTCGTGTCAGGAGGCTTTCGACAAGTCAATGCCGCTGGCGGACCAGGCGGCAGACATCGCGATTGCGCTTGGTACGGACGCGGGCTACATCGAAAACGCAGCTTTTACAAAGCTCCGCGAGCTCTCCTTTACCCTGATAGCTTCGGACCGCATCGCGCACAGTTTTGGAGTCCAGAATCTCGACTTCACAATCGCAGGACGGAATCTTAAGACGTGGACAGACTACAAGGGTTTCGATCCGGAAACGAACGCTGTCGCGGGAGCCAACTTCAGCACCCAGGAGTTTCTCACGCTCCCGCCTTCACGGACGTGGACGGCGCGCATAAATGTCACTTTCTAACCCTCACCGACAGAGCGACCAATATATGAAGAATAGATATCTCGCCCGTCGGCCCATGCGCCGGTTGGGCACTTTCACCACGATCGCGGCATGCATAGTCGTTTCGCTAAGTGGCTGCGATAGCAAGAGAATTCTCACTGTGACGGACCCGGACGTCGCCAAACCGCCTGCGCTGGACAATGTGGCCGCACTTCCGGCATTACGGGGTGGCGCGGTCGGTCAGTTCGGAACCGCGTTCAACGGGCCAGGATCGGACGAAGCGCAGGTGCAGCTGTCCGGATCCTTGGGGGATGAGCTCATTAACACCGAAACCTTTCCAACGCGGATAGAGTACGACCAGCGCGCGCAGACAATCGGGAATACGAGCCTGGTCGGGACGTTTCTCGACCTAAATCGCGCCAGGGCACTGGCTCAGCGCGCGATCGCCGGATTCCAGAAGTTCGCAGTGACCAGAACGGACAGCACGGGGTTTCCGGAGGTTCTGGCGCTCGGAGGTCTCACTTATGTCCTGTTCGCCGAGAATTACTGCGGCGCCGTCCCTGTCAGCGTGGCGAACGACGATGGGACTTTCACGTTTGGTGCTCCGCTCAACGTGAGCCAGGAGCTAGACAGTGCCATAAGCAAGTTCGATCAGGCGCTGGCAGTTCCTGGAGCGCCCCTCACTGCTACCTTCAAGCAGTTGGCTCAGGTCGGAAAGGGTCGCGCTCTCCTGGACAAGGGCGATTATGCGAACGCGGCATTGGCGGTTTCAGGCGTGTCGACCACGTTTCAGTACAACTACATACACTCCCAGACGACGACGGCGCAGAACAATGTGACGTGGTCGCTCACGAACAGCGTCGGTCGGTTCGGCGTTGCCGCTCTCAAGGGCGGGAACGGTCTTCCGTATCAAACCAACGGAGATACCAAGAACGCCAACTTCGACCCACGTGTTGCCAATACCGTTCGCTCGAACAACAGCGGACATGGCTTTGACAACGGCGTTCCCGGCGGAGAGCTCCAGTACATCCAGCAGAAGTATCCGCTGCGGATATCACCCATCACGATCGCGGATGGAGTCGAAGCCAGACTGATCGAGGCCGAGGCGGCGCTTCAGACCGATCCGAGCGGCGCGTCGACGCTCACGATATTGAATGGACTGCGCAGCAATGCAGCGCTCCTTACCCTACGGGGCTACGCAGCGGGATCTTTGCCCCCACTTACGCTGCAGGCAACGTCAGCCGCGCAGGTCGATCAGCTCTTCAAGGAGCGCGCCTACTGGCTATACCTGACGTCACACAGGTTGGGCGACATGCGTCGCTTGATCCGTCAGTATCAGCGCGGTGCGGAGACTGTCTTCCCGACGGGGCCTTACTTCAAGGGCGGCACATACGGCACGGACGTCAATTCACCGGTGCCGCAGCGCGAGCAGAACAATCCGAACTATACGCCCGGATCCTGCAAGCAAAACGAAGCCTAGCTTCTCGGTCTCGACCCACCGAGTCAGTATGTAAACGAGGCGCCAGACATAACTCTGGCGCCTCGCTTCACATTGACCGTTCCCAATGCTTCCCGCTATGACCCCGACCGGGTGTGAATGTAGATCACGCCGGCGCTGGCATTAGTCCCCTCTGTGCTCGTTCCTCGGCCTCCCTTCCGCAACTCAATTCTATCTATCGCATCCTTCGGCATCTGTTGGAGCACATCAACGGCGGCGAGGCGGGTGCCGTCTACGACCACTATCGGCGCCTCCGAGTTAGCCAGGTAGATGCTGCTGCGACCGCGGTGACCGGTGATCGCCACTGCGCGTCCCGCTCTATCCTCAACATAGGTGTATCGCGGAACGAGCTGTCGCAGCAATTCCCACGCGTTCGGCGCCTGTTGCGCGTCGATCCGCTCAGGCGTGATGACCACGTCGCCGAACTGCGATCCATCCTCGGCGTAGCGGGGCGCCGTGGAGACACACGCGGAAATCGCGGCGAGACAGCATGCTGCGAGGGACAACAGGGAGACCCAGGAGTATCGCATCACCACCTCCGTGCGCGAGCTCGCGCAGTTGCGCAAGCATACGGCCAGGTACACCGCCGCGCTATGGAGATTTTCCCGACTGCCTGGCTATCCCCCGAAGCGGCCCCGCAACAGAGCTCGCAAGTCGAGCAAAGGCCCGCCGGTTGGCGGCTGTGGCTGTTCGGCAGACGCAGAGGCGCCGACCGTGACCCGCTGCATGTTGTCGCGCACGCCTCGATCGATAAACCGGCAAAGCTGATCGAGCGTGTACTCGGCGCCCCTCCGCGAGGAATATGCGTTGAGCGGATACGACACGCTCAGATGATTCCGCGCGCGTGTGAGCGCGACGTACATGAGGCGGCGCTCCTCTTCGGTCTCCTCTTCACTGTTGAGGCAACGCGCGGAAGGAAACCAGCCATCCACGGCCCAGATCACGAACACTGCGTCCCACTCCTTTCCTTTTGCCGAGTGGGCGGTGCTCAATACCAGGCAGTCGTTATTCTCCCGGCTGCTGCCGGTGGGAAGATCCTGCGTCGCCTGTGGAGGCTCCAGCGCGAGTGCAGAGAGAAAAGTCGCGCGGTCGGGATAGCCCGCGGCGATGATCTGAAGCTGGTCGAGATCGGCGAGCCGAGGCTCTACCTTGTCGTAGCGCTCGCGGAGGATGTTGTCGTAGAGCTGGCGGACGCGCGCGATGTCGGCTGCAACCTTCGCCTCATCCTGCGCGGGGCCCGATCGCAGACCGTCGAGCAGGCCTACAAGCGCGGCGTGCGCTGCGCGTGCCCTGGCCGGCGGGCTGTATCGCCCGAACGCCGTGGATTCCCACGCTGCCGCGATCATCGAGTTGATCGCAGCGCGCGCCGTCGCGTCGCCGATTCCGGGAAGGAGAAGGAGCAGGCGGTACCAGCTCACCTCGTCGCGCGGATTCTCGAGAATGCGCAGGAAGGCCAGCACGTCCTTGACGTGTGCTGCCTCCAGAAACTTGAGCCCGCCCCACTTCTCGAAGGGAATCTTGCGATTGGTGAGCTCGATCTCGAGATCGGCGGACATGTAGCCGGCACGGAATAGAACGGCGATCTCGCTCAATCGAGTTCCTTCCTCGTGCAGCTCCAGAATTCGATCCACCACGAACTGCGTCTGTTGCTGCTCGTCGCGCGCGGCGACGAGCCAGGGCATCTCGCCGCCGGTGCGGGCAGTCCAGAGATTTTTCGTGAAACGCTCCGCAGCGCGGGAAATGAGCGTGTTCGTGACGCTCAGTATCGGCTGCGTCGAGCGGTAGTTCTGCTCGAGCGTGACAGTCGTCGCGCCCGCGAACTGCTTCGGGAAATCCAGGATGTTTCTGAAGTTGGCGCCGCGAAAAGAGTAGATGCTCTGGGCGTCGTCCCCGACCACGGTGATGTTGCTGTGCGTCGCGCACATCCCGCCAAGGATCCGCGCCTGGAGGATGTTCGTGTCCTGATATTCGTCCACCAGGATGTGATCGTACATCCCGCCGATCTTCTGGCGGAGATCGGGAGACGCCTCGAGCATGAGCGCCCAGAAGAGAAGGAGATCGTCGTAATCCACCAGATTCCGCTCCTGCTTTCGTCTAGTGTAGTCTGCGTAGATCTTGGCGAAATCCTCGAGGTAGTCCACGAACTGCGCGTACTCGTCGCGGACGATGTCGTCGACGGCAACCCCCGTGTTGATGTGCCTCGAGTAGACGTACTGTAAGGTTTCCTTCCTGGGAAAACGCTTCGACTTGCTGGCGTAACCCAGCTGCGCGCGGGCGAGCTGCATGAGATCGGCGGAATCGCCCTGATCCATGATCGTGAAATCCTTGGCCAGTCCCGCGGCCGGCCCATAGCGCCGGAGCAGGCGATGCGCGGTGGCGTGAAACGTCCCCCCGTGCACCCGCTTGCTGTTGCTCCCGACCAGACGCTCGGCGCGCGAGAGCATCTCCTGCGACGCGCGTCTGGTGAACGTCAGCAGGAGAATCCGCTCCGCCTTGACTCCTCGCTCGATCAAATGCGCTACGCGATAAACGAGGGTACGCGTCTTTCCCGTTCCCGCGCCGGCGATGATGAGAAGCGGTCCGTCGCCATGCGTGGCGGCTGCGGCCTGCTCGGGGTTCAGCTCGGCGGCGAAATCGCGTGGTGTTGCTTCGATGATGAGGCGATCGCGCTCCGGATAGACCTTCGTCTCGGTCACGCGGCCGTCTCGAACAGAGCGGCGCGCGAGGTTACGACGGCGGTGAGGTCGAACGCCGCCGCGAATGTGGCGGAGACTCTTTCTCTCACATCCTGTGCGGACACATTTTCAATTCCCAGCTCGCGAGCGATCGAGGTCATCACGACGCCGTTGATTCCGCAGGGAACGATCAGGTCGAAGTACGAAAGATCTGTTGTGACATTGAGCGCGAAACCGTGCCACGTCACCCAGTCGCGTGCGTGCACGCCAATCGACGCGATCTTTTTGCCCTTTGTCCATACGCCGGTAAAGGTCGGGTTGCGCTCAGCCGGGATGTCGTAGTCGGCGAGCGTGTTGATCAGCGCTTCCTCGATCTTGCGGAGGTACCAGTGCAGATCCTGCCGGTGCCGCTTGAGATCGATGATCGGGTAGCCCACGAGCTGGCCCGGTCCATGGAAAGTCACGTCGCCGCCGCGGTCTACCTCGAAGAGCTCTACGCCCTTGTTCCGGAGAAACTCAGGTGATGCGACGAGATTCTTTTCCTTCGAGGCACGGCCGAGCGTTACGACAGGAGGGTGCTCGACGAGGAGGAGCACGTCCTGAGGCAGCGCTCCCGAAATCCTGTCGCGCGCGATGTGCCGCTGCAGCTCGAGGGCTTCCTCGTACGCCATTCGGCCGAGTGGAACGGTCCACAGCTCGCGCTCAGCCACAACGCATCGCCGGCTTACGCGTGGATCATCTTTCCGAGGGAGTCGAGGGCCGCCTCGGCAATCGCTTCGGAGAGTGTGGGATGGGCGTGGATCGCAAGATCCACCTCTTCCACGGTGAATTCGTTCTCGCGAGCGACCGCCAGCTCGTGAATCAGCTCCGTCGCGTGCGCGCCGATGATGTGTGCTCCCAGGATCTCGCCGTACTTGGCGTCGCGGATGATCTTGACGAAGCCTTCGAGCTCGCCAGAAGTGCGAGCGCGCCCGTTGTTGGAGAAAAGGAACTTGCCCACCTTGTAGTCGATCTTCTTTTCCTTGACCTGGGCTTCCGTCATGCCGATCGACGCGACTTCGGGGTGGCAGTACGTGGCGTTCGGAATGTTGCCGTAGTTCACCGGGTGCACCGACTTCTGCGCGGCGAGGAATTCCGCGAAGACGACACCCTCGCGCTGGCCCTTGTGCGCCAGCATCGGAGGGCCGGCGACGTCTCCGATCGCGTAGATGCCTTTGGCGGACGTCTCCATCCGCTCGTTGATCTTGATGAAACCTCTGTCCGTGAGCTGGATACCGGCTTCCTTGAGTCCGAGGTCTTCGACATTCGGAGCGCGCCCGGCGGCGACGAGAACCTTCTCGACTTCCAGATTTTGCTTTTTCCCGCCGACTTCGACGCTCATGGTTACGGAAGTCTTGCCGACCTTCACATCGCTGATCTTGGCGCCCGTGAGGACATCGATTTTCCGCTTCTTGAAGCTTTTCGTGAGCTCGGCGCTGCAGTCGGCGTCTTCGAGGGGAAGGATGACGGGGAGGGCTTCGATGAGCGTGATCTGAGTGCCGAACGAGCTGAAGACATCGGCGAACTCGCAGCCAACCGCGCCAGCGCCGACGACGGCCATGGTCTTCGGAGCCTTCTCCAGAACCAGGACCTCATCGGAGGAAAGCACTGTCGTCTTATTCAGCTCGAGGCCAATCTGCGGAAGTCCTTTGACGCGCGAGCCAGTGGAGATGACGACGGCCTTTTTCGCCTCGTGTTTCTCCTCCTTTCCGTCGGTCTTCACGGTGACGGCGTTCTTGCCCGCGAGCTTAGCCGTTCCCTTGATCCAGGTGATCTTGTGCTTCCTGAACAGGAACTCGACGCCCTTGGAGTTCTGCGTGCTGACCGCGCGGGAGCGCTTCATCGCGACGCCATAGTCGAGCTTCACTTCTCCGACCGTCACGCCAAAATCGGCCGAGTGGGAGACTTTGGTTGCAATGGAGGCGGCTTCGAGGAGAGCCTTGGCCGGGATGCAGCCCCAGAGGACGCATGTTCCGCCCAGGCCCTCGCGTTCGACAACTGCTACCGACATACCCAGCTGCGCACTGCGGATTGCGCCCACGTACCCGGCGGGGCCGCCGCCAATGAAAATCACGTCGTAAGAGGCCATTTCTTGATCGATTGGGTTGGAGTGCTGATATAAATCTAACCCGAGGCCGTGTGGGGTTCTTGGAGACAAAAACAACAAGGGAAGACCAACGCTTCCTGCTGATCGCACCCCGCACCCGGCTGCCGGCTGCCGCCAGCACAAGGAGGCGAACTAGATCACCAGGGACAGCGGGTTCTCGATGTACCTGCGCACGGTCTGAAGAAATTTCGCGCCAGTCGCCCCATCGATGATGCGGTGGTCGCAGCTCATGGTCACGCGCATGCGCTGACGGACTTCCAGCTGGCCATCGATGACGACCGGCTTTTCCTCGACACCGCCGATTGCCAGAATTCCAGCTTCGGGTGGGTTGATGATCGCCGTGAACTGATCGATGCCGAACATGCCGAGGTTCGAGACCGAGAACGTGGAGCCCGTGTACTCCTCGGGCATCAGCTTCCGCTCACGCGCTCGCCTGGCGAGATCACGCGCTTTGCCGGCGATCTCCCACAGCGACAGACGATCGGCATCAAACAGCACTGGGGTGATGAGACCATCCTCGACGGCTACCGCCATTGCGACGTGTATGCGATTGAACTGGCGGATCTTGTCGCCGAGCCAGTGCGCGTTGACTTCGGGGTGCTCGGCGAGAGCGAGTGCAACCGCCTTGATCACGATGTCGTTGAACGACGCCTTGTACTGATCGCCCATCTCGGCCAGCTGCGCGCGCATCTCGGCGGCGCGGGAGGCATCGAGCTCGGCGGTGAGGAAGAATGTCGGAACGGGTCCGTTCGACTCGGCGAGCCGGCGCGCGATCGTCTTTCTGATCAGCGTGAGCGGTACGTCCTTGAAGTCTCCTTCGGCGGCGAGTCTCTCGGCTGCGGCGGAGCGACCGGCGCCGCCTGAGACCTTGGCGTTCTCGATGTCGCGCTTGACGATGCGTCCGCCGGGGCCGGATCCCTGGATTCCGCCGAGCTGGATTCCCTTTTCGCTGGCAAGTCGGCGTGCGAGCGGGGAAGTGCGCTGTCTTCCGCCCGACTGCTGCGGGCTGGCTGGGTGTGCGCCATTCCCTTTCTGCTGTACCGGTGGCACAGCGGGCCGCGGCGGCGGAGGCGGGGGTGCGGAACGAGGCGCGGGTGGTGCGCCGCTTGCCGCACCGGCTTTCGGCTGGGGCGGGGTCGAGGCTTCGCCTTGCGACGGCGCGGGCGTAGGAGGAGCCGCGGTCTTTCCGGCCGATTCCGTGGTGTTGGCGGCCTGATTCGCGGTGCTTGCGGCAGCCGGCGCAGCTGCTCCTGCTCCGACGATCGAATCGATGTTTTCGTCGGCGGTCCCGATCACGGCGAGCAGAGTTCCGACTGGCGAGGCATCGCCCTCGTTCGCGAGCCGCTTGCGAAGGACTCCGTCTCCGCGGGCGACGAGCTCCATGACGGCCTTGTCGGTCTCGACCTCGGCGAGCACATCGCCGGCCTTGACCTCATCGCCTTCGTTCTTGTTCCATTTGACGAGCCGCCCTTCTTCCATCGTCGGAGAGAGCGCCTCCATCACCACTTTCGTTGCCATAGGTGGTTAGTCGAGGTACATGACTTTCTTGATCGCGGCGATGGTCTTGCCCGCATCGGGCTTGGCGGCCCGCTCGAGATTTTTCGCGTACGGCATCGGCACGTCTTCCTGATGAACGCGCAGCACTGGCGCATCGAGATCGTCAAAGCATTCGCGCTGGATGAAGTCGACGACCTGTGAGCCCATGCCGCAGATCTCCAAGCCTTCCTCGAGTACAACCGCGCGATTGGTTTTCTGTACCGAGCGCGCGATTGCCTCGACGTCGATTGGCCTGACGGTGCGGAGATCCACTACGTCGATGTTGATGCCTTCTTTGGCGAGATCGTCAGCGACGCGCATTGCGACGAGCACCATTTTGCCGTGAGTAATGATCGAGCAGTGATCGCCCTCGCGCTTCAGCTCGGCGACGCCGATAGGCACGATGTGCTCTCCGTCCGGTACTTCGCCCTTGGTGTTGTAGAGCATCTCGCCCTCGAGGAACACCACCGGGTTGTCGTCGCGAATCGCCGACTTGAGAAGCCCTTTTGCGTCGGCGGGCGTTCCGGGCGTGCAGACCTTCAGTCCCGGGATGTGCGCGAACCAGCTCTCCCATGCCTGAGAGTGCTGCGACGAGAGCTGGAGCGCCGCGCCATTCGGTCCACGGAAAACCATCGGGATCTTGAACTGTCCGCCCGACATGTAGAGCATCTTCGCCGCGGCGTTGACGACCTCGTCGATCGCGAGCAGCGCGAAATTCCAGGTCATGAACTCGACGATGGGACGGAGGCCGACCATCGCGGCGCCGACACCAACGCCGGCGAATCCGAGCTCGGTGATCGGCGTGTCGACGATTCTCATTGGGCCAAACTCGTCGAGCAAGCCTTTGGACACCTTGTAGGCGCCATTGTACTGGGCGACTTCCTCGCCCATGAGGAAGACGCGGTCGTCGCGCTGCAGCTCTTCGCGGAGCGCCTGCGTCAGGGCGTCGCGGTAGGTGACGACTGCCATCAGGAACTCGTGTCCGCGTAGACGTCTTCGTACAGCTTTTCGAGTGGCGGTTCGGGGCTGGCGTCGGCGAAGTCCCAGGCGTCCTGAGCGGTCGCTTTCGCTTCGTCGTCGAGCTTGTGCATCTCGCCCTCGGTCAATTCTCCCGCCTCGAACATCCGGTTGTGCAGAAGCAGAATCGGATCGCGCTTCATGTTCTCCTCGAGCTCGTCCTTGGTGCGGTAGGTGCCGCTCACCGCATCGGACATGGAGTGGCCCATGAAACGGTAGGTGCGCATCTCGATGAGAGTTGGTCTCTTTTCCTTTCGCGCTCTCTCGACCGCGCGCGACATCACTTCGCGGACGGCGAACACGTCCTGACCGTCGACGCTCTCGCCCTCCATCCGGTAGCCTTTGGCGCGAATGATCACGTCTTCGTTGGCAGTGGAGCGTGAGATCGCCGTGCCCATTCCGTACCGGTTGTTCTCGATGATGAAAATGACGGGGAGATCCCAAAGCGAAGCGATATTCAGAGCTTCATGGAAAGCGCCGATGTTGACTGCCGCCTCTCCGAAGAAGCAGACGCATACCTGGTTACCGCGACGGTACTTGATGGCGAAGCCGACACCAGCGGCAATCGGAATGTGTCCGCCGACGATGCCGTGTCCGCCAAGGAAGTTGGTCTTGGCGTCGAAGATGTGCATGGAGCCACCTTTGCCGCCCGAGCATCCATCGGCGCGACCGAACAGTTCCGCCATGACGGCGCGGGGGCTGACGCCGCGGGCGATTGCCTGTCCATGATCGCGATAGGCGGTGATGACGTAATCGTCGGGGCGGATCATCGACATCACGCCGGTCGATATCGCCTCCTGTCCGATGTACAGGTGACAGAAGCCGCCGATTTTTCCGAGCGCGTACGCTTCGGCGCACCTCTCCTCGAAGCGGCGCTGCAGCATCATCGAATGGAGGAGCTCGCGCCGCACCTCTGGCGTCGTTTGCGTGGGATCGTTGGCCGACGCGGAATCGGCGCCGTTGTTTCCCGGCGCGCCTTTGTCGCTGCGTTTCTGTGCCGGCGGGCGCTTTGCTTCAGTGCTCATACGCCTGCCGCCTGCACCTGCTCCCACGCATGGTAGCTGGACCGAACGAGTGGACCTGATTCAACATGGCGGAACCCCATCTCCATTCCGATCTCATAAAGCTTTCTGAATTCCTGCGGTGTGTAATACCGGTCGAGCGCGATGTGCGCGTCCGAGGGACGGAGGTACTGTCCGAGCGTGAGGATGTCTACGTCGACGTCGCGCAGGTCACGCATGACCGTAATGACTTCTTCGATTGTCTCGCCCATGCCGAGGATCATTCCGGTCTTCGTCGGAATGTCGGGGGCGATGCGCTTGGCGTAGCGGAAGATCTCCATGACTCTTGGATAGCGCCCGCCGGGTCTGGCTTTTTTGTAGAGACGGGGGACGGTCTCGGTGTTGTGATTGTAGATCTCGGGGCGAGCCTCGAGGACGGTGCGAATGCTGTCTTCGTTGCCCTGGAAATCGGGGACGAGGACTTCGACCGAGCATCCCGGGATGCGCTCGTGAATCTGGCGGATCGTCTCGGCAAAAATCCAGGCGCCAAAGTCCGGGAGATCGTCGCGGTCGACCGACGTAATCACCGCGTGCTGGAGTCCCATCTCGGCGATCGCCTGCGCGACGCGGTCGGGCTCGGCGATATCGTACTTGGGTGGGCGGCCGTGGGCGACGGCGCAGTAGGCGCAGTTTCGGGTGCAGACGTCGCCCAGGATCATGAAAGTCGCGGTGCCGTGCTCCCAGCACTCGCCAACGTTGGGGCAGTGCGCTTCCTCGCACACCGAATGCAGGTCGAGCTCACGCATCAACTGCTTGAGCCGCATGTAGTTGGGACCACCGGGCGCTCTGACCTTGAGCCACGACGGCTTGCGCTCCGGGAGCGGCCCCGAGCGGTGGCGCCCCATTATCTGATAGAGAGTATCTGGCATCTTTTGGGGCTCGGGAGAGAAACAATCCTTCGAGCTCAGCGCAATCTACATCAAAAACGGTCGGGGCGAAATTGTGACAGGTCGCGGCTAAGTGGTGCTCCTGTCACGAGATCGGCGATTAAATCCCCCGTAAGGGGGGCCATGAGGACGCCATTACGCCCGTGACCGCAAGCATAGAAGAGAGAGCTGCACTCGGGATCGACCCCGATCAGCGGCTGCATGTCCGGCGTAACGGGCCGGAGTCCCGCCCACGAGCTCGACGTTCCGGTCGCCACGAGTGCGAGACAGATCTCCTCGGCCGCGGTTCGAACCTTGGCGATTCCCGTGTCGGTGGTGCTTGCGTCGAAGCCCACGCTCTCCATGGTGCTTCCGCCGATCGTCGACGCGCCGCGCGGCACCACGTACCCACGCGGACCGTAGGCAACGTGCCTGAGCGGTGACATCGGGTAAGACACGAGCTGTCCTCGCGCAGGCTCGACGGCTCGCGCGAGGCGAGCGCCCTGAATCTGGCCAGCCCACGCACCGGCGGCGATGACGACGCGGGCGGCAGAGTGCTTGGCACCCGATTTCGTTCTCACGCTCACCGATGACTCGTGCGGGTCGATGGCTGTCACTGCGTCATCGATGCTCGTGATCAGAGCGTTCGCCGTCACGAGCTTCTCGAGCGCGGCAATGAGCGCGGTATTGTCGACGGCTCCGTCGTCCCGATTGAACATCGCTCCAACGCCGTGTGAGAGGGCGGGCTCCATCTCGCGCAGCTCCTTTGCATCGAGCCAGATGGTCGTGGGGAGCGCGCTCTTTTTCAGACCCTTGATTCCTTTCTCGCTGAGCGCGACTTGCAGGATACCGAGCCGGTTGAGCGGCACCCGAATCCCGGTCCGTTCGGCGAGGAATTCGAGATAGGATGGATACCGGTCTCGAGCGGCGATGGCAAAATCGTGCGCCGAGCCGACCGCTCGCTCGACAGAAGGCGCAAGCATTCCGGCGGCGGCGGGGGATGCCTCCCCGCGTCGATGTTCTCCTATGAGAGTGACCGGAACGCCCCGTTCCGCGAGCGCGACGGCTGCGGCGAGCCCAATCAACCCGCCGCCAACGACCAGCGCGTCGGAAGTCAGCTCGACTGCCTCTTCTGAAACCGCGCGGGAAGTAGTAGCGTAGGGATAACTGTCACTGTTTCGGAGAACGACATGTTACGCGCAATCTTCATGATTGGACTATTTGCCATGCTGGGCCTCTTTGCCGTGGGCATGGTGTTCAAACTATTCGGCGGGATTATCGGGCTCACTTTCTTCATTGTGGGGCTCGCGCTCAAGGTACTCGTCGTCGGCGGACTCTTGTACCTCGGGATCCGGGTTCTGTCGCCGGGAACCGCGGCTCGGCTCAGGGAAAGGTTCGCTGGCACAAGGTTAACTCGGTACTAGATTCGGCCCACAAAAAAAACTGCGAGAAGAGCCAACCTAGCTCTTCTCGCAGTTGGTTTTAGGCCCCGCCCTTGATCGCCTCCACAACACCCCAGACGAGCATAGGCACCATGATCTCGTGGTGCCCCGTGATCTCGTAGCCCTTTCCACTGCCCTCGGTGGGGCGCTGGACCACGTTGACTCGCGGCCGATAGTGGCGCTGCATGTCGAGATCGCATGTGGTGAAGGCGGTCGGTTTTCCGGCGTTGAGGTTTCGCGCGATCGTCAGCGCTTTCAGAAACACCTCGGGCATGATCACAGCACTTCCGAGGTTCAGGACCACGCCGCCTTCGTGCAACGCCGGAAGAGATGCGGCCAACCGTCGGAAATCGCGGTGGCTCGTGTCGCCTATCGCCGCGCCGCTGGCGGCCGGATGCTGGTGGATGATCTCGGCGCCCAGAGCAGCGTGCACAGTGCATGAGATGCCGAGCCGATGCGCGGACAGCAGCACCGAAAGCTCGGGATTGGACAGCGACGATTCCTCGAGTGCCCGGGCCAGCGATTCACCCATGCCCCAGTCGTTCTTCATTCCGGCGATGAAGGCCTCATTCATCCCCCGACCGGTCTCTTCCGCCATTCCGAACGTGCCGTCGACGAGACCACGCGCGACGTCTTCCGACGTCGCCCCGAAGCGCGCGATCTCGTAGTCGTGGATGGCGGCCGATCCATTCATCGCGAGGTGCGTGATCACCCCGCGATTCATGAGATCGATCAGCAGTGGTGCGAGGCCGGTCTTCACGATGTGACCGCCGAGCATGACGACGACCGCGCGGCCGTTCCGCTTTGCCACGGCAATCGCGCTCACGACGTTGAGGAAATCCCGGGCGACCAGAACGTCGGGAAGCGATTTGAGAAACGCCGAGAAGCTGCGATCCTTCCCGGGCGGGGAGGCGAACTCCGCCGCAGCGACTTTGTTCGGGCGTTGCTCTATCGGGACGGTGCGGATTCTGGAAAGGTCGGCTTCCGCGACCTTTGACGACGACCCTTGCCCGCGCTTACCGTCTACTTGTTTGGCGATGGGAAGTAGGACTTGAGGTAGAGGTTGAGCGACCCGAACGAGAGCTTCGACTTGAGCTGAAGCATGATGTGCCGGTCGTCGTCCGACAACCAGATTTCGGCGTGACCATTCTCAGAGAAGATGCCCTTCGTTTTGATCACCGGCTGAACTACTATAGCGTTGAACGTGCCGGCCGGCACTGTGACCGTTTCTTTTCTCAGGACACGGATGCGAACCGGATTCCGATCCGGACGGAAGTAGCGGTTGAAATCGTAGGTCTGACCGACCTCGAGAGGGATCGTGCGGATGAAGTAGAGAAAGGAACCATCATCGAGTGGGTGGCTGACTGAAGGCTCTTCCTTGGCCGGCTTTTTGGATGTCTGAATGAAAACCGCGCGCTCTGGGTAAATCTCGAACTTGCGCTCGGTGTCCTTTCCTCCCTCCTCGAGCTCCTGCACGAAGCGCATCGACGAAAGGGTCTCCGCATCCATCCAGCTCTCGTAGACGTCATTCACCCGATACAGGAAGTTGCCTCCCTCTACCCAGAACGCCGTATGCCAGGCAGGGCGGCCGCGAATATTGTCGAGCGCGACAACCTCCATGTGCGCGTTGCCCACGCGGATCGCGCCGAATTTGACGTCGTACTCCATGCGCTCGCCGGGCCCGAATGGCACGACAGCTCGCTTCACGCCCGCTATCGTGACGGTCGGAGGCGGCGATGTCGTCGGTACTACCTGAGCGTGCACAGATGACATAGCAGACGTCGCGCCGAGCATGGCCAGCGCGGACAGCAGTGTCGTCCTCACCTCGCGCCTCCTGCAGGCGTGGGCGACACGAGCAGACGCGCCGAGCGACTGAAGCGGAAAAGATTGAGCGCATCCGCGAACGGGCGAATTCTGGTCTGGCGGGTTCTCACGTCATAGCGAGGCGCGAGATCGACGGTCTCGGTGCGGCGCGCGAACCTGCTCGCCTTGAGGAGCAGCTCCATGTTGGCCGCCCAACCGTCACTCTGCACAAGGGGTTTGTCACCGAGGGATTTGAGCAGCTCTCGCAGCACCGAGATGCGGTAGAGGCGGAACGTCGTAAAAGGATCCGCATCACCCGTCCTGGGCAGACCGGCGCGCTGAATCAGGTTTGCAAAACGTCGGAGTCTGCGTACGGGAGCGGGCGCTTCGCTCATTTCCTGGCTCGCGGCAACAATGTCCGCGCCACCCTCGAAGCGTTTCACGAGCTCCGGAATGTGCTCCGGTTGATCAGTGAAATCCGCCTGCATGACGATCAGACCATCTCGACGCGCATATCGCGTGCGCCGCGATACCTCGCGGACGAGCTTGTCGAGGGCGAAGCCGAAGCCTTTACGCTCCTCGCCGCGCATCACGGTGAGCGGGATCACCTCGGCGTATGGCTGGACCGTGTCCTTCGTGCCGTCGGTGCTTCCGTCGTCGTAGACGATGATTTCGTATTCGCGCGAGTAGTCCTGGAAAACCCGCCGGATGCGCCAAAGCAGCACTCCAACGGTTGGACCCTCGTTATATGTAGGTATACAGATATAGAGCAAGACAAATCCGAGGTAACGGGGGAGCAAAGAGCGGGGTCGACTGAGCAAGATAGGAGTAACAGCCGAGTACCCGCTACCCCGCGGTCACTCTCGCTACCCCGCGATCACTCTATTGTACACCTCAGCCGTGCGTTCGATCATCCGCTTGGAATCGAATTCGCGCGCTTTGAGTCGCGCGCCTTCGCTCAGCCTGGCGCGAAGCGAGTCGTCCGTGATGAGCTCCGCCGCCGCGCTCGTGAAGGCCGCGATATCGCCCGGTGGAACCAGTATTCCGCTCTTGCCGTCTTCGATCACTTCTGGCAACCCGCCAACTGCAAATGCGATGGGAGGCACTCCCAGGGCCATCGCATCGATAACGGACGTGCCCAACCCTTCTGATTTCGATGGGTGCCAAAGGACATCGAGTCCGGCGACGGCGTCGTGGATCTCCTCGATGAATCCGGCGTCGAATCCTTCGACGCCGGCAACCGTCGTCCCTCCTTTGCCCTTTCCGCCAAGAAGTACGAGGCGCGTCCGTCTGAAAACTTCACCGGGCAGCCTCCGCGCAATTCCGCCGATCATGTCCAGCCCCTTTTCCTGAGTCATCGCTCCGACGATTCCGCAGACGACCGAGCTGGGCGGCCACCCCCGCTCGCGGCGCCAGTTGCGAGGCCGCTTCACCACCGGGGCGGGAAGTCCGGAGTGGACTACATCGATGCGATTCGCCGGCACCCCGGCTTTCACCATCGCCGCTTTGACTGCGTTGGAGATGGCAACGAAGGCATCGACTCCGTGACGGTATTTGAGCCGAACCTGTTTTGGCGGGAATGCTACACGCCTGGAGACGACGAGGCGCGTCTTTCTTTTTCCGAGGAGCGCCAGGCGTCCGATCGAATGTGAGCGGGCGTCGTGGGTATGCACGACATCGGCTTTCCATTCGCGCGCCACGGCGCGAAGCTCGCGCGCGGCGCGGATGTCCCACTCGCCGCGCAAAGTCAGGCGATACGTCGGCAGTCCCGCCTGCTCGGCGCGTTTGATCAGTGGAGAGCCGGTGGGAGCGACGATGAGCACCCGGTAGCCGAGGTCGCGCAGTCCTGTCGCAAGGAGCAAAACCTGGCGCTGGCCACCACGCCAGCTGCGGCCCGAATCCACGTGAAGAATGCGAGGTAGTTCCACTACGCTCCGATTTTGCGCGCGAACGCCTTGAATAGCCCGCGGTCCCACGGCTCGGGTGACTCCGTCATTTCTTCCGGGTGCCACTGAACCGCCATGACCCACCAGTCGTGGTCGGTGGATTCCAGTCCTTCGATGACGCCGTCGGGAGCGCGGGCTGTGACGCGCATCCCGTCGGCGACGCGGTCGACTGCCTGATGGTGAAACGAGTTCACGGTGCAGTGGTCGGTGCCGACGGCCTTCGCGATGAGGGATCCAGGCTCAATGGCAATCTCGTGGGAGCGCGAGTCGCGCGGCGAGTCTTCATCGTGCTCTATCCTGGTGCCGACCTGCGAGGCGATGTCCTGCACGAGAGTCCCGCCCAGCGCGACATTCAGAATCTGGATACCGCGGCAGATCGCGAGCACGGGCGTCCCCCGTGCTCTGGCTGCCTCGATCATCGCCACCTCGGTTGCATCGCGCGCGGTGTTGACGGAGCGTACTTTTTCGTGGCGCTTTTCGCCGTAGCGGGCTGGATCGACGTCTTCGCCGCCTGTAAGCACGAGGCCCGAGACGGAATCGAGAATCGCCGCCGCGGCGTCTCCGCGCGAGAGTGGCGGAACGATGAGTGGTACGAGCCCTGCACTTTCCAGGGCGGTCACGTAAGCGGCAGTAAGCCGGACACGATTGGTACCGCCATCGGGGCGGATACCCGCGGTAACAGCAACTGTGCAGGCTGGAACCGGCTTGCGCGCGGACGACACGAGTGATTTCTCTTCGACAGGGTACGTTGGCATTTCTGTTCGCCGCCGCCTCGGCGACAATGGCACAGGGTCAAAGTCTGAACGGGCCGCCCGTCGCCTGCAAGGGGGAGCGAGTCAGCCGCATCGACATCGATCCGAATCCTCCCTTCCGAATCAATGGAAATGCGATCTGGCAGCGCGCCGGACGTTTCGCGGCGAAACAGCATGTGACCACCAGACCAAACGTGATCCTGCGCTATCTCGCTTTGCAGCTCGGGGATGCATGCACCGAGCTGCGCCGCGCAGAGTCGGAGCGTATCCTCCGCGCCCAGCCATTTATCGCCGACGCTACGGTGCTCGCCTATGCGGATGGAAATGGCGGTGTGATCCTGAATGTCACCACCGTGGACGAGATCTCTCTCATCCTGGGCGCGGGAGTCACGTCAGCGACGCCGCATTTCCGGTCCGCGAAGTTGGGCGAGGACAACCTCATGGGGGGCGGCATCCACGCTGATGGGAGCTGGAAGAACGGAAGGGCCTTTCGCGACATCTACGCCGCGAAACTGATCGACTATCAGTTCCTTGGAAGGCCCTACCAGTTCCGGCTGGAGGGCGGACGACGGGAATTGGGCAGCGACTGGGCGATGGAGGCGAGTCATCCATTTCTGACCGACCTGCAGCGCATTTCATGGCGAACGACAGCCGGAAACACACTGGGATATTTCTACTTCAGGCGGCCCGGCGCGCTGCCCGCCGCCCTCCGTATCGGGCGATCATACAGTGACATCGGAGGCGTGATCCGCATCGGACCGCCGCTTGGGCGGCTCGCGCTCATAGGTGGATCGATCTCGTTCGAGGACGAGCGACCGGGGACGGCGCCTGTTCTGATCGACAGCGCGATCACGCCCGACACGAGTCAGGCGCTCATCAACAGGTACACCACTCATCAGACGGCGCGTATCAATGCTCTATGGGGAGTCAGAAACGTTCGCTTCGTGCGCGTGAGCGGATTCGACGCGCTCGAGGGCACACAGGATCTTCGTACGGGGGTGCAGGTAGCCACGCTGCTGGGCAAAGGCGTCAGGCTTCTCCGCGGGAAGGAATCAGATTGGTTCGGCTCGACCAACCTCTACGCGGGCGCGGCGTCGCAGAGCGCGTATACAGCGCTCGAGATCACCGGTGAGGGTCGTCGCGACGAAGATGGAAACTGGGATGGAATCCTCTCGCACGGGCGCGCGGCGCTTTACATGAAGCCGTTCAACAGGCAGACGATGATGACCGACCTCACCTGGAGCGGTGGCTGGAGGCAGCGCATCCCCTTCCAGCTGACGTTCGCGGATCGCGACGGAGGGCTGCGAGGATTCAGATCGGCGGACGTGGGCGGCGGCCGGAGACTGATTGGACGCGTCGAGGATCGATATCTCGTCGGCCGATACAAGCAGGTCGCGACCATCGCGGTCGCGGGCTTTGCGGAAGGCGGCAAGCTGTGGGCGGGGGATTCTCCATTCGGGGTGAACACGCCTCTCTACGCGTCGGTGGGATTCAGTGTTCTCGGTGCGGCTCCGCCGCAATCGCGGCGCACGTTCAGGGCTGATTTCGCCTTCCCTGTACGCGGTCCCAGGGCCCATGGCGCCGAGGTGCGTCTCATCGTGAGGGACTTCACAAGAATCTTCCGGGTGGAGCCGAGGGACGTCTTCAATAGCCGAGAAAGATCGGTCCCGGCTACCGTGTTCAGCTGGCCTTAGGCTAACTGCGACAGAGGAAGGCTAGCGGTTCCGGGCTCATCACTGTTTCGCCGGACCCCCAACAAACTCCCAGCGCGTGAATACCTGAGCCACGACCCTCAACTCGCCCGGTACCACGGGAGTTGGGGGTGCCATTTGCGCCATTCCCCCCGCCATGGCGCCCGTAACGATCACCTCGTCAAAAGTAACGCCGCGGTACCCCGGCTGACTTATTTCGCCAGAATTTGCGACGATCAGGCGACCGAGCGACCCGCCCGCGGCGTGGGCGATCGCATCGGCTTCCGCGCGCGCCTGCAAAACCGCGTCGGCAAGTGCTTTACGTCGCGCGTCATCGGTGCTCGAGGCCAGGTACTGAATGGACGAAATGTCCGTCGCGCCAGCAGAGACCGCCGCGTCGATAACTTTTCCGAGATCGTCAAGCCGGCGAACTTCCGCGCGCACGGTATTGCGTGCGGTGAAGCCGGAAAGCTTTGGCTGAGCGTTTTTCGGATACTCGTAGGTAGGCGAAAGGCTGTAGCCGGACGTAATCACCTGTTGATCAGTCAGGCCGAGCGCATGCATCGCGCTGATAGTCGCAGCGATCTTTCTGGCGTTTTCGGAGGCCGTCTCCATCGCATTCTGTGACTGCGTGGTGACTCCAATCATCACGTACGCGTAGTCAGGGGCGATACGAACCTCGCCGCGTCCGCCGGCCGTGATCTCGGGCTCTCGGACGGAAGGGGATGAGGATGGAGATTGCGCTCGTGAAAGGGCAGACACACACGCGAGCAGGCAAAGAGCGGACGTGATGATTCTCGGCATTTTCTCCTCCGATGCATGGGAGTCCGGGGCATCTGCCTCGACAGAGGCCAATGAGGGGACGCCGACGGGGGGCATTCATTGCACAAGGTGTGCTTCAGTATTACGGATGCCAAGTAGCGTGATTGTCCGTACTCAGCGATCTCCGGCGGGGACCCCCTTCATCATCTTTCCGACCGGATACACGAGGAGCCCGCACACCACGGCGGCGATAAAGAGCGAGACGGATGTCTGCCTGAAGAGCACCGGCATGTCGTTGAGCTTGTTCGGATCCACGCGGCCGCCCACCAGACCCGCAATGAGATTTCCAAGGGCATCGGCCATGAACCACACACCCATCATCTGACCCTTGAACTTGGGCGGCGCCAGCTTGGTCATCGAGCTGAGTCCGACCGGGCTAAGTGACAACTCGCCAAATGTCTGGAACAGGTAGCTGAGCACGAGCCACCAGGGGGAGACAAGCATCTTGCCTCCGCTGTTTATCACGACGTTTGCCGCAAAGATCATTACCACGAATCCAAGACCCGCGAAAAACAATCCCCACGCGAACTTGGCGACGCTCGAAGGGTCCCGGCCTCGCTTGCCAAGGGCAATCCAAATGGCGCCGAAGACCGGCGCGAGCGCGATGACGAAGACCGAGTTTGCGGACTGAAGCCAGAGAGTCGGCATCTGCCAGCCAAAAACCACGCGGTCGGTGAAATCGTGAGCGAACAAGTTGAGCGATGTGGGCGCCTGCTCGAACGCGGACCAGAAAATCGCCGCGAAAACGAAGAGCAGAAAAATCACCAGCACGCGTTTTTTCTCTTCCTTGTCCAGCCCGCCCGCTACGAACACGTAGAGGAAATAGAGCAACGCCATCCCGACGATGACGTACGTCATCCGGTGAGCAATCGAGACGGCGTTGATCTTAATGGCACCGGCCATCGCGAGGGTGACGAGCAGCACGATTATGGCGAGGCTCGCGCCGATAATCAGCTTGATGCGACGGTGCTCGGCGGGGTCGCGCGAGGCTGGGAGGATCCCGACATCGCCAAGCGTTTTGTCGGCGCGAAGCCAATAGGTGAGTACTCCGATGAGCATGCCCACGCCCGCTGCGCCGAAGCCGAGGTGCCAGCCAACCTTTTCGCCCAGCACGCCGGTGATCAACGGAGCAACGAGGGCCCCGAGGTTGATGCCCATGTAAAAGATCGAGAACCCGGCATCGCGCTTTGCGCCGCCCTCGGGATAGAGATCGCCGACGATCGCAGAAATGTTCGGCTTGAGCAGTCCCGTTCCGAGAACGATAAGAATCAGGCCGATGAAGAACGCCGAGTGCGCAAAGACGATCGAGAGTGCGATGGACAGGTGTCCGAGGGCGATGAGGATTCCCCCGTACCAGATCGCTCTGCGAAGACCGAGCAGCCTGTCGGCGATCCAGCCGCCCGGCAGCGCGGAGAGGTACACGCAGGCGGCGTAGATGCCGACGATCGCTCCCGCCGTCTCGCGCGTGAAGTTGAATCCACCGCTCGCGAGCGCCGCCGTCATGAACAGGATGAGAAGAGGTCTTATCCCATAGAACGAAAAGCGCTCCCACATCTCGGTGAAAAAGAGTGTGGAGAGTCCGACCGGTTGGCCGAAGAAGGTCCTGGTGCTCGCGCCGCGGCCGAGTCCCGGCGGTGGCTCATCGTGCGTGACGGTTCCTGCCGAGGGCTGCTGAAATACGTCTTTGTCTGGAGCCATGATCGGGAGAGTGAGGGTCCCTACGCGTGAACCGCCGCGAGCGGAAGATAGCGCTCTGGTGGATGTACGCCACCAGCCTGCTGTTGTTGCTCCCAGGTGACCGTCGTCGGCGGCTGCTTGATGCATGCCGCGAAGTGACCCGGTGCCTTTTCCTCGAGCGGCGGAACGATGCGCGCGCACGCTTCGTCCCTGGCCGGATGATGACAGCGCGGATGGAAGACGCATCCCGAAGGAGGATTCGCGGGCGACGGAACGTCTCCCTGCAGGAGGATCCGGTCCTTTCGCGCCTTTGGATCGGCCACCGGAACCGCGGAGAGGAGCGCCTGGGTGTACGGCATCAGCGGCTCGCGGTAGAGATCGTCACCGCTGGCGAGCTCGACGATTTTCCCCAGATACATCACCGCGACGCGGTCGGCGATGTGCTCGACGACCGAAAGATCGTGCGCGATGAAGAGGTACGTGAGATCGTGATCGCGCTGGAGATCGACGAGCAGGTTGATCACCTGCGCCTGGACCGATACGTCGAGCGCCGAGACCGGCTCATCGCAGACGATGAACTTGGGCTCGACCGACAGCGCGCGCGCGATGCCGATGCGCTGCCGCTGTCCACCCGAGAATTCGTGAGGATATCGCGTGGAGTACTCGGGCCGAAGACCCACCTCCTGGAGGAGCTGGCGCACGCGCGCGTCGGCAGCGGCACCTTCGGCGAGATGATGGATCGTGAGCCCCTCGCGGATTATGGCGCCCACTGTCATGCGGGGATTGAGCGATGAGACCGGATCCTGGAAGATGATCTGCATCTCGCGCCGGAGCGCGCGCAGCTCCGAAGTTCCCATCGATCTGACGTCGCGTCCCTCGAATCGTATTTCCCCCGAGGTGGGCTCGATGAGGCGGAGAATCGTACGGCCGGTGGTGGTCTTGCCGCATCCCGATTCTCCGACGACTCCGAGCGTCTCTCCGCGTGCGACGTCGAACGAGACGTCGTTGACGGCCTGCACGGCGCCGACTTCGCGTGAGAAAATTCCCTTCTTGATCGGGAAGGATTTTTTCAGGTTCCTGACCGAGACGAGCGGCTCGCTCACATTTACGTTCATGCGACCGCCGACCCTTCTTCGACCACGAGTGGCGTGTGCGGATTGTTGCGGCGCTCGGGCTCGACCGCGAGGTGGCAACGGGAGGTGTGCGCCGCGCCGACCTGGTAAAGCGGCGGGTGCTCCGACTCGCAGCGCTCCCACGAGTACGGGCAGCGATCGCGAAAGCGGCAGCCCCTAGGCCAGTCGGTTGGAGCCGGCACTGTGCCGGGAATCACATTCAGCCTTTCCTGATCGTGGCCGATGTGCGGCATCGAGTGGATGAGGCCTTCGGTGTAAGGATGGTGCGGCCGGGCGAACAGCTCATCGACCGCCGCTTCCTCCACCACCTCGCCCGCATACATCACGATCACGCGCGAAGTCGTCTCGGCGATCACGCCGAGATCGTGCGTGATCATGAGAATCGACGTGCCGATTTTCTTCTGAAGGTCCACCAGCAGCTCGAGGATCTGCGCCTGGATCGTCACGTCGAGCGCCGTCGTCGGCTCGTCGGCGATGATCAGCGCTGGCTTCATCATGAGGGCCATCGCGATCAGCACGCGCTGCCGCATCCCACCCGAGAGTTGGTGCGGGTATGCCTTCGCGCGCTCCGCGGCTGCCGGGATTCCGGTGAGGGCGAGCATCTCAACCGCGCGGTCCCACGCGTCTCTTTTGCTCATTCCAGCGTGGACGCGCGCCACTTCCGCCACCTGGTCTCCGACGGTGAAGACCGGATTGAGCGCAGACATCGGCTCCTGGAAGATCATCGAGATGCGATTGCCGCGGATGTCGCGGACCTCTTCGTCACCGAGTGTGACGATGTCGCGTCCCTCGAACTCGATGCGGCTGCCCGATTCGATTCGGCCGGGAGGCTGAATGAGACGCAGGATTGAGAGCGCGGTGACGGACTTTCCGCAGCCCGATTCGCCGACGATGCCGAGCGTTTCTCCGGCCGCGATGTCGAAGGACACGCCGTCGACGGCGCGCGCGACACCCGCTTCCGTGTAGAAGTAGGTGCGCAGATCCCGTATCGAGAGAAGTGCCGGAGTCATCGGTTGGTCAGCGGCGATCGTACGCGTCGCGGAATGCTTCCCCCAGAATATTCAGCGTCATCACCGTCAGCACCATGAAGAGACCGGGAAAGAGTGACATCCACCACAGAGTCGCGACCTGATCGGCACCGTCCTGAATGATGTTTCCCCAGCTCGCGAGCGGTTGCGGGACGCCGATGCCCAGGTAGGACAGTCCCGCTTCCAGGACGATAACGTGGGCGACGCCCAGTGTTGCCGCAACGACGATAGGAGATATCAGATTCGGCAGCAGGTGCCTCACCAGAATCCGTCGCCGGCTCGCGCCCAGCGCCTGCGCAGCGGTCACGAATTCCGCGTGCTTCAACGCAAGAACCTGACCTCTGACGATGCGACTGAGACCGAACCACCCGGTGGCGCCGAGGAAGAGAATCAGGGCGCCGACGGAGAGCTGCGGCCACGCCACGAGAATTCCGAGCAGAAGGAGGAGTCGCGGAATCGCGAGGAAGGCATCCAGCACGCGCATCATGATGCCGTCGACAAATCCTCCCGAGTAGCCGGCGATCGCCCCGTATGCGACGCCCAGGGTGAGGCTGACCAGCGTCGCCAGCAAGCCGATCGTGAGCGACAGGCGCGCACCGTAGATGACTCTGCTCAGTACGTCGCGACTGTACGGGTCGGTGCCGAACGGATGCGCGAGCGACGGCGGAAGATTCTTGAGCGCGACGATGTCGGGCTGCGCCGCGGGGTCGTAGGGCGCGACGAATGGCGCAAGAAGTCCGGCGAGCACGATCACGCCTAGTATCACGAGGGCCACGCGCGACGATCGCTTTGCCAGTAGCCGCCTCAGGCCGAGGGCAAATGCAGACTCGCGCGGACGCGCGGCGCTAGTGACCGCGGACTCTCGGATCTGCCCAGGCATACAGCAAGTCTGCGAGAAGACTCCCGAGGGTCACCATGATACTGCCGATGATCACCCCACCGACGACGAGCGGATAATCCCGGGTGGCGATTGCGTTCACGACGGCAAGCCCCATTCCGGGCCATGCGAAGATCTTCTCTATGAAAAACGCGCCGGTGAGAAGTGCGGGCAAGGACAATCCGATCAGGCTTATTATCGGGAGAAGAGCGTTGCGGAGCGCGTGACGCCGCAGGATCTCGCGCTCGGTCAGTCCTTTCAGGCGCGCGGTGCGGATGTAGTCGGCGGGCAGAACATCGAGCAGTGCCGCTCTCTGATACCGCGCGACTGTACCCGCGGCGAGAACCGTGAGAGTCAACGCGGGCAGCACCAGATGCCGAAGCCTGTCGGCGAAGCGTGCACCGAGCCCCATGTACTCGTGCATTACCGGATCGACCGCGCCGCCGACCGGGAAAATCGGCAGCCAGTATGTAAATGCCAGCAGCGCCAGAATGCCCAGCCAGAAGTCAGGCATGGAAATGAGGAAGAGCGTGAGTCCGCTCAGAGCGTGGTCGGTAGCTGTCCCCCGCCTGGCCACCTGAACCAGCGCGAAGAGGATTCCGAGAGAAAAACTTCCGAAGAGTGCGATACCCATGAGGAGCAGCGTGTTCGGAAGAGCGCTGCCGAGTACCTCGATTACCGGTCTGTCGTGCGAGAAGGACCATCCGAGATCGCCTTTCGCGACCTGGCCGATGTAGCGCGCGAACTGTTCGGGCAGCGGCTTGTCCAGACCGTATTGTGCGCGCAGCGTCTGCCGAACGGTCTCGCTCACGTTGGGGTTGTCCAGCACTGCGCTGAACGGATCACCTGGCGCCACATGAATGAGTGCGAAGCTGATCGTCGCCACGAACGCGACGATTATCGCGGCCTGGCCTAGCCGTCGCGCGAAATAGCGGAGCACCCGCTAGGGGCTCTTCTGCCCGGATGGAGCCGCAGGTGTCGCGGGGGCTCCGACGGGCGCGTTGTCGCGGGGGATCCGCTTGTCGGCGGGTATCGACCACTCGGGGATGTGTGCCCACCAGGCGTCGGATCTAAGTGGCGCCATTTTGAGTCGCGCGTTGTACCCAACGGTCGGCATCGGCTCGGCCAGCCAGATCGCGGGCGCGTCCTGAATGATCGTGTCGTACGCTTTCGTGAAATATGATTTGCGCGTGGCGGGATCGAAGGACGCGAGCGCGCTGTCGACGTAGGCGTCGAAGGTCGGACTCTCGTAGGAGCCGTAGTTGTTGCCGCTCGCCGCGCGCGAGCCGGCAGTGCCCCAGGAGCCGCGCACCGCGCCGGGGCTTGGCTGCGTGCTCCACGAATTGAGAACAGCGTCGAAGTTGCGTTTTCTTTCGCGCTCCGCCAGCACCGGGAAATCGAGCTGCTCGACATTTACCTTGACTCCGGCCTGCCTGAGCTGCTCCTGAATCAGAACCGCCATGCGCACCCGGACTTTGCTCGTAGCGGGAACTGCGAGCGTGAACTCGAGGGGACGTCCCCGCCGTTCGCGCACGCCATCGCCGTTCGCATCGCGCCAGCCGAGGGAGTCGAGCAATGACTTCGCACGCGGAAGATCGAATGGTATCTGCGCGAGATTCGCGTCGGTCGTCGGATAGGCGCGCACCGTCGGCCCGATCGCGGGGAGTGCAAGCGAATCGTAGGCGCTTCGCACGATGGCCGCCCGGTCAACCGCCATCGTGATAGCGCGGCGCAGGTTCCGATCGCCGAAGATCGCGTGTGGCCGCGCGTGATTGGCCGGATCGCGAAGATTGAATTGCGCAAACTGATACGAGAGTCCGCGGTAGGACTTCGTCCGCAGCTCGGGATGCTTCGCGACTTCCGGGATGTTCTCGGCGCGCAGCGCCTCGAAGAAATCCGTCTCGCCGGTTAGAAAGCGTGTGAGCGCCGTGTTGAAATCCGGGGCGATGCTCCAGACGACGCGACCGAGCTTGGGTGCGCCGTGATAATTTCCAGTGTCGGCGGTAAGCTCGACCGCGGTGCGAGGCGTCCAGCGCACGAATCGAAAGCGGCCCGAGCCGATCGGATGCTTCGCCGCGTCCGACGCTCTCCACGTGGCGGGCGGAATTCCTTTCCAGATGTGCTCGGGAATGATCGGCATCTGGAAGGTGGCGTCGTAGAACTCCTGCGGAATGTGTCGGTGAAACCAGAAGGTGGCGGTCGCGGAGTCGGGCGTGGTCACTGAATCGATGTTGCCGATAAGCGCGGCGACGGGTGTGCCGAGTGTCGAGTCCATCGTGCTCTCGAACGTAAAACGCACGTCGCTCGAGGTGACCCGCTGCCCGTCGTGCCATTTCGCGCGCGGATCGATGTGAAACGCGATGCTGAGCGAGTCGGGACTCCAGGTCCAGTGATCGGCAAGACGAGGCGTGAAGCCGGCGTCGTTCAGGATGTTCAGGGAATCTCCGATGTCGGCGAGACGGTCGTAGATCATGTCCGTCATCTGGCCGGCCTGGACCGTTTGTACCAGGCTGGGAATCAGCACATCGGGGTCGCCGCCCGTCGAAATGGCGAGGGTGCCTCCGTTGGCACCAGATCTGGATTCGGATCCCGTGCAGGCGGTCAGGCCCAGGAAAACGCAAAGGAGCCGAATGTGCTTCATCGTCGCCATGTCCATCCCTCATCCAGAAAGTGCGGTACGTGCTGCAGTGCCTCAGTGCGGATATCGTCCTCGCTCATTTCAGTAGCATCCGCGTCCTCGAGCGATCGCACCGCGTCGAACATCGCACTTGCGACTTCCTCTAGATCGGGAACGTGGCCGAGCAGCTCGGCAAGCGTCGCCGGCTGCGCGATCGCGTCCTCCGATCGGGCAACCACGGCGGCCGCGAAGGATGGAAGCGAGGACTGATCATCTCCGACGAGGATGGAGCCGTGTTGCAACAATGCTCCGTCGTCGCGCCACTGGGCGCTGCCAACGAGCTTCCTTCCGCGGGCGACCAGCTCGCCCTCGGTCGGAGCCTCGAAACAGGGTCGAACGCTCGGCGACGGCGCGCGATCGGCGACCGATGCGAGCTCTGCATTTATGCCCAGACGGGCCAGACCGTCCAGCAGGATCCGGTTGATGCGCGAGTACGTCGTTCGCAGCGGCGCCGCGTCCGTCAGGGGAGCTGTGACACTGTAGGTGATCTCCCTGTGGTGAAGAATCGCGCGCCCGCCTGTCGGTCTTCGGACGATGTCGACATCCGCGTCGTGAATTCTCGCGAGATCGTAGAGACCGATCGCGGGCTGGTGGCGCCCGAACGACAGTGTTGGGCGGGACCACGAATAGATGCTGAACACCGTTTCGGAGGTCCTCGCGGCTCTGGCCTGCAGGGCCGTGTCCCGCGCCATGTTTTCGGCGCCGGAACGAGGCGGTGCGAGGAGCAGGCGCCAGCGGCCAAAACTTCGCTGGGGATGCATAGGGTGTTAAATTGTCACTCCTATGAGCACTACAATCAAGCAGGTCGAAGCGACGATTCCTCCTGCTGAATCTTTTGTTCCACGGCACGTAGGTCCGGATGAGCGCGACGTCGCCGGGATGCTGAAAACGCTCGGCTTCGAATCGCTGGAATCGCTCATCGGCGCGACGATTCCGAAGAAAATCCGGTATCGGGGTCACCTCGATCTACCAAAGGGAATGACCGAGCTGGAAGTCCTCACCTATTTCCGCTCGCTGGCCGCGCGCAACCAGGTTTTTCGGTCGTTCATCGGCATGGGCTACTCGGATTGCGTCACGCCGCCCGTCGTCCAGCGAAACATCCTCGAGAATCCCGGTTGGTACACGGCCTATACGCCCTATCAGGCGGAGATCGCGCAGGGACGTCTCGAGGCGCTGCTCAACTTCCAGACGATGGTTAGCGATCTCACCGCGCTTCCGATCGCGAATGCATCGCTGCTGGATGAAGGGACTGCTGCCGCCGAAGCGATGACGATGAGCTACGGCCAGAAGGGGAAGCCGGGCAAGGAAGTTTTCCTCGTTGCAGCCGAATGTCATCCGCAGACAATCGACGTCGTGAAGACGCGCGCCGGCGTTCGCGGGATCACCGTCCGCGTCTCGAGCTACGCGGAGTTCGAGATCGGTCCCGACGTGTTCGGCGTACTCCTCCAGTATCCGGCGACGGACGGCGCGGTCGTCGACTACTCGAAGACATGTGAGAAAGCTCACGCGGCCGACGCTCTGGTGACCGTGGCGACGGATCTTCTCAGCCTCGTGCTTCTCACGCCGCCCGGCGAGTGGGGCGCGGACATCGTCGTGGGAAACAGCCAGCGCTTCGGCGTTCCCCTCGGCTACGGTGGCCCGCACGCGGCGTTCTTCGCCACAAAAGACGAGTTCAAGCGGCACATCCCGGGTCGGATCATCGGCGTTTCACGCGATGCCGATGGGAAGCCGGCGCTCAGGATGGCGCTGCAGACGAGGGAACAGCACATCCGTCGGGAGAAGGCGACGAGCAACGTATGCACGGCGCAGGTGCTGCTGGCCGTCGTCGCGAGCATGTACGCGGTCTATCACGGGCCGGAGGGACTCGCGCGGATAGCGCGACGGGTGCACGGATTCACGACAGCGCTGGCAGAGGGTCTCCGACGCCTCGGACACTCGATCGTTCACGAGGACTACTTCGATACCATCCGCGTGTCGCTAGGCAAGCGAAGCCCGGGGCCGATTCTCGACGAGGCGCGCGACCGACGGATCAATCTCCGCGCGATGGAGGACAGGAGCATCGTCATCGCGCTCGACGAGACCGTCGGTAACGACGACCTCGTGAATCTCTTCGCCGCGTTCAACGGCGGTACGGACCCCGACTTCACGCTCGACGATCTAGTATCTGGTGTCGACTTCCGCTACGACGAGCGATTCAACCGGACGACGCCGTTTCTCACGCATCCGGTGTTCAACAAGCACCACGCCGAAACGGAGATGCTGCGCTACATGAACAAGCTGCAGTCGCGCGATCTCTCGCTCGTTCACTCCATGATTCCGCTCGGCTCCTGCACGATGAAGCTGAACGCGACGGCGGAGATGATGCCGATCACGTGGCCGGGCTTTGCGAAGCTCCATCCATTCGCGCCGCTCGACCAGGCCGACGGCTACCAACGCCTGTTCGATGAGCTCGAGCACGCGCTGGCCGAGATAACGGGCTTCGCGGGCATCTCGCTCCAGCCGAACGCCGGCTCGCAGGGAGAATACGCGGGACTGCTGGCGATCCATGCCTACCACGCGTCGCGCAACGATGGCGCGCGGAATATCTGCCTCATTCCGCAATCGGCGCACGGGACCAATCCAGCGAGCGCCGTGATGGCGGGCATGAAGGTGGTGGTGGTGAAGACGGACGAGCGCGGAAACATCGACGTCGGAGATCTGCGCGCGAAGGCGGAGGAGCACGCGAAGGCGCTGTCCGCACTCATGGTCACCTATCCATCGACGCACGGGGTGTTCGAGGAATCCATCGTCGAGATCTGCGAGATCGTCCACAAGGCGGGCGGGCAGGTCTACATGGACGGCGCGAACATGAACGCGATGGTAGGACTCTGCCGTCCTGCCGACATCGGCGCGGATGTCTGCCACCTGAATCTCCACAAGACGTTCTGCATTCCGCACGGCGGGGGCGGACCGGGGATGGGCCCCATCGGAGTGGCTAAGCATCTGCTCCCATTCCTGCCCGGGCATCCGGTGGTGAAGCTCAATGCGCGGGAGCACGTGGGTGCCGTTTCCGCGGCGCCGTGGGGAAGCGCGAGCATTCTTCCGATCTCATACGCGTACATCAAGCTGATGGGCGGCGAAGGACTCGAGTACGCGACGAAGATCGCGATACTCAACGCGAATTACATCGCGAAGCGGCTCGATCCGCATTTTCCGGTTCTGTACAAGGGCGAGCACGGAACGGTCGCACACGAATGCATCGTCGATACACGCGTCGTGAAGCAGGCGAGTGGCGTCGACGTCGAAGACATCGCGAAGAGATTGATGGACTATGGCTTCCACGCGCCGACGGTTTCGTTCCCGGTGGCGGGCACCCTCATGATCGAGCCAACCGAGAGTGAGTCGAAGGAAGAGCTCGACAGATTTTGCGACGCGATGATCTCGATCCGCGAAGAGATCCGTCAGATCGAGACCGGCGTGGCGGACAAACAGGACAACGTCCTCAAGAATTCACCGCACCCGGTGAGTCGAGTCATCTCGACCACGTGGACGCATCCCTACACGCGCGAAGAGGCTGCATTTCCCGCCGACTGGACGCGGGAATTCAAGTTCTGGCCGTCGGTTGCACGAGTAGAGAGCGCTTACGGCGACAGGAATCTCATCTGCTCCTGTCCGCCGACGGACGCGTACGCCGAGGCCGAAGCTGGGCAGGCATAAGTGACTCGAAGGCGGGGGTCGCTGAATAGCGCGCGTGTAGCGCTGACGTTCGCGCTGGCTGTCGTCGCCGGCGGTTGCGGTGATTCACGCTCGAAAAATGAGACGCCGCCCGTCGCCCAGGACGAGGGGACACGCGTGGTGCCGGCGCTCGATCCTCCGGGGATGCCGAGATTGAGGGACAGCACTCTGTTCGAGCTGAGCTATCCCGCTCAGGCGCTGCCCAGTGGTGCGGTCAAGCTCCACGCCGGTGAATGGAGGGATTCCACCGATCCTGGCAATGTGCGCGAGGCGTATCTGACCCTGGTCGCACACGGCGATCTCAACGGGGACAGTCTCCGGGACGCGGCGGTGATACTGTACACCGATCCGGGAGCCAGCGGAAAATTCTTCGACGTGATTCCGATCATCGCATCCGGTACCAAGGTGCCCGAGGCTCTCGGCGGAACCGTCGGCCGGGGAGCGTCGCTCGGGGATCGCGTGCGACCGGACAGCCTGTGGATCGATGGACGCCGCGTCTGGCTGCGGATGATGGCCCACGGGAAGGACGATGGGCTCTGCTGTCCCACACAATGGGAGCAGAGGACGTATAGACTGGTGAATGACACTCTGAAAATGGATACGAGGATTTTGCTGGGGAATCATGACTGACAATCTCGTGCTTGATCCAAAGCGCACCGCGCTCGTCCTGATCGACCTGCAGCAGGGAATCATGCGGCGACAGACCGCGCCGCACTCGGCGGCCGTCGTGCTCACCAAGGGCGTGCACCTCGCGAAGAGATTTCGCGAAGCGGGCGCCGCGGTTGTGCTCGTAAATTTGTCTTTCGCCCCCGGGGGCGAGGACAGGCTCAAGCAGCCGATTGACGCGCCGCCGATGCCACCGGCGGAAAAAGGTTGGGATGAGCTGGCGCCTGAGCTGGGCAGGAACGCCAGCGATATCCTCATCACCAAGCGCCAGTGGGGCGCGTTCTACGGTACCGCGCTGGATTTACATCTGAGACGCCGCGGAATCGACACTATCGTTATCGGCGGAATCGCCACGAATTTCGGTGTGGAGTCAACGGCGAGGGATGGCTACGAGCGCGGGTACGCTTTCGTTTTCGCGGAAGACGCGATGGCGGGGTTGTCGGCCGAGGCCCACGCGTTCGCGATCACGACGATATTTCCGCGGCTGGGGCGGGTTACGTCGACGGAGCAGGTGCTGGGAGCGCTGAAGGCCGGAGCCGTGTAGGCGACCGGAAAAGCCAAAGTGGTGAGCGGATAGCTGACAAAAGCTGACAACTCTAGCAAGCTATCCGCTGACCACTTTGTTTCTTCAGTTTGCCCTAACCGCCAACATGCCCCTTATACGCGTCCGCCTTCATGAGCGCGTCTACCCCTGACGGCTCGCTCGGCTTGATCCTAATCATCCACCCTGCTCCGTAAGGATCGCTGTTCACCAGCGCGGGCTCCTTGTCCAGGCGATCGTTGATCGCGACGACCTCTCCAGCGATGGGCGAGAACAGCTCCGACACAGCCTTTACCGCCTCGATCGTACCGAAGACGTCGTGCTTGCCGAGTTTGGTGCCGACTTTAGGGAGCTCGATGTAGACGACGTCTCCCAGCTCGCCCTGCGCGTAGTCGGTGATGCCGATCTCTGCCGGATCGCCCGCGCCCTTTCCCTTGCGGACGTACTCGTGCTCTTCGGTATAGAGGAGATCGCCGGGAATGTTCGCCACTTCTGCTCCGCTGTGATGCGTAAATCGATTGCCGGCCGGAATTGCTGGCCGGGCGCGAAGTCTATCGGCGCTTTAAAACAGAGTCAAGAAACGGCGGCGTGAGTTTCGGTCTCTACAGCATTTCGCTGAAGGAAGCTCCACAGCGCGTCAACATCGCGCTCGAGATCCTTCATGCTGCCGGTATTCTCGATCACGTAGTCCGCGCGCGCGCGCTTGAGCTCGGCGGGCATCTGCGAGGCGATCATGTTCATCGCGTCGGTCTCTTCCAGTCCGCGCGTGGATACCAGCCTCTCGAGCCTGAGCGGCCGCGGAGCGTCGACGAGAATGATCCCGTCGAACTCCTCGACGAGATTCCTCTCGAACAGGAGGGGTATCACGCAGACCACGAGCGGGTCGCCACGCTCTCTCGCCTCGGCGATCTCGCGGTCTCGAAGTCGCGTGACGCCGGGATGAACGATCCGGTTCAGCGCGTCGAGCTCGGTCTGGTCGGCGAATACTATCTGCCTCAGAGCAGCGCGGTCGAGGTGCCCGTCCTTCTTCAGGACCTCGGGTCCCCAACGTTTGACAATGTCTCTGAGCGCCTGGGTATCCCGCTCAACGGCTTCGCGGGCAAGGACGTCGGCGTCGATCACAGTCGCGCCGCGCTCGGCGAGCATTTTCGCAACCTCTGATTTTCCGCTGGCGATATTTCCTGTGAGTCCGATGCGGATCATCTCTCAATGGATTGAGGTGGTTGCGTCGCGATTGTACGGTCAAGATAGGACTGTTCCATACAACTGTCACGCATAAACTATTGCTTGTGTTGACGCTAGTGCTGAGCTTCCCTAAAGCAGTCGCACCTGAGCAGCGTCGCTGGCCGGAACTGTATGGCACATTCTGCACCGCGCTTCGTATGACTCAGTACCGCCGACCATGATCTGGGGCGAATTGTAGGGTGCGGGTTTCCCCTCAATCAGCCTCTGGTTGCGACTAGCTGGCCCTCCGCAAAGGACGCAAATCGCATGGAGCTTGTCGACGACTTCGGCGATCGCCATCAGCTCGGGCATCGCGCCAAAAGGCTCGCCCCGAAAATCGGTGTCGGTGCCGGCGACGATGACTCTGCGGCCCCGGCTGGCCAGCGAGGTCACCAGCGGTATGATGCCGCGATCCAGGAACTGAGCCTCGTCGATCGCGATGACGTTCGCCATCGGGTCGATCTGCTGGGCGATCTGGGCCGCAGAATCGGCTGGAACGGCCTCGACGGTCCGGCCGTCGTGGCTCGAGACCGAGTATATGCCGGCGTAGCGGGCGTCCAGGTGGGATTTGAAAACCTGCACCCGCTTCCGCCCGATCATGGCGCGACGGACGCGGCGAATGAGCTCCTCGCTCTTTCCGCTAAACATCACGCCCGCAATGACTTCGATCCATCCACCGCTCTGGTGGAAGGGTCCGCTCGGCCCGCTCACGACCGGTCGCGATCTCGGCGGGGAGGGCCTCCGCGATTTCTATCCGACGACTCGCGGCGTGGGGCGCCTGGTCGGGAACGAGGTGGACCACTGCGATCCCGTGGGCCGCCACGATCGCGTGAGCCGCGGTCGGGCCGATCTCCGCGAGGTCCGCTCGGACGATCTCCCTTCGAGGCGGCGGCACGATCGCGGTCTTCCTTGTCGCGCTCGCCGCGAACGACGACCCGCCGCCCGCGGATCATCGTTCCATTCACTTTGGCGATAACGCCCGCGGCATCAGCGTCGGCGACCTCCACCAATGCGTGACTCTCGCGCAGATCGATCTTTCCGACGTGATCGCCGGGAATGCCGCCCTCACCGGCAATGGCACCCATCAGGTCGCCCGTCTTGACGCCGTCGCGCGTTCCCACCGTCATGAAGAGCCGCGTCATTCCGCCGGTCGCGCTCGAGCTCGCTCCATCCGACGGCCTTGCCTTCGCCACAGGCGCCTGATTTTCGGCGGCGGCGACAGCGCGTCGCTGCGCGCGCTCGCGCTCCAGCAGCGTCATTGCCGCGGCAGCGAGCTCCGAGGCGTCGAACTCTTCGAGCAACGGCTCGAGCGCGATGATCTCGCGCGGCGGGACTCCGCGCGCCAGTACGGCGCGAAGCTCCTGTCGTACCAGCTCCTCGCGATCTTGGGCGCGTCTTTCGGGTCCCGTCAGGTTGAGCGGAGTGAGACGCCCGCCCGTGAGCTCTCTCAGCCAGGCGACCTCTCCCGGCCTTACGAGCACGACGATCTGCACGGGCTTGGACTGGGCGACGCGCTGGAGCTCGCCGGGGGTTACCGGCGGCTGGAAGAAAATCACCGCGTGTGCCGGTGCGTCGAAATCACTCTGCGTCACGCGGATGTTCGCATCGTCGTCGTGATAGCCGAGTGTGCGCAGCGTCTCCCTGGCGGTCTCGAGCGCTTCCTTGTCGCGGGCGACGATCACGGCGGAAGGCGGGTTCAGATCGTCGAGCAGACGTCTGAGCGCTGCCGGTCTGGCATTCGCACCGACGGTGACGTGCCTGATGATTGGAAGCTCGTAGTTC
Organism: Gemmatimonadaceae bacterium; assembly: GCA_039936175.1. Taxonomy (GTDB): domain Bacteria; phylum Gemmatimonadota; class Gemmatimonadetes; order Gemmatimonadales; family Gemmatimonadaceae; genus UBA4720. The sequence goes on along the minus strand of JBDTIV010000026.1, from coordinate 3,775 downwards.
TCCGGCATCGCGGAGAACTCGGAATCGGCCACACCGACCTGTCGGGCGCGCCTGGCGTAGCGCTCGATGATGTCGTCGACGACGGGGGTGAGCTTGCGGGCGACGATCACGCGGCTGGCTTCGCCTGCTTCGGATAACAGCGCCTCGAGGGCGGCTACTTCCAGTGGACCCGCCTCCAAGATGTCGTCGGCCCAGGCGAGAACGACGATCTTTACGGCGTCGAGCTTAAGGAGCGACGCGCGAACGAGACCACTCAGCTCAGTGGCGGGGCCGGCGATGGCGAGCACCGGACGCGACTTGAAGATCCGAGCCGCGCGAGGGGCGTTGGTGATCGGGACGACTTCGATTCCTGTGGGCCCCAAGAGCTTGTGGACGGCCTCGGCGACGGTGAGCGCCGTCTCGGCGTCGCGCGTGACGACTACCACCTGCGTTCCGCCAGCCGGCGCATCGACCCGGGCGAGGGCCGGAGTGAGAAATTCCGCAATCGACTCGGTCGTATGCGGAAGGGTGTAAACCAGGTTCTGGGGGCGACCCGCCTGCCCAGTGGCGCGCTCTCCGACTTCCTCGGATTCCAACATCCTAACCCTCTATTTTGCAACGTGGCGCCGTGTCCGCCCCGCCGGTATCGTTATATGTCTTGCCTCTCGCGGCGACGCCGCCCACCAAAGATAGCAGCATCGGGGATTCCATGATTACCGCCATCGTACTGATCAAGGCACAGCCGCAGCGAATCGCAGAATGCGCGACGAAGCTGGCCGGAATTGAGGGCGTTTCTCAGGTCTATTCCGTATCCGGAGAGTGGGATCTCGTGGCAATGATCGAGGTCGCGGAGCACGAGGCGATCGCGCGGATCGTGACGCAGGAAGTCACGGTCGTGCCGGGCATCAAATCGACCCACACGCTTACATCGTTCCGCGCGTACTCGAAGAAGGATCTCGAGCAGGCGTGGGACATCGGGCTGGAGTAGAGCCCGTGCTGGTGAGCAGCTCAGGTCCGGATGCGTCAGGCCGGGCGGCGATCCGATTGCTGATGCAGCGCCTGCCGGGAGTGAGCATCGTGGAAGGACAGACGGTCCTCGAGTCTGTGACCACGAGCGAGCCGCCATCACTCCGCTCGGCGACGATCGTCGAAGGGAAAGCGCTCCGGGCGCTAAAGATTCCCGATTTCTCGAGAGAATCCCCGTCGGGATTCGGCGCGTTTCTGGACGGCGCACAAAAAGTTCAGGTCGTCGCGCACCACGGCGGGATGCCGATCGTCCTCGGGACGGTCTCGGCGGCGGTTCGAATTCGAGTCAATCGGCGACTCACCACGTGGGGGCACCAGCCGCCGCGCGTCGAGCGTAAGGTTTATCTGCCGCTTCGGTACCTACCCGCGCTGTCCGAGCTCCGCGACATCGACGGCGATTTAGCAGCACCGGGCTGGCAGATCGTCGATACATCGAAAGCGGACAGAGATGGCGCCTACCCGAGCCAGCATCCGTCGCTCCTGCTCGAGCGCGCCATTCGCGCCGTCGATCAGGAGAGGGAGCTGCTCGAGGATCGTCTGGCCGAGGCGTGGTGCGCGCTTGGTGAATCGCCGCTCTTCATCGACGGAGGGATCAGTCGGAGCGCAAGCGTAGCCGCGTCAGCGCTCGCGATCGGCGTGATCAAGAGTCACCGCACGCTCTACGTGGAAGACGACGCACTCGGAATCGTGCTGGGGCTAAGAAATGGCCAGCGCTCTTCCATCTTTCGTGTATCGCCTCGTTCGCGGAGCTCCGTGCTGAGCTGGTACCTCCGACTTCGCGCGGCCGACGGTCGCGATCCACTGTGGGGCCTCGTGCGCGTCGAGATGTCGGAGTGCGACCAGCCGACGGAGCATGCCGACGAGATCTCCAGATGGGTGATGGCGGAAATGAATCCACTTTCACTCCCCGACGGACGGTGGGACAAGATGGCATACGGCGTCCGCGACTGCGAAGAATTTCTGCGAGCCATCTCATGAGCGAAGCACTGGGGCGCGTCGTCGCCACCGAGCGAAAGCCCAATACACCGCACGAGTTTCACTTCTGGACAGCGATCGATTCCCCCGTCGGCATCGGCACCATTGTACGCGTCGATGGCGCGCATCCGATGGCCGGCCAGATTCCGCACATCTACGGAACCGTAGTCGAGGGGTTCAGCTACACGGATCTCCAGACGCCGATGCACGACGTGCTGGGTCACGACGGCTCGCCGACAACGGCAGGATTTGCATCGACCGAGAGAGCGGAGATCCGGCTCTACACGGCGGCGGTGCTCAGACAGATTCCCGAGGAGCCGCTTCAGCCGGTCCCGATGGGTCAGGTTTTCCTCGCGGATGAAGCCGATGTGCAGATCGCGCTCCGAATGGACGGATACCTTCGCGAAGGAGCCAACACGGGAATCCCCGTTGGCGTGTATCGCGCGGGTGGAACCGACGCCGTTATCTACCTGGACGCCGACTTTCTGCTCGGCCCCGAGGCGGCGCACCTGAACATCACCGGAGTGTCGGGCCTCGCCACGAAGACGAGCGCCGTCGAATGGCTGCTCGCTTCGCTGTTCAAACATTTTCCCGACGAGAAGGGGTCGATTGCGGCGGTCTGCTTCAACGTCAAGGGCCCCGACCTCTGCTATCTGGATCAGCCTGGAAAAATCGAACCGAGCGATGAGGACCTGTACGAGAAGCTCGGCGTCGAGCCCAGACCGTTCGAGAACGTCCAGTACTTCGCGCCTTATACATCCAAAGGGCTGACGCTCAATACGTTCCGCAACAACGAAGCGCTTCTCGACAATGTCACGCCGCTCACGTGGGGGCTGCGCGAGGTCCTTCAGTTCGCGGAAGTCCTTCTCAACAAGGACGACATCGACGCCAAGGCCGACGCGCTGATCGATTTCATCACCGAGAACGTCGTCGGCAAGGAATTTCCCGCCGACGGAATTCTGGTGAAGAACCACAAGGTCGAATCCTTTGCCGATCTCGATGCCTGGTTCCGAGACGTGCTTCTCGGCATGGAAAAAAAGAACGGCGAGAGCTGGCGCACGCACCACGTCGCGACGATCCGCAAGGTTCGCAACAGGCTTTCGAATATCTCAACCCGCTGCGCCGGGCTCGTAACCGATTCCGGCGCCGTCAGCGACCTTCCTTTCGGGAGCTTTGAGGATCGCACGGTGTACGTAGTCGACGTCGCCAACCTCGAGGAAGATGCGCAGGATCTCATCTTCGCCCGCATCGTCTCCAAGCTTCGCGAGCACCTCGAGCGGCGCGACCTCGGCGTCAAGCATCTCGTCGTGTTCGTCGACGAGCTCAACAAGTACGCGCCGGGTGACGGACCGGATACCTACGTCAGGAAGATGCTGCTCGACATCGCCGAGCGCGGCCGCTACCTGGGCCTCGTGCTCTTTAGTGCGCAGCAGTTCCGGTCGCAGGTGCACCGCCGAGTGGTGGGAAATTCGGGGACGGGACTGTTCGGAAGAATGGATCCGGACGAGCTCTCGACGCCCGGCTACGCGGTGCTGAGTCCGGCGACGAGAACCAAGCTCGCGACGCTGGAAAAGGGGCAGCTGATGATTCGACATCCACATTTCACGCAGCCGATCTTCGTTCGATTCCCGCGTCCGTCGGTGATGCAGGGGCGCGAAGGGTCGGAGCGATACCCGCAATCGAGCGAGATCTCGATCGACGCCGCCGTTCTTCGCACACTCAGGCCGCTCGATCCGACCATCTCATTATCGTGGGTGCAGGAGATCACCGCGCTTTACACCGACGAAGAAATAAT
>JBDTIV010000025.1:0-4927 GCA_039936175.1 Gemmatimonadaceae bacterium | reverse complement strand
GAGACTCGTTGCCGCATGCCGTGCGCGATCGCTGGTGTGACGCGTGGAATCCGCGGTATATCAGGGACCGCCTGCGGAGACGGATGGTGAGCGCGTCACGGTCCGTGGCGACCGCGATACGGTCCATTACGATCGCGGTACGCATGGAGACTGGTTCCCGCACCGTAGCGATCACCGCGGCACCGGCAGCGGCACGCCACGATCGTAGTCATGACCGTAGGTAACGGCGAAATGCGAGTCCGCCGCAAGGTTCCACGTCGCCCACGCAAACAGCCCAGCGCTCGCGAGGCCGAAGAAGACGCACCGGGCGGTCTGCTCATCGGCGCCTTCCCATACGGCGAACATCGCGAGGATTGCCGTGAGGCCAAATTCGAACGCTGCCTGCAGTACCAGGGCACGGCGCTCGGGATCACGCAGCCGCAGGTCTGCCATCGCTCCGCTCTCGGCGATGTGCGACTTGATCGCGTGATGGTTACCGCAAAGCGGCGCGACAAAGTCGCTATTGGCGGCATGGGCAACGTGATCGCGCTCCAAGACCTGTAGCGCCGGATCGTCGCAGATCACGCAGGCCGGGCAGAAATAACCCGCGTCGGCGAATCGGCTGGCTTTCTGCGCGGAAGCCTTCCCGGAAAGTTTCCGACGTCTGTCTCGGCAGTTGTGGCAGAGGATCGCCTGGGAAGCCTTCCCCGGGCTCGCAATGCGGCACAGAACGCGCACGTCAGTCGTTTTGCAGCTTCCGCATCGCGGCCGATCGGTGCCAAAGCGCAGGAGTTTTTTCGTGCGAGCCGGGTCGTCGCCCAAATCGTCAGGGAAGCCGTTCATGCCTCCGCTCCCCGCGCGTAAATGTCAACGAAATGCACTGCCCCGGCACGGACGTTTCGGTCCAACGCCTTCGAGTCGGTTACGAACGTATAGGTTTGGCCGCCGCTCCGAACGGTTTTGTTGACGAAGCGTTTGAGTTGCGTCGTGTCCCGCGTTAGGACGTACTCGCGCAGCGCGTTGTTGTATTCAGCGATTCGAGTCGCCGTTCGGGAACTGGTCGTCCGAACCACGACCTCTCCGCTAGGCGTCAACATGCGCAAGGCCCGCGGTAGCCGGTCGCTGTTCCGCACGTCGAACCGCCCTGACCGAACCTCCAGGGCAGATCCAGCATATTTCTCGATGGTCGAGACGGTCGTGCCGCTGTGTTTGGCGGCCTTCGTGAGCGAGATCTTGGGATCACGCCGCTTGAGCGCGATGGCATCGAGGACACGGTAGTAGGTGTCTTCCTTAGTGCCCGTCAGTGCTTCCAGAAAGCGCCGCGTCACCTTGACGGGCTTGCGTCCTCCGGATGAGACTTTAGGGTTCTTTCTCGTTCGAGTGGTCATCTGTTGGTAGATCCTTATCAAGAGGGGGCCCAGCATTTCACCGGGTTCCGCATCATGATTGCCCTCCACGGTTCAGAACGTCTTGACAGTAAAGCGCGGAATGAACGCCCGCGGTGCCGAATCATCTTCTATGGAAAGCTTGCCTCTTGTAGCACCACTAATTCCGCGACACGAAGTATTTGAAGAAGCCGGGCGCCGGGGGCTCGCGCCGACCGATGACCGCTTCGACCGTTTCCGCAAAGCAAAGCTACTTAACGATCTCGCATATCTGCCCGATTCTAAGCAGCGCGGTTTTACGCCAGTCCAACAGCAACATTTTTTCAATCTGCTTTCCGTAAGCCAGCAGATCACGAGTAAACGGCCGCGCCCAAGCGCACTGGCCTTTTGGCTATGCTGGCACGGCGCAACGGACGTTCCGGCCGATCTCGTTGCAGAGCACATCGAACGATCCGTTCTCACATTTCTCCGCACACTCAAACGGCAGTACGAACGGCGCCGCGTCCCAAGTCGAAGCAACGAGGGTTCGGAGCGCTGGCGCCAAGCGGGACTTCCCTGGGCAAAAGCCGTCATTAAAGAATTTCTGACGCCGTATGTGAAGAATGCGTTTTTGCTTGATGTCGTCGCTACGGGGACCGGGTTTGCGCTTCGCAGTTGGTTTTCGAATCCAACGTTTGAATCGACGCTCGCGTTGCTCAAACGCTTCGTTTGGTTATTTGGAGCAAAAGACATTAACGTTGATCTAGCGCGCCAACTGTGGGACATGCTGCAAGATGGTCTACGATTGTTCACGACTGGCGAACGTTCGAATCCGCTGCTCTGCGCCGTTCGCGAAGTCAACGCTTCTAATCCCCAGCAGATAATCGAACTGGTTCACGACGCCCGCCGAGCCTTCGAGGTGATGGGAACGGTCTTCCCAATCTATCGCAGGGCCTGCGAACCGCCGACGCCGGTTGACCCGCAATATCCAGCGGTTGCCAAGTACTATTTGTTCCCGCCGGGAATGGCAGCCGTCACGGCACTGGTCCGAGACGTACCGCACGCCGTGGAAATGCGACGACAACTGAAGGAAGGGAATACGGCGCCGATGCTTGAGGAGTTCAAAGCCATTGGCGTGATTCGTGATTCGGTGATGTTCCGACTCGACGCGGAGCCAGCGAAATGAACGAGACTATTTTAGTGATCGAGGGCTACAATGCGCGCATCTTCGTGGAACGCGGACATCTAGTCACGCGCGACGGATTTCCCAACGAGGGCGAGATTCGGGAAATCCGCTTCCCACGCGGTCGCTCTCGGATCGAGCGCATCGTCGTTCGAGCGCCGGGAGGCACGATCTCGATGGAGGCGATCGACTGGTGCTCTGCCATGGGGATCGCGCTTTCGTTCGTGGCCTCAGATAGCCGTCTCCTCAACTGCCTGATCCCGGACGCACCGCACGACGGTCCGGTGAAGCGGGCCCAGGCAGTCTCCGCGGTCACGGACGACGCCGTGAACTTGGCCCGGTACCTCCTGGCAAAGAAGATGGACTCCCAGATCCAAGCGATAGAACGGGACTTTCCGCGTCTCGGCATCGGGACGGTTTCCGGGAATTCCGCGTCTACAGCGCAAGTCCACGCATGTAAGGAGGCACTAGCGAAGGCAACGACGCTAGTAGACTTCCTGGTACTCGAGGGACGGGCGGCACAAGTCTACTGGGACCTACTCGTCGAAACGCCCCTTCCGTGGAAACCGTGGGCGTTGTCGCGTATACCGGCTCATTGGGCGGCGATTTCCCCGCGGACCAGCGGACGGCGCGAACGGGTACGCGATGCGACCGACCCGTTTAACGCCGTGCTGAACTACTGCTACACGCTGCTGGAGGTGGAGACGCGGATTGCCTGCGAGGCGACCGGCCTCGATCCGGATCTCGGGCTGCTCCACACGGACGATCGGCTGCGCGAGTCATTCATTTACGATCTGCTCGAACCGCTGCGCGCAAAGGCCGACGTTTGGGCGCTGGAGCTCCTGCACAAAGAGAAGCTGCATCCGGCGATGTTCCACGAGTTGCATGACGGCGTCGTTCGGCTCGACCCAGATCTGACAGGACTTCTCACCAAGGCGCTAATGCCACGGTTCGCCAAGGCCACGTTGGAGATCGCGAACGATTACGCCAAGCAGCTGCGTCGAATCACCGTCCCGCGGCGGCTCGTACGCGAGGCGCCAAAGCCGATCGCCCAGCGTCGTGAATCGTGGGAGCGATCGACCTGCGGGTACTGCAAGGAGCCTCTGCCGCGTAAGGGGCTAAAGTTCTGCGGGCGGCATTGCTACCTGCGGTATAGCGTCGAGGTGGCGAAGCCGATTGAGAAAGCGCAGGCGCGACTAGCCGAGATGCGAGCTTCGGGACTGAGCCCAGGGCACGGCGGCGAGGCGGCAAAAAAACGAGGCGGGGCGCTCGGACGAAACAATCGTCTAGGCATAACCGGTCGGCGCGCCCATTAACTCGGCTAGCAACCCGATAAAGAAATGCAGTCACTGACAACGGCCTTTGGCTCAGCAGCTGAGATCCTTGAGCAGTCGCCGCGTACACTCGGTGGCTACATATTGCAACTGATAAATGCAGACGGCTCCCGTAGAGACCACCCGAAGAACATCCGAGAGCACGTGATGGACGTTTATGCTGGCCCGAAAGCGAAACAGGTAGCGGCGCACGTCCTTGCCGCTGTGGATTTTTTAAAGCGTGAGCACTACATCTACAATGACTATCAGGATGCGGTTGACGGCGAATGGTTTGCACTGACTGATAAAGGTCTTGCGATTCGCAACGCTTCTCAGATCGAAGAGCCGTCTAACCGGCTGGACTCTGAAAATGCGATCGTTTTTGTTAGCTGTGGTCAATACACAGAAGCGGAAAGGGCAGTAGGGCGGCGCATTGCGCGGTTAGTAGAAGAGCACACCGGCTGTGGCGGCTACTTCGCAGAGAATCAACAGTCGTTAGCTGGGCTGTCAAACAACATTCTAGGAGCTTTGAACAAAGCCAGCGGCATGGTGGTTGTCATGCATAGGCGCGGACTAGTGGAGAGTCCATCCGGTGAACGATTCTACAGAGGTTCGGTGTGGGTAGAGCAAGAGATCGCTATGGCTGCCTTTCTGCAAAGCCTTGATCGAAAAATCCTCGTTGCAGCCTATATCGAAGACGGGATCAGGCGAGAGGGTTTACGAGAGCTGCTGCATTTAAATCCCGTATCTTTTAATGATGACCAAGAGATCCTAAGGGATTTCGAAGAAAAGCTTCGGTCCGGTGCGTTCTCTCCACCTCCGGTCGTTGAGCTACTGACGCGCGCGACGGGCACACAGATTGATAAGCGTGTTTCAGCGATCGAAGCTGGACGATATCCTCGCCTGCTCCCCGGCGCGGCGAGTCGAATAGCCGATCGGCTTCAGGGTGAAACAGCGCAAACGGCTACCATAGCCGGAGAGGGAGGCGACGACATTCGCGAAATCGGTAGCGTACTACTGGACGCTTTACGGTCAGCGAATTGGCATGTCCGTGAAACTAGCTTGGGTGCCACATTGTGGGATAGTGG
>JBDTIV010000024.1:0-18247 GCA_039936175.1 Gemmatimonadaceae bacterium | reverse complement strand
CGTTCGCTCCTTTGCGCGCGGCGTTGCGCAGGGCCGCATTCCGGCGAATCAGGTTCGCGCGATAGTGCTGGAGCGCGTTCAGGTATTTCCGATCGGTGAGTGCAAGCACGAGGTCCAGATACCGGCGCCGCTCGGCGGGAGCGCCACTCACGAGCTCGAGATCGCGGGGTGAGAACATCACGGAAGGAACGGCGCCGAGCGCGTCGATGAGACGCCTGGGAACGGTGCCGTCGAGAGTGACCTTCTTGCGCCTGGAATTGTGATCGAATCCGACCGAGACGTCGCGCGCCTGTGGCGTGTTCAGTTTGCCGGCGATGTGAAAGCCGCCAGCGCCGAAGCGCGTAACATCCTGGTCGCGCGCGCCCCGCTGCGAACGGAGCGTCTGGAGATAATAGATCGCCTCCAGCAGATTCGTCTTTCCCTGGCCGTTATCTCCGATGATCGCGATGCCTTCGGGAGGGAGATCGAGATCCAGCCGCTCGAAATTGCGGAAGTCGCGAATCGCAATGTGCTCGAGCCAGATGCGTGTCACTTCCCCTTGAACGCGGGCGCGCGCTTTTCCATGAAGGCGCGCGTGCCTTCGCGCATGTCGTCAGTGGCGGCAAGCAGCCCAAAGTGGTTCGCCTCGAGAATGAGTCCTTCCTCGAGCGACATCTGGAGGCCGCGATCGATGGCTTCGATGCAGAGCGCGACCGCGAGTGGGCCGTTCGCGAGAATCGTCTTCATCATTGCACGCGCCTCGCTCATAAGCTGATCGGCGGCCACGATCTTGTTGACGAGACCGATGCGATAGGCTTCTGAGGCGTCGATCATCTCGCCGGTGAGAAGAAGCTGGTTCGCACGACCTTTGCCCACGAGACGGGGGAGTCGCTGGCTGCCTCCGTATCCCGGAAGAAGTCCGAGCTTGCTCTCCGGCTGACCGAACTTGGCCGCATCAGACGCGATCCTGATGTGGCACGCCATCGCCAGCTCGCATCCGCCGCCAAGGGCGAATCCATTGACCACCGCAATAATGGGCTTCGGACAGGTCTCGAACCTGCGGAACACATCCTGCCCAGCACGGGCACGCGCCTTGGCGAGAACAGGCGTCTGGTTAGAGAGCTCGGAGATGTCGGCGCCGGCGACGAAAGCTCGTCCGGCGCCGGTGAGAATCGCCCCACCGATGGCATCGTCGACGCGAATCTGCTCGATCGCGAGTCCGAGCTCGGCGATCGTCGCGTCGTTGAGTGCATTGAGCTTGTCGGGGCGATTGACCGTGAGAGTGGCGACGCGGTCCGCGACCTCCAGCGTGAGGAATTTGAAGGGCATGGAGATGTGTTTGTTGATAGATTTGCGGCGTCCGGTGAGTCGAATGCCGGGCCACGCGAAAGCAGTGACTGCTGCTCAAATCTACGCAGAAAGTTTGCTCCCGGGCGACGGATAAATGGGTCGAGTTTGGATCGTTCGTGAAGGCTCGAAGACAAAGGGATTTCGCTACGTTGGGCCCGGCGGCCACCGCATTGGCGCCAAGACGGAGCTGGAGCGCATAGACAAGCTCCGGATTCCGCCGGCGTGGCGCGATGTACACATCTCGACCAACGCGCGCGCCGCGATCCAGGTATGGGGATTCGACGATCGCGGACGCAAGCAGTACAAGTACCATCCGCGGGCCGTAGAGAAAGGCGAGCTCCGCAAATACTATCGCGTGCGGCAGATGGCGAGGGATCTTCCGAGAATCCGCGCCAATGTGATGCGGGATTTTCGGCGCAAAGGCCTGTCGAAGGAGAAAGTCTGCGCCGGGATAGTGCGGCTCATCTCCGATGGCTTCTTCCGCGTCGGCAGCGACAAATACCAGAAGGAAAACAATACCTTCGGCATTACCACGATGCGTAAGTCTCACGTCGCGGTGTTAGATGACGAGATGGTAGAATTCGAGTACCTCGGCAAAAGATCGATCACGCAGCGGAACGTCGTGATGGGTAAGGACCTCGTCCGATTCGTTACTCAGCTCATGGGGACGCCGGGGCCGAGGCTGTTCAGGTATATCGAGGACGGCAAGTGGGAGAACGTGGACTCGGGTGACGTCAACGACTACATCGAGCGGATCGCGCAGTTCCCGTACACCGCCAAGGATTTCCGCACCTGGGGCGGGACGCTGCGCGCTGCGACGGTTCTGGCGGAGCTGGGGAAAGGGAAGAGCCAGACCGAGCGCAAAAAAAACGTCGTCACCGCCGTCCGGCTCGTCGCGTCCGAGCTCGGCAACACTCCTACCATATGTAGAAAGTCCTACGTGCACCCGGTGGTGGTGATGAAGTACCTGCGAAGCGGGACGACGATCACGCTGCCGCCCCTCGCCAAAGCGACATCGACGAATGGATTGGGCCACGCACCCGAGGAATCCGCGTTGATAGAGTTCCTCGACGAGTTCTTCCCGGAGAGGCGGAAGGAGCAGAGGGTCGAGTGAAACACGTCCTCGCGATCGATCAGGGTACGACCGGCACGACTGCCCTCGTGATCGCGGCCGATGGAAAAATCGTCGGCCGCGGATACCAGGAGGTCACGCAGCACTATCCGCAGCCGGGATGGGTGGAACACGACGCGGATGAGATTCTCGAGCGCACGCTCATCGCCGCGCGCGAGGCTATCGGCGCGAGTCGCACCACGCCCGACGTCATCGGCATCACCAACCAGCGCGAGACCATCGTCGTCTGGCACCGTGACACCGGTAAGCCGCTCGCGCGCGCGATAGTCTGGCAGGACCGCCGCACCACGGAGCGATGCGCCGAGCTGAAGTCGCGAACGAGCTGGCTAGCGCAGCGCACCGGACTCAGACCCGATCCATACTTTTCGGCCACCAAGATCGAGTGGCTCCTCAGGAAACCGGAGATCGCGTTCGTAGCGCGCAACGGACGCCTCCTCGCGGGGACGATCGACAGCTGGCTGATATGGAAGCTCACGGGCGGGCGCGTGCACGCGACGGACCCGACCAACGCATCGCGCACTCTGTTGTTCGACATCGAGAAGATGCGGTGGAGCAGGGAGCTGTGCGCGCTCTTTCACGTGCCAATCGAGATTCTGCCCGAGGTCAGGCCGTCGGCGGGAGATTTCGGCAGGACGGTCACATCGTTCTTCGGTAAATCGATTCCGATCACCGGAGTCGCGGGCGATCAGCAGGCCGCGCTGTTCGGGCAGGGATGCTGCGAGCCGGGTCAGGCGAAGAACACTTATGGGACCGGCGCGTTTCTCCTGCTCAATACCGGCAAGAAGTTGCCGAAGGCGGGAGACGGACTACTCGCGACCGTTGCGTGCGATGAGAAGGGCGGCGCCGCGTACGCGCTCGAGGCATCGATCTTCATCGCCGGCGCGGCGGTGCAGTGGCTGCGCGATGGGTTGGGCATTCTCTACAACGCGGCCGAGAGCGAGAGCCTCGCGCGCAGCATCGCATCGAACGATGGCGTCTACTTCGTGCCCGCTCTCGTCGGACTCGGCGCCCCCAACTGGGAGCCAAACGCGCGCGGCACGGTCGTCGGCCTCACGCGCGGAACCGGGCGAGCGCATTTTGCGAGAGCAGCGCTCGAGGCGATGGCGTATGGCACGGCGGAGATGCTCGCGGTGATGGCGAAGCGAGGGAAAGTGAAGTTCGAGTCGCTCCGCGTGGACGGCGGCGCGTCGGCCAACAACTGGCTGCTCCAGTTCCAGGCGGACATCCTGGGGATCGGTGTCGATCGTCCGGACATGGTCGAAACGACGGCACTCGGTGCGGCGGGTCTCGCCGGAATAGCGGGCGGCGTCTGGGCGGACGCGGCAGAGTTCATCGGAACGCGACAATTCACGCGCTTCACTCCGACGATGTCGGCGGAGCAGTCGGGAGAGTTAACCGCGGGATGGCAGCGTGCCGTGAGAGCGACGCTCGCCTGGGCGCGTGACCGCGGCGAGCCAGTAAAGTCCAAACCCCGCTCCGCCAAACGGGCCACTTCAAGGGGAAAATCGAGCGCGCCCAAACCGTCGAGAAAAGAGTCGTCTAAGGCGAGTGTCGGGCTCCGCCAGAAACGAGGATGATCGGCAAAGGCAAATGAATCCTTTCATTGGACTCTCCCTGGCGGCGCATCTGGTATTCGCCCAGGTCGCCGCCCCGCACCAGGACGCGTGGTTCGGCATGGACAAGCTCAAGCACTTCTTCATGTCGGCGTTCATCGAGAGCGTCACCTACAGTGCGCTGCAGGCGGCGAAGGTGAAGCACCGGCCCGCCATGGGGGGCGCGATTGGGGTGTCGCTGGCGTTTGGCGTCGGCCGCGAGATTCACGACAAGCGGACGCCGGGAAATATCTTCAGCGTGCGCGACCTCACCTGGGACGCGATCGGAGTGACGGCTGGCGCTGTCCTCCTGTCGCATACTATAAGGTAGGGGCCTGCGACAGCATTTCTCTCTTCAGGAGGCATCATGCGGACAAGAGCTCTCGCAATCGGAGGTCTGGCTCTCTGTGTGATTGGATGCAAGGCGGAATCGGCAAAGTCCACGGCAGCGAGCTCGACGAGCCGCGAATCATCCGAAAGCGCATTGATGCAGACCAGCCGCGATTGGGCGAAGGCCGCGGCGACTGGCAACGCCGACAGTGTACTCGCGTACTGGTCGGACGATGCGATCGTGCTCGAGCCGGATCAGCCGGGGCTCGTTGGAAAGGCCGCAATCAGGCGCATGGTCGAAGACAGCATGAAGGATCCGCGCTTCTCCATCACGTGGGAGCCGGAGAAAGCGTCGATCTCGGATAGCGGAGACCTCGGCTACCTGATCGAGCATAACCGCGTGTCGTTCACTGACTCGACGACGGGCGAGCTGCGCACCGTCTTCGGCAAGGCCGTGACGATCTGGAAGAAAGATGCGGCCGGCAACTGGAAGTGTGTCGTCGATACGTGGAACGGGAATCCGACTCAGAAGGTTCTACCCAACGGCTAGGTTCGCGTCCTGTTGCTCATTGAATCCGAAATCAGCTGAGGGCGACTATCGGTTCGGAAGAGCTACCGAGGTCCACGTATCCGTTTGGCCCGAACCCGCAATGAGTCCTCCGATAGCGCCGACAATCCCGCCAAACCCCGCGGCGATCTCAGCGTTACGGCCGCGGCCGACGTCGAGCTGAAGGCAACCAAAGGGTCCGTTGATACAGTGTGGAGTCTGGTACGTCGCGTAGCGCAGAATTCCCACTACCACAGAGCCCAACGCGAAACCGATTAATGCACCTTTCGTCTTGCGTGAGTGAGTGCCCGTCACGACATCGAGCCTCGCTATCGAGCTCGTCGCGAGCGCTTGGTTCGACGACTCTGCCCCTCGGCGGAATATGAGCGTATCACCCGCAACCGACACGGTCGTCGCTGTAGCGAGCTCGTCGCCCAGCACCGGAGACAGAATTCTGATCTGGGAACCTGGTGCGATCGGCCACGCCGCGGCCGATTGAGCGGTCGACAGTGCGGGCGCAGCCGCAGCCATCGCGAACATCATGGGGATCCATTTCATCGTGAGCCCTCCTCTCGAGTGGGTTGCGTCGTGGATCGGCGCGCTTGCTGCGATCATATAGTAGAGATCAAGGAACCTGCGGTTAATACGTCAGATGACGTAGCTGTTCCGCGAGAACCCGCAACGCGAGATCGATCGTGCGGCGGTGCGTGCGGAAGCTCAACGCCACCATTCGGATCGTGTAGCGACCGTCCAGCATGGTCGACGAAAAGAAGACGCGCCCATCCTTCCGCGCGCCGTCGACGATGCGCTGGTTCAGCTCATTCGTGCGCTCGAGGCTGGCGCCATTCGGCGCCCAGCGGAACGTCACGATCGAAAGGTCGGGCTCGGGGCCGACCTCGAAACCCAGCGCCTGGATCTCCTCGAAAAAATATCGTGTCAGCAGCAACTTCTCCCCGAGCGCGGCGCGGAAGGGTTTGACGCCGAGGAGAATCAACGGCAGCCACATGCGGAGCGCGCGAAATGGCTTCGTCAGCTCGGCCGACACGTCCGCCGGCGAAATCTCGCCCGGCTCGCGCATCGCGTCCTGCATGTAGTTGCCCGAGTAGCTGTGTGCGATCGCGAGCGGCTTCACATCGCGGGTCAGCACCATCCCCGCACCCCACGGAAGGAAGAGACTCTTGTGCGGATCGAGTATCACCGAGTCGGACCTCTCGATCCCCTTGAGCATTGCTCTCCCGTGCTCGGTGAGGAGAAAAAATCCGCCGTAAGCCGCGTCGACGTGAAACCAGCATCGCTCGCGCTCGGCGATCGTCGCGATCGCGTCGAGGGGATCCACTGCGCCGGTGTCGGTCGTCCCCGCCGCGGCGATGATGAGCCATGGCCGGAGTCCCTCAGCTCGATCGGTGGTGATGGCCTCCTCGAGCGCATCGGCTCGCATTCTGAAGCGATCGTCGATCGCGATGTAGCGAATCGTCGCCTCGCCCAGACCCGCGATGCGAAGCGCCTTGTCTACCGAGTGGTGAGCCTGCGTCGTGAGGTAAATCACAGCCATGGCGAAGTCCGCACCCCTGAGACCGTGTGCGTCCCGCGCGGCAGTGATCGCGGCGAGGTTGGCGAGACTCCCGCCGGATGCGATGTGTCCGCCGGCCGTCGCCGGATAGCCGACGAGATCGGCCACCCACCGCACCAGCATGTTCTCCATGCGAACCGGCCCCGGCCCCGTGAAGAAAATCCCCGCGTACTTGTTGCTCACCGCTCCCAGGAAATCGCCCAGCGCGGAGTGATAGAGTCCGCCGCCCGGGATATAGGCGAGGTGGGCCGGGGACGCTGGATTTCCCCCGGGTTGCAGGACATCCCGCTCTAGAAGCTCGATTGCGCGCTCGATCGGTATCCCGTGCTCGGAGATCGGCGCGTCCAACAATCCGCGCCCTTTGTCCTCGGTCTCGACGTAGGCTTTGGCCGACTCTATCCTGCGGAGAAAGCGCTCGGAGAGTGCGACGATCGCCGTCCTCAGCTTCTTCCGGCGGTTGGTGCCCGGATCCAGCGCGCGCGACGCGTTCTCGAGCTGCCGGATTCGCTTGAGCAGCTCTTCGCGCCCGACGGCGGGAGCGGGGGTGTCCGGCGGATTGTCTCTCATGATGCGCGTCCGCCAAGTTAACTCTCGCCGCAAGCGCGCGGGATTATCACGTCCCGCGCAAACGTCTATATTGTGTGCGTGAAGCCACGCACGAAATTCCTCATCGGCGGCGCGCTGGTCATTGGGACCGCGGGCTACCTCGCCGCGAGCGCGATCAAGGACACCGGCGTCTACTACCTGACGCCCGGCGAGCTGTCCGCGAAAACGAAGACCGATCCGACTTTCTATGAGACGGGCGTCAAAGTCGGCGCACGCGTCGTTAACGGTTCGATCGTGCGCGATCCCGGTGGACGACAGGTCGCCTTCAGGATGACCGACGGCGCTCAGACCTATAACGTCGTCTATCGCGGCATCACTCCCGACACGTTCACCGACGGAGTCGACGTGGTCGTCGAGGGCAGACTGGGCCGAGACAACACCTTTCGCGCGACTACCCTTCTCGCCAAGTGCGCGTCGCGCTACGAAAACGCGCCCGAGAAATACAAGGATACCCCCGGATATAAGAAGGGGGAGCAGCGGGCGTGATTCTGGTTGGTGAGCTTTCCCTCTGGGTCGCTCTTCTCATGGCTGTCTGGGCAGCGACGGTGTCATTCGCTGGCGGACAGATGCGGCGCGGCGATCTCATCGAGAGCGGCGAGCGCGCCCTCTACGCCACGCTCGCCATGGTCATCCTGGCGTCGATCGGGCTGTGGACGGCGCTCCTCACCCACGACTTTTCGATCAAGTACGTCGCGTCGTACACCAGCGCGAATCTGCCCAAGGTCTATACGATCACGGCGTTCTGGGGCGGACAGTCGGGATCGCTCCTCTTCTGGGCGCTTATCCTCTCGATCTACTCGGCGATAGCGCTCTGGACGAATCGAACGCGCAATCGCGAGCTGATGCCCTACGTGTCGGGCACTCTCGCTCTCATCCTCGTTTTCTTTCTCGCCACGATCTGCCTCGGCTCCAATCCGTTCGAGCGACTCGATTTCATCCCGGTCGACGGACGCGGGTTGAATCCGCAGCTCCAGAATCCGGGCATGGCGATTCATCCACCGAATCTCTACCTCGGCTACGTCGGCACCTCGGTTCCGTTTGCGTTCGCGATTGCCGCGCTGCTGACGCGCCGCCTCGATGCGGGCTGGCTCGCTGCGGTCCGACGGTGGGCTCTCTTCTCCTGGTTCTTCAACACCATCGGAATCGTGCTCGGCATGTGGTGGGCGTACGTGGAGCTCGGCTGGGGCGGATACTGGGCCTGGGATCCGGTCGAGAATGCTTCGCTCCTGCCGTGGCTGGTGAACACCGCGTTCCTGCATTCGATCATGGTGCAGGAGAAGCGCGGCATGCTCCGTAAATGGAACGTCACGCTCGTCGCCTCGGCGTTCCTGCTCTCGATCTTCGGGACGTTCATCACGCGCAGCGGCGTCATCTCCAGCGTCCACTCGTTCGCGCAGTCGCCCGTCGGCAAGTGGTTCGCGGCGTTCCTGATCCTCGCGATCGTCGTGACTGCCTATCTCGTCTCGACGCGTCTTCAGGATCTCAAGTCGACCGCCGAGCTGGAGAGCATGATCAGTCGCGAAGCGGCATTCCTTTACAACAACCTCTTGCTCGTCGGAATCGCGTTCTCGGTGCTGTGGGGGACGCTCTTTCCGATCATCAGCGAGGCGGTGCGCGGAAACAAGATCACCGTCGGTCCGCCCTTCTTCAATACGGTGAACATTCCGCTCGGATTGTTGCTGCTCCTTCTCACGGGTATCGGTCCGCTCATCGCCTGGCGTCGCGCGTCGGTCGCGAATCTGCGTCGGCAGTTCCTCATTCCCGTCAGCGTCTCGATCACGGTCGGAGTCCTGTGCTTTGCGCTCGGGGTCCACAACATCGCCGCGCTACTCTCGTACACGTTTGGCGGGCTGGTGGTCGCCACGATCGTTCAGGAATTTTCCAAGGGAGTGGGCGCGCGACACAGGATGTACGGCGAGTCACGGATCATCGCGCTGCCCCGACTGATCGCGCGCAATCGCCGGCGGTATGGCGGATACATCGTGCACCTGGGCATCGTCATGATCTTTGCCGCGTTCGCGGGTCTCGCGTTCAAGCGCGAGTTCGATCTCACGCTCAACCCCGGCGATTCGAAGACGGTAGGCGATGCCTGGGGACACCAGTGGACGTTCCTCAGCCAGGGCATCTCTCGTTACAACGTGCTCAATCGGGAGGTCACGGCGATTGCGCTCGACGTCTCGCGCGACGGAAAGCCCGACGGCGTGATCACCAGCGAGAAGCGACAGCACGTCGATTCACGCGGTGTCCCGACTTTCGAGCCTTCGACTGAAGTTGGAATCAAGGGATCGTTCAAGCAGGACGTATACGTCGTGCTCGCCGGCGTGCGCGGCGCCGACGCAGCCGAGATTCGCGTGACCTTCAATCCACTCGTGCGTTGGGTGTGGCTCGGTGGAGCGCTGATGGCGATCGGTGGACTCGTGGTTATGTGGCCCGCCGCCGACAAGCAACGCGCGCAGAGCGGCTACGCAGCGGTGCTGAAGCCGAGGCATCGCGCCGAGGTGCCGGAACTCGCGGGCGCCATGGCATCGCGTGTGGCAGATTCCGCGGCGCAGTCGTGAGTATTTCGCGCCGGCAGTTCGTTCTCTCGATTCCAGCGCTCGGACTCGCGGCCGCAGCCTTTCCGCGACCGATCCGTGCCGCGCAGGTCGCTGTCCAGACCTTCAACGGGCCGATGGCGGACGCCGGCGAGGTCTACAAGTCGGTGACGCTGGCACCGATACCCAATGCGAAGCCGTCGATGACGGATGCCGAGCGCGATGATCTCGAGCACCAGATACACTGCCAGTGCGGGTGCAATCTCGATGTCTACACCTGCCGCACGACTGATTTCGCCTGCAGCGTATCGCCCGCGATGCACGCAGATGTGATGGGGCTCGTCGCGGGCGGGCACGGCGCCCAGGAGATTCTCGCGGCGTTCAAAGCGGTATACGGCGAGAAGGTCCTCATGGCGCCGGTGAGGAGTGGATTCAATCTCATCGGCTACACGATGCCCTTCATCGTGCTGGGTACTGGAGCTGTAGTCGTCGCGGCACTCCTCCGCCGCTGGAAATCGCGCACGCCGCCGATGGTGCCAGTCTCGCCAACCCACATCGAAGCAACTGAGAGCGAGCGGGAAGCGCTCGACCGAGCGGTGAGCAGAGACAGATGACAGCGCTCCTCGTCGGAACGACGCTCGCCGTCGCGTCGCTGTGCTTCGTGCTCTACCCACTTTTTCGCGCGGAGATCTCGGTGATCCCTCGCGCGCTGACGGAGTCCAGGCGGCAGACTCCCGCGGTCGATGCGCTGCGTGAGCTCGAGTTCGATCGGGAGACTGGCAAGATCTCGGACTCGGATTACGAGCCGATGAAGGCACGCTACACCGAGCAGGCTCTCGCGGTAATGCGCGCCGGCAACGTCCCGGTGTGCGAAAAGTGCGGGCGGCGACCAGAGATCGACGCCGATTTCTGCTCCAACTGTGGCGGAAGCCTCCTCAGTTAGACTGGGGTTTCAACCTATCCCCTTAACCCCCCTATAAGCCCAGCAATGGGAGCACGCCGATTGCAATGTACCCTTCCAAACGGAGGTAGCTATGGCAGTGCGCGACGTCGTCGATGAGAGCGGAACTAAGTGGAAAGTATGGTCGGTGGCGGCAGCCTCCTTCCACCCGAAAACGGCCGCCGAGGATTTTCTCGGGGACTACGCCGACGGCTGGCTCTGCTTCGAAGCGGCGACCCAAAGGCGCCGGCTCGCGATGTTCCCCAGGGACTGGGACAAACTCTCCGACAAGGGGATCGTCGAGCTCCTCAAAAAGGCCGACACCGTCGGGCCGCGCAGGAATACTCCTCCGAAAGTGGGCGAGACGCCAAACCCGTAACCTCGGCGGCAACCTTCCGCGACGTACCTCACCGGATTCGGACCTAACGGGGTGGTTTACCTGGGAGTCCGCGACTGGATGACCGCACATTTGGAGAAAGCCGCATCAAATAGCGGTTTTCCCAAGCTCAGGCTTGCAATAGTCTGCCGTCGGCAGAATTTTAGGTCCTCGCCACGGAGGATCATTGGGCAGTTACGATTTCACCAATAGAGTACGCGGCGCGCTCATCAAGGCGCGCGAGGAAGCCCAGCTCCGAAGCCATCAGCAGGTGGGAACGGAGCACCTCCTGCTCGGCCTGCTGGCGGAGGACGACACGCTCGTCATGGACGTTCTCGAGAACCTGGGCGTACAGGGCCCCGATCTTCAGAATGCCATCGAGGACCGCCTCGTGGACGGGAAGCCGAATTTCAGGATCAACACGACGGACCTCCCCTACGCGGCGCGCGCGCGGGTCGTCCTCGATCAGGCCATCGCGACCGCGCACGAGTTCGGCGATGGATACGTGGGCACGCAGCATCTGCTGCTCGGGCTCATGCTGGAGAGCCACGGGATCGCGGCCCAGACTCTGACCGCCGCAGGATTGTCCGAGCCGCAGGTCCGGCGCGAGATCGTGCGGCTCCTGCAGGGTGAAGGCGTTGCGGCGACAATCGATGTGCCGGAAATCCAAGGCGACCTTCAGGTTCCGCTGAGCATCGCCGTCGAGGTCCACTACGGCGACGGCTCCACAGCGAAGAAAATCTTTACGTCGAAGGACGAGGCGATCGGCTTTCTTCGCGACCGATCAGGTAACGGGTAGCTACCGCTCCAGCTCCTTCATCCGCTTAACGGCGATCCGTATCGGAACGAAGGTAGCCGCGAGACATATCAGCCCAGCCCCACCGAACCCGAACCACAATCCCGCAATGCTCGGCTGCGTATGAAGCAGATGCGCGCCCGCGTACAGGTAAACGGGGCGAGCCTCGGCGACGATGACCAGGCCAATCAGTGCGACCGACGTCATCATCAGCACCAGTCCGCCGAAGGACGTGGGAATCTGTGCCGCGTTCTCGGTGTTGAACTTGGGGAAGAGCGCGCCGAACCCAAGCGCGAGACCCGCAATCGCGAACGTCATCATCGTGATCGTGAAGATCGATACCGCCATCATGAAGCCGCTGACTTCGAGCAGCACGTCGGTCGCGAACACGAGTATGAGCGCCAGTAGCAGGAGCGGAACCGTTCCCACCCAGAACTTCGACCAGAGCAGCTGGCGCATCTCGAGCGGGCTGGATCTCAACAGCCAGAGCGTGCGTCCCTCCAGACTGATTCCCGGGAAGATGAAACGTGCCGCGATCGACGCCAGCACGAAGCCGGCGAGGATGAGGTTCACGAATGGAATCACGTTGGCGAGAAAGAACGTCACGCCCTCGCCGTGGAGCGGCAGGAACTTGATGTTGAACACGTACACGACTACGAGTACGGTGAGCAGGATGAGCTGCGACCACTGCGTCGTGTCGCGGAAGAAGAGACGCATCTCCTTGAGCACGAGCTCGCGGCGCATCACTCCCCACGGCGCAAGCAGCTTCGACATCAAGCGGCCCATTCCGCCCTGGCGGACGAGGCGCTCGCCACTCTCCTGCGCCTTGCTGAACCCGCGCGTGTACAGCCACCGGTGCAGAACGGCGCCGAACACGACCGCCACTGCCGCCGTGGACCAGAGGAGGTAGAAGGGAAGCAACTCCGGGTCCTTTCTGAGCCAACCCATGATTCCCTGTGCCGCCCACTCGCTGGGCATCCACGATGAGGTCGGCGTCCGAAGCGCCGAGATGAACCCGACGAGCGAACGAAATCCCTCGGGCCTGGCGAGGCGCTCCGGGCGCACCAGTCTAAAGACGAGCACGACTCCCGCCGCTGCCAGCACGGCGATGACGCTCAGGATATCGCGGGTTCTGCGTGCCGGAAATATGTTGACGAGCAGCAGCGTGACCGCGCTACCGATCGCCGCCGGAATGAAGAGGAAGGGAAGCATCGTCGCGATCGCGATGAGCGGATATAGGAATCCACCCTCGTAACTGATGCCGTACGCGGTGAGCACAGGTGTGGCGACGAGCACCACCATCCAGCTGGAATGCGCCGTCGTTTCCAGCAGTTTCGCGCCGTACAGCCGAAGCCAATCTACCGGTCCCGCCACGAGCAGGTCGAGATCCTTGGCGAGAAAAAAGCTGGATAATGCCGTCACGACGTTGGAAAGAATGAGAATCCCGAACAGGCTCACGAGCATAATTCCGAGGAGCTTCCCTGCGAGCAGCGCGCCGATTTCGGGAATTCCGTGGAAGTATCGAAGCAGCCGGTACAGCAGGCCGAACACGAACGCCCAAAACACTCCGCCGACGATCGTAAATAGAATGATCCGCCCCGATCGGTTCTCAGTGCTTCCGAGGGGGCGCGCGCGGATGGAGATGATCTTGGGCGAGAGGACGTGGCCGAGGCTCGGGCTCTTTGGCTGCTGGTGGGTCGGATACGTTCCAAGCGCAATGGGGATCGCCTCGCTGGTCATGCTCCCCCCGCCGCACGTGACAACTGTAGTTCAAGCATCTAGAACTTCCATCGCATCCCGCGCCGCCCGCTCTCCCGTAAGCTTGAGGAAAATCTCCTCGAGCCCCCCACCACCGGTCGCCTCGTCCCTTAGATCCTGAATCGTACCGACGGATCTGATCTTCCCCTGCTGGATGATCGCAACCCTGTCGCACAGCGCCTCCGCCACTTCGAGCGTGTGCGTCGACATCATGATGGTATGTCCGCGCCTGACGTACTCGCGGAACAGGTCCTTGAGAATTCGCGCCGCTTTTGGATCCAGCCCCACCATCGGTTCGTCGACGACGATCACCTCGGGGCGGTGAATGAACGCGCTCGATATGATCAGCTTCTGCCGCATGCCGTGGCTGTAGCTCTCGACGAGCTCGTCTGCCCAGTCTTCGAGATCGAACAGCGCCATCAGCTCGCGCCCGCGATGCTCGACTTTGTCTCCGTCCTGTCCATATAGCCCGGCTACGAAGCGCAGAAATTCTGCGCCCGTAAGCTTCTCGTAGATGAAGGGCCTGTCGGGAATGAATCCCAGCTTCGACTTCGCTGCGAGCGGATCCTTTGCGAGGTCTATTCCGGCGAGGTGAATGGTCCCCGCGGTCGGTTGCAGAATCCCGGCGATCATGCGGAGAGTTGTCGTCTTTCCCGCGCCATTGGGGCCGAGGAATCCGAACAGCTCACCATCGGGCACGCTGAGGTCGATGGAGTCAACGGCCGTGAACGAGCCGTATTTCTTGGTGAGGCTTCTGAGTTCGATCATCTGGTTTTTGAATTCTTGAAGGCGATCTCGAATGCTGTTCGAATGGCCGAGAGGTCACCGGCTTGTGCTGCGACGACACGTCCGTCGGAGTCGACCCACGTGACCAGCCCGTGTGGCGCTCCGTCCAGTCGCCAGGCGCGTACCGTATCTCTGTGCGCTACCAACCACTCTCCGTTGCTTCTGATCGTCGCGCTGTCCACCACTGTGAACAGCGACTCCGCGCTTATGCGCAGTGTCGGGCGCGCTACGGTGCGCGTGATCGGATCGAAGACCGAGACTTGCTGACTTCGCCCGATCTTCGCGGGTCCGCCGAGCATGAAGACGATCGGCGCGAGCGTCGGAGTGAATAGCGGAGCGATGAACGTGTATCGTGCCGCCGGGCGATGCGTAGCTTTTTTCCCCGCGATGAAGATGGCAGTGTCGTCCTGAATCATGGCGTTGATGGAAAACGGCTTGGTCGGCCTCGATACCGCGGCACTCATGTCGATGAGGTGGAGTCCGCGCGTCAATCTCGTCTGCCAGCGGGCCGACGTGCGCTCGTGTGGCTGCGATCCCGTAACGGGAAACTCGCCCACGAAATATTCCTCGCTTTCGAGGGAATTCACTGTCGTGTCGAGCGACGACGATGCGGCCCCGATCTGCAGGCCGTCGCGCTCGATGGAGTAGTAGTAGGTTGCCGGCTGTAGCCTGAGGGCGACTTCGGCGAGCTTCTGTGCTTCGCTCCGATTGGCGTTCCGCTCCACCATCATCGCCATTCCGCCAAGCCACAGCGCGACGATGAGTGCGGCAAAGAGGCCGCGTCTTGACATCAATTGTGGCTCACTCGAAAAAAGGGGCGCGGCTTCACCCCTATAGGACGATTTAGACGATCGTGAGGCTCGTCTCGTCGTTGATCCAGCCCAGGTACCGCTCGAGGCCACCGGTTACCGGAACCGCGAGCAGCTCGGGCACTTTGTAGGGATGAAATTCCTTGAACGCGCGCTCGAGCCCGTGTATAGCCCCGGACCTGGTCTTGAGCATCACCACGACCTCGGTCTCGTCGGCGAGCTTGTCCTCCCATCGGTAGAGCGACCTGGTACCGGGCAAGATGGTGCCACAAGCGACCAAACGCCGCTCCAGCAACAGCTTGACGAACTTCACCGCCTCCTCGGAAGTGGCGAGCGTGGTGAGTACGACGACAGCGTCAGTGTGGCCCAAAGTGTGAGTCCGCGTGGAGGGGGTTGGCGCCCCAGAATCTAACCATTCCATGCGAACGGGTAACGGGCACCCCCTTCGGGGGTATGATTCGTGACATCCATTGTTACACACGCCCCAGTGCTGACCATCCCCACGACTGGCGCATCATTAATGCGGGTCCCCTACGAGATCAAATGCTCGACCCCACCCTCTTCATAAACCGCGAGCTAAGCTGGCTCGAATTCAACGTCCGCGTCCTGCACGAGGCGTTCGATCCGAGAAACCCGCTGCTCGAGCGCGCGAAATTCCTGTCGATCTTCAGCACGAACCTCGACGAGTTCTACATGGTGCGCGTAGCGGGTCTCCGCCGCCAGATCGCGGCAGGCGTGCAACACTGGCCGGCCGATGGGATGGCTCCAGGCGAGCAGCTCGCCGCGATCACGAAGCGCGTCGCCGAGCTGATGGATCTCCAGCACAGGTGTCTCTACGGTCATCTTCTCCCCGAGCTCGAGCAGCACGGAATCAAGCTCGTGAAGATGACCGACCTGACGCCCGAAGAGTGGCTGACCGCCGACCGGTTCTTCGAGTCGCAGGTCTTTCCAGTTCTCACGCCTCTGGCGGTCGATCCGGGACACCCGTTCCCGTACATCTCGAACCTCTCGCTCTCCCTCGCGGTCCAGGTCTACGATCCCTCGACGGGGCTCACTCGCTTCGCGCGCGTCAAGGTGCCGAAGAGTCTCCCGCGCTGGATTCCGTTCGGACGTGCCAATCACTTCGTGCCCCTCGAGCAGGTCATCGGCGCCAACCTGGGCGCGCTGTTTCCCGGAATGGAGATCCACGGCTACAACACATTCCGCGTCACCAGATACTCCGACCTCGAGCTGGCCCACTCCGACGAGGACGACGATCTTCTCGCTGTCATCGAAGAACAGGTATTTCAGCGTCGCTTCGCCGAAGTGGTGCGCGTTGAGGTGGAGAAGGGCACGCCGAAAGGGCTGCGCGATCTGCTTCTCAGCGAGCTACTCGAGGATCAGCCGCCCGAAATGCCCGCTCTCACTGAAGCGGACCTGGTCGAGACGGGACCTCTCCTCGACTTGGGCGATCTGATGTGGATTGCCATGCTCGACGTTCCGGAGCTGCGGGATCCGCCGTTCAATCCGGTCATTCCACCGGAGCTGCGCGACACGTCGCATTCCATCTTCGAAGCGATTCGCGAAAAGGACATTCTCGTCCACCATCCGTTCGATTCCTTCCCCGCATCGGTGGAGCATTTCCTCACCTCGGCCGCGATCGATCCAAACGTGCTGGCGATCAAGATGACGCTGTATCGGACGTCGGGCGACACGCCGATCGTGCGCGCTCTCACCGAAGCGGCGCAGAGGGGAAAGGAGGTTGCCGTGCTGATCGAGCTGCAGGCGCGTTTCGACGAGGTGAACAACATCACCTGGGCGCGCACGCTGGAAGGTTACGGCGTGCACGTCGCGTACGGACTTCCGGGTCTCAAGACCCATACGAAGACGGTGCTGGTCGTGCGCCGCGAAGCCGACGGCATCCGGCGCTACTCGCACATCGGCTCTGGCAATTACAACTCCAAGACCGCACGCGTCTACACCGACCTCGGTCTCCTGACGTCGAGTCCGTCCATCGGCGCCGATCTCACCGATCTGTTCAACGCGCTGACTGGTTTCTCACGGCAGAGCGAATACCGAAATCTGCTCGTCGCTCCGCACAACATGCGTCAGCGATTTACGGAGATGATCAAGAGGGAAGCGGACCTCGCGCGCTCGGGCAAAACCGGACGCATCATCGCGAAGATGAACTCGCTGGTGGATCCCGAGATCATCCAGCATCTCTACGACGCGTCTCAGGCCGGAGTTCAGATCGATCTGATCGTGCGCGGCATCTGCTGCCTTCGCCCCGGCATCGCCGCGATCAGCGACAACATCCGCGTGATCAGCATCATCGGACGCTTCCTCGAGCACTCGCGAATCTTCTACTTCGGCAACGACGGCGAAGAAGAGCTGTATTTCGGATCGGCGGACTGGATGCCGCGCAACTTCGATCGGCGCATCGAGGTCGTCGCGCCGATCGAGGACCCGCGCCTGCATCCTCGGGTCTGCTCCCTGCTCGACAGCTGCCTTGCGGACAATCGGCAGGCGTGGGATCTTCACTCCGATGGCGCTTACGTGCAGAGAAAACCGGGCAATCGGCCGGTTATCGCGACGCACGTGCGCCTACTCGAGAATTCCTGGGGGATGCAGGCCCTTCCGTCACTCGACGCCGGCAGCAATGGCTCCAACGGAAACCAACCTGCTGGTTCCCCTGATACTCAGTCGGCGGTGCCCACTTCATCGTCGTAGGTCATCACCGTTCCGTCGGGAGCGACGATCTCCACCGGAACACCCGTAACTTCTGAAAGCAGATTCGACTTCCGGCTCGCTCCCCACAGCTCCAGCCGAAGCTTATCAGTCTGACGCGTTGGAACAGCCGTGAGTCTCAGCGCGCGTTCCATCCAACGCGCCTTCACTTCCGCAACCGCTCCCGCGTGACCTCGGTCGAATCCGTCCGCAACTCGCAGGATTCCGGATAGCGTCTCGATCCTCTCCCGCATCGGTTTGTCGAGGCCGCCGTAGTTGGCGTGCTTCTTCTTGGGCTCCGCACCCCGATGGTAGCGAGCCACGTTCGCAACTACGATCTGATCCGCCGGTGTCATTCCCAGCAGCTCCGCGTGCTCGATCAAATGATAGGAATGCTTGTTGTGCTTGTCGTAGCTGATGTGATAACCGATGTCGT
>JBDTIV010000023.1:0-30739 GCA_039936175.1 Gemmatimonadaceae bacterium | reverse complement strand
TCGAACATCGAGGGGGTATCGAACCGGTTCATCTTCTCGACCGAGGTCGGCCGAACCGTGAGCGTGCACTCGCGGGGAATCACGGAAGCGCTCAGGAAGATGTACGACGGGAAGAGGATCGCGGACGAGCTTCAGGGGCAATAGCCCCTCGGTTCGTCATGTTGAGCTGAACTGCAAAGAACGCGATCCGAGAATTCAGAGGCGCAGAGTTCAGATCTCGGACAACTGCGCTGTGACCGCCCTCGGTGGCGTAGGAGCAAGAAAGGGTTGCTCTTACTGAGACGCCTTGCGGTCGCTCATCTGTTTCCGCCAATCAGGCAAGCAGCGCCTCTACCTTGCGGATGAGAGGATTGAAAGAAAGCATGCTCTCTCGCCCGCCTTCATTGATGCGGGTCGGTTTATCAGGAGCGGTGGAAGAAATCGCAGCCGCGATCTCTTCCGCAGTGTTGCGCTGCCCGGATGAGAAGAGCTCGCCGACCATCCACGGTCCCGCGCTTGGATTCC
Source organism: Gemmatimonadaceae bacterium (assembly GCA_039936175.1). Classification (GTDB taxonomy): domain Bacteria; phylum Gemmatimonadota; class Gemmatimonadetes; order Gemmatimonadales; family Gemmatimonadaceae; genus UBA4720. The sequence goes on along the minus strand of JBDTIV010000023.1, from coordinate 30,235 downwards.
TATACCAATCGCTGTCGAACCGCGCCGTGAGCTCTTCGTTCAGGACGGACTGCAGCTGCCACGCGCGCAAGTACCGCGAGGAGTAGAATCGGGGATCGACGTCCACGAATGCATCAGCGGGGTCATACTCGAACCCGGTCGCGTTCGTGAGGAGCGAAACGTAAAGATCTGGCAGCTCCTTCCAGGGGACCTCTCCGCTGTACAGCGTTCTTTCGTACAGGAATTTCGCGGAGTAGCGACGGAGGAAGTGCAGCTCCTCGAACCCCGCCGTGCGCAGGAACTCGGGTATCCGGCTGGTGCTCAGCTGCGTGTATCGCGACAGCCAGCCTCTGTCCTGCATGCGATGATCGAAGAGCATCGCGTATGACTCGGTCACCGAGTTGTCTCCGAGCCACCTGAACTCGAACGGATAGTCGGAGCTGGCGTACGCGAAATGAAGCGCGTGCCCAAGCTCGTGGAGGAATGTGTTGTAGTCGCTTTGACCGCCGTGCGGACGAAGCACCAGATAAACCTCTTCGGGCACGCGAACGGGCGAGCAGAACGCGCGCGAGCGCTTCCCTTCGCGATCGCCGACGTCGAAGATGACCCGCCCCTTCGCCGTTGGATCTATCCCCATCTCGGTCACGTTTCGCCGAATCACGGACTCCATCTGATTGCCGGGAAACGCGTCGTCGTACTGGGACGCCCGAAACAGCGCGAGTGCGTCGGAGCGCTTCGCCTGCGAGGACTTGATGCCCAGTGATTTCTTCAGGACTCCCGGAAGCGTGTCCTCCCACATCGCCTGCGTGTCGCGGAGGAACTCCTCGCAGCTCTCGGCCAGCGCTCCCAGCGAGATGCCGGTGACGGCCTCGAAGGAGCTGTTGTAATCGCCGGCGACGCCGAGCGATTCTATGTACTCCTTCTCGCGCTGCAACCGCTCCAGCCTCAGCGGTGCGTGCTCCTTCTCGACCAGCTTCACGCGCGCGGCGTCGAGGGCGAGACGGAGTTTACGGTCACTCGTGTTCGCAATCTCGATCGGCGCCGCCTGGTACTGGATGACGCGTCCGTCGGGCGAATGGATGACGGCCGAGTTCTCCCACTCGATCTCGCGCTCGTCGAGCGGCGCCAACGGCTTGGACGCCTGCGACTCGATCTCCCACTCCAGCAGCCATTGCGCCGACCGCTTGTCGTCGGTATGGTCGGCCGCAGATCGGAACATCTCGAGCGTGAGCTCGAGCGCCTCCGGTCCGAGAATGCCCTCATACTGTTTGTAGATCGCCTGGAACTCGGCCGTCTTCTTGTGTCCGGCCATTGCCAGATATCCCTCTCGGGAAATCGCTTCCATGAACGCCTGGCCTTCAGCCCGCAGGCGCTGGAGCGACAGCGTTCTCACGGTGTAAGGCGCTCCGCCAGATAACCCTTGAGCTGGGTGGCATCGACGCGCTCCTGCTTGAGAGTATCGCGGTCACGGACCGTTACCGTGCCAGCAGTCAGAGACTCGCCGTCGACCGTGATACCGAACGGCGTACCCACTTCATCCTGCCGCCGGTAGCGCCGGCCGATCGCCCCGCTATCGTCATAGAAGATTGGGAATGACCCGCGCAGCTCGTCGGCGATGCGGTGCGCCATCTCGGGCATGCCGTCCTTTTTCACGAGAGGAAAGACTCCAGCCTTGATCGGCGCGATCGAAGGATGGAGGCCGAGCACCGTCCTCCCCTCCGACTCGCCTTCGACCGACTCCTCGCGATACCCGTTCACGAGGACCGCCAGCGTAGTGCGGTCAGCGCCGACGGATGTCTCGACGACGAACGGCAGATAGCGCTTGTTGTTCGGCTGATCGAAGTACTCGAGCTTCTTGCCCGAGAACTGCTGGTGCTGCGAGAGGTCGAAATCGCCGCGGTTGTGCACACCTTCGATTTCCTGAAAGCCCAGCGTGCCGCCGAAGTCGAACTGTATGTCGAACGCCGCGCGGGCGTAGTGCGCCAGCTCCTCTTTGCTGTGCTGGTGGAACTCAAGCTTTTTTTCGGCGAGACCGAGGCCGCGATGCCAGTTCATGCGCTGCTCTCTCCAGTATTCGAACCAGGTCATGTCCGTGCCGGGCTCGACGAAGAACTGCATCTCCATCTGCTCGAACTCGCGCGTTCGGAAGATGAAGTTTCCGGGCGTGATCTCGTTGCGGAATGCCTTTCCTATCTGCGCGATTCCAAACGGAACTTTCTGTCGCGTCGACTGCTGCACGTTGAGGAAATTCACGTAGATGCCCTGCGCCGTCTCGGGGCGCAGGTACACGATCGACGCTGAGTCTTCGACGGGACCCATGAACGTCCTGAACATGAGATTGAACTGCCGCGCCGCGCTGAGCGTGCCCTTCATCCCGCACGCGGGACACTGGGCGTCGGGCTGACCGGGCGTGCCCTTGATACGCGGATCGTCGGCGCGGAACCGCTTTTTGCAATTGCGGCAGTCGACCAGCGGATCGACGAATCCCGCCACGTGACCGCTCGCTTCCCAGACGCGGGGATGCATCAGTATCGCCGCATCGAGCCCCTCGATGTCGTCGCGTGCGCGCACCATCGCGTGCCACCACCGATCCTTGAGATTCTTCTTCAGCTCGACGCCGAGCGGGCCGTAGTCCCAGACGGAGCCGGTACCCCCGTAGATCTCTGAGGACTGGAAGATGAAGCCGCGGCGCTTGGCGAGCGACACGAGCTTCTCCATCACATCCGGGTGGTTTGGCATAGAGGAAAGCTAGCAGCCCCGAGGTACACGACGGGAGTCGCACCGCGCACATCCGTGCGCGATCACGTGTCCAGCTCGGCGCTCAGCTTCGGCTCCGAGGGTGCCTGCTTGCCGAGGAGGTGCGCGACGATACGATCGCCGTGATAGCGCCCGTTCTCGATGAAGACTCTGTTCGCGTCGAAGCCGGCGACGACGACGCCCGCGACATAAATGCCGGGGACGGACGTCTCCAGCGTCTCGGGATTGTGCCTGGGAATTCCGGTGTCGGCGTTTATCGGGACTCCACTTTCGCGCAACAGGTCGAGACTGGGGGCGAAACCGGTCATGAGGTAGACGCGCGACGCAGGGAGGCGCTCCTCATCTTCCTTTGTGGGGATGACGCCCCGCTGGGTATGGATGACCACGTGCTCCGCATCAATCGATGCCACACGCGCGTTCCACCTCACGCCAATCGCGCCTTCCTTCACGCGATTAGTGAAATCGGGGAGCACCCACGGCTTGATCTTCTTGTCGAACGCTGGACCGAAGTGCACGAGCGTCACGCGCGCCCCCGACCGCCACAGATCGAGTGCGGCCTCGGCAGCGGAGTTCCCGCCGCCCACGACTACCGCGTCCTGGAGAAATGCCTCATGTCCTTCGTGGTACACGTGCGTTACGTGCGGGAGATCCTCGCCGGGGACGCCGATCCGGTTGGGGGATCCGAAATAGCCTGTTGCGACAACCACGGCGCGCGCGCCGATGCGACGATCCTCGCCGGCCTGCGTGCGCGTGCGAACGACGAACGCGCCCACACGGCCCTCGATGGAAATCACGCGCTCGCGCTGTCGGAGGGGCACGCCAAAATGCACGACGGCTGCCCGGTAGTACGCCAGCGCGTCACGTCGGCCTGGCTTCTCGGTGGCGATGACGAACGGCAAACCGCCGATCGCAAGCTTCTCCGCGGTAGAGAAAAAGCGAACGTACGGGGGGTACGCGGCAATCGTGCTCACTATCACCTCGGATTCGACGACAAGAGGCTTTAGCCCCGCGCGCTGCGCCGAGATAGCCGCAGCGAGCCCGCACGGCCCCGCACCGACGATGACGAGGTCCGCGTCGCCCGACATTTCCGTCAACCGTTAACTGACGCCGGCCGGAGGTGCGTGCGCCGCGCCCTCGATGCCGATGATCTGATCTCTGCGGGTTCCGACACTCACGTAGGTGATCTGCGTCTCCACGAGCGCCTCGATGCGGTCCAGGTAGCGCCGAGCCTGGCTTGGCAGGTCGGAAAGACTGCGCGCGTCGGCGGTCGAGCTGCGCCACCCCTCGAACCACTCGTACCGCGGCACCGCGTGATCCAGGATGTTCAGGTCTCCCGGAAATTCCTCGTAGAGCTCGCCTTGTGACTCGTAGCCGGTGCAGAGGCCGACGCGGTCGAGCGTGTCCAGGACGTCGAGTTTGGTGACGGCCAGATCGGTCAGACCATTCACGCGCGCAGCGTAGCGGACGACGACTCCGTCGAACCACCCGCATCGCCGGGGGCGTCCGGTCGTTGCGCCGTATTCGTTACCGAGGTCGCGAACCTCGGTCGCCAGCGGCTCCTCAAACTCCGTGGGCAGCGGGCCGTTGCCGACACGCGTGGTGTATGCCTTCACCACTCCCATCACGGAATCGAGCTCCTTGGGCGCGATGCCAACGCCGGTCGCGGCGCCGCCCGACGTCGTGCTGCTCGACGTGACATAAGGGTAGGTGCCGTGATCGATGTCCAGAAGCGATCCCTGCGCGCCTTCCAGCAGCACCGCCGCGCCACTCGAGATTGCGCGATGAATCTTGAGCCCGACGTCCTCCGCCAGCGGCATGAGTCTTTGGGTAAAGCGCTCGAGCACGTCGAGCGTGTAGCCGACATCGGCGAGCTTGGACCCCGACGTCGCGAGCTGGATGTTGGCGTGCGCGACTCCGCGCTCGACGAGCTTCCTGAGGCGCTCCGGGTTTCGCAGGTCGAGAACGCGAATTCCCCGGCGGCCGTACTTGTCCTCGTAGGCCGGTCCGATGCCGCGTCCGGTGGTGCCGATCTCCTTGCTGGCGGAGCTCTGCTTGTCGACGAGCTTGTGATACGGAAGCACAAGGTGCGCGCGGTCGCTCACGTAAAGACGCCCTTCGACGTCGATGCCGTCAGTCACCAGCTCGTCGATCTCCGAGAAGAGAGTCTCGACATCGAGCACCACCCCGTTCCCGATCGCGCAGCGGACGCCGGGGTGAAGTATCCCGCTCGGAATCTGGTGCAGCACGAACGACCGATCGCCGATGTGCACGGTGTGACCCGCGTTCGCACCACCCTGGTAGCGAACCACCCAGTCAGCGCGCTCCGCGAGCACATCGACGAGCTTGCCTTTGCCCTCGTCGCCCCACTGGGCGCCGACGACGACTATCGTGCGCGTTTTCGAATCGAACATCGCTGAGAGCTCGGAAGGTTACCGGGGGGAAAAGCAAACGCCCCGAGGGTGTCGGGGCGTTGGTTCAATCTACCTTTCCAGGGTTCCCTGTCAACGCTTGGCCGGTGACGGCGGCGGCACCTGGTCGATGACGCGAGGGGGATCATCGGGGCGAATCACGCTCCTGATCGGCAGCACCACTGTGAACGTCGAGCCCTTCCCAAAGACGCTCTGGGCGAAAACGTGGCCGCCCAGCGCGTCGACGAGCTTTCGCGTGATGCTGAGACCAAGACCAGTCCCTCCGAACTCGCGCGTTCTCGACTGATCGACCTGCCGGAAATCCTCCCACATTGAATCGAGATCCGACTCCTTGATCCCGATTCCGGTATCATCCACGTCGAAGCGGAGATCCTCATCGTCCTTCGCAATCGTGACCGAGATGCCACCCTCGTGGGTGAATTTGACGGCGTTGGACAGAAGATTGAGGAGGATCTGCTTGACCTTGGTCCGGTCGGTGTGGAGCATCAGAGGCCTCGTCGGCATGTCGACGTTGAACAAAAGCGATTTCTTTTTCACCAATGGCTCGATCTGCTGAGAGATTTCGGTGACGATGTCAGCCAGGGTGACATCATCGAGGTGAAGAGGCATCCGACCGGCTTCGATCTTGGCCAGGTCAAGAATGTCGTTGATCAGAGCGAGGAGATGCTGGGCGGCACCCTGGATTCGATTGAGTCCTTCCTCCTGCCGCGGAGTCAGGTCGCCATAGATCCGATCGAGCATCAGCGATGCGTAGCCAATGAGCGCGTTGATCGGAGTGCGCAGCTCGTGCGACATGCTTGCCAGAAACTCGGACTTGAGGCGATTCGCTTTCTCCAGCTCGCGTGACTGCCACTGGAGCCTCGTGTTCTGCTCCGCGAGATCGGCAGTGGCCGCGCTGATGCGATCCTCGAGCTGGCTGGAGAAGGTCTTGAGCTCATCGTAGAGTCTCTCGTTCTCCACCTGCTCGGTGAGATCGTGCAGCACCGATACGATCGCGAGCGCCTCTCCGCGCCGATTCAGAATCTTGCCGGAGACGACTTCCACCGGCAGGTCAACCCCGCTGTCGGGTTTGCGGAGCGTCATTTGCTCGCGACGCGCGACCGCCGGACTGATGGTGAAATCCGAGATGAACGTCGTGAATTTCGTGTCATTCGCCTGCACCGTTGCCGCGCGCTCCCATTGCTCGCTGTCATCGGACTCGAACAGCTGCTCCGCTTCCTTGTTCATGAGGATGATGTTGGAGCGGTCATCCGTCACGAGAATCGGGTCCGCGACGTTTTCGAGAATGAGGTTCAACCTGTCGCGCTCGCGCTTGGCGTCGATCTCGGCCAGACGCACGCGCTGAACCTGGCGCTCGAGCTCGTTGGCCGCGCGGCGAAGGTCGGTGACGTCGCGGAGAACGGAAACGGTCGAGCCCACCTGGCTGAGCTCGACGTTGCCGAGGTCATGCGTCAGAACTTCGAATAGGAGGTCGGTACCCTCGTCGGGATCGACGAGGTTCAGCTCGCGCGAGCCTGCGGTCTCGCCCGGTCCCATCGCCGTCTTCGAGAGGTGAGACGTGAAGAGCAGGTTGTTGATCTCAACCGCCCTGCGCCGGCCCTCCGAGTCCTTGTCGCTCGTCGACAGAAGATGCTCGGCCCGCTTGTTCTGCACGACGATGTCGTGCTCCGCGTTGATGATCACGATCGGATCGGGCAGCGAGTTGACGATTGCGGTGAGCATTTCGCGCTGCTGACCGAGCCGGCCGGTAGAGAGGCGGAATTCCTCAACCGCCGCCATGCGCGCCAGCACTGGCCCCGCGAGCGATGTCGCGTGCATCACGCTGGCCAGCGTTTCATCGTCAACGGACGCTTCGATGAGGGCGACTCCGCCCGGCGCGTGGCCGTACTGATTCCTTCTCTCGACGTTTCGACGCCTGATCTCGCACCCGTCGAGCTGAACCATGCCAAGCTCCGCATCGCTGAGAAGCGAGGGCGCGCCACGGTATTGGGGCTGGGGAAAAGGCACCGCGGTCCATTCGCCGAACGGGACTCCGGGAACCGGCAGTCCGCCGTCGCCGCTCACCGCGTGGAGGGATCGCGCGGCGACGACGATCGGGCTCGACAAGTCGTCGACTGAAAGAGAGATCGCCGGAACCGCATCGCCGTTGAATCCGATGCTGGCAGTCCCGATAAAGCGGCTCGGTGGGCTATCCAGACTGATGGCAATCGCCCGCCGCGCGCCAAGGATGTCGGCGATCTGGGCGATCATGAAGGTCGCCGCCGTTACGAAATCGGGTGCTTCGGAGATAGCGGAGAGCAGCTCCGCCAGGCGCTCTCCGGTTAGTTGCGGGCTGGCTGCTACCGCTTCGCTCTCACGCCTCGAGTCGCTCAAGCCGCCGCTTCAGGTCAGCATTTTCCGACCGCATCCGATCCAGCTCTTCCGTCGAACCAGCGCCGATGTCGCGCGGACGCGAGCCTGGCGCGGTGAGTCCAACGGCTTCGGAATACTTGAGGTACGTGTCGATTGAGGCCACGACGATGCGGGCTTCGACCGTAACCAGCTCGATTCCCACAAGTGAGACGCGAACCCACGCATCGATGACAATACCCTTGTCGAGGACGCGATCGAGAACGTCGATAAGCGAGCTTCCGCTCGGGGACCGTTCAACTGCCATGTCGTGACTCCTGGTTTCCTGTTGCCGAGTCGGCTGGTGAAGAATGTGGAATAGCCCGTGAGGCTGGTTCCGGAGTGTGAAGGCGGGGATCGTGACGCCACCAGTTCATTCCGATCTGCTCGGCCTTATCGATCGAGCAGATGAGAAGACGGATCTGGATCGTGAGGAGCTCGACGTTCGCCAGATTGATCTTGATGTCGCCCACGATGACGAGGCCTTTGTCGAGCACTCGATCCAGAATGTCGACCAGGCCATAGGTGCGGGACGGGGATACTAAGTCAGCCAAGCAGTCGTCTCCGTTCGGCTCGTCGCCGTGTTCAGCGTAACTTTCCCAGGGGGCCCAGGTCTATCTGGAGATCGTCATCGGTCAATCCGAAGATCCCCTTCATGTCCTGCATCCGGTCGTTGAGGCGGAGTAACGCAACACCGAGACGCTCGACTTCTTCGTCGCTCAGATGTCCTCCCTCCATTCGCCTGACTGCCTGATGCTCTAAGACCTTACGCAATACCTCAATCAACGTCAAGACGAGTCGGGCGAGGCCGTTCTCGACTTTATCGGGGTCAGTATTAAGACGCGGAGGCAGACCCTCGGCAACGGTTTCCAGAGGTGCCGCTGCCGTTCCTCGAGGGGCGTCGAGACTCGCTACGACCTGGCTCTCCATCGCCGAGCCCGACCGACCAGCTGCGACGGGCGGAAAATCGTCCGGTGGCGGACCGGCCACCCGCGGGACATAGTTGCCATCCCCTCGACGCAGCGCGGTCTCCACCGCCGTCAAAAGCAATCCGATGTCGAGACGGATGAGATCAATGTCCGCGACGGCGAGCATCACCTCGCCTTTCAGCACCACGCCCTTATCGAGGACGTGGCCGAGAAGATCCGCGAGGTCGAGCCGCTCGTCGCCGAAGATGTCGTTTGCGCTCACTCGTCTCTCTTGCCGACGAAGTGATACGCCGGCCATGGACCTGTGAAGTCGAATTTGAATCCCGATGGCTCGTATTTGTTCACCATCCCCGTCAACGCGCGCTGGAAATCGACGACGCGCGCCGGCGCCACGAGGAACGATGCATTGAGAATTGCCCGTCCCTGCTCGCGCGGCGCGCCCGAATTTACGGGCTGTTCCCGGACGGTCTCGAGAGATGCGTCGCGCAGCGCGCCGTGAATCTCGGTGGCTACTCGCGCCGAGACATCGCGTCCTGCGTCGCGGCGAAGATTCTCCATCTTCCGCTCGAGCAGGTATCTCTGACCCGGGGTCGCCCGCGCGGCTTCCGCTTCCAGCTCCGTCAGCTCCGGGTTGTGGTCCGCGAGATGTTCCTTGAACACTCCCGGCTGTACATAGACGCGAACGATGAACTCCCTACCGTCTCCAATGCGCTTGAACGTCTGCTGGAGCTCGCTCTTGCGCTGATCGAGCATCGCCTTCACGGCAGCTGTATCGTGGAAGAGCGTCCACATGGGAAAAGGAATCACGCTCCCGACGTCCGACGCCCACGTGAGGACCCGGTCGTGCGCAATTGCGCGCCCGCTCACCCAATCCACATCGGCGGTGAGTGCTTCGACCTTCGCCGGTGCGTAGTCGTCAGCACCAACCATTGTCGCGAGTGCCGAGATCCCGGCGTTGGAGACGAGAGTGACTGGGCCGCCATCGATTCCGGCCGGAGCCGTAGCGGTATCGACTGACGATCCGACCACGCCGTACACGTAGCACACGCGCTCGATCATCGTGTCGCCGGCAGGGAGCGGCTACTCCGACTCGTCGTCTTCAACGACGCGCACTGGTCCGCCGCTCGTCGACATCCCGAACTTCTCGCGCCATTCACGCACTTCGCGAAGCTTCTTCACGACTTCGGCCTCACGGCGCACGTACTCGGCATCGTCGATCTCGCCCAGCTCGAGCTTCATCTGAAGCTCCATCAGCTCTTCCTTGATGGGAGTGTCGTCCGTCAGCTGCTCGCGGACGACGCGATCGACCTTGTCGAGCGTCCACTTCGTCCCGTAAATCGGGCCGAGGAAAGGGGCGAGCAGAATGTTGGTGAGGAGTCCCATTGTCGTCAGGCCCGAATCAGGTCGCCTTCTCCAGCTTGAGCTTGATCGTGACGAAGTTGTACGGCGGCCACGGTCCGGTGTACTTGAACGTGAGAAGGTCTTCGTACTGTCGGCTGATTGCCTTCACTCTCTCGTCGAACGGCTTTTCCGCGTTTCTATCGACGAGAAACGCCGCGTTGAGGATCATTCGGTCGCCGATGACTTTGTTGCTGCGGCTGGCGACGGAGACGTCCTTGAGCTGCTCGTGGACGTCTGTCACGTAGCGGTTGCTCGCCTCCTCCATCGCGGCCTCGACGAGCCGCCCGAGCTGCATGCGCGCGAAATACGTGGACGACGCGGCGTTGCGGGTGATCTCGTCCTTCAGCCGTCTTATCTCGTCGTTGTCGCGTTCGATCGCGGCGACGACCTTGTCCCTGTCCCAGAGGATCTTGAGCCCGAACTCGATCTTGTCCTGCATTTTCTCGAGCACGTCGGTGAAAGCCTGGTACGTGGAATTCAGCAGAGCCAGTACGTCCTTCTCAGAGCGAAATACGGTGCCGAAAGACATCGGGATGAGTGTGAACTCCCGCATCACCGTCTCGTTCACGAACTCGTGCGCCAGCACGTTCTCGCGCGTCGGATCGTAGATCACGATCGGAGTGTCGCTGATCACCGCGGCCAGGTCCTTGTGGTTCACGGTATAGACGCGGGCGCCGCCGCCGATGCCTATCTCGCCGAAATCGCGCGATCGATCGGGACGGATGATGCAGTAGACGTACTTGCCCTCGCCGGGTTTTTCGGCCGGAGGAGCGTCCGCCTTTTTTGCCGTGTTTTCGCCTGGGGTCATGGATGAATGAGAATCTGGGTTACTTCATGGCTGCGATGAAAATCCAGACACCGATTGTAAAACCTATTCCGATCTTTAGCACGGTCGACATGACACGGCCTATCAAGGCACCCTTGGCGACGCGTGTCGCGTCCCCAGCAGACGATCCGCCCGTGAGCTCCGCCACGAGCGCTCCACAAAATGAGCCAACAAAGGCTCCGACGACGGGCCCGATGATCGGAACAGGAAACCCCACGAACGCCCCGATCATGCCGCCAATGATCGCACCCCAGCCCGCTCTGCGCGAGCCTCCATATTTCCTGGCGTAGCGGCCTGTCATGGTGAACTCGAGGAGCTCCGCAACGAGTGCGAGCACCGCGACCGCCACCAGCGTGAACCACCCGATCGGGTCGCCGGGGACGATGAGATTGTACGTCACCGCCGTTGCGACCATTATCCAGAGCCCGGGCAGGCCCAGGACGATCAGGACGAGGGACAACAGGATCACGGCCGCGAGAATCAGTAGCGCCATCAGGCAAGTTCCTTCGTTAGGGCCGAGAGAAGCGTGGAGGCCTCTGCAACGCCATTCCCGGTGATTGCATTGGAAGTATCGCGCCGCGTGTGAATGCGCGCGAGAGTTGAAAGGGTCCCTCTGCTCAGCGTGACGGCCTGGAAGCCGCGGTCGGAGAACGCCATGCTGTCAGCAAGGATGCCGGGAATGAAACGTCCCACGGACAGCTTCGAGCTCGTGCCTGCCGAGATCGTTTCCGCGGCGCTGGCGATGCGGAGCGGTCGCGCGCCGCTGTACATCAGTCGCCACCCTCCGGCGTCGTCGATCGTGTCGCAGTTGAGCACCGTTATTCCCGGCTGCGCGCGCGCCGCCCACACTCGCGCTCCCACGAGGCCAAGCTCTTCGCCGCTCGTGATCATGACACCGAGATCTCGCAGAGACGACGCCGACGCGGCAGCGAGCAATACCGCTGCGACGCCGGAGGCGTTATCCACGGCGCCCGGAGAATCATTTCGCACCCAGCAGAATACCGAGGGAATCGCCGCAACGATCGCGGCCACTTGGAGCCAGGGCCACGCGCGCGTCAGATCGATGGAGTCGCGCAGGGAAAGCAAAAGGACCCCCGTCGAGACGACCATCACCAGCCCCATCGCGATCGAGCTCACGATCCGAATCAGCATCGGCACCGTTTGCGACTTGGAATCCAGGTGAGCGACAAGCCACACCGTAGGACTCCCACGGCTCGCTTCGAGGTTCACGGCCGCCGCGCGCTGAACCGGCAGAGCGTAGATCCAGCGCCGTTTGGCATCACCTGAAGCGAGCAGCAGTGCAGAGTACAATGCCGCGCCTACAGCGAGCGCGATGAGGGGACCGTCATGTGTTGCCATACGTGCCACGAGCAGAATTGTTGCGGCCTGTACGGCCGCCGCGAAGGGAATTCCCCACCTTCCCGGCCACTGCGAATACTCGAATGTGCGTTCGCTGCACTCGAACCCGGCGTGTTCGAGCTCCGTTCGGCACAGCGACCGCGCCTCCGTCTCCTCCGGACTGCCAGCGAACCGCGGCGTCTGCGAGAGCCGTTGCACGAGATTCCTGGCGCGCTGAACGAGCCCGGCGTCCGCCACCGAATCAGTTCTAGTAGAAACCCATCTTTTTCTTCACTTCGCGCATTGTCTTACTGGCGATGGATCGCGCGTGCTCGGCGCCTGCTTCCAGCACTTCGGCGATTTTCTTCGGCTTGGTCGCGAGCTCTTTAGCACGAGCGCGGATTGGATCCAGCTCCGCCTGCATCGACTGGAGCAGGACTTTCTTGCAATCGAGGCATCCCCAACCCGCGGTCCGGCACTGGACGGCGACGTGCTCGACCGTCGGGGGCGGACTGAAAGCCTTGTGGAGATGATAGATGTTACAAACCTCGGGCGTGCCCGGGTCGGTTCGGCGCACGCGCGCGGGATCGGTAACCGCGGGACGCAGCTTCTCCCATATAGCGGACGGTTCCTCCAGCAGCTCGATCGTATTCCCGAGGGATTTGGACATCTTCACCTGGCCATCGAGTCCCATGATGCGGCGGGCGGGCGTCAGCAGCGCCTTGGGCTCGGGAAAGAACCCTGGTGCCTCGGCGCCCGGAGCACGAGCAGATGTCGCTGGCGCGTCGAACCTCGCGTTCCATTTCCGCGCGATCTCGCGCGAAAGCTCGAGATGCTGCACCTGGTCCTCGCCGACCGGCACTAGGTCGGCCAGATAGAGAAGAATGTCAGCCGCCTGCAGGACCGGGTAGTTGAGAAGCCCGGCGGGCACGCTCTCTTCGCGGCTCGCCTTGTCCTTGAACTGCGTCATCCGTTCAAGCTCGCCGATCGGTGTCAGAGTGTTGAATATCCAGGCGAGCTCGGTATGTTCCGGAACCCTCGATTGCACGAACACCGTGCACTTCGCCGGATCAAGTCCCGCCGCGAGCAGAGAAAGCGCCATGTCTGCCGTGCGGGCGCGCAGATCGGCCGGCTCGTACGGAAGCGTGATCGCGTGGTAGTCGACGATGCAGAAGATCGACTCGTATTTGTGCTGCAGATCAACCCAGTTCTTTACGGCTCCGAGGTAATTTCCGATGTGCAGAGAGCCTGAGGGCTGAATGCCGCTGAAGATGCGGGACATTGGGCGAAATTAAAGAGCGCGAGAGAGGAGTTGCAAGCAATTTCAGTAACTGATCGAGACAACGGAACCCTCCTCGACGTCGCCCTCGAAGCCGCGCACACGGCTGCTGCGGTCATTCGCGACGCGACCGCGCGGCGAGAGAAGCTGGTCTGGGAGTCGAAAGGCAAATCCGATTTCGTCAGCGAGGTCGACAAAGCTTCCGAGCGGCAGATCGTCGAAATCGTCGGACGCAGACTTCCGGAAGCGCGCGTGCTCGGGGAGGAGCTGAGTCCGAACGCCCTCTCCCACAGCGGGCTCGTCATCATCGCCGATCCCCTCGACGGAACGACGAACTTTCTTCACGGATACCCGGAGTACGCAGTATCCATCGCGGTCGTCCGCGACGGAGAGCTATGCGCCGGCGTGGTCCTCAACGTTCCGCGCGGCGAGGAATTCACCGCCGTCAGAGACGGCGGCGCTTTTCTGGACGGAGTCCCGATAAGAGTCTCGAGCTTGAGAGAGCCGGGTCGCGCACTCATCGGAACGGGGTATCCGTTCAGGACGGTGGAGCAATTGCCACTGTATGTCGCGCAGTTCAGCCTGGTGGCGGCCGGCACCGCGGGAATTCGGCGCGCTGGCGCGGCCGCTCTCGATCTCGCGAGCATCGCGTGCGGACGATTCGACGCGTTCTGGGAGCTGACCCTCGCGCCGTGGGACGTGGCGGCAGGTATTTTGTTGGTGCGGGAGGCGGGGGGAGTCGTCACTGACCTGGATGGCAATCCGGGGCGACCCATTCCCGGTGGTCTCGTCGCCGGCAATCCGGCAATGCACGCGTGGCTGCTGCAAACCACGCGGCGCGCGAACATGAGCAAAGGAAGCGACTGAATGAAGCTGGTCGAATGCGTTCCCAACTTCTCCGAGGGGCGGAGAGCCGAGGTAATCGATGCGATTCGCGGGGCGATCGCATCTGTTGAAGGGGTCTCGGTGCTCGACGTTTCCTCCGATCCTTCCCACAACAGGTCAGTGATCACCTTCGTCGCGCCGGTCGAGACTGCGGTCGACGCAGCCTTTGCGGGGATTCGAGTCGCGTCCGAGCGCATCGACCTCTGCAAGCACACTGGAGAGCACCCTCGCATCGGCGCCACCGACGTCGTTCCGTTCATCCCGCTCGAGGGGTCGACGATGGAGGATTGCATTGCGCTCGCGCGGCAGCTCGGCGAGCGCGTCGGACGCGAGCTCAGAATTCCCGTCTATCTCTACGAGCGCGCCGCGACCACGCCGGCGCGGGAAAATCTCGCCGACGTTCGTCGTGGCGAGTTCGAAGGGCTTCGTGATGAGCTGGGGAAAAATCCCGCGCGCAATCCCGACTTCGGCCCTTCCGAGATCCATCCGAGCTGTGGGGCGATCGCGATCGGCGCGCGCCCATTTCTCGTCGCCTACAACGTCTACCTGGGACCGGCATCCAACCTTCAGATCGCGAAGAGCATCGCGAAGGCTGTTCGCGGATCCTCCGGTGGTTTCAAGTACGTGAAAGGGCTCGGCCTCGAGGTGGACGGACAGGCGCAAGTCTCGATGAATCTCGTGGATACCGAAAAGACGCCGCTGCACAACGCCTTCGATTTCGTGAAAATGCGCGCGGAGGTCGAGGGAGCGCAGGTGACCTGGAGCGAGATAGTCGGACTCGTTCCCGAGCGCGTTCTGTTCGATACGGCGGCCAGCCACCTGCAGCTGCGCCAGTTCACTCCGAAGCAGGTGCTGGAGCGTCAGGTGCGCGACGTGGTGAGTGGCGGCGAGAGTGTGAGTGGATTTCTCGCGTCGGTCGCGTCGTCCAATCCCGTGCCCGGCGGCGGAAGCGTCGCTGCGCACGCCGGAGCGCTGGCGGCTGCTCTGGCGCAAATGGTCGCCGGCTTGACGATTGGAAAAAAGAAATACGCCGGTGTAGAAGCCGAGATGAAAGAAGCCGCGCTCAAAGCGGTTTCGCTCGGAAATACCCTGACCGCCCTCGTGAAGCGCGATGCCGACGCGTACGCTCTGGTGTCCGACGCCTACAAGCTGCCGAAGGAACCCGCCGCTGCCGCGGCGCGCCGGGCTGAGGCCGTCACCAGCGCGCTGCTCAAGGCGGCCGAGGTACCACTCGAGACCGCGCGAGCATCGGTCGAAGTGGCGAGGCTCGCATCACTCGTCGCCGATCGAGGAAATAGGAATGCCGTCACCGATGCCGGGGTCGCCGCACTTCTGGCTCACGCTGCGTGCACTGGGGCGGCGTACAACGTGCGAGTAAATGTTCAGGCGCTCGACGACAGATCGAAGGGTGCGGCGCTGGCGAAAGAGGCGCAGCAACTCGTGATTGAGGCTGGCGACCTCGCGGCAAAGGCCGGCACCGCAGTTGAGCGCGCTCTTTCCGGCTGACAGATCTTCTCGCATTTCTGATGCTCGTGTCCACTCGCACCGTTTTCGTCTTCGCTCAGCTCCTCATCGCGGGCTTCGCCCGCGCACAAGGCGTCGTTGCCGTGCCCGGCGCACTGCTCGGCACCTGGGAAGCGATGAGCCGTTCTACCGGCGGTCTGGGATCGACTATCGCCTTTGGTGCTGACAACAGCCTGAGCTTTACAATGGGCGCGATGGTGGACATGAACTACCGGAGGAATGACGATTCGCTCTTCGTCACCGGCCCGGACGGCGACCTGGCGCCGGCGCGGATCTCGATTGTCCACGACACGCTCGTCGTCACGAGGAATGGCCGCGAGCAGCGCGAGGCGCGCGTCGGGATCGCTGTGAACGGCAATCCGCTGGTCGGGCACTGGACTTACCTGCACTATTCAGGAGTCCCGGCATACGAGGAATTCACGCAGAGCGGATTCTACCATCTGCGTGTCCCGATTCGCACGCTGCAGGGCAGCTATACGGCGTTTGGCGACGCGGCGGTCCTCCATCTCATGGGAGATGGCGGCGGAGACCGGTCGGTGAAGTTTTCGGTGGTGGGAGACACGCTCCAGCTTAGCTGGGACGGTGGGACGAGCCGCTACCTGAGGGCCGCGGCCTTAGCCAGGTAGCGCAGTCAGCACGCGCGGGCCGTTCTCTGTAATCGCGATGGTGTGCTCGAAATGCGCGGACCGCGTTCCGTCAACGCTCACGACCGTCCAGCGATCGGGCATCGTCCGCGTGCCCGGGCCGCCGACGTTCACCATTGGCTCGATTGCGATGGTCAGGCCGGGCACCAGACGGACGCCGCGCTTCGGCTTGCCGTAGTTGGGAACCTGTGGATCCTCGTGGAAGCCGACGCCGATCCCATGACCCACCAGATCTCTCACCACGCTGAATCCCGCGGCTTCCACCACGCCCTGTACCGCCGCGCCTATGTCGCCGAGGTGGTTCTCCGCAGTCGCAGCCTCGATGCCCGCCGCCAGCGCCTTTTTGGTGACGTCGAGCAGCTTCTTCGACTCATCATCCACCTTGCCGACGGCGACTGTCGTCGCCGAGTCGGTATAGTAGCCCTCGAGCTTCACACCGATATCGATGGAGATGATGTCCCCGTCCTCTATGACGCGCTTCTTCGACGGGATGCCGTGCACGATCTCCTGGTTGATCGAGGTGCAGATGCTCGCGGGAAAATTGTAGAGTCCCTTGAACGCAGGCGTCGCGCCCGGATGACTGCGGATAAAATCGTCGGCGATCCTGTCAAGATCCATCGTCGTCATGCCGGGCCGGACGCTCTCCTCGAGCAGGCGCACCGTCGCCGCCAGTATTTCGCCGCCACGGGCCATTATCTCGATCTCGCGTGCTGATTTGATCTGGATCATCCCTTGAGCGCCTCGATGGCACGGTCTGTCACTTCGTCGACGGAAGCATCGGCGTCGATCCTGCTCACTTTCATCTGGTTGTCCCCGTACCAATCTATCACGGGCGCAGTCTGAGTTCTGTAGACCTCGAGCCGGTTCCGAATGGCTTCGGGCTCGTCATCCTTTCGCCGCACCAGCTTCCCCCCGCACTTCTCGCACTCGCTGCCAGGATCGCGACCCATGTAGGGCGTCTGGCACCCCTCGCAGACCGTGCGCGTGCTCAGCCGTTTGACGAGCTCGTCGTCGTCCACGTCAAACAGCAGCACCTTGTCGACCTTCTTTCCTATCTCGGCAAGCATGACGCCCAATCCTTCAGCCTGTGGGACCGTGCGCACGGCCCCGTCGAGGATAGCGCCTTTGGCAGTCGCGGACGAGGTCATCACGTCCTGCAGGATCCCAAGGATCACCGAATCGGGTACCAGGTCGCCGCCGTCCATGTAGGCCTTGGCTTCGCGGCCACGCGTGGTGCCATCACGTAACGCGGCTCGAAGCACATCGCCGGTGGCGATCTTCGGAATTCCGAGTCGCTGCTCCAGGCGGTCGGCCTGAGTTCCCTTCCCCGCGCCCGGCGGACCCAGCAGAACGATGATCATTGTCGAAGCTCGGAAAAAAGTTCGGAGGAGCTTTTGAGGGGCTCCTCCGACGTTAGATCAACAACTCGTTGGCGGTCGGGAAGACGGCTCAGGTCCGGCGCACTAGTACGCGCCGCCCGCCTGCCTGCCGCGGAATCTCACGCGCCCCTTCTTCATGAAGCCGTCGTACTTGCGAAGCAGAAGGTGCTGATTCACCTGCGCCAGCGTATCGAGAGCGACACCAACCACGATCAGGAGCGACGTTCCACCGAAACGGAAAGGCACGTTGATCATGTCGGCGATGAACACCGGCAATAGCGCGATGAACGTGAGGAACAGTGCGCCAGGAAACGTGATGCGCGAAACTACGTGATCGATGTACTCGGCCGTCTTGGCGCCCGGCTTGACGCCGGGGATGAACCCGCCCTGCTTCTTCAGGTTCTCCGAGATGTCGACCGGGTTGAAGATGATCGACGTGTAGAAATAGGTGAAGAAGACGATCAGAATCGCCGACAGCACGTAGTAGAGCCACGTACCCGGCTGGAAGTATTCAGAGATGACTCGCGCGTTCTCGTTGCCGCTGAACTGCGCGATTGCGCCCGGGACGACGATGACGGACGACGCGAAGATGATCGGCATGACGCCCGCCGCGTTTACGCGGAGCGGAATGAAATTCTTTGCTGCTTCGCGCTGCCTGCCGCGAGCCATCGTACGCTGCGGTATCTGGATCATCACGCGCCGAGCGGCGATGGTGATGGCGATTGTCGCCGCCACGACCGCAACCATGACGATACCAAGCACGACGAGAGAGAACGGACCAACCGCCTGCGTCTTGACGAAGCCCAACGTGCCGAAGATTCCCGGCCAGAACCGCTCGACGATCGAGAAGAAAATGATTAGCGACGCGCCATTGCCAAGTCCTCGCTCAGTGATCTGCTCGCCCAGCCACATGACGAACATCGCGCCGGTGGTGAGCACGAGGACCATCTGCAGCTTGAACCCGAACCCGGGATTGACCACCGCATTCTCGAGGGACGATGTAAAGAGCGCAAATCCCCAACCCTGCACGGCCGCCAGAGCAACGGTGATGTAGCGCGTCCACTGCGTAACGGTTTTTCTGCCTTCCTCGTCCTTCTGCATCTTCTCGATCGTGGGAATGACCACGGCGGCGATCTGCATGAAGATGCTGGCCGAGATGTAAGGCATGATCCCGAGCGCGAAGACGGTGGCGTGGGACAAACCGCCGCCTACGAACAGGTCGTAAAGACCGAGGAGTCCGCCCTTACCCTTGTTGGCGAAGAAATCCGTCAGCGCCACGACGTCGATGCCCGGCGCCGTGACGTGCGCGCCGACGCGGTAGATCACGAGACACAGGAGCGTGAACATGATCTTGTCCCGCAACTCCGGCGTGTTGTAGATGTTGCTTACTGCCGCCGCGGGGGCTGATTGCGCCATTAGTTCTCTACTCGGCCTCCGGCCGCTTCAATTTTCTGACGAGCGCCAGCGCTCATCTTGATTCCACGGACGGCGACTCCCTTTGCGGCGTCTCCGTTCGCGAGCAGCTTGGCGGGACCCTTACCCTTTCTGATCAATCCCGCCTCGCTCAGAGTATCTTCGGTCACTTCAGCTCCCTTGGGCAAGCGGGCGAGATCGTCGAAACTGACGACCTGGTTCTCTATACGAAAGATATTCGTAAACCCGCGCTTTGGGATGCGGCGCGTGAGCGGCATCTGCCCGCCCTCGAACTGGGGCTTGCCGCCACCCGGGCCGTGGTGTCCCGATCTCGCCTTGATTCCCTTGTGTCCCTTGCCGGACGTTTTGCCGGTGCCGGATCCAGGGCCGCGTCCGAGCCTCTTCCGATTCCGGTGTGATCCCGGCGCGGCAGCGAGGTTATGCAGGCCGATGTGATCGACCGTGCCCTTTTCCTTGGTTTGCTTGGCCACTCTTTAGTCCTCTACCGGCGTCACTTCTACCAAGTGACGCACGTGCTTGATCTGCCCGCGCAGCGCGGGTGAATCCTGTTTGACCACTTCGGCCTGGTGATGCCGGAGGCCGAGCGCCTCGAGCGTGCGGAGCATCCGCCACGAATGACCGATGCCGCTCCTCACCTGCTTGATCCTGACTTTCCCTTTGGTGATGGTCTCCTTCGCCGTCGTCTTCGGGCCGCGAGTGTTCCACCACACGTGTGTCCTAGGCATGCGCGGCCTCCTTCGACTTGGCGCGCGAGCGGTAACCGATGCTCGACACCTCGAGCCCGCGCTCGCGGGCGATCTGCTCAACCGTTGTCAGCTGCTGAAGTCCATCCAGCGCCGCCAGCACCATGTTGTGCGGGTTGGTTGATCCGAGACTCTTCGTGAGGATGTCGGCGATGCCCGCGCATTCCATAATGGCGCGCACCGCTCCACCGGCGATCACACCGGCTCCAGGTGCGGCGGGCTTCATGAGAACCTTACCCGCGCCGTGGGTGCCGACGACTTCGTGCGGAATCGTTCCGCCGGTCATCGGAATGCTCACCATGTTGCGGCGTGCTCCGTCAACTGCCTTACGGACCGCTTCCGAGACCTCGTTCGCCTTGCCGGTCGCGAAACCGACGCGACCCTGCCCATCCCCAACAGCGACCAGCGCGTTGAATGAGAAGCGGCGTCCGCCCTTCACGACTTTGGCGACACGGTTGATCGCGATCACGTTCTCGACGAGCTCGCTTCCACCGTCGCCGCGTCCGCCGTCGCGGTCACGACCCTTTCCGCCGTCGCGGCGTCCACCACCGCCGGCACCGCCGCGCGATCCTCCCTGGCCACCTTCGCCGCGAGGACCACCGCTGCCTTGTCCACCACCGGGGCCGCCACGACCACGGCCACCGCCGCCGCCAGGGCCACCGCGCCCGCCGCCGCCACGACCGCCACGTCCACCTGCACCGCCGCCGCTGCGCGCGCTACCACCCGTGCGCGGCCGCTCCTGCGCTGGCTGCTCGGAGGGCGCTGCTGCTGATTCGGGATTCTCGTTGTCTGCCATTTATTAGAACTCCAGCCCGCCTTCGCGGGCTCCGTCGGCCACAGCCTTCACGCGACCGTGATATTTGTATCCAGCTCTGTCGAATACGACGCGCGTTACGCCGGCATCCTTTGCCTTCGCAGCGAGCCGCTTCCCAACCTCGACCGATCTTACGATCGGCTTTCCCTCGAGACCCGAGTCGGTCACGGTCATGATCGTGCGCTGCGCCGTGTCATCCACCAGCTGCGCATAGATATGCTTGATGGAACGATATACCACGAGACGCGGACGCTCCGCGCTCCCGATAACTTTTTTGCGAAGTCGGAAATGACGCCGCGTACGCAGCTGATCGCGCGACTTCGGTCTGGCCATCTTTGGCATTACTTGGCTCCCGCCTTACCGGCTTTGCCTGCTTTGCGGCGGACCTGCTCGCCAACGTACTTGATTCCCTTGCCCTTGTAGGGCTCGGGTGGCCTGATGCTGCGGATCTCCGCGGCGACCTGGCCGACGACTTCCTTGTTCGCGCCCTCGATGATAACGGACGTAGGCTGAGGTGCGCTCAGCTTGATTCCCTTGGGCGCCTCGTACTTCACCGGGTGGGAAAATCCAAGCGCCAGCTGCAGCCCGTACGGGCGCGCCTCCGCCTTGTATCCCACGCCAACGAGCTCCAGCTCCTTCCTGAATCCCTTCGTCACGCCTTCGACCATGTTGGCCACCAGCGTGCGGCTCAGCCCGTGAAGCGACTTGTGAAAATCCTCATCATCCGGGCGCTCGACGACGATCGTGTCGTCCTTGAGCGTCACCTTCATCGTCGAGTGCAGCTCGCGCTCCAGCTCGCCCTTGGGACCCTTCACATGAACCTTGTTGCCGTCAATTTTCGCGGTGACTCCCTTGGGGATCGGCACCGGATGCTTTCCAATTCGTGACATCTCTCTCTATCTCCTTACCAGACCAGCGCGAGGAGCTCGCCGCCGGTGCGGGCCTGTCGAGCCTGACGATCGGACATCACGCCCTGAGACGTGCTGAGAATCGCCATGCCGAGCCCGTTGCGAACCCGCGGAATCTCCGCGACCGCGACGTACTTGCGCAGCCCCGGCGTCGAGACGCGACGCATCTCGCGAATAACCGGCTGCCCACCCTGCGCGTACTTGAGCACCACGCGCAGCAGCTGCCTGCCGTTCTCTGTGTCGAGCGTCTTGTAGTCCTGAATGAAGTTGTTCTCCTTCAGGATCTTCGCTATCTCCACCTTCAGCTTCGAGAGCGGCATGTCCACACGGCGGTGCTTCGCCCCACAGGCGTTGCGAATGCGCGTGAGCATATCGGCTATCGGATCGGTCATACTCATTAAATCATCTTCCCCTGTTCTCTACCGTATCCTCTCCCGACGGGGAAGGACGCGTAGAAATGAATGGTTACCAGCTCGCCTTGCGGACACCCGGGATGTAGCCCGACAGCGCCTGCTCTCTGAAACAGATTCTGCAGAGCCCGAACTTTCTCAGGAAAGCGCGGGATCTTCCGCAGCGCCCGCAGCGATTGTGCTGCCGGACGGGAAACTTCGGCTTCCGCTTGCTCTTCTCCACCATGGCTTTACGCGCCATTACGATCTCTCTTGGATGTTGGTTGACACTTACTGCTGCGTTTGCGTGATGATCGGCTTGTCATCGCCACGGAAGGGCACGCCGAGCTCGCGCAGAAGCGCGAACGCCTGGTCGTCCTTGGTCGTGGTGGTGACGAACGTGATGTCCATCCCGTGGATCTGCTCGACCATGTCGTAGTTGATCTCCGGGAAGATCATCTGCTCCTTGACGCCGAGCGAATAATTCCCGCGCCCGTCGAAGGAACGTGTGTTGAGCCCGCGAAAATCGCGAATGCGCGGTATCGCCACCGTCACGAAGCGGTCGAGAAACTCCCACATCCGCGCGCCGCGAAGCGTCACCGCCACCCCGATCTCCTGACCCTGCCTCAGTCCGTAGTTGGCGATCGATTTCTTCGCCTTCCTTTTCACCGGTCGCTGGCCGGTGATGATGCCGAGCTCGTTCGCCACCGTATCGAGGACCTTTGCGTTCTTGATCGCCTCGCCCACGCCGCAGTTGATCACGATCTTCTCGAGCGTCGGGATCTGGTGGACGTTGGAAAAGCCGAACTGCCCCTTGAGACGGTCTCTCACGGTTTTCAGGTAGTAGACGTGAAGCCGCGGTGGCGGAACCGGAAGGTCCTTGCCGGTGTGCTCCACCTGGACCTGCGGTTGAACCTCGCGCTTCTTCGCCTGCTTCTTTTCTTTGGTTGCCATGTTCTGATCCCTTAATGCACGCGGGGAATCGGTTCCCCGGACTGTACGCTAATGCGCTCCTTGGTCCTGCTGCGCTTCTCGTTCTCGTCTTCGTCGTAGCGCGCCCTGGTGCGGGTCGGCTTGCCGGACTTGGGATCGAGCAGCATCACATTCGATGAATGAACGGGCGCCGGCGCCTCGCGAATGCCGCTCTGCTCATCGGCCGTCCGCGCCTTCCGGTGCATCTTCACCAGGTTGATGCCTTCGATCAGCACGCGACCCGTCTTGAGGAAGACGCGAATCACTTTGCCTTCCTTGCCCTTTTCCTCGCCGCGCACCACACGCACCGTGTCGCCCTTCGACACGTGCACCTTCATGCGCTTCGAGTTCTCGGCGTGCCTGGCGTGCAGGCGCGTCTTTGCGTTCTTCCTTTGTTTCAGAACTCTCACTTTACAGAACCTCTGGAGCGAGGGAGACGATCTTCATGTACTTCTTCTCGCGGAGCTCGCGCGCCACGGGACCGAAGATGCGGGTCGCCCGCGGCTCTCCCTGGTCGTTGATGATCACTACCGCGTTCTCGTCGAAGCGGATGTAGGATCCGTCCTTGCGGCGCGTCTCCTTGGCGGTGCGCACCACCACGGCGCGCGCCACATCCGACTTTTTCACTGTGCCATTTGGGAGCGCGTTCTTCACGGCCACGATGACGACGTCACCGAGCGTGGCATAGCGCCGGCGTGTGCCGCCGAGGACGCGGATCACGAGCGCCGTCTTCGCGCCCGAGTTGTCCGCTACCTTGACCACCGATTCCTGCTGGATCACTGGTCGTCTCCGTTAACGTGCACGTTCGATGATTTCGACCACGCGCCACCGCTTGTCCTTCGACAAGGGCCGGGTCTCCATGATGCGGACAGTGTCGCCCGTCTTGGCCTCGTTCTGCTCGTCGTGCGCTTTGAGCTTCTTCGTCCGGCGTACCATCTTGCCGTAAACCGGATGCTCGACTCTGCGCTCGATCGAGACCACTACGGTCTTCTCCATCTTGTCGCTCACGACCTTGCCCACTCGCGTCTTTCGCGAGGTGCGCTCGATCGCGCCTGCCCTCTTCTCCAATTCAGCCATTAAGCCCTCTTACTCGTCTTCCGACGGTTGGTCGCGGTAGCAGTTCTGCGCCCGACCCTGCCCGTCACACGTCTCGCCTTCACACGCGTCGGCTCCTTGGCCTCGGCGATTCCGATAATTTTCTCACGCAGCACGGTGTTGAGCCGCGCGATGTCTTTGCGAATCACCCGCAACCGAAGCGGGTCGTCGAGGGTGCGCGTGCCGGAAGCGAGACGCAGGTTGAACCGCTCTCTCTCCAGCTCGGCGAGGCGGGCATTGATGTCCCCCTCGCTCATCTCGCGAATGTCCTTAGCTAGCATCCGTGTGCGCCTCCTCTCGTTGCACGAACTTCGACTTCACTCCGATCTTTGCCGCGGCGAGCGCCATCGCTTTCTTTGCGATATCCAGCGTCACGCCCTCGAGCTCGAACATCACTCTGCCCGGCTTCACCACCGCCACCCATCCCTCGGGTGAACCTTTGCCCTTTCCCATTCGGGTTTCTGCGGGCTTCTTGGTGATCGGCTTGTCCGGGAAGATTCTGATCCAGACCTTGCCGCCACGCTTGATGTGGCGCGTCAGCGCGACACGGGCCGCTTCGATTTGCCGGTTGGAAATCCATCCGGGCTCCAGCGCCTTCAGACCGTAGTGCCCGAACGACACCTCGCTGCCACGCGTGGCCAACCCTTTCGTCCGGCCCTTGAATCTCTTTCTGAACTTTACGCGCTTGGGACTGAGCATTTTCTATTTTCCTCAGACGCCAGTCGAGTAGGTCTTGCCGCGGCGATCTTCGACGATCTCGCCCTTGAAGATCCAGACCTTCACACCGATGGTGCCGAAGGTGGTCTTCGCGGTCGACGTCGCGTAATCGATGTCGGCGCGCAGCGTATGAAGGGGCACACGACCCTCGTGATATCCCTCCACGCGCGCGATTTCGGCGCCGCCCAGGCGGCCGCCGCACTTGATCTTGATTCCACCCGCGCCCATCCGCATCGCGCTCTGCACGGCGCGCTTCATCGCGCGACGGAACGAGATGCGCTGCGCCAGCTGATTCGCGATGTTGTCGGCGACGAGCTGCGCGTCGAGCTCGGGTCGCTTGATCTCTTCGACATTGATCCCGACCTCCTTTCCAGACAGTCGCGAGAGCTCGTCACGGAGCTGATCGACTTCCGCTCCCTTCTTGCCGATGACCACGCCCGGACGGCCGGTGTGGATCGTCACTACCACTTTGCCTGGCTTCCGCTCGATGCGGATGTCGGCGATAGCGGCATGACCGAGGCGCGCCTTCAGGTATTTCCGAAGAAGCTCGTCCTCGCGGAGAAGCGCCGGGAAATCGCGGTTGGCGTACCACTGCGATCTCCATGTCTTGGAGATGCCGAGGCGAAACCCGATCGGATGTGTTTTCTGACCCATTAACGTTTACCTCTCGACGAACTGGAAGCTGGTACGGAGCGCGCGGGGCGGACCTTCTTCTCTTCGCGCGCGTCGAGCACGATCTCGACGTGACTCGTTCTCTTTCGGATTGGCGTGGCGCGGCCCTGCGCCGCCGGCATGAAGCGGCGCAGCGCTGGTCCTTCGTTCACGATCGCGGTCTTGATGTAAAGGGTGTCCACATCGACCGAGTCGCTGCTTTCCCTCGACTTGAATTCGGCGTTGGCCACGGCCGAGTTGAGCACCTTCTCGATCTGCTTCGCCGCATGTTTCTTGGAAAAGCGGAGAAGACCGAGCGCTTCGTTCACATCCTTGCCACGGATCTGATCGATCACCAGGCGCATCTTGTAAGGGGACTGGCGCGTCGTGCGCTGGATCGCGCTCGACACTCCCTTCCTCTCATTCGCGTGGCGCTCCTTGCGGAGCTGGCTTCTCTGGCTCACTTGACCCCCGCCTGGCCCTTGGCCGGAGTCGTCGTTGGGACTCCTCCAGCTTTCTTGTCCGTCGGCTTCGCCGCGCCCGTGTGGCCGCGGAAGAGACGCGTCGGCGCAAACTCGCCGAGCTTGTGGCCAACCATGTTCTCCGTGATGTAGACCGGGATGAATTTGTTGCCGTTGTGCACAGCGAAGGTGTGACCGACGAAATCGGGAACGATCGTGCTCGACCTCCCCCACGTCTTGATCACTCGCTTCTCGTTCTTGCCGTTCATCGTCGAGACTTTCGTCATCAGCGCGTCTTGAACGTAAGGACCCTTTTTAATGCTTCTTGCCATATCCGATGATTCCCAGAATTGGTTGCGGGCTTACTGCGTTGCCTTGCCGCGCTTCCGTCCGCGGACGATCAGGCGCTGCGAGGGCTTCTTCTTGTTTCGCGTCTTCACACCTTCCTTGTTGCCCCACTTGTCCACGACGTTCCGTCCGCCGCGCGTACGACCACCATGAGGGTGATCGACCGGGTTCATGACTTCACCGCGAACCTTGGGACGCTTGCCCTGCCAGCGGCTCTTTCCAGCCTTGCCCGCCGACAACAGCTCGTGCTCGGCGTTTCCGACCGTGCCGACCGTGCCGAGACACCTCCCGTGCACGAGACGCATCTCGGTGGATGCCATGCGGAGCGTTACATACTCGCCTTCCTTCGCGACGACTTCGAGTGACGTTCCGGCGGAGCGCGCCATCTGACCACCCGCGCCTGGCTTCAGCTCGACGCAGTGCACGTCGGTGCCGAGCGGAATCTCCATGAGCGGAAGCGCGTTGCCGACGCGGCTGTCGGAGCCCGGCCCGGAAACGATCTTGTCGCCGACTGACAGTCCCTTCGGGTGCAGAATGTAGCGCTTCTCTCCATCCTCGTACTCGACCAGCGCTATCCGCGCCGTGCGATTCGGATCGTACTCGATCTCGCGCACGGTCGCGGTCATGCCGTGCTTGTTGCGCTTGAAGTCGATGATACGGTACATGCGCTTGTGACCACCGCCGATGCGGCGCATCGCGATGTGGCCGTGGTTGTCGCGGCCGCCCGACTTCTTGAGCGGAGCCATCAGCGACTTCTCACCGGTCGTCCGCGTGATCTCCGAGAAATCGGAAACGCTGCGGAAGCGCGAGCTCTTGGTTACAGGCTTGAATTGACGAACGCCCATTTATCTATGCCTCAAAGATGTCGATCGAGTCACCGTCTTTTAAAACGACGATGGCTTTTTTCCAGTGCGGACGGCGTCCCACGACCTGACCGACGCGGCGATCCTTGCCGCGATGATTCGAGGTCCAGACGCCGGTGACCGTCACGTTGAAGAGCTCTTCGATCGCTTTCCTGATGTGAGTCTTCGTCGCGTCGGGGTGCACGCGGAACGTGTATTCGCCGCGGTCCTGATACGCTCCCGAGGTCTGCTCGGTGACGATCGGCGTAATGATTGTGCGAGTGAGTGATGGCATCGCTTAGTCCCTATTTCCCTTTCTTCTTGCCGGCGGATTTCTTGGCCGAAGTTTTCTTGGCGGTCTTCTTGGCTGCTTTGGGCTTGGCGGATTTGCCAGCGGCCTTCGCGGCCTTTCTCGCCGTCTTGTGCGCGTTCGAGCTCTTGGTTGCCGCCTTTGCGGTCTTGCGCTCCGCCTTCTCGACGCCGCGCGACTTCGTCTCCGACCTGGGACGAGCTGCACGCGCCTTCTCCTCGACGGCCTCGAGCTTGTATCCCAGAGCGTTGGACTCGACCAGAACCACATCCGACCAGATGATGTGGTAAGTCGAGACGTCGGCGTACGGCATCACCTGCACGCGTTGAAGATTCCGCGCGCTCAGGAAGACGTTCGGCTTGGCGCCATCGGTGAGGATGAGAACCTTGCGTCCGGTTACCCCGAGAGCTCCGAGCAGTGAGACAACCGCCTTGGTGCTCGGCACTTCATAGTTGAAGTTGTCGATCACGACGAGCGCATTCTCCTGCGCGCGAGCGTTGAAAGCGCTCTTGCGGGCGAGTGCGCGAATCTGCCGCGGCACTTCCTGCTTGTACTTCCGGCCCGTAGGACCGAAGACGGTTCCACCGCCCACGAAGTGGGGAGCGCGGCGCGAGCCCTGACGGGCGCGTCCGGTTCCCTTCTGCTTCCAGGGTTTCTGGTTTCCACCGACGACCAGACCGCGCGTCTTCGTGTACGCGAGTCCCAGCCGCTGATTCGCCAGATACGCCTTAACGGCCTGGTGCATCACCGGCATGTTGATCGTGCCGTCGAAGATGTCAGCGGGCAGATCGAGGCGCTCGCGCTCCGTTCCACCAGCCGTGTACGCGGCAGCGTTAAAGGATTGAGTCGTTGGTTCAGCCATGATTAACCCTGCTTCTTCACGAGGACGATCCCGTTCTTCGGGCCGGCCACGGAGCCGCGGATGTAGATGAGATTGCGGGCGGCATCGATCCGCTCGACGTGCAAATGCGTTTGCGTGTGACGCTCGGCGCCGTAGTGTCCTGGCATCTTCTTGCCCTTGATGACACGCGACGGATCGGTGCCTGGGCCGATGGAGCCGGGACGACGGTGCTTGGTGTTGCCGTGCGTGTTGGGACCACCGCCGAAGCCATAGCGCTTGACGACGCCCTGAAAGCCGCGGCCCTTTGAAGTGCCGGTGACCTTGACCTGCTCGCCGGGAGCAAAGATCTCGACCGTGATCTTGTCACCAAGGGCGTAGGTGGGAATGGCTTTCCTGTTTTCCTCGAGCTGCGCGTCGTCGAGACGGAAGCTGCGGAGAAACGCGGGCGCGACCGTGACGCCGGCCTTGGCCGCATGACCGACGACCGCCTTGTGAGCGCGCCGGCCGCGCGGAGTGCGCTCGCCTTTCTTGGACTCGCGGGCGTGCTTTTGCTCGCCAAAGCCGAGCTCGACCGAGTCGAAGCCGACCTTATCCTTGGTCAGAACCTTGATCACCGAGTTGGGAGTAGCCTCCACCACGGTGCAGGGAATCTGCTGTCCTTCTTCATTGAATATCTGGGTCATGCCCAGCTTCCTGCCGATGATCCCGATCATATTTCCTCTACTCGACCTTGATTTCGACGTCGACGCCGGCGGGAAGATCGAGCTTGGTCAGCGCGTCCACCGTAGCGGCGCGAGAGTCAAGGATGTCGATCAGCCGCTTGTGGGTCTTGAGCTCGAACTGCTCACGCGACTTCTTGTCGACGTGCGGGGAGCGGAGCACGGTCCAGCGCTTCGTCTTTGTCGGCAAAGGAATCGGACCACTCACCTGCGCGCCCGTCTTCTCGGCCGTGCGAACGATGTCCGCCGAAGCCTGGTCGATGATCGCGTGGTCGAACGCCTTGAGCCGAATTCGAATTCTTCCTGCCATAAACTCTCTCGCGTGTCTGAGAAATTCGCGCTGCTACTTGATGATCTTGGTTACGACGCCTGCGCCTACGGTGCGGCCACCTTCTCTGATCGCGAAGCGGAGACCTTCGTCCATCGCGATCGGCGAAATCAGCTCGATCGACATCTGCACGTTGTCGCCCGGCATCACCATCTCCATCCCTTCCGGCAGCTCTACACTTCCCGTCACGTCCGTCGTTCTGAAGAAGAACTGCGGTCTATAGCCCTTGAAGAACGGCGTGTGACGCCCGCCCTCTTCCTTGGTCAGCACGTAGACCTCGGCGTTGAACTTCGTGTGCGGCGTGATACTGCCCGGCTTGGCCAGCACCATTCCACGCTCGACGTCTTCCTTATTGATGCCTCGAAGAAGTAGACCGACATTGTCACCGGCCTGACCGTCATCCAGAAGCTTCCGGAACATCTCGACGCCGGTGATGACCGTCTTCTTGTCCGAGTTGAACCCGATCAAAGCGACTTCCTCCCCGACCTTGATCTTGCCGCGCTCGATACGACCCGTCGCAACGGTACCGCGGCCGGTGATCGAGAACACGTCCTCGACGGGCATCAGGAACGGCTTATCCGTCTCGCGCTTGGGCTGCGGGATGTATGAATCCAGGGCATCCATCAGCTCGCCAATCTTCTTCCCGTACTCGCTGTTGGGGTCGCCCGACTCGAGAGCCTTGAGCGCACTTCCCTTGATGATCGGCGTGTCGTCGCCCGGGAAGTCGTAGGAGCTAAGGAGCTCACGGACCTCCAGCTCCACCAGCTCCAGCAGCTCTGGGTCATCGACCATGTCCACCTTGTTCATGAACACGATGATGTAGGGCACGTTGACCTGCTTGGCGAGCAAGATGTGCTCTCTCGTCTGCGGCATCGGGCCGTCGGCGGCTGAGACAACCAGGATAG
>JBDTIV010000022.1:0-11184 GCA_039936175.1 Gemmatimonadaceae bacterium | reverse complement strand
GGCTCCAGTGCGAAGAGCCCGCTCTTGGTTACTGAGAACGAGGCAAGGGCGAGTCGGCGCGAAGCACGCAGCTCGAAGCACCAACACTCAGTACTCAGCACTCAGCGCTCAGTTCCCAGCGCTCCCTCTTAATACCTCGTACGCAGTACGAGCCGCAAGGAGGCTGCGGTGAGGCGCCGTTCCGAGCACTTTGTCCTGAGCGGGATGGACTCGCTGCGCGAGCTGGGGCTTAGTACGGCGTGCTGCGCGTTATCCGTTGGCGAAAGCGAACTGCCGGTTTCGGCCAAAACCAGCCATTCGCTCGCGGGCTTCCGTTGCGACAATCATTCGCTCGCCGGAAATGAAAACCTCGCCACGTAGGCGGGGTCGGTATGCGCCGCTGTGGCGATCAGTTCAGCTTGCGCCGCCGCAATTGCCTGAACCCTAGCATTGCCAGCAAACCAAACAGCAAAGTCAGGCCCCATTCGTTGAGCGTAGGGATCGGCTGAAACGATTGCGGTGGCGGCGGTGGCGGCGGCGGGGCTCCCGCACATCCGGCCGGCGCAGCCCCCGGCGTAATGAATAAACCAACCCCACCGGGGCCGGGTCCCACGCCCGTGATCGTGGCGACCACGACGTTCGTAGCCGCATTCAGAACGGAAACCGTGTTATCGCCCCCGTTGGCGGCATAAACACACCTGCCGTCGGTAGTGAACCCGACGCCTTCCGGATCGTTGCCGACTGTGACCGTAGCGCTGACCGTGTTGGTGGCCGTGTTGATGACGGAAAGTGTATTAATTCCCAGATTCCCGACATAGGCGCGTGTACCGTCCGGGGTGATGGCAACCGGACCCGGGCCGGAGCCGACCGGCACCGTGGCGGTAACCGTGTTGGTCGCCGTAGCGATCACCGACACGCTGTTGCCTCCATCATTCACAACGTAGACGTAGGTCCCATCGGGGGTGACGGCAGCATCAACCGGGAAAGAGCCGACCGCCACGGTGGCCGAGACGGTGTTGCTTGCTGTGCTAATTACCGAGACGTTATTGCTGGTCCCATTCGCGACATACACACGCGAGCCATCCGGCGTGACCGCAAGCCCGCGCGGGCTGGTCCCAACCGGAATCGTGGCAGTCACCGTATTGGTCGCGGTCGAAATCACCGAGACCGTATTGCTACCCAGGTTCGAGACATAAACGTGCAAGCCATCTGGGGTCACTGCCACACCTGTCGGACCAGACCCTGCAGGTATGGTGGCGATCACAGTATTGGTTGCCGTGCTGATCACCGAAACCGAGGCGGACTGCTCATTTGCGACATAGACGCGCGCCCCATTGGGGGTTACGCCGGCACCGACCGGGTGTGTTCCTACAGTGATCGTGGCGATGATCGTATCGGTAGCCACGTCAATGACCGAAACCGTATTGGTACTGCTAGCGTTGTTGGTGATATAGGCAAACGGCGCGGCATTCGCGAGAACGCTTATGAATGCGACGCTGCAGCCCAGCAAAAACCCCATCGATTTTGACATTCGCCTCTCCCCAATTTTACCCAAGCGAATCCGGCGGCCGGTCGTGCCGGAATCCCGCGCAGACTACTACAAGTCTCGCCATTTTGCACTGGTGACGGCGAGCGTCCCGATGTCGGCTATCGGGAAAGGCCCGAGACCGCTTCGGGTCGGCAGCGGTCGTCGAGAGCGCACGAAGCACCGAGAACTTCCACTGTGTTCGTCGTCCTGGCGTCATGGTACTGCGCGACGGACCTGGCACGTAGCGCAGCCTCACGCAGGACTGCTTGATCGGCGCGAAGGTGCTGATCGGCGTCTGGGAGCGAAGCACTTGGTACGGAGCGCAGTACTCAGTGCCTTGTACGATTCACGTCTCGTCGAGTGACGTCGCCGCCCTTGTTCCGAATACCTGTAAAAGTAGTGGAACCGTAGAGACGATTCCCACCGCGAGCAGAGCCCACCCGGCGGCCCGCCGTTGATCGGGCTTCGGGCGGTCGCCAAGCAGCAGCGCGAACCCGGGACCGCACTCGTAGGACGTCGCGCGTTCGCCGATTCGCGAAGCGGCGAGGGCGACCGACGGGTGGCGATGTAGGCGTCACCCGGACTTACGACTTGGTACCGTTCGTTGATCGCGACGTCGAGTTGATGCGCCGCTGCGTCGGTCATCTGACCGCCGACCGCCAAAGAGCTGATCAGATTGTTAGGTCCGGCAGTCGACCATCTACGAGCCACTTTGCACTTTCAGCTGCGCACCTCGCCGCTGCCTCCGCGGTATCACATTGTTCATTCTCAAAACTGAATTTCTGGGAATAGGTCATGACATCACGCGTGCGTTGGATCAGCGCCCTCCCGCACCATTTGCCCGGTGAGCCGTCTATGCTTTCCCGCTGCTGGGCGCTTACCTGAATTTGATAATCCGTGTAGACAAATCGAGCTGCCATGCGACGACGCGAGAAACCCACTCCAGCGAGCCCAGCGCCGAGCAGCGCGAGTGTGGCGGGTTCCGGGACGCGGCCGATGGGTGGGTCCCCCCGCGGGAATGCAATTGTCAACTGCGATGGCGACCCGTTGCCTTCGACATAGTCGAGTTCAAAATGATGCGTCCCGAGCGTGCCTGGCATCGTCAGGTTTGCGGTAATCGCGGAGGTCTCACCCGGAGAGAGAAACGCCGGCGAGCCATCGATGTAAAGGCTTGCTCCGTCGTCATGCGTGATTTGAGTGAAATACCCCGAGCCGCCCGCACCGAAGTAGCCGCCGGTAATCTGGAAGTAGCTTGCCCACGCGTCACCCGCGACGCTCATGCTCGTATCCAGGAAGGTCGCCTCACTGACGGCGCCAGAGTACGCAGAGATCGTCCCGTTAATGAGAAAGCTGCTGAATTTGTTGCCGCTCGCGGTGGTGTTCTGCGGACCGAGAACCGACCAGTCAATACCTCCATCGAGCAGGCTGCTGGTGAAATCGAAAGACGCGTAGGAGGCCCCGGTCGGCTTGTGCGCGGTATCCGCAAGCGTGCTGGACTGGATGCCATCCGGCGCCCCTCTCCAGACGACAACCGAGTAAATGCTGTTAGCGCTCGCACCGCCGGCACTCGCCAGTGCGAGGAGATTCACCATGAGCACGACGAATGCAGACTTCTTCACGATGCCTCGCGATCGGTTGATCCAGCAGTTGGTGATAAACCCTACTCACGTGCTGTAAAAGCACAAGTCGTACCAAATCTGTAAGTCCCTGTAGATCTGTCGATTTTCCTCGATGTGCGGCGTTGTCGGCATCGCGACTGTATGTGACTCTGACAATGGCCAATTTGTCGGTCCAACTTTGTGCACGACGGGTTGCGCAGTCTGCGGGATCGCCCACGCGCGCGCGCTTGGACTATCAAGTTGGTCGCCCTTTCGCCCGCCGTCTGGCGTCAACACGCAAGCTCATTCACTACGTATAAGCTACGTTCTTAGCCGCCCGAACAAAGTCCGAAGTACTTGGCTCGAGCGTGTCGTCCTCGGTACTGAGAATCGAAGCAGCGAATTGGTTCCAAAAGTGCGTGGTGGCCGGCGGATACGACGAACAGATAGCGATACCGGGGCGTTGACACAATATCCCTAAACCTAGGCAAGGCGCGAGTTTCGACCGACGCGAACGCCAGTTGAGCGAGCGGGTGTGTTGAAATGGGCGTGATGAACACACTCGCACCCGAAATCGCTCGCTATTGAATAAGGCCGACCCGAATTACACCCTCGAGCCGAAGCGGCTTCGGTACCGTATAACTATCTGCGCGAGCCATCAGCCGTCGCAGCCTAGTAGGGATCAGCTCGGTCGCGCATTCTCACAACATGGATAATCTTAGCAAGCTTCGTTTCTGGGCCAAGACCACACCCACGAGTGACCCAGGTGTTGACGTGTTCCACCATACCCGTAATGTCGGATATGTTGCCCGATTGTTGGCCGAAGCTCGCCGTGAAAGTCTTGATCGCTTCCGGATTACGCCGTCGGAAGCGGCCGTGATGGCCGCGATGCACGACGTCGGAAAGATTTCACAAGGCTTTCAGGCCAAATGCAAAGTGTGGCTCACGCAGTCCGGGCTGGAGCATCAGGCCCGATCGGAGCGCTGGGCTGAACTATGCGAACCCTATCATGACAAGGTCAGCCAATTTTCGGTGGCCCGTCTTCTGCGGGCGCGTGGATTTTCGCCAGAGTCAGCCGACTGGTGGGCGGTAGCGCCGGGCTCGCATCACGGACATCTGCATGATCCGTTGTCGCTTCGCCAAGAGCGCAACGGCATGAGAACTGACGGCTGGGAAGTCGAGAGACAGCGCGTTGCAGAAAAGTTGATCGAAGCATTTGGTGAGCCTCCGGCGGGTGAGATCGACGATCGCTCGCCCGCGTTATGGTGGCTCGCCGGACTGACCACGGTAGCGGACTGGATCGGCTCCGACGAGCGCTTCTTCCCGACGGACTGCAATCCCACGGAGGATCAGGCCCGAGCTTGGGCGCACGACGCGCTCGACGCGATCGGGTTCTTGAGGCCGGAGGTGATCCCCGGACGTTCTTTCGAGCAGCTATTTAACCTGCGCGGTGCGGATGACCACCCTTGCAAGCCGAACGATCTCCAACTCGCTGCGTATCGCGTAATCCAGGAGCCAGGCGTGTACGTGATCGAGGCTCCGATGGGCATGGGCAAGACCGAGGCCGCGTTGTGGGTCGCATACCGTTTGCTGTGCGAAGGCAACGCGACCGGCATTTACTTCGCGTTGCCGACCCAGGTAACCAGCAACCGCATTCAGGTCCGCGTCGCTGATTTCGTAACGAACATGTGCGGGAACGCCGAGAGCGTTCGGCTGATCCACGCAAATTCGTGGCTAACGGATACCGTTTTCCAGCCGCGTTTTGCGCACACGCTCAACCGTACGGAAAGCGACGCCGACGCTCGTTTCGGCCGTGACT
This sequence comes from Gemmatimonadaceae bacterium, assembly GCA_039936175.1. GTDB lineage: Bacteria > Gemmatimonadota > Gemmatimonadetes > Gemmatimonadales > Gemmatimonadaceae > UBA4720. Next base: position 6,260 of record JBDTIV010000022.1, on the reverse strand, counting down.
GGTTCGCTTCGGCCAAGCGGGCTCTGTTGGCGCCATTCGGTGTGGGTACGGTCGATCAAGCCTTACTCTCGGTCGTGGCTGCCAAGCATTTTTTTGTCCGTCGTTTCGGACTTGCGGGCAAGGTCGTGGTGGTCGACGAGGTGCACTCCTACGACGTTTACACAGGCACACTGATTCGCTGCCTGTGCGAAGAACTGCTGGCGCTAGGTTGCACGGTTATCCTGTTGTCGGCCACGCTAATAGCGGAGCGCCGCGACAAGCTGATTCGCCGTGATACGGCGAACTCCGTCGAACCGACCAAAGAGCCGTATCCGTTGATCACTGGATTCGCAGAGCCCGATCGCCCCATCCCGCCTACACCAGCGCTTGCTCCGGAGCCCAAGACTGTCCACCTTTCGTTCAAGGCGGCTGAGGAAGCGTTAGACCGCGCTTGGTTAGCGGCCTGTGACGAAGCGAGCATCCTCTGGATTTGCGATACGGTGGGTGAAGCTCAGCGCACGTATGAGCGCCTACTGCGCAGGCGTGGCGACGATGGACCGGACGTGGCGCTATTGCATTCCAGATTTCCGTACTTCAGGCGAGAGGCGTTGGAAGATCTATGGATGAAGCGATTGGGCAAGGGGAACCCCGATCGGCGCGGATGCGTGCTGGTGTCCACCCAAGTGGTCGAGCAGAGCGTGGACGTTGATGCAGACCTTCTCATCACCGAACTTGCACCCACGGACATGCTGCTGCAGCGCATCGGTCGGCTTTGGCGTCACCCGCGTACCAAGCGCACGTTGCCGCGCGCCGAATGCTGGATTCTGGCCGAGGCTGATTCTCTGGCGAGCTATCGGGACTGGTCGGCCCAGTTGATAAAGCGCCGCTTGAAGCCGAAGGGCAATGTTTACGCGCCCTATGTGCTCCTGCGCAGCTGGGAGGTCTGGACCGACCGCTCGTCGATTACGTTGCCATCGGATATTCGCGGGTTGATCGAATCGACCTACTGCGAGCGTGATGACGAACCGGCGGGATGGCAGACGTTGTATGGCGAAATAAAAGGGGTCGAGTATGCCGAAGATCGGTTGGCTACCCGCAGCAGCAACATCTGGCAGGTGACACTGAATGACGAAGAAGGCAAGCAGACTCGGCTCAATGATCAACCGACTGTTTCGCTAGTTCTGGCGCGCACTTTTGACGGTAAGCATGCGTCTTTGCTGGACGGTTCGGCCATCGAACTGACCGGAGAAGAGTTCGACCTGTCGGTTGCTCGGGCATTGCATCGTAACTTGGTCCGCACGCCAAAATGGGTGTTCGAAAGGTTCGAGTCGGAGCAGGCAACGCGACGTTATGTGCGCGGTAACCAAAACGTGGCGGTGGTTGGTGAAGACGGGACAATAACCCTGGACGGGTTGAAGCCCGAGGTGGCGCTGCGTTACCGTGCTGACCTCGGTGTCGCGATCCAACGAAGGAGAGGGGAAGACGATGAATTTGGCATTTGACTCCTGGATTCCTGTGGTGACTACCACCGGCGAGCGGCGAGTCGCGAGTCTGACCGAGGTGCTTGACGGTGGCGATGGGTTGGTCGATCTCGCCGTGCGGCCACACGAGCGTGTCGCCTTGATGCGCCTGCTGATCTGCGTCGCCCAAGCAGCACTTGACGGGCCGGCAAGCGATTACGATCCGCCGGAGGCAACGATGGCGCGTTTGCCCGGTGCTGCGCGCGGATACCTGGAGAAATGGCGGGATGACTTTGAGTTGTTCCACCCGCAGAGGCCCTTCCTGCAACGGGCGGACATTACCAAGCCGGCCAAGAGCAATAAGAAGGGCGCCGACGCGGAACCAGACCTGACCCCGACAAGCAAGCTCGACTTCGCGCTCGCAACCGGCGCCAACACAACGCTTTTTGATCACGGCGGAGCGGGGGGGCACCCTAGGGCGTTTACACCTGCACAATTGGCGCTGACGTTGCTGACGTTTCAGAATTTTTCGCCAGGTGGGACGATCGCCCAAGTGTTCTGGCGAGGCGTGCAATCCTCGAAGTCTAGCAACCATGCCCCCTGCACGCCGGGAGCGATGCTGCACGGTTTTGTTCGACGCGAGAACCTATACGCGTCCATATGCGCCAACCTGCTTTCGAAGGCGCTGGTCAGCCGAATTTACGGCAAAGCAGACGCCTGGGGCATCCCCATCTGGGAACGACCGCCCGCCAATGGGACTGACACGCCGGCCATTGCCAATGCCACTTCGACGTATCTCGGACGACTGGTGCCCATGAGCCGATTGATTCGACTCGATTCCGACGGGGACTTCATGATGCTCGGCAACGGGCTTGAATATCCGAGCTACGGCAAGGGCGGAATGCGCGAACCATCGGCCACTGAGGTCGCGAAGAAGGATGGCACTGGCCGAGCGTTGCTGGGAGCCAGGGACAAGGCCGTATGGCGCGAATTGCACTCGCTGTCCCTGGCGAGGCGAAATGACGTTGGTGGAGCGCTGACCCTCCTCAACGTTTTAGATAATGCGTCCTTCGACTACTGGTTGGGGGCGTTCATTACCAATCAGAATGCAGCGGTTGTTGATGTGGTTGAGTCAGTTTTCCACGTACCAGCTCGCATGCTCGGCGAGCCGGGGCATCACGCCTATCGGGACGGCGTGGAGTACGCGGAGAGAGTTGCTGGCCACCTCAACTGGGCGGTTGAGATCTATCGCCAGCAGGTCGATGGTGGTTGGCAGGGGCGGCTCAAGATGGCTGGGCCAAAAAAGTGGGATTTGCTCCGCCAGTTGCATGCTAACGCTGCCCGCCATTATTGGACGACGCTTGAAACGCGCCGCGAGTTGCTGTTACGACACGTCGAACTGTTCGGTAGCGAAGATGGTCTCGAGGCGATTAGTTCCTGGCGCGCCGTGACTCACGTTGCAGCGCGAGCGGCTTACCGGTTGGTCTGCGGTATGGATACGCCTCGCCAGGTGCGCGCCTTCGCCTTGGGATGGGACAACCTGACCCTGCCTGTGGACAAGGATGGAAGCGGGGCCGAACCGGTTCGTGCCATGACGGATATGACCCCGCAAGAGGAGGAGTATTGATTCATGGAGAGCGTATCGAAGCTGGGGTTTGGCGAGCGCCTGCTTGCGTATCTGCGCGAGCGGCGCGAAGACCGTGGCGTAATGGCCAATCTGCGCAGTGGTCTTGTAGAGCGGCAGCACCGCCGTTCCTGGCCGCTCCTGGCCGCCTTTAACGGTATCGGCGACCACCACGCCGCACGCGTGGTGCGTACTGTGGCCGGGTTGTACGCCACCCATCCCAAGGAATCGGCTAGCGGCGACTTCGGCACGACCTGTCGCGCACTTCTGGGCGACGAGGAGCGCCAGAAGCTCGCCGACGGCGGCGAACCGGGGCCGGTCTCCAAGCGGTTCCTGCACCTGTTGGCTGCGGAAGGTAACGAGATCTTCGATCGCGTCGCGAGCCTTGGCCTTCGCGCCAAGGCGCACAACGACAGCATTCCGATCCACTACGAAAGACTCTTTGCCGATCTGTGGACTTGGGAAAGCCAGCCCGACCGTGTCCGGGAGCGCTGGGCGCGCAGCTTTTGGGCGCCAAGATCCAAGGAGGATGCGGCATGAATTGGCTTGCCCACGCCCGCCTCGATTACGAAACCGTCGCGCGTCGTCTCCGGGCGCGTGATTGCTATGACTGGCACCAGCGAGCTTGGGAGGCGTTTCCGGGACGGCCCAAGGGTCACCCGCGGCCATTCCTGTTTCGGCTGCGGGAACGCGATCGAGAGTGTGAGTTTCTGTTGCTCTGCAGAGAGGAACCGACCCGGCCGGATTGGGCCGCCGACGCCGACTGGGAAGTCAAAACTGTGGGCGAAGGCTTCCTGTCCTATCGCCGCTATCGCTTCGATCTGTTGGCCAATCCGACCAGCCGCGACGATGCACGCGACCGCTGGGACGGACGAGAGCGTCTACGTGGCAAGCATCGCCGCTTCAACGTTGCCACAGTCGAGCAACAACGCGACTGGATCGTGCGCAAGGCAGGACAGCACGGCTTTCGGTTGTTGGAGGACTCGGAGGAGAGCCCTTTGCTCGACATAGGTCCACGCCGTGATTTCCGCTTCACCCGCCACGACAAGTCGCACGGACTGCATGTCGGCGTGTGCTACCGGGGTGGCCTTGAAGTAACCGATTCGGCTGTGTTCTGCAATGCATTCAAACAGGGCATCGGTTCTGCCAAGTCGTTTGGCTTTGGTCTCCTGTTGCTCGTCCCGGTGGCCTGAACAACGTCAAGACCAAGTCGGAGAGTTCCCATGAAGCATCTTGAACTGCACATCCTGCAATCTTTTCCGGTCGTCTGCTTGAACCGTGACGACCTCAACTCCCCCAAGACCGCCATCTTCGGTGGCACGCAACGGGCCCGGGTGTCGAGTCAATCGTGGAAGAGCGCCATCCGGAAGCGTGCCCAAGAAACAAGCCCTCGGTTCAAAGGAGAGCGAACACGGCTGATCGTGGAACCACTGCGGGACGCGTTGATCGCTGCTGGTCTGGGGACCGAAGAAGCCCTCAATCAAGCCAAAGAACTGACAGACGCATTGGTGACTCTGGACAAAGAGGCAGAGAAGAAAGGCGAGCTGAAGTCGAAGACGTTATTTTTTTCAACGCCAGCAGAGCTGCAAGAACTCGCACGCGCCTTCAAGGAACATGGCGATGCGAAGAAGGCGGCCAAGGCAGTTGTCAAGCAGAAAGGGCCTGAACTTCTGAAAGACGCAGCCGATATCGCGCTGTTCGGGCGCATGGTGGCCAGTGACCATTCGCTGACTCTCGAAGGAGCAGCAATGTTCGCGCACGCGCTGTCTACTCACCGCGTTGATAATGAAGTGGACTTCTTCGCGGCTGTGGATGAACGGCAGCCGGCCGAGCAATCTGGCGCGGGTATGACGGGCACACTGGAATTCAACTCTGCCACCTACTACCGCTTCGGCGCACTGAACCTCGATCTGCTCATGGACGGCGATCACCTGGGCGCGTTGACGCGGGACGAGCGGCGCGATGTGGTCCGCGCGTTTATTGAAGCAACACTTACCGCCATCCCTGTTGCTCGCCGAAATTCGATGAATGGCAACGTGCTACCAGGATATGTCCTGGGCATCGTGCGTGGCCAAGGACATCCGCTGCAGTTGGTCAACGCGTTCGAGAAACCGGTGCGGGCCAACGCCACACATGGCCTATTCGAGGCGTCGGTCGAGGCATTGAAGTCGGAATACCAGCGCATGAACCAGGAATGGGAGCTCGGCAAACGCGAACTGGCGAGCGTGACTATGCCGGGAAAGACGATCTCGCAGTTCCTCGACGAGATGGCTGCACATGTCGACTGACATAGCTCACCTCGCCTTGCGGCTTGTCGGGCCGATGCAGTCCTGGGGATGCGAGAGTCAATACAGCCGGCGTAACACCGGTCGGTTTCCAACCAAGAGCGCGCTTGCCGGCTTGCTCTGCGCCGCGCTCGGCGTCCCTCGTGGCTCGGAGCGGGAGCGCAACGTGCTTGAGGCAGTGCGCCGCACGAAATTGTTGGTAGTTGCTATTCCACGTCTTGCAGCGGGATCCGGAAACGAACTTCCGTATCGACGGCTACTGGACTATCACACTGTGCAGGGCTCCGTGACCGCCGAAGTCAAAGGCAAGGTAAAAGAGACGCACCTAACCTATCGCCAGTACCTGAATGATGCCGCTTTCGGTATTGTGTTGAGTGCGGAGTATGGCTTCTTGGCGGAGTTGGGACGGGCTCTGGACGACCCGAAATGGGGACTTTGGCTAGGTCGCAAGGCATGCATTCCTGCCGAACCCGTCCTGGCCGGATTGTTCGATAGCGAGCAGGCGGCGCTCGACAAGCTTCTGAACGGACGACGGTTGAGATCATTCGCCCACCAGCGCGACGTCGAGCTGTTTGAGGATGGAGCGGACACGCTGCCGGACCTGCCGGTCAGTTTCGATTCCAATGCGCGCGTCTTCGCGCCTCGCCGAGTGCAAGTGTTCGAGCCTGGCGCGGAGTAATCATGCTTCAAAAGGCTCCGGTTTCCCATTCGTCAGAAACGCGTGCTCGCTCCGAATGAGACCTACGGGAGCCATCGGGCCCAACAAGATGTTCGCTTGTGGTCTGTTGCTGGTGCGGCGTTTGGGATAAATTGCGCGTATCTGCACGCTTGGGGGTTTTGTCATGGACTGGAAAAATCGTATCGAAACTGATCCCGCCATTTGCGGGGGGCGACCGCGAATCATGGGAACCC
>JBDTIV010000021.1:0-41135 GCA_039936175.1 Gemmatimonadaceae bacterium | reverse complement strand
ACCTCGAGCGAGAAGCGCCTCTTCAGGGCGACATACATGGCGGCTTGGTCATCGGAGTTTATTGGACCCATTCACAAATATTGATTTCGACCGAGACCCAGCCGCAGCCATTCGGTCTCTGCTACTCAATAACCCGCCGCCCCCGCATCCGAATCCCTCGGGTCCGCCGCGCCCTGACGCGCGCCGGTCACCGGATCGACCCGAATCGAATGCGCAGTCCCCTGAGTACCCCTCATCCGCACGTGATACCCCATCGCCTCGAGCGCTGAAACAGTCTCGGGAGGAAATCCATTCTGCTCGACGGACAGCACGTCAGGGAGCCACTGATGGTGGAAACGAGGCGCCGCCACTGCGTCCCGGATCGGCATGTCGAAGTCGATCTGGTTCAGTATCACCTCCAGAACGGTGTTGATGATCGTGCGTCCGCCCGGGCTGCCAACCACGGCGAAGAGCTTTCCATCCCTGGCGATGATCGTGGGCGTCATGCTCGACAACATCCGCTTTCCCGGGCGGGCCACGTTGGCTGGCGTCCCCACTAGTCCAGTCGTATCCGTCAGACCCGGCAACCCGTTGAAGTCACCCATCTCGTTGTTGAGCAGAAATCCCGCGCCGGGGACGACGGCGCCCAAACCATATCCATACTCGAGCGTGTAGGTCACCGAGACCGCCATTCCACTGGCGTCGACCACCGAATAGTGAGTCGTCTCCGTGCCTTCGCTGCCCTGCGCGATTTGCGTCGGCGACGACGGACTCGCGCGATCGGGCAGTATGGTCTGTCGCAGACCGGTCGCGTATGTCTTGCTCGTCAGCCGGTCGAGCGGCGCCTGCACGAAATCCGGATCTCCGAGGTACCGCGCGCGGTCGACGAAGGCGCGACGCATCGCTTCGGCTACGAGATGCACGTACCGGGGAGAGTTGTGGCCGGCGGCCTTGAGGTCGAATCCCTCGAGGATGTTCAGCATCTCCACGAGCGCCACTCCGCCCGAGCTGGGAGGCGGCATCGAGATGATGTCGTAACCACGATACTTGCCGAGTATGGGCGCCCGCTCCTTTGCCTGGTAGCGTGCGAGATCTTCTTCGGTGATCAACCCGCCGCCACGCCGCATCTCCTCCGCAAGGAGGCGCGCCGTCTCGCCGTGATAGAATCCGTTCTGGCCGGCGTCACGAATGCGCGTCAGCGTGCGCGCGAGATCCGGCTGCCGTATCAGCTCGCCCGCGGCGTAAGGCTGGCCGTTCTTGCTGTACGCCGCGACGCTCGCGGGGTACGGTTGAAAATATGGAAGCGTCGCAGACAGTGACCGCGCGAGTCCGGGCGGACCGACGAATCCATCGCTCGCGAGCCGCACCGCTGGATCCACGAGCCGCGACCACTCCGTCTTTCCATACTTTTGATGCGCGAGCGCAAAGCCCGCGACCGTTCCCGGAACGCCCACCGATTTGTAGCTGCCGTGATGGATTTTGAAAGAATATGCTCCACTGGAATCCCGAAACATCTCAGGCGTTGCCGCGGCCGGCGCCTCCTCCCGGAAATCGATCGTGGTTGCGCGTCCGTCGGGAAAGCGGATGACCATAAAGCCCCCGCCTCCAATGTTGCCGGCGAAGGGGTAAGTGACGGATAGCGCGAACCCCGTCGCGATCGCGGCATCGACTGCGTTGCCGCCCGCGGCGAGCACATCGCGCCCCTTCTCGCTCGCGATGATGCTCGCGGATACGACCACCCCATGTGGCGCCGAGACGTAGCGGCCGGACTGAGGGTAACTCCCCACGACGGTCGCTGGTTGCGGCGCCGAGTAGCACGCGGTGGAGAGTGCGGCGGCGAGGAGGAAGACTGTGGCGCGCGTCCGCGTGCCGGGGGGAGAGAAACTCTGGAACATAAATGACCTCGCTAAGAAAAACGATAAACCCGATTCAGGATTATGGCACGAGGAAAGATTGAAATCCAACTTGCCGGTCTCCGTTCCGCGTTGTACCGTTGACGAAATATACCTCCCTCCTTTCACGAGATGACTATGCCAAACTCTCTCGTCCGTTTCCTCCGCTGCGGAATGATCTCAGCGATCTCGATCGCGGCACTGTTCCATCCGGCTACTGGTCAGGCGCAAGCCTCGGGCACCGTCACAGGTCAGGTCCGTGACGAGGGCGGTGTCCCGCTTCAGGGCGCCACCGTGCTGCTGACGGGTACCCAATACAGCGGAACCGTTCGCGCCGATGGCACCTATCGCCTCACCGCACCGCCCGGACGCTACGCGGTCGTTGCACGGCGGATCGGATACAGCAGCCGGTCCGATTCTGTGACGATTCTGGCGGGTGGGTCGACGACGCAGGACTTCACGCTCGCCGCCGGCGCGACTGCCCTCGAGGCGGTGACGACGCTCGGCTCCCGCGGTACGCAGCGCACGGTGCTGGACGCGCCGGTGCCGATCGACATCCTTCCCTCGCTCGAGATTCGGTCGACGGGGCGCACCGAGACCGCGCAGATGATTCAGGCGCTCGCGCCCTCATTCAACTTTCCCCGCACCACACTCGGCGACGCCACCGACAACGTCCGCCCCGCGACGCTGCGCGGCCTGTCGCCGGATCAGGCGCTCGTCCTCGTGAACGGCAAGCGCCGGCATTTGAGCGCGGTCGTCAACATCAACGGATTCGTCGGGCGCGGCTCGGAAGCCGTCGACCTCAACGCCATCCCGGCAAGCATGATCGACCACATCGAGATTCTGCGCGACGGTGCCGCGGCGCAGTACGGATCCGACGCGCTGGCGGGAGTCGTCAACATCGTTCTCAAAACCGACGCGCCCGGCGACTTCACGACGCAAGTGGGTGAGTTCTCGACGCGCGAGCCCGCGACGAATGCCTATCTGCACGATGGCAAGATGTTCTATACCAGCGCCGACAAGGGATTCAACTTCGGACAAAACGGCTACGTCTTCCTGGGCGGCGAGGTGCGCGACCGTGGATACACCAACCGCGCGGCACCTGATCCGAGACAGCAGTACTTCGGCAATCAGCCGGCGCTCGAGGCCGACCCCAACCTTCCGATTCCCGGTGGCGTCGACTTCAGCATCGGTGACTCCTACACGCACGACGTGGAGGGCTTTCTCAACACCGGCACGACCCTGTCGAACGGCATCCAGCTCTACGCGTTCGGCGGCGCCAGCCGCCGTTTCGGAGATTCGTTCGCGTTCTGGCGCCGTCCGCGCGACGACAACAACGTGCGGCAGATCTACCCCAACGGATTTCTTCCGGAGGAGCAGCCAACGATCTTCGACGGATCGAGCTTTGTGGGCGCGAAGGGCAACGCGGCCGGATGGCAGTACGATCTGAGCACCGGATACGGCCGCAACACTTTCGACATGCACGTTGCGAACAGCGTGAACGTATCGCTCGGGCCGACGTCGCCGAGGAATTTCTACGCCGGCCAGATGGCGTTCGGGCAGTGGACGAATACGTTGGATCTCTTCCGCGATCTGCCGATTGGTCTGCCGACACCGCTGCACACGGCAGCGGGCGCGGAATTCCGCGTCGACCAGTACAAAATCGCGCAAGGCGACGCCGCGTCCATTGCCAGCGGCACGTTCACTATCTTCGATTCCACGGGAGCGGCAACGACGCGTCCGGCGGCCGTCGGATCTCAGGCATATCCCGGGTTCCGGCCAAAGGATTCCGGTAGCAACTCGCGCAACAATGTCGCCGGCTACATTGACCTCTCGAACGACATCAGCAAGGCACTCCTGGTCGACCTCGCCGGTCGTGTCGAGCGCTACAACGATTTCGGAACGACGACAACCGGCAAGATCAGCACACGCTTCGAGCCGATCAAAGGCTACGCGTTCCGTGGTGCAGTCAGCTCCGGGTTCCGGGCACCATCGCTGGGGCAGGAGTTCTTTTCCAACACCGCGATCAACTTCGTCGGCACGCCGGCCGTGCCGCTCGAGATCCGCACCTTCCCCGTGTCGAGCGAGGAAGCGAAGGTCCTCAACGCCAAGCCGCTCAAGCCCGAGCGCTCGGTGAATTACAGCGCAGGCATTGCGATGGAGCCGTTGAGCCAGCTGGCCGTGACGGTCGACTACTATCGCATCAACATCAACGATCGCATCGTGCTCTCGAACAACTTCACGGGCGCGGACGTGGTCAACGCACTCACGGCGGCCGGACTCGTGGGCCTGCAGGGCGGCCGCTACTTCACGAACGCCGTCGACACCAAGACCGACGGTCTCGATGTCATCGCGAATTACGGGTTGTCGTTCGGTCAAAGCTCCGTCCTCCATCTCACAGCCGCGGCCAACGGCAACTGGACGCGAGTGACGCGCGTCGATACTTCGACGGTGCTGGGTGGACACAGCGCTCAGCTGTTCAGCCGCGTCGATCGCGCGCGTCTCGAGAAAGGAAACCCGCGCAACAACTACGTGCTCTCGGCCAACTATCGCATGGGCCGGTTCGGCATCGATGCGCGCTCGCACCGCTACGGCTCGGTGACGTCATACGGAACAACTGCCGCGGGCGATCAGACCTGGTCGCCCAAATGGGTGAGCGATCTGGCACTCAGCTTCGGACCGGTGGGACGTGGGACCGTGACGCTCGGCGCGGACAACATCTCCAATCAGTATCCCGATCGGTCAATTGCGGGAAACACCAACTCGGGCATCCTGCCGTACTCGGGCATCGCCCCGTTTGGCATCGATGGGCGGTTTCTCTATGGTAAGGTGACCTTCGGGCTTTGAACGATCCCTCTGTTACGAAGCCCTCCGTCGATCCGACGGAGGAGGCAACGCCCGTCCCAGCGCGCCCTCGACCGTCATCCCCTGAAAGGTCGGCTTCGTGAAATCGTCGGCCTGGCCGAGCAGCCCGTGAAGGAAGTAGATGACGGGGTAGCGGTGATTGGTGTTGGCGTCGTAGCCGGGCGGCAGGTAGATGTCTACGCGCTGGTCGGCGGGGTCGCCGAAGAGATTATGCTCGAGCGCGGGAGAGTGCATCGTCACCGAGATGAGCCTGCCCGTCGGAATCGGTTTCGGCGGCTGTGACTCGGCCACACCCGCGGACAACGGGAGCAGAAGCAGAGCGATCGATCGGGGTGTCATCCGAATCCCTCGGATACGCAAAGAGAGAATGTCGCCCAAGGCCCGTCCTCGTGAGAATTCGGGCTCGACCCGGAGATCGGCGCCCGCAAGTGTTCGGGCTCATGCGACCGACGATCAGAGACGCCGCTCCGGCTAACGCACAGTGTTCACCAACGAGACCGCATTGAGCTGGCGCCCTGATCAGAGTGTCTGCAAACTCTTGGAAAGAGCTGGATTCAAGACTATCAATCGACTCCTTCCGGAGGGCTCAATGCAACTTTCACGTCTGACCCTGGTGCTGCTCGTATTCATCGGCGTATCCGCTTGCCACGATTCGACTGCGCCCATTCTGCGAACCTACGAGCTCACCGCCATCGACGGCCATCCATTGCCCGTCACATTCATGGGAGTCGACGGCGGCTCGACCGTACTCTCGGGCAGGCTCTATCTCTATGGATCCGGGCAAGCCGTCAAGGTCGATCAATACCGAGACTACTCCGCGAACGGTGGTGGAATGACACTCGACAGAACGGAGCAGCAGCCGGGCGACTACACGATCACGAACGACAGCATTAGGGTGGGGTGGCGGGTTGGCTCCTGCGGTGGTCCCTGCGTGTCGGATGACATCGGCGCCTTCTCCGATTCGATGTTGACTCTTACCATCGACTTGATGCCGCGGACGAGACCGGTGTACAGCTATCGCCGCATTGGAGCATTCTAGCTTGCGTGGAGTCGGCCACTCGCTCGGCTCCGTGATCGCGCACGATACGCTCAACGATGCGATCAACCGCCTGGTATTCGTCAGCGTCGCCGGTGCAGCCTTCTGCTTCGAGAACCTTGATCACCGTGGCTCACGCTGCCTCTTCCCAGGTCTTACGACTACTCGGCGCCAGACTGGAAGCCGCGCTAGACCCGCAGTCTGTTAGCGGGTCTGTTCTCACCGCGCACTCTCTCGTAAACCGCCGCGCTTAGAGCGGCGACGAGACCGCCGACACTCCATCCGCCGAGCACGTCCGTCGTCCAGTGTACGTCCAGATAGACTCGGCTCGCGCCAACGAGTAGAGTGCCAGCCGAAGCAAGCGCGATCGCAGCGTCGCGGGAAATCATGTCTTCGCGCCAGAAGACGTACGATGCGGTGCCGAAGATCGCCGCCGACGCTGTGGAGTGTCCGCTCGGGAATGCGTAGGTGAGCTCGTGCAGACGCGCTCCGCCAGCCGGTCGCTTTCGCTTGTAGAGGCGCTTGATCGCGAGGAATATCGCGAGCGCCACCGCCGGCGACATCACGACTGCTCCGGCGATCCTCAGTCCGCGCTTTCGCCAGAGCCATGCAGCGATCGCGGCCGTTGCCGGAATGATCACCGCCGGCGCGGCCACGCTGGTGATGATGATGAAAGCGTCGCGCACCGGGCGCGATTGGTGAGCGAGAACCCATTTTCGTATCGGCTCGTCGAACGGACCGGACTCGTGGTTGAAGACGTCCTCGCCAACCTTTGCACAGGCCGCCATCGCGGCCGCCGAGAATCCGATGAGGAATACCGCGTGCGACTCGAGCCCAGGGGGAGCGTTCAGCGCGGTCATTCAGCGCCGCGCGTGCGGATCAAGCCGACGACGATCCCGATCATCAGAATTTTTAGCTCCGTTGGAATTCATACTAATGTATGCTGATGAAAGTGGTGACGGGCATGTAGCGAAAGTGGTTCTGCACCTTGAAGTGACCTTGTAGCTTAAGCTTCAGTATGCCAGGGTCTGACCGATGAACGATCCCTCTGTTACGAAGCCCTCCGTCGATCCGACGGAGGAGGCAACGCCCGTCACTCCCGGCGCGCCGAAACCCGATCTCCGTCAAACGGCCGCCAAGCTCGGAAGTCCGCAAGCCCGCTCCGTAGCCGGCACCACTATCGCCGTGCTCGCGGTGCTGTACTCGCTTTACTTTGCCCGCGGCTTCCTGATTCCAATCACGTTCGCGCTGCTGCTGAATTTCCTCTTCAGTCCAGTCGTGCGCGCGCTCGCGAAGATCCACATCCCGGCGCAGTTCGGTGCGGCGGTCGTCATCCTCGCTCTCACCGGGGTCATTGGCTTGGGTGTATACGAGCTTTCAACCCCCGCCGAGCGTTGGATGAACACCGCGCCCGAGACTCTGTCGGTGGCGAGTGGCAAGCTTCGCACGATTCTCCGCCCCCTGGAGCGGATCACGAGAAGCGCGGACAGTGTCAGTGCCGCACCAGTACCTGGCTCCGGGGCGCAGGGCGGCCGACGGCCGGCCCAGGTAGTCGTCCAGGAGCCGAGTCTCGTGTCACGGGTCTTTGGCACCACCGGACGCTTTCTCGCCGGGTTCATTGAGATCATTTTCCTCCTCTACTTCCTGCTGGCGGCGGGCGATCTGTTTCTCCAGAAGCTCGTCGACGTGCTTCCTACGATCAGCAAGAAGAAGGCGGCTGTGGATATTGCGCGTCAGACCGAGTCGGCCATCTCCACTTATCTGCTCACCGCCACACTGGTGAACCTCGGCGAAGGAATCGTGGTCGCGGGCGCGATGTATTTCGTCGGCTTGCCCAACCCCGCGCTCTGGGGCGCTCTCGTGTTCTTCTTCGAGTTCATCCCCTACCTCGGCGCGGCAGGGCTCGTCTTCATCCTCGCCGCCGCCGGTCTGACAACGTTTACGAGCATATCGCACGCGCTGCTCGCGCCGGCGGTGTATCTCGGCATCAACCTCCTTCAGGCCAACGTCGTCTCGCCGCTCCTCATGGGTGACCGGCTGGAGCTCAACCCGGTTGCGATCTTCGTCGGGCTCGCGTTCTGGTTCTACATCTGGGGCGTCGCTGGTGCGCTGCTCGCGGTGCCGCTCATGGCGACGTTCAAGATTCTCTGCGACTACGTGCCCTGGCTCGCGTCAATCGGCGAGTTCCTCAGCAAGCGCCACGAACATGAGCGGCGAGAGGCGCAGCGCGGGCTCGGTTAAAGGAGCCGGACCTTTGCGCGAGCCTGTCGCCAGCATGACTTCTTAACGAATCCTGTTTGGTGTCGTCTGCCTAGCAACCACCCTTCAGGAGTAGTGCATGCGGAAGTCCTTTGCAGCAATCGGTACGCTGGTCGCGCTCGGCGGCGGAATGGTCGCGTTTCCAGCGTTTGCCTCGTCCTCTCCGGCTGTTTCTCCCGTCCCGGCGAGCGTTCAACAGCAGACCGCAACGCCGGTCAGGAAGACTGAGCGACGCGAAGCCCATCCCGAAATCCGGAAAGCGATCGCCGCGCTCGAGCGCGCCAAGACGGATCTTCGTCGCGCCAATCATGATTTCGGCGGACACCGCGCCGATGCGCTGGCGGCATGCGACAAGGCGATCGAACAGCTGAAGCTCGCGCTGCAATACGACAAGCGCTAAGCGCGCGGAACGGGGGAGTCGGGTTTGCCCCCGACTCCCGCGTTCCGATTGGCTTACTCGAGAAGTCTCAGGGCGAGATCGCCGAGCACGTGCCGGAGCGGACGCGCCAACGCGACGCTGTTGTCCCGCGACGTAAAGTGCAGCCCAACGGCGTTCCCGGTGTGCGCATCCATCCACACCGCACCCGAATCCCTACGATCGGCGAGGATGTAGCCGTCTGGCACGTCCGCCGGCGTCTCGATCGTAATCAGAATCGGTGTCACCTCGGCCACCACGCCCATTGTGACTCCAGTCGTGGCGCCCGACTTGAGGACTTTCATCCCGACGGCCGCATCGGCAACGCGTTGCAGCTTGTCGAGCTCGAGCACCGACGGGCTTACATCGACCTCCTGAGTCACGATCGCGGCGCCGAAGTCCAGGACGGAATTCATCTTCGCGATTCGGGTGCGTGCGACCACGCGAGAGCCGAGGTCAGGCATTGACTGCAGTATGGGTTCGTCATTTCCCACGATGTTCAAGAACTGCCGTCCTCGTCCGAGCACGTGGTAACAGCTGACGATCCACGGCTTGTCGTCGGCGTCGAGGCCGATGCAGCCGAGTGTGCCGGGACGTCCCGTGATGGCGTTCATGATTCTCGCTCCGCTCACGAGGGCGGGATACGGATCGTTCGGGCTGCGGGCGCCGGCTTTGTTCACGGGACTCGTCCGGAAAGAGTGCCGTAAAAACATGGCGCCCGAAATGTCGATTCTCTATCACCGGAGGGGCTGTTTCATATCACGCCAGGTGTTGCGTTGGGTGGGGGGAAATTCGTCCTTGGAGGAGTCTGAGACCAATGAATCACTCGGAGAACCATTTGAGATCGCAGATGCCCGTCGGTCTGCTCGCCAGCGTGTTGTTGTCTTCTTGCAGCGTGGAGCCAGCGCACGATCGGCAGACGACTGCGTCTTCGACCACAATCACTGTCACCGCAAGCAGCACTGCATCCTCCACTACGCCCCTATTCCGCTCCGTCCCAGATGACAAGAGCACGGCCAGCGCACTCGTACCGCTAACGTCATACGACTCACGTCAGATGCCCGACACAGCGCTCTACGCCCCGATGCTTCAATGCTCGCCTGCGGTCTTTTCACGGCGCGACACGATCACCCTGCATATCGACGCTCCGCATACCTATTTGATGGTGACAAGACCCGACAGTGTCTCGTTTAGCCTGACTTATCCGCAGCCGCAGGAACCACCGAACTACATGCTCGTGCCGAGCGACATGTTTGCGAACATGCCAGTGATCCGCTTTCGCGCCGATATCAGAGCCACGCCGGCGATGTACGGGCGCGACACGCTCGAGACTGTTTTCGATCTTCCCGGGAAATACGTCATCCAGATCGGCGAAAAGTTTGGAACTGACTATGATGACGACGTGGATCCGGAGGCCGCTGGGATATTCCATCGCTGCACGATTCGGCACGTAGTCGAGAAATAGTCAGGCCCCGTCGAGCCCACGACGATTGCGGACGAAAGCAGGGCGTGGGCTCGATCTTGTTCCTCCTACGACATGTGCATCCCGCCCGAGCCGAGGAAGTGGAGAGCGATGAGAATGACCGCGATTATCAGCAGGATGTGAATCAGTCCGCCCACGACTTTCTTGAAGACGAGAAAGCCGAGCAGCCATGCTACGAGTAATACGACGCCGATCATCAGAAACATTTTCTCTCTCCGCTGGGATTGGTATTTAATCTAGGCCGGAGCCGGGTGCTCTGTTCACGGTGAGCCGGGCACGCCCTGGAATTCGGGGCGAGCGACATCTATATAGTTGTAGCAACTACCCGAAATGAGGATACTGAAATGGCGGAAAGCGTCTACAAGGTGATCGAGCTGGTCGGAACCAGCACCGAGTCCTGGGAGAAAGCAGCCACGGCGGCAGTCCGGCGCGCCTCGAAATCGCTGCGTGACCTGCGCGTGGCCGAAGTCTCGCAGCTCGACATGGTGATAAAAGAAGGCAAGATCGAGGCGTATCGCGCCAAGCTGAAGGTGTCGTTCAAGTACGAGGGCAACTAGAGCTACGCGCGGGGCCGCGGCCGCACTCTCTCATACGCTGACGTGGATAGCCGCGCGCGATCGAGCGCGCCCGCGAGATAAACGCGCGTCAGCCCCTGCGCCCAATAATCCACCGCCTTCCGGTTGGGCTGGGTCGTCTCGCGGTCCGAGACGATCCGCTCGGCCTTCTCATTGAGTGGAACGAACTCCAGATACCCCTCCCACAGACCATCTTCGCGCTGGCGGCCCATCGCTTCCACGAAATATCGCGCGCCCTTGGAATCGGAAATTGCTTCGTCGAATTTTACCAGCGTTTCTGACATCGATTGTTTCCCTGCTGAAGAGGCGATTTGCCACGTCATTCGGGCAAGGCGCATGCCTCCAAAGCCCATGAGCAGACTGTTGGCGTCCTATCGCAGGACTTAACGTATGCTATGCGTGATCAGAAACTCGAGCGCTTGTTGCTTGCCACATATGTCGTCGCCGCGATCGTCGTCAGCATCCAGCGCGGTGTTTTCTCCTTTCCCAACGACTACGCGATCTTCCGCGCGTCGTACCTGAATCTCGTCTCGGGGCAGGATCTCTACGTCATCCGGCTCAGCCAGGCGCACGACTACTTCAAGTACTCGCCAACTTTTGCGCTTCTGTTCGCACCGTTCGCCGTGCTGCCCTTTGTCGTCGGTCTCTTTCTCTGGAACGCGCTCAACGCAACGTCACTGTTCTTCGCGTTCCAGATGTTGTATCGTGACGGGAGAGCTCCACTCGCTCTGGCGCTGGTCGCACTTCCCACCCTTCGATCGATGCAGTCAGCGCAAAGCAACTCCCTCGTCGCTGCGCTCATCATCGTCGCCTTCGTTTGCTTCGAGCGGGGCTGGATCTGGCGCGGGGCAATTGCCGTGGGGCTCGGCGCGGTAATAAAGATCTTCCCGCTTGCGGCTCTGAGCTTCGCCCTGCCAAGGCGTGAGCGCCTCAAAGCCTTTTCGATTTCGGTACTCGTCATCGCAGTGCTCGTTGCGTTGCCGCTCGTGGTAGTCCCTCCGAGCGAGCTGATCGCCCAGTACCGATCGTGGTCAACGCTCGAATCGCGCGAAGCGACACTCCTCGGCGCGAGCTTGATGGCAGTACTGCACGACGCGGGACTCGAGCTACCCGCGTGGCCGGTTCAATCGGCCGCAGTGATAACTGTCCTGGGCGTGCTGGCTGCGCGCTGGAATCAATGGAAGGATCGCCAGTTCCGCCTCCAGTTTCTCGGGTTCGTCCTGGTGTTCTGCGTCCTGTTCAACCACCGCGCTGAAAGGCAAGCTGCGGTGATCGCAGTCTCGGGAATGGCGATCTGGTTCCTGGCGTCTGCCCCCGTCTGGTGGCGAGTACTTGTTCTCGCGGTAGTCTTTGCGCTCGTCTCCGTCGTTGGCGCGGACGTCGTTCCAGGGACGATCAAGGCCGCGCTTCCGGCGCACGCACGCTTCCCGATTCCGTTGACAATCCTGTGGCTCGTGATGCTCACCGATCTGCTGTCGTCCTCGTCACGCCGAGGCGAGCTCTCTGAAGCCGATCTGCTCGATTCCAGACCGGGCGATGTGATCCCGGAGCTCGGAGGATAAGAGCGCCGTAAGCTCCCGCTCGCGTTGCCAGGTGTATCCGTCGCGCACCGAAAGATCGGGATCGACTCTGCCCGGATGAACCATTATCTCGGTAACGCCTGACGGAAGCCGGGCAATCAACGCATGCAGACGCGGCGCGAAATCGCGGCCGCCCTGAAGTGACAACCCGAAGAAGTGGTCCGGCGCCCAGCGCGCCCGATTCGCGCCGACCATTCGCGCTGCCGCGCGTAATCCGATTTTCTTGGCGGTGGGCGCGAGACCCCACGGATTCGTGGCGAGCGGCTCCGTTGCGACCCTGATGGCCGGCACTCCGCGCAACGCCGCGGCGTGCGCGACTACGCGAAACAAGGCGGGGTGCATGTGAACGTGACGGTGACTGTCGATGTGCGTGGGAACGACGCCAGCCTCTGTCATTTTGTCGATCTGCGCGACGCATTCCAGCGCGAGCTCACCGGAATCGATTAGTCCGACCGAGGCGCGAAGCATCTGAGCGCTGAAGCCACGGAAGATGCCTCGCCTGTCGGTCAGCGATCGCGCGCGCGTCAAAGCGCGCCCAACCGTGATATTGAAGTGAAGCCCGACGGAAAGGCCGCCATGTTCGCGCAGCCGTCCGAGGCTATCCTCGAAGTCATCGAGATTGACGATCATCGACGTCGACGTCACGCCGCCTGCCTCGATTGCTTCGACGATCCCCGCGCTCACGCCGGGCGACAGCCCGAAGTCGTCGGCGTTGATGATGAGACGCCGATGGCTATGCGTAGCGGCCACGCGCTCCGTTGCGGCGCACGCGAATCAGATCGCCGACCATTTCGACTCCATGCCTGAAGAACGAGATCGTGCTCGGCTCATCCTGGTAGTGGAAGTCAACCGCGATCTGCTCGATCTCGAGCTGGTGGGTGCGAGCGATGTACAGACACTCGAGATCGAATCCGAAGCCGGAGAGCCGCTGTCGTGAAAAAATCGTCTTCGCGGCATCGGCGGTGAAACCCTTGAGGCCGGCCTGGGTGTCGAGGATCCCGGGCAGCAGCACGGCCTGCGTAAGTCGGTTGAATACGCGGCTCATGAGGTGTCGAGTGTACAGATAGTGAAAGAAGGTCGGGCTCATGACGTAGCGCGACTCAGGCAGGACGCGACACGCTACGACGACGTCATTTCCGGACTTAAGAGCGCGCAGCACACGGCATATCTGATCGCTAGGGTACGCGAGATCGGAGTCGACGAAGATCCGCAGCTCGCCCTGCGCGTGCAGCATTCCGCGCGCCACTGCGTGCCCTTTGCCACGGTTGGTTTCGTTGCGAAGAACCGTTACGTCATCGTTGTTGCGCGCGAAGCATTCCATCACCTGCACCGTAGCCTCTTCGCTGCAGTCGTCGACGACGATGATCTCGGTGCTGTGCGGAAGCTCGCTTCGGAACTTCTGCAGATGGTGAAGCGTTGCCTTAAGCTGAGCGCCGCCGTTCCAGGTGGGGATTATTATCGAGAGGTACGGGGTCGACAGGTGGTGCTGCCTCCGGGCCGGCAAAGCGGCTCAAAATGATTTCAACAATCGATATCAGTTGTGCGTATTGATGCGACTTGGGCGGTACAACGCAAGTTAATTTTCGCGGAAGCAAATTGTAAGCTTGCTGTAAGGTCACGCGCTTCGCGTCGCGACGTGTGCGTCGCAAACACTGCTTCGGCGAAGAGACCCGCTATGCGCGCTGTGTGGTCAGGACGTCTGAGCCGGGAACGCAGTGTCAGACGGAACTGAAGCAGTGGGCAAGCTGAACGAGAACGTGCTCCCCTGATCGATCTTGCTTTCGACCCAGATCTTCCCGCCGTGCGCCTCCACGAGCTCCTTTACGATCGCGAGCCCCAACCCCACGCCGCGCTTGTCGTCCTTTCGCGCCTGCCAGAAGTTGTCGAATAGGTGTGACATGTTGTCCGGCGTGATTCCCGGCCCGTCGTCGACGACCTGAAAAACGACCTGTTTGTCCCCGGATGTCGCGCTCAGCTTGATCGTTCCCTTCTCGGGCGTGAACTTGATCGCGTTTCCAATCAGGTTGCCAACTATCTGTGAGACGCGTGCGGGATCGGCGCGCACGCTCGCGCCGCCGTCGCCGACCGTCTCCAGATTTACGTGGCGCTTCGCCGCGAGCGGACGGAAGGTCTCCTCGGCCTGCCGGATGATTGCGTCGACGCTCACTTCCTCGACGTCCAGCGACAGCTTGCCGGCCTGAAGACGCACTGTATCCAGCAGGTCGTCGATAAGGCGGTTCATCTGCTTCGCCGCGCGCATCCCGATGCCGAGCATGTCCTTCCGCCGCTGCTCGGTCAACTGCTCCTCGAGCAGCAGCTCGCCAGTCATCAGAATCAGATTGAGCGGATTCCGCAAATCGTGCGCGACGACGCCGAGGACGTCTTCGCGCGCTTGTGCGAGCATCTCCGCCGAGCGACGAAGGTCCCGCTCGGCGTCATAGCTCTGGGCGCGATGCAGCGCCGTCGCAGCGCTCTGCGCCAACAGCTTGGTGAATGTCCTGTCAGCAGCGCCCAGGGCCCACGCTTCCTTGAAGTGAAGCGACAGCGCGCCCACTGTCTCCCCGCCATGTACGAGCGGTGTGGAGATGTACGTCTGCATGTCGGCTAATTCGGCAAAGTCCTGATAGACGCTCGCGAACTTGTTTTTGAATTCCTCGGCCGAATCGATCGAGATCATCTCGCCCTCTCGCAGAGCTTGAGAGATCGGGACATCGCTGTCGAGGGAAATCGTGGTGAGCTGCGCGTCGAGCGCCGCACTCATTCCGCGGGCTCCGAGCAGGCGGAGCCGGCCTCCCTCGAGCGAGACGAGCACTCCGCGCGCGGCTTCCACCACTTCCAGGCCTTTGCCGAGCACGACGGCAGTCACGTCTTCGACGGTGCGGGCCTCCGACAGCGCGCTGCTGACGTCGAGAAGGCGCGTGGCGCGGCTGGCGACGCGCTGGACCTCCTCGTTGAGGCGCTCCAGCTGAATTGCGCGCGATTCCGCGAGCACGCGCGCGTGGACGACTGCACGCATGGTCAGCGTGATCGTGACAGCCACGATCACGAGCGCGGCGATGGAGATGATGATCACCATCAGCGGGGCGAGTTCTGAATTAAAAAATGCGCGGACATCGTACTTCGATAGTAGCGGCAGAGCGCAAATCACTCAAGAACCACCTCTCTGCGCATTGACCGAAGGCCAGCCAAAGGCCATTTTCGTCGCACTGTGAGTCTTCCCGGCCACGCTTTCACCGCGCCCGACGGCGTCCGCGGATTCGACACCGCCGAGACGGTGACGCCGAAGACGGCGGCGGCGATGCGCGCGCACGGCTACAGATTCGCCGTACGCTACGTTCGCCGGGACAAGCCACACGCGTCGGCATTGAGCACGACGGAAGCGAAGGCGCTTCTCAATGTCGGAATAGGATTGATGCTCGTGCAGTACGTCGAGTCGGAGTCGTCATGGAATCCGACAGCGGCCAAGGGCACGACGAACGGGCGGGTCGCCGCAGCGGAGGCCGCCGGGCTCGGCGTTCCGTGGGGAGTTACTCTCTGGTGTGATCTCGAGGGCGTTGCGCCGCGCACCGCGGCCGGCAAGGTCATCGACTACTGCAACAGCTGGCATCTCGCCGTCGCGAGCGCCGGTTATGTCCCGGGCCTTTACGTCGGCTATCACGCCGGACTAACCGCCACACAGCTTTACCGCTCGCTCCGATTCAGCCACTATTGGAGCGCGTACAACCTCAATGCCGACCAGTTTCCAGCAGTGCGCGGCGTTCAGATGAGGCAGGCGCGGCAAGGGCCGAACGAGTCAGTGCCGGGCATCGGCATCGACTTCCAGGTGGACACCGTCAAAGCCGACGTGCTCGGCGGACGTCCAACTTTGCTCGCGTTGGACGGGTGGCCAGAGCTACCGTAGAAAAAGAGGAAACCATGCTCGAAGCGATTCCGACCAGTTTCTTTTCGACCACCTGTCGATTCCATAATGACAATCGGCTGCCGGGGGAAATGGTGGAAGGGACAGAACTCCGCGGCCGCGTGACGTTCTGTCGCGGCCCAAACCCGTGCTGACTCGATGACCCCGTCCCGCGAACAGTCCAGCGGCGAAGAGCTCGCGAATAGCCTCACGCACGGGCTCGGCGCTGTCCTCAGCCTTATCGTCGGGCCGATCCTCATCGTCGTTGCCGTAAGGACAGGGGACGTCTGGCGAGTCGTAGCCTCGGCCATCTACGCGAGCACTCTCGCGCTCCTCTACAGCACGTCGATGTTGTACCACGCGATGCGATCGCCTCGCGCCAAGAAGATTTTTCAGAGGATCGATCACGCCGCGATCTATCTCCTCATCGCGGGCACGTATACTCCGTTCACTTTGATCACGCTGCGCGGACCATGGGGCTGGACCCTGTTCGGTGTCGTTTGGGGTCTCGCCGTCCTCGGCGTCGCATTCAAGGGCGCATTCGGCGATCGCCTGCCGGTCATCTCCACGATCGTGTACCTGGCAATGGGTTGGCTGATGGTAGTCGCGCTGCGGCCGCTATATCTGCACGTCGCTCCGCGAGGAATCCTCTGGCTCGTCGCCGGCGGCCTGTTTTACACCGGCGGTGTTTTCTTCTACGTCCGCGACGAGCGGCGGCGCTTCAATCACGCCGTGTGGCATCTCTTCGTGCTGGCGGGAAGCATCTCGCACTTCTGTGCGGTTCTATGGTATGCGGTTCCAGCGAGAGGACCTGGCTAGTGAATCGGCCAGGTGCCTCCGACGGATCTGTAAACCGTGCGTGAGCCCGCGAACGAACATCCGCCGAGTCTTATCGCACTCCCCTTTTGTCTCGGCCGTAGGGATCGCCGGCGAGCGACTCGGTGTGGAGCGCACACACCCATTCGCCGCCGCGACGCACCCACACCGAGGCATCGTTCGCCTCGAGCGGCATCGTCTTGCCATCCACCACTACACTCTCATTCACCTTGTACGCCACGATCGCGACGTCGTCTCCGACGAACTTGACGTGAGCGTTCTTGTCGTCGATCGCGAACTGCTTGAGAACCCACTCACCTTCGCTCGTCAGCTTTCCCATGGTCTTCGCGTCGATCGCCGATGCACCCTGCGCCCCAACGATGATGCAGCCGTCGTCGGTCATCCGCTGCGCACTCGCAGCGTCCTTCGTCTTCATCGCATCCCAGAAGCGTCGCTCGACGTCGAGCACCTCTTGTTTTTGTGATTCCATCGTCATCATAGAGCCTCGGAAAGTTTGCGCGGGCCCAGTCACTAAACTGGCCCGAAATGTCTGCCTTGTGGGGCTCTATAAGAGGAAGAATCGGACCACCCGGAACCCCTCCAGCGGCACCCGAAAGGTGATCTTCGTGCCCTTTAGCAATGGCGTTCCATGCGGAGCCGCGATCGATGTGCCGTCCGGTTCCTTCAAGGCGAGCGGCGTTGCGATGGGACGTCCCCGCCGGCGTCGCGGTCGACAGCAAACCGATGTTCATCGTCCGCTCCACCGACGGGTCAGACCGTGTAATTTCAGTCAATGAGATTTCCGAAAGCGCGAGCGATCCGCGCCCGCCTGCTGGGTCTCGTCGAAGACATTCGGCGGGAGGAAGATCGACTCGCTCTCATGCTGAGCCTGGTCATCGGTGCACTCGTCGGTCTCGTCGTCGTCGCGTTCATTCTGCTGACGGGGCGTCTTGCGGCGCACATGTACCCCGCTGGTGGAGAGGGATGGCGCCGGATTCTCGTCCCGACGCTCGGCTCGCTCATCAGTGGATTCTTGCTCTACAAGTATTTCCCCCTGGCGCGCGGCAGCGGAATTCCGCAGACGCGCGCTGCCGTATTCATCCACGACGGCCGCATATCGTTTCGATCGGTGGTCGGGAAATTCGTCTGCTGCACGATCTCGCTCGCCAGTGGCATTGCCCTCGGACGCGAGGGACCGTCCGTGTACATCGGCTCCGGCCTCGCGTCGGTTATCGCGCGGCGACTCGGGCTCAGTAAGGCGCAGGTGAAGTGGCTCGTTCCGGTCGGGGGAGCTGCTGCACTCTCGGCGGCGTTCAACACCCCGATCGCCGCGGTGCTGTTCACCCTCGAAGAGATTATGGGCGATCTCCACGCGCCGGTGCTAGGCTCCGTCGTTCTCGCTTCGGCCACTGCGTGGATGGTGCTTCATCTCGTGTTGGGCGACAGTCCGCTCTTTCACGTCGCGGGATATCAGCTCGTTCGTCCAGGTGAGCTCATCATCTACGTCGTGCTCGGCGTCGTTGGGGGATTGGCGTCGGTTGCGTTCGTCAAGCTGCTGCTGTGGCTGCGCGCGAAGTTCGCGCGTCTTCCTGCGAAGTCCCTGTGGATTCAGCCCGTTGCAGGTGGATTGACTGTAGGCATTTTTGGCTTCTTCGTGCCGCAGGTGCTCGGAGTCGGCTACGATCAGGTCGAGCGCGTGCTCAACGGCGACGTCGTACTGAAAGCCGTTCTCCTCCTCGGCGTGCTCAAGATCCTTTCCACGTCGGTTGCCTACGCCTCCGGCAACGCCGGGGGCATCTTCGGTCCGAGTCTTTTCATCGGTGCCATGGTGGGCGCATCGGTAGGCTCGGTCGCGCACATGGCTTTCCCGGCTTCGACGGCCGGGCCCGGCGCCTACGCGCTCGTGGGTATGGGAGCGGCATTCGCGGGCATCATCAGGACGCCGTTGACATCCGTGATCATGATCTTCGAGGTCACGCGGGACTACACGATCATCGTTCCGCTCATGCTGGCGAATCTGATCGCGTATTACATATCGCAGAAGCTGCAGCCCGAGGCGATCTATGAGGCGTTAGCGCACCAGGACGGTCTGCATCTCCCGGCAGGCACGTTCCGTTCAGCCGAGGGCCTGTGGGTCACGGCGGCAATCCGCGAAGCCCCGGAACCTTTCACCCCTGATATGAAGGTGGATGAGGCGGTCGCCAGGATCGGAGACAGCGGCCTCGAGTCGTGGCCCGTCTCCGATGAGGAAGGGCTCGTGGGAATGGTGCGCGTGAGCGACATCGCCGCCGCGAGCGAAGCTGACCCGCGCCCGGTAACCATTGCGACGATATTGAAAAGAGCGCGCGGACCGGACGGCGACGATAGGCTGGAGCTCGCGCACGTACACGCCGATCAACCCCTGGGTCTGGCCCTGGCTCGGATGGGAGACACGGGACACAACGTTCTTCCGGTGGTGAGCCGCGCGAATGTGCGCATCCTTCTCGGAGTTGTCACCCTTCCCGATCTGCTGAAGGCATACGGGGTCGCGCGCATCGAGCAGCCCGAGACCGAGCCGCCGGGCGAATGAGCTACACTCCTGCGCAAAGGTCAGCGCTGGTGCCGACGGCGAGCCCATCTGAATTCCTCGCCACGCTCGGCCTGGTCCTGGCCGCAATTGCCGTTCTTCTGCTCGTCGACTCGGGTCTCGCCAAGGTGGACGAAGCGGCCACGCAAGCGCACGCGACGAGCGAGTATCAGGCGGGTGAGAGTCTCATGGCGAAGGGGAAGTTGCACGAAGCGATCGATCACCTTCGCACCGCCTCCACTCTCGATCGCGGCACGTCGATCTATACGGTTGCTCTGGCCCAGGCGATTCTCGCCGACGGGCGACCTGGCGACGCCGAGCCGCTTCTCACTCCGCTCCTCGAGCGCAACGCGACCGACGGCGCGACGAACCTGGCGATGGCGCGCACATTGGCAAAGGAGGGACGGCTCGAGGAGTCCAAGTCATACTATCACCGTGCGATCTATGGCATCTGGCCGGGAGATGCGGAACGAAACCGCGCGGCGGCGCGATTCGAGCTCATCGACCTTCTCGCGACGAATGGTGCGAAGCGGGAGCTGCTCTCCGAGCTGCTGCCAATTCAGGATGAGTCCCCCAACGACACAACACTGCGCAAAAGGATCGCGCACCTGTTTGTGGTTGCGGGCTCGCCGGTGCGCGCGGCCGCCATATTCCGCGACGTGCTGCGGCACAACTCGCGTGATTCGGACGCCTACCTTGGGTTGGCGGACGCGGCACTGGCGCTCGGCGACTATCCGTCGGCGCGTGCTGATCTTGCCGCCGCGCACAGGATCTCGCCCAATGACAGCGCGATCATCTCGCGGTCAAAGCTCGCGGATAGCGTGATCGCGATCGATCCCACTCAACGCGGCCTTGGTCTCGACGAGCAGGTCAGTCGCAGCCGCAATCTCGTGCAGATGACCATCAAATCGGCGCGAAAATGTCTCGGCGCCGAGGCTCCACAGGTGGCGGCGGCGCTCGATTCAGTGTCGCATGGTCTCGTCGGACCATCGGGCGCTACGTCACGAACTCAGGCCATCGAAGAAAACCTCGGGCTCGCGGGCCAACTCTGGCAGATGCGATCAACACGATGCCCCGCGGCGGTGCCACCCGACGAACAGGCGCTTGCCCTGGTTCAGGCGCGAATTGCGCAGTAACCCGCTAACGATCGTCGGAAATCCGGCGATCGTTAGCGGCGCCCCAGTGCTTGCGCGATGGCTTTCTCGGCGAGAGGCGCCATCACTCTGTAGCCGGCTTCGGTTGGATGCACGCCATCGCCGGCGAGGTTGGGCGGCAGACCCTGTCTCGAGTCGGCCATGGCCGAGTGATAGTCGAGATAGACCTGGCCGCTTCGGGCCGCGTAATGCCTCATCCACTTATTCAGCGCGATGATCTTCAGCGCGGGCTCGAGGCCCGGACGCCAAGGATAATCATAGACTGGAAGCACGGATGACAACACCACCCGGATTCCATTCGCCTTGGCGATCTCCGTCATCGAAGCCAGATTGTCCTCGATCATTTCGAGCGTCGAAGGGCCGGTGTTGCCCGCGATGTCGTTCGTGCCGGCGAGTATCACAACGACCTTCGGCTTGAGCGCCACCACATCCTGTCGGAAGCGCACGAGCATCTGCGGAGTGGTCTGACCCGAAATGCCACGGCCGATGTAGGGCTTGCCCGGAAACATCGCCGGAAGGAATCTCGCCCATCCTTCGGTGATCGAGTTTCCATAGAAGACCACGCGATTTTCGGCTGGCCCGGGAGCGGGCAGGCTGGCATTCGCCTCGCGATACTTTGCGAGATTGGGCCAGTCGTTGGCCATGGCGGAGTCGATGGTGGGCTGCCTCACTCTGAGGTCGGTCTGCTTGACTTGCGCTCCCACAGCCCCCGAGAGCGTGCACAAAAGGATAAGGACGGCGCGTAGGTTTTGCATGCGACAAATCATGTAGACGCCTCGCGAAAAATGGAATAGCGGGTGGAGTCCGTTTCTCTGGACAGTCCCGTCCCTGCGATAAGCGACGATACAGCCTAGCCCGTTTTCCGAGTATCGCTCGCCCAGACCTTCCCAAGGTCTTCGAGCACCTGACCGAGATCGGGTTTCTCGTCCAATACCGGCAGCACGGGGTCTCTCCCCAGTTTGTCGAGCCGAGCGAGCGCTGTCTTGATCGTGAATTGTTTTGGATCGAGCGATGAGTCTACTTCATCCCAGATGAGCGGCATCGAAACCGTAGCGCCAGGAAGTGGGTGCACGCTGAATGGAGCGACGATCGTCTGGCCGTGGCGGTTCTGCAAATAGTCGAGATAGACTTTATCCCCGCGCTTGGTAACGTGCCGCGTTATGGTCGCGATGTCCCCCAGCTCACGCAGTACGACGCGCGCCAGCAGCTCCCCCAGCATCTTCGATTGCTCATAAGTGCATTGCCTGGCAAGCGGCAGCAGAATGTGCAGTCCCGTCTTTCCCGTCGTCTTCAGGTAGCTCGGCAATCCAACCGAATCACAAACGCGGTGCAGTACCTGTGCACAGCGAATCACGTCGGAGAATGGCGCGTCCTTCGGATCGAGATCTATCACGCACCAGTCGGGCAGCTCGAGCGATCCCTCTCTACTCGCCCAGATGTGCAGTGGAATCGATCCCATGTTGGCGAGATACAGCAGCGCTTCCTCGGAATCGCAGATGAAGTAGCGAATGTCGCGCTGCGTGTCCTCGCTCCAGATGGGAATCGTGCGCATCCATTCCGGCGCGAACACCGGCGCGTCTTTCTGGTAGAACGATTTCCCATCGATGCCGTCGGGGAATCTCGTGAGCACAACGGGCCTCTTCGCGAGATAGGGCAGCATCAGCGATGAGACGGCGCGATAGTACTCGATGAGGTCGCCCTTCGTGTACTTGTCGGCTGGCCAGTAGATCTTCCTGAGGTTGGTGAACGCGATGTTCTTCTGAATTGGAGCTGCTGCCGGCGGCGATGGTGGCTCGTGCCCAATACTTCCGTTCGACGTGACACTGGTTTCGCTGGCCTCGACATCGGTTTGCGCGCTCGACTCATCGCTCCTCGACACAATCTCGGCTGCTCCGCTTGGCTCGGCCGAGCTCCAGCCCTGTCGCTCGCATTCGTGCGCGCCCTTGTCGTATCTCAGCCGCACGAACGTCGCATGTCGGAGAAATCCATCGGGCGTCCATTCCCGAAACCTCACTTCGCAGACGTGGACCGGATCCACCCAGGTCGTGGTTTTCGTGTCGGGGATCGCTTCGAACGTAAGTGGCTCCGCGCCCGGAGTCAGAACCGGTCCCGCACACCCGGGGTCCGTTCGCACGATGGGATCGAGCAGTGACTTTAGCTCCTTCAACAAATCATCGTTGAATCCTGTCCCTACCCGGCCGGCGTAGACGAGCGTTCCATTCACGAGATCGGCGAGCTGCAGCGCGCCGATGTGGGAACGACTGCCCTTGGGCGCGGTGAAACCCGCGATGACGAAGTCGCCGGTTTTGTCCGCCTTGATCTTGAGCCAGTTTTTCGATCGCCCCCGACCGTAGATCGAATCCGACTTCTTGGCGACGATTCCCTCCAGGCCCATCGTCGTCACCTGCGCGAGGAAGGCCTCCCCTTCTCTTTCGATGTGGTCGAGCCACCGCAGCGCGCCAAGCTTTGGAACGGCCTCGCTGAGGAATCGCTTGCGCTCGATCAATGGAAGCGGCCGCAGATCGAATCCCTCGAATGTGAGCAGATCGAACGCGTAAAAAGTCGACGGCAGCTCCACCGCCGCCCGTCTGATCTCCATCGTGGAGCTGAGCCGACCGCGTTTTTGAAGACGCGAGAAGCTCGGAATTCCTTTTTCGTCGCAGACGACGACTTCTCCATCCACGATGATGTCGTCGTAAGGCAGCGCCTTCACCGCGAGCGCGATCTCAGGAAACACACCCGTATAATCGTTGCCATTGCGGGTGAGAAGCAGCGCCTCGCCCTTTGACTTGCTCGCGATCAGGCGATAGCCGTCGAGCTTGAGCTCGAACAGCCAGTCGTCGCGCGTAAACGCCGCATCGGACGTCTCGCAGTGCATCGGCTCGACCTTTCTCGCATCTACAAGGCTGCACACTGCATCAGTCTGTTCGAGCGCCTTCCGGATTTTGGTGCTGGCGCTGTCGCCCGCCATGATCTCTTCGACCGTCAACCCGGAAAGCACCGACTCTTCGGGAAACTGATCACCCGGAGATTTCACGTAGGCGTCGCGCTCCTTGATCAGGAGCCAGTCCTTCTCTGACTTCTTGATCTTTACAAGCGTCCACTTCCCGTGAAGCTTGTACCCCTTGAGCTCGAAGAGGAGCTTTCCTTTCTCGAGTCCCTCACGCCATGGCTCGAGCGGCACCCACTCACCGCGATCCCACACGATGACGCCGCCCGCTCCGTAATTTCCGTGCGGAATGTTGCCCTCGAAATCACCGTACTCGATCGGGTGGTCCTCTACTTTGACGGCGAGGCGCTTGTCGGCCATGTCGTACGACGGGCCCTTGGGAACCGCCCACGATCTGAGCACGCCGTCCATCTCGAGCCGCAGATCGAAATGGAGATTTCGAGCCGCATGCTTGTGGACGACGAATAGATTTCCCGAGATGGCGGAGACGGGCCCGAACGGCTCGGGCGTCCGATCGGGCGATCGCTTGGCGCGATATGCGCTGAGGCTATCGTCAGGTGACGCCGAGTTGGGGCTTGCGTCCATCGTTGACATGCAATAAACGTAGGGTAGTTGCAGTTTTCCACGCAAGAAATATTTGTGACAAATCGGGGCCGCCCATCCATCGGCCCGCAAACCCTTTCTCTCCCGGTCATGCCCGCTCGCTCAATCGGCACCGCCACTATCTCCTTCGGACTCGTCTCCGTCCCCGTCAACATCTACTCCTCGTCCGAGTCCAAGGCGAGCGTCTCGTTCAACATGCTGCACAAGAAGTGTGGTACGCGACTCAAGCAGCAGTACACCTGCCCCAAGGACAACGAAGTCGTCACGCGCGACGAAACGGTCAAGGGCTACGAGTTCGCCAAGGATCAGTACGTCGTTCTCACGCCCGAAGAGCTAAAGACGCTCGAGGAGAGGGCGACGAGCACCATCGATGTCATCGAGTTCGTGCCGCTCGCCGGCGTGGATCGCGAGTACCTCGAGAAGGTCTACTACCTGGGCCCCGACAAGGGCGGAGACCGCGCCTACCGCCTCCTCGCCGCCGCGCTCAAGGAAACCGGACGCGCCGCACTCGGCCAATACGCCGCCCGCGGACAGCAGCACCTCGTTCTCCTTCGCCCGCTCAACGGTGTTCTGGTAATGGAGCAGCTCCATTACGCCGACGAAGTCCGTCCAACAAGTGAAGTCACCATTCCGCCCGGCGAGGTCAAGGACGCCGAGCTCAAGCTCGCGAAGCAGCTGATCGATCAGACGTCGAATGAGACATTCGAGCCGATGAAGTACAAGGACACCGTGCGTGAGCGCGTCCTCGAGACCATTCAGCGGAAGATCGACGGCCAGGACATCACCGGCGACATCACGCCTGGCACCGACAACAAGATGATCGATCTGATGGAAGCGCTGAAAGCGAGCCTCGCGAAACAAACCCCGACGAAGAAGGCAGAGTCCAAGCGCAAGGCTTCGTGAAGCTTCTGGCGGGAACGAGCGGCTACGCGTTCAAGGAGTGGAAGGGCGCGTTCTATCCGAAGGAGCTGAAGGACGACGGGATGCTTGGCTACTACGCGAGCAAATTCCCGACGGTCGAGATCAACAACACCTTCTATAGGCTGCCGAAGCAGAACGTCCTCGAGGATTGGGCGTCGCAGGTACCGGATGCCTTCACGTTCGCTATAAAGGCGAGCCAGCGGATCACGCACCACGCGCGCTTGAAGGAAGAATCCGCCGACACGGTGGATTTTCTGCTCAAGAACACCGCGGTGCTAGGCAACAAGCTTGGACCGATCCTCTTCCAATTGCCGCCCAACCTGAAAAAGGACACCAACCGCTTTCGTGGATTCCTGGGCCTGCTTCCCGCCGATCGCCGCTACGTATTCGAGTTCCGGCACGAGAGTTGGTTCGACGAGGAGATCTACGATGCGATGCGCGAGCGCGACATCGCTATGTGCATCATCGAGCAGGATGAGTTCAAGTGTCCGGTGGTCTCGACCGCATCATGGGGCTATCTCCGTCTCCACCGTCTCGATTACGACGAAGCCGCAATAGCCGAGTGGGCCAGATGCGTGACAGGACAGTCGTGGAAGGAGGCGTACGTGTTCTTTAAACACGACGAAGGGGCGGGATCGGGACCGCCGGCGGCGTCGACCTTCGTTGCTGCGTGCGGAATGTAGTTATACGGATGCTCCGGAAACGGTCGAACGCTCCGGATCGGATTTCGGATGGCGGTACAGAACTCGATGGAATGCGGGTTGATGGCCAAAGTGTAGGAGCAGACCAACCTCAAGGTTCGTAGCTCGCAGATAATTGTAGAGTTGACGAGTCGCGGCGCGATGTAACTCGGCACTCGCCTTCACCTCTACAACAACCCGCTCATCAACGACCATATCGAGCCGCTGGATCCCGAGGACTTGCCCCTTGTATGAGACTCGAACACACACCTCGCGGGCAACCCTATGTCTGCGTGCAACGAGTTCTTTTTCTAATGCGCTCACATAAAGGCGTTCGAGAAACCCGAAGCCGAGCGTATTGTAAACGTCGAAGAACGACCCAATGATCGCATGGATCAGATCTTTCTCGATGAGCTCCAGACGCCGCATCCGAGCATACTAGGATTTGAAGCCACAATCCAATCATCAAATTCCTGCTGTCGAGTGCCTGTCGGCGCGAAGGCCCAATCCGGAGCCCCCGCCAGTTTCAGGAGCATCCGTATATATTTTCCCGTCCCTCTCCCGAAACCGAGGTTCCGCTATGCGCCGCATCCACATCTCTCTATTACCAATCGCCGCACTCGTTTCGCTCTCCTACACCACCAAGGCTCAAAACCAATCCGCAGCATCGAGCACCACTCAGAGCTCGTCTTCCACTCCAGCGGGAATGGAGGCTTCGCGCGCCGTCGCTGGCGGCGGCGTTTCCGTCGACGGCTGGACAGGACAAATCGATCCCGGCGAATCCAAGCGCGGGCAGGTGCTCTCCAATTCCAAGATCACCAAGGACGGAAACACGCTCCACGTCACGACAGGACCGGCCGTCGCCTATTGGAATCCCGCCAATACCGCCAGCGGCGATTACACCGTGAAAGGCACGTTCACCGAGCCCAAGTACATGAACCTGAACGACCACCCGCATCCTTACGGAATCTTCATCGGCGGCAATGACATGGGGACGCCCAATGAGAGCTACCTCTATTGCGCGACGTACGGCACCGGAAACTTCATCGTTCGCGGCTTTGGACCGGCACCATTCCAGATGAACGGTCGCGGCGAAGCGAACGCCGCCGTGCATAAGGCCGCCGCAGCCGGATCACCCGTGACGCAGGACATTGCGGTCTCTGTAAAGGGTGGAAACGTCACGTGCTCGGTGAATGGCGCGGTAGTCGGGACGTACAAGAAGTCCGACCTCGTAGCCGCCGGCAAGCTCAAGTCGACCGATGGCGTCTACGGAATTCGCTTCGCACACAACACTGAAGGTTTGGTCAACGGGCTGACCGTCACCAAGCCCTGACGCGCTTAGTTGAGCTCGTCGGGAGGGGTCGGACCGCCTTCGGGCATCTCGGGCTTGTCTTTTCCGAACGCGAACGGAAAAGCGAAACCCATACGCAACACGCGCTCACGGCGCTGCTCGGCCTCGAGATTGAGTGCGCGCGCCGCGAGGAGATCGTCGAGCGCGATGATCCCGACAAGCTTCCGGTCCGCGCCTCGCGCAACGATCGGAAATCTCGTCAGCCCTGTTTCAGCCATGCGGTGTACGATCACCCGCAACGGCTCGTCCTCGTACGCGATCGTTGGCGTCGAGCGAATTATCCCGGTGAGATCCATTCCATCGTCGGGCTTCGAAGTCCTCACCCGCTGCTCGAGGTCACCGCGCGTGATGACGCCCGTCAGGTGCTTCGAATCATCGATCACCGGAAAGAGACGCTGGGCGCCCTTTTCGCCTTCGACTTTGAGCGAGTCGATCACCGTCTGTCGGTCGGCCGTCCTCGAGAACGTGACGATGTTCGTGCGCATCACTTCCCGCGCAAAGAGAATCTCGAGGGGATCCACCGCGTACTCTCGGCTCAGATGAAATCCGCGCCTGGCGACTTTCTCGGTGAGAATGGACCGGCGCAGCGTGAGAACCGTGAACGCGTGGGCGATCGTCACCGCAATGAGCAGCGGCATCAGCATGTTGACGTCGTGCGTCAGCTCGAGCGCGAAGATGATCCCGGTGAACGGCGATCGCATGGTGCCGCCCAGAATCGCGCCCATGCTGACGAGCGGCCAGAACCCCACACCCTCGGCCGGGAAGACCATGGCCTCCAGCCCGCCCAGCGCACCGCCCATCATCAGGAGCGGCGCAAGCACACCGCCCGAAGTCCCTGAGCCGAGCGACACCGCCCAGATGATGGACTTGACGATGAGAATCGCCCAGATGAGATGCAGCGTCACATTCCCCTGAAGCAGACTGCCGATGGTGTCGTAGCCGACACCAAGCGCCTGCGGAGAAATAAGTCCGCCAATCCCTATCACCAAACCACCAATTGCGGGCCACCACATCCAGTGAATCGGCAGCTTGTGGAACGCATCTTCTGATGCATAAACCGCCAGGGTCAGAATCGCCGACAGCACGCCGGCCAGAATTCCGGCGACGACGCATCCGGCCAGACCCGCGGGACCGACGAACGCGCTGTGTGGCGGAACGGGAAAGAGCGGGCCCATTCCGATGATGTAGTGGCGAGCCGCGGCGGCCGCAGCGCTGGCGAGCGCCACCGGGATCATGCTCCGGGGCTTCCACTCGAACAGCAGAAGCTCGACGGCCAGCATCACCGATGCGACCGGCGCGGCGAAAGTCGCCGACATTCCGGCGGCCGCACCCGCGACGAGCAGTGTCTTTCGCTCGGAGCTGGTGAGATGGAAGAACTGCGCGATGAGAGATCCCACCGCACCGCCCGTCATTATGATCGGCCCCTCTGCGCCGAACGGTCCGCCGGATCCGATCGAGATCGCCGACGCAACCGGCTTGAGGACCGCGACTTTCGGCTCGATGCGGCTTCCGCCTATCAGTATCGCTTCGATAGCCTCGGGAATTCCGTGGCCGCGGATGCGCTCGGACCCATAGCGCGCCATGAGACCGATGATGAGCGCACCAACCACGGGCACCAACACTTCCCAGCCGCCGAGCGTGTTCCCCGCGGGCGAAACCAGCGCCGTGCTCCAGCGCTGAAAGAAGAACAGGTTGGTGAAGATGCCGATCAGCTTCAGGAGCGCCAGCGCCACGAAGGCACCGATAACTCCGATCACCATTGCCATCAAACTGATGGTGATGAGGCGCGGAGTGGCCGTGAAGTCACCGAGGTGGGACAGGTCGACGGCTTTTGCTTTTCGTTCTGTTCTCGTCACGTCCTAAGCATTGTCACTAGTGACGCCCGATTTGTCAACGACGCTGAAAGGTCGGGGCCGACGCATCGTAGAGCGCGCTGACTTCCTTTTCGACATCG
Source organism: Gemmatimonadaceae bacterium (assembly GCA_039936175.1). GTDB lineage: Bacteria > Gemmatimonadota > Gemmatimonadetes > Gemmatimonadales > Gemmatimonadaceae > UBA4720. Next base: position 12,158 of record JBDTIV010000021.1, on the reverse strand, counting down.
TCCACCTGCCCCGTCGCGGCTGTCGCCTTGTTCGTGCCCGCGAACTGCGACCGGTATACGATCACGCTGGTTTTCCCGCTCCTGTAGGTGAGCACTTCCTTATCGTCCGGCGGGACTGGCTTGAGCCCCAGCACGTCGGTGTAAAATATCCGGGCTGCCTGTATGTCCTTTACCGCGATCGTCACGATCGCATCCTTGTCGCCGAGCATTCCCCACCTCCCTGAGTAATCCCGCGCCATCACCCGCTACGCTGTTTGACCGTCGATCCTGACGGTGATGGTGCGCCACCTTTCCTGTTTGAACCGCAGCACGCTGAGTGCGCAGCGTGTGGCGTGACCGGCCAGGATCGCCAGCCAGATGTCGATCGGGTCGAGGCGGCTGGTTTGCTGAACTGCGAAGCATATGCCGAGAGGCACTATTACCTGCGAGACTATCGAGATGTAAAGCGGACTCTTCGTGTCTCCAGTGCCCTGCAGGCCGCCGGTGTAGGTGAGCGCGACCGCCACTAGCAGACCCGAGATGCTCAGGACGTGCAAGAGCTGGACGGCGATTCTCACGACGACGGGGTCGTGCATTCCGAATATTGCGAGAAGCTGACGGGGAATCAGGAGAAACGCCGCTCCGACAACTGCCGCACTCGTGAGACCAATCCGCGCCGCGACGCGGACCGCTGCCGCCGCCCTATCCGGCTGCCGGGCGCCCAGATTCTGGCCGGCTACCGCCGCGGACGAGCCCATGAGACCGACCGAAGTCCACGTCACGAGCGAGAAGAGTTGCGTATAGCAAATGGCGAAAGCTGCCTGCGCCGCGGCGCTCTCGGGCAGTGACCCGATGAACGACAGCATCAGCACGCCCCCAATGTTCGCCGCGATTCCCTGGATTCCGCTCGGCAATCCGAAGCGGAACAGCTCCTTGATGATCTCCCAGTCGGGACCGTAGCCGCGGCCGCGCGGAAACGATACGACCCAGCCTCCCTTCCAGAGCTTCACCAGCGAATAGACGGCGACAAGGCCGGATGCGATGCACGTTCCCATCGCCGCACCTCGGGTTCCGTATGCCGGGATGGGACCGAGTCCACGTATCAGGATGACGTTGAAGACGATGTTCAGCACCGTCATGCTGATGCCCAACACCATCGGCGTATGGGCGTCGCCTGCGGAACGCAGAGCGCCGCCCAGCATGAAGAAGACGAGCATCCCGCTGCTGAACACGAACATCGTTCGGAGGAACGGAAGTGCCTCTGCCTTCACAGCCGGCGCCGCATTTACGAAATCGAGCAGCGCCGGCGACGCGAAGTATCCGATCGGCGCCATCACGAACAGCGACAGCCCGATGGCGGCGATGAACGCCTGGTAAACGGTGCGATCCACTTTGTCGTGATCGCCGGCGCCCGTGAAGCGCGACACGAGCACGCTCATTCCCGTAAAGAGCGACGAGATGAAGATGATGACGATGATGAAGATCTGCGAGCTGACGCCAATCGCGGCGTTGGCTTTGTAGCCGATGAGATGGCCGACCAGAGCCTGATCGACCATCCCCTGAAGTCCGCCGATGATGTTCGTGAGCATCGTGGGCCAGGCGAGCTTCCACACCGCCGGAGCGAGCGGGCCTTCGATCAGGGAGCGATCGTAACGTTGCCGCGTCAACTGACCTTCTTCAGGTGGGCCTCACAGCGTTCCGACCCATTTCCTGGTGGTGTCCGCGGTCTCGTCGATCACCTGGGCATCCGTTTTTTCCGACGACTTGAGCACGTGGAAGCTGTGATCCGCGCCTTCCACCCAGTGCATCTCCCATCTCGTCTTCACCTTTTTCAGAACTTCTTCCATCAGGCTTGGGGTGCAGAATGGATCGCGCGTGCCGTTGAAGCATATGACGGGCACCTCGATCGCGGGCAGATGCGCGTCGCGCAGCTGATCGGGCTTGCCTGGCGGATGCAGCGGATATGCGAGCAACAGAAGTCCGTTGCACTCGAATCCGTCGGCCGCAAGCATCGACGCCGCGCGTCCTCCCATCGACCGGCCCCCGATTATCAGCGTCCCTGGCCCCGCCTCTTGCCGTGTGCGCGCAACGACAGCGGCGAAGCATTCCTTGAGGCGCTTCATCGGATCGGGGCGCCCTGACTTCTTTTCCTTATAGAGAAAGTTGAAGCGGACGACTCCCAGGCCGCGCCGGCGAAGCGCCGTCGCCGTTTGCAGCACTCCGCGATCGTTCATGTTTCCGCCGGCACCATGCGCAAAAACGAAGACGGCGTTCTGATCGGACCGTTCAGCGGGATCGTATTCAGCGGAGATAGTATCGGCGCCGACGGCGACCTTCCATTCGTGCCGCTCCGGATGCCTGGTCAATTCGTCACTCACAGCCTGGGTTCCCCTCGCTTGCTCGCTGACGGAAGAGCGCCAACGACCCCCATCTCGTCGAAGAAGCGGTTGCCACCCGTCACCTTGTCCCCCCTCATTCTCGCACGCGTCATCACCAGTCGCTGCCTCGTACGCGTCATTCCGACGTAGAGAAGACGCCGCGCCTCCTCGAGTTCCATCTTGCTGAGCACTCCACTCGGCGGCATCGGGATGAACTGCTCGTCTTCGACGCCGACGATGTAGACACGAGAAAACTCCAGCCCTTTCGTGGAGTGCAGCGTCAGCAGATTGACTCGATCGGTGGCGGTCTCCACGCCGTCATGCTTTGACAAAACCGCGCGCTCGAGAAAGGCGCAGATCTGAGCGGAGAGCGCTCCTTCGGAACACGCCTCGATAAGGCGGCGAAGTCGCGCCATCGTCTCCGGGTACCGATCGTCGGCCGTGCGCTCCGAGCGAAGTCGCTCCATCATCGCCTGACCGCCGAGCAGGGCGATCAGCTCGTCGACGTCTGGAATCGCGGCGTCTCCACACTGATCGCGCTCGACTCGGTATCCGTCCAGACAGTCGCTATGGCGGCCGAGCGCGTACACCGGCACGAACTCGAAGAACTTTCGTGCTTCGTCGCAGAGGACATCCCGATCGCTGAGCGCCAGCCCAATCGCGAGCTGGTCGAGAAGGTTTACGAGCGCTGTTTTGCGTCCGTATTCGACCTTGGTCTCGCCGAGTGCGGGAAAGAGCCGCGCGAGCGTCCGGCAATCGTCGAGCGCGCTGTGCGACTGCCCGGGATCGATTCCGTATCGCCGCGCGAGGTGGTCGAGTCTCCTGCTGGTGGAGTGAAGCGTGCGCGCGAGCGGCAGCGTGTCGTATGTTGAGAAGTCTGCCCCACGCGGCAGCTTGGCGGCCATCCGCCGCAGAATCGGAAAGTCGAACTCGTAGCCATTGTGGGCGACGAGTACGTCGGGCCCGCAAAAATCGCGGAATGCATCCCAGACGGATTCGAAGTACGGAGATTCGGCGAGCTGGCTCTCCGCGATTCCGTGCGCCGCCAGCGCTCCAGCCGTTATCGCTACCCGCGGCCTGACCCGGCTGTGGTATTCGCCAACGGGTATGCCATTGCGAACGCGCACCGCCGCAATCTCGACGACCTCCGCACTCAGGACATCCTTGTCGGTGGTTTCGAGATCCACGACGGTGAAATCGCGAAACGCATTCGTAAAAGTGCGCGTCCGCACCAGCTGCGCTGTCTTGAAGAGGCCGAGCGCGAGACCCAGCGTTGGGAAGTTCTCGGGCCGAACGCGCAGAGCGTCCGTGGACGGCGCGCCACCGAGCTGCACCCAGCGAACTCCCATCTCCTCCAGCATCTTTTTCGCGGCGATCTCCGCGCCGCCGACTCTGGGAATCCAGACGGACGTGCCGTTTTCGACGATCTCCAGCATTCTGTCGGCGAGCTTCACAACCTCTTCGTGCGCGGCGGGGTCGCTCAGATCCTCGTGATGGTCCTCCAGAATCGTCCGGTAGGTCCCGACTCTTTCCGAAAGAATTTCCTCGACCAGCGACCCCAGCGACGTATGGTTTTTCGCCAGACCACCGAGGTTTTTCAGCGCGTAGATGCCGCGCCAGATCTTCTTTGCATCGGTGTGAACCCGCGGCAGCGTTCGCGCCATCTGCTCGAGCTCGTCGACCAGACTGCTACCCGCCTCTTCCGAGCGGGCGCGCGCGTCATTCAGCAGTGAATCGGGGAGAACCGCCTGGTAGAAGTTCTCCTGATGGATTTCGTCGTCGGGACTCGCGATCACACGCAGCGCCGCGAGCACGTACGCCACGACGGCGTCGTCCGCGAGGGCACGACCCTGCGCCAGACGGCAGGGCACCCCTGAATTGAGAAAGCCCGCCTCGAGTGCGCTGCCGATCTTGTGCGTGCGATACAGTATTCCGACGTCGCCCCAGGCCAGGCTATCGGCGTGATCGGCTCGGTCATTTTTCAGGTCGTCGATGATCCAGCGGGCCTCGGAATCGTCGTCTGCGAAAGTGAGCGCTGCAACGGGAAACGGCGACTCGACGCTCGTCTCCTGCGGCGGCCGATCCTTGAAGATCTGCTCGTTGAGCGAGATCAGCCGTCGTCCGAGCGTGAGCACCTCACGGGGACAGCGATGGTTTTCCGTGAGATTGTGGAGCCGGTCCGAGCCAAGGATCTCGAAGTCGTTGGCGAACTTCGCGAACAGCAGCGGATCGGCGCCCGTCCAGGAATACACTGACTGCTCGTCGTCGCCAACGGCGAAGACATGGCGGTGATCGCGCGACAGCTCCCGAATGATCGAGTACTGCACCGGATTGAGATCCTGGAACTCGTCCACGAGAATGACGTCCCAGCGCGCCCTCAAAGTCGCGGTAACCGACTCGATTCGAAAAAGCTCCGCTGCTTTGAGCAGGAGCCCATCGAAGTCCACGATGTTCCGCTCGGCGGTAGCGCGACGATATGCGTCGTAAAACTTCTCGTATCTGTGACCGAGCGGCTCGCCGCGAAAGCGATAGCGCGCGAAGGCGTCGAGAACGCTCTTGTGGTGTCGCGGCGCGACCTTGAGACGGCGCAGAACAGCGCGCTGATACGGCTCATCCGCGATTCCGAAGCCTTCCTGCAGTCCGACCTGATCCCCAAACTCACGCAACAACTCCGAGCAGAATGAGTGGATCGTTCCACGCTTGACGTTTTCGACGCTCGGCCCAAGCTCGGCGTCGAGACGTGAGGCTATTTCTCCGGCTGCCTTGTTGGTAAAAGTGAAGACGCAGATTCGCGCCGGATCGAAATCGCGACGCTCGATGAGGAAGCGAATGCGCTCGATGAGGCAGTAGGTCTTACCCGCGCCGGGGCCAGCTCGAACCAGCAGCGGCTGCGGCTCGGCCTCGATTGCGGCGCGTTGCGTTGCGGAGGGGACGCGAATACCTATAGATGGAGCGGTAGGGGACGCGACACCCGGAGTATCGAGAGTAGTGGACATTCGTTGCCAGCCATACTCTAGTGGCGGGGGCTCCCGAATGCCACCACATTGATTTGTGACCACTTCCTTCGCAAAGCTCAAGGCTGTCAGCGGACCGCGACAGATCCGGCTCAGCGACGGCGACGCTTCGCCACCTGAGGATCTTCCCCACGGAGACGATCTCGACAAGGCGGCAAAGCACGAGCGCAAGCGCCTCAAGAAGCTGCAGAGCGTCCTGTACGCAGATGGTCGCTACGCGTTGCTCGTCGTCCTTCAGGGCCGCGACGCGTCGGGTAAGGATGGAACTGTCAGAAAAGTCTTTCGAAGCGTCAACCCCATGGGTTGCGAAGTCACGAGCTTCAAAGTGCCGACTGAGGCAGAGCGAGAGCACGACTTTCTGTGGCGCATCCACAAGCGCGTCCCGCAGCGGAGGATCATCGGAATCTTCAACCGCTCGCACTACGAAGACGTGATCGTCCCCCGCGTGCACAAATCGCTGCCGAAGAGAGTCTGGTCGAAGCGCTACGAGCAGATCAACGAGTTCGAGAGCACGCTGGCAGAGAACTCGGTCGCGATCCTGAAATTTTTTCTGCACGTTTCGCGCGATGAGCAGAAAAAACGTCTCGAGGAGCGCCTGCATGATCGAAAGAAGAACTGGAAGTTCAGAGTGGGCGATCTCGACGACCGCGGGCTCTGGGATGACTACACCGTCGCGTACCGTGATGCGATCGCGAAATGCAGCACACGTTGGGCGCCTTGGTACATCGTGCCCGCCGACGACGAACACGCGCGCGATCTCTTGATCGGACGCACCATCGCGGACACGCTGGAACACCTCGACCTCCGGTATCCGCGTCTAGATCCCAAGTTGAAGGGACTCAAGATCAAATAGCTGAAAGGAGCTCAGGGTTCCGCACCCGACTCCTAAAAAGCTCCTACCAGACCAGCTTTCGTTCTCCTTTCAATTGTCGCTCGGCCATCTGACTCACGAGCTCCTGGAAATCGTGCTCGGAGAAATTGCCGCAGATGCAGCGGAGGCGCCGGGCTATTTCGTCGCGGACCTGCTCCTCGCGAAGCGCGTGGAGCTCCGGAAGCCCGGTATCGGTGAAGGGGTGTTTTTCAGGATTCAACCAAAACCACTGAGAAGGAAAGGCTCCTACGACATCGCACAATGCGGACCGTTTTCGCTCATCAGGAAACACCCACCTACTGCTCATTGCATGGCGCCGTCTTATAGGGTACAGTCCAATAGACAATCGACAACCAGATCGCTTCGGGCATTACTCGAGTCTGCGACCTTCTGGCTTCCACGCCAAATCAAAGGTCGTATGATCTCCAAGGCGGGTTATCCCGTATTGGCTGGTGGAGATGGGACGCATCCCTCCACAACAGCCGAAAACCACCTTCTCTCCGATTTGCCCGCGGGCGAGCTCGCTGCGTTCTTCGATCGCGCGAAGAGAGTCGGATGCGCCCTTAAAGAGCATCTGTTCGAGTCCAACGAACCGTTTACCCGCGTTTTATTCCCGATCAACGGAATGGTTTCGCTCGTCACCGTCCTCAAAGACGGCACATCGCTGGAAGCAATGGCAGTGGGCCGCGAAGGATTTGTGGGTCTTCCGCTGTTTCATGGAATTCCCGTCGCCCGGAACAGAGGGATCTGCCAGATCGAAGGGGAATTCTACCAGATGACCCCCAATGATTTCGTGTCGCTGCTCACGGTCGCTCCCCAGCTGAAGAGGATGCTGCACAGATATGCGCAGTTCTCCAACGAAGTCATCGCCCAGACCGCCGCCTGCAACAGCATGCACCTGATCGAGCAGCGTTGCGCTCGCTGGCTACTGCTGAGCGCCGACGCCGTCGGCAGAACGGACTTCGGTCTCACCCACGAATTCCTCTCGCAGATGCTGGCGGTTCGCCGGCCCGGCGTGACCGTGGCGATTGGAGGACTCGAGCGGCAAGGTCTCATCGAGCACCGCTATGGAAAGGTTGCGCTGCGCGATGTCGAAGGACTGCAGAAAGTCTCCTGCGAGTGCTACCACACGATCGCCGAGAAAGCGCTCGAGCTGCTGGACTAACGTCCGGGCTGAATCAGCCCGTATTGCGCAGTCCCTGCGCAATTCCGCTGAGCGTGGTAGCGAGCGCGTCGTCGATTCTCTCCCTCTCGCGCGCGCTCAGGCCGGCGGACTTCCGTTTTCTGTCGAGCAGCGATATCTGCAGCAGCGACAGGGGATCCACGTAAGGATTTCTCAGCGCAATCGCGGCCTGGAGCACCGGACTGTCGTCAAGAAGCTCGCGATGTCCGCGGATCACGAGCAGCGCGTCCACTGCCCTGTCGAACTCGCTCACGAGCGCATCAAAGAGCTTGATGTCTCCGCCCAGGTGTGTCACGTACGCGCGCGCGATGTCGATATCGGTCTTGCCGCACACCATCTCGACCTTGCCGAGCAAGTCGTCCATGAAAGGCCAGACGCGCGCCATTTTCTGTAGGCGCACCAACCCTTTGCGCGAGTGAATCTCCTCCCCCAGTGCGGTGCCGACACCCAGCCAGCCGGTAAGCATTAGCCGGATCTGCGTCCATCCAAATCCCCACGGAATGGCCCTGATTCCATCGATGCCGGACCTTGCCCCGGGACGATACGCGGGACGCGATCCGAAGCGCGCGTTGGCAAGCTCATCGATCGGAGTCGCAATACGAAAGAGCCGGAACAGCGCGTCGTTGTCGTGGACGAGCTCGCGATAGACGGAGTGCGAACGGTCCGCGAGCCGATCGAGCACTTCGCGGAATTCGTCGATCTCCTCCGGATCCACATCTTTCCGCCAGTCCGTAAACTCGTGGAGCAGCGTTCCGGCCGTCGTCACTTCAACGCTTCGCTCAGCAACCGGAAGCAGCCCGAACTGCTGCGAGATGATCTCTCCCTGCTCGGTGATCTTGATGCGACCATTGGTGGTCCCAGGAGGGAGCGCGGCGAGAGCACGATACACCGGGGAACCGCCGCCGCGTCCGACGCTGCCGCCCCGCCCGTGAAAGAGGCGGAGCTCGATGCCGGCGCCGCGAAACAGCTCCGCGAGTGACTCCTGTGCCCGATAGAGTGCCCACGAGGACGCGATGATGCCGGCGTCCTTACTCGAGTCGGAGTAGCCTATCATCACTTCCTGCTTGCGGCCGCGAGCCTCGAGTTGTCGCGCGTAGATGGGATCGTCGAGCAACGCCCCCATGACGAGCGGAGCCTGATCGAGGTCGTCGAGGGTCTCGAACAGCGGCACCACGTCGAGGCGTGAGGTTGGCTTCCTGCCGGACAGATCGACGAGACCCGCTTCGCGGGCGAGCACCAGCACCCGCAACAGATCATCTGGCGACTGCGTCATCGATACTATATAAGTGCAGGCAGCCGGCTCGCCCGCTTCGCGCTGGATGGTCCCGATCGCGCGAAACGTGTCGAGCACCGTCTTCGTCTCCTCAGAGAGGTGAAGCTCGCTCTTGCGAACGGAAGGCCCGGCGCGAAGGATCGAGCGAAGGCGATCTCCATCGGAGCTCGCGAGCTCCATTTGCGATACGATGTCATTTACGGCCGCCGCAAGAACTTCCGCGTGATCCCGAACATCCATCATGAAGCCGTGAAATCCGTGTGCCCGCACGCTGGCGATGAATGGATCGAGCGTTGTGCGACATGCCTGGATCGCGCCGGCACCGGCCAGATATTCCCGCACGAGCATCAGATCGCGATCGAACGCGGAGGCGTCTGGATACGCCGCGCGTTCCTCACGCACCTTGCCCGCGTCGCGAGAGGCGACCAGCCTGCGCGTGGCCTCGATGCGGGCAGCCATGAACGTCAGCTTCAGCCGCAGTGGCTCGTCAGCGTTTCGCTTCCTGTTGTTCTTCCACACGTCGGGAAGAATCTCCTTGTCCTTCTCCATCGACTGCATGAGCGCGCCGGTCGCGGGCGCGAGCCCCGCCGAAAGCGAGAGGCGCCGCACCAGGTCGTCGAGCTCTTCGTGATATCTGCCGAGTATGACGTGACTTGCGCGCCGCGCCGTGGCAATCGTGATCTCCGGCGTGACGAACGGATTTCCATCGCGGTCTCCGCCCACCCACGATCCCCAGCGGAGCGGAACAGCGAGACGGAACGAATCCGCCGATCGCGAAAACTCTTCCTCGAAGGCGAGCGCGAGGCCTGAATGAACGTGCTCCCCCGCGGCGAGCAGGCGCGTCTCGAGATACCAGAGCGCGGAGCTCACTTCGTCGAGCACCGATGGACGGTCCTGACGTACCTCACTGGTCAGCCAGAGAAGCTCCACTTCCCCTTCCAACTCCTGCTCGATTCGCTTCGCTTCATCGGTCGGCGCCTGCTCGTGGGCGAGAAGCTTATCGGCTACACGGGCCTGGAGCTGCAGGAGCGTCCGTCGCGTCGATTCGGTCGGATGCGCCGTGAGAACGGGACGTACATCGAGCGCGAGCATCGCGCTCTCGACAGCGTCCGCCGTCAGACCCATTTCGCGGAGCTTGCGCATGGACCAGCGCACGGATGCCGGCTGCGGCGCGCTGACGCCCTTTCCGAAATACGCATTGCGGCGTCTGACGCGGTGCGTCTGCTCGGCGGTGTTGATGAGCAGAAAGAAGAGTGTGAATGCGCGCGCGGCCACGGTGCACTGCTCGACCGAGAGCGCGTCTATCTGGCGAAGAAGCTGCTCGAGCGACAACGCGTCGCGGTCACCGTGCCGTCGCGCGCGCGTGGCGACGCGGAGCTTCTCGACGATCTCGAATGCTTCCTGGCCCTCGAGACGCTGGATAACGCGACCCAGGGCGCCAGCGAGCCACCGAACGTCTTCGTGCAGCGGAAGATCTTCGGGGCGGGGTCGCAATGAAGGCGACCCACGATGAAGAGAGATGGGCATCTTGATGGGCATTCTTCTGGAGAAGTTAGCTATTGAGAACCTGGGTTGCCCGAGCGACATCGACCGCCGCGACTGGCACCCGCTACGAATGGCATCCGTGAAGGAGGGCGATACGGATGCGGCAGATTTGAAGTGCGATACGGCACGTCGCCGCTAGGCTAGCGGTCGCGACATGACGTGATCTTCATCCACACGCTCGCCGAAGTGGAAGGCCTTCTTTCCGACGATGGAAAAACCCATGCGCCGGTAGAAACCGATTGCCCACGGCGCCTGCGACCAGACCTGGAGCCAGATCACGTCAGCGGCCGCCTGCCGAGCGAGATCGCAGGAGTGAGTCATGAGCGCGGCACCGATTCCCTCCCCCTGCACCGCCGCATCGACGTAGAAGCGCACGATCTCGAATGCGCGGCTGCCTTCGACTCCGTCGGGAATCTCATCCGTTGCCCAAATGTGGGAGTAGCCGACCGGCGCACCATTTGAGTCTTCGGCAACGATAACCATACTTCCATCGCCTCCGATCGCGGCTGCAATCGTGTCCAGCGAATACGCGCTGGCCAAATAGCGACTGAGCTCGGGCTCGGGGTGCGTCACACCGTACGCCTGCACGAAGAATCGCGCGCCCAGAGACGCGATCGTCGCAACGTCTTCCGGCGTGCAACGCCTGAGTGCGACGTGGCTTGGCGACGGCGAAGTAGTTCTCACAGCAGACGAATATAGGACCTTCCTTCCACACGGCGCGATCCGGAGCATCCTGCTTCAAAGTTCGGAGCAGCCGTACTACGGGAGGCGGTTCGCGAGCTCCGTCAAATAATCCGCTGCTTCCGTGATCGGTTTCGCGCCGGTGAGCGCGGCGTGGTCGAGCGCGGGAATTTCGGGCTCTCTCCGCGGGTTTCTGATGCCCAGTCGTTTGCGGAGCTCGTCGCGCAAAGCTTTGGCGGGGCGGTAGAATCTCTCGCGGTAAATGCGCCAGGTGACGAAATGTCGATGAACGAGCTCGGTGCTGTCGCGATCGAGCTTGCGGTCTCGCTCTTCCTCCGACAGGCCCGTCAGTGCAAGCGGTCTGATGAGGGTCGTCACGTAGGCACTGTCGCTTCCGGCCTCGAACGTCCGCATTTCCTCCGCGAGATTGAGGGTCTCTTCCTTCAGCTCGTTGCGCGGGAGGTCAGCGAGCTGCTCGACGAGCGGATCGATTTCCGGCGCCGCTGGCAACGGCGTGGCCTCACGAAATCCGAGATAGACTGGTTGCTGCACCGTGCACAGCAGCCACACAAACTCGGCCACCGTGACGACGGAGTACGACAGCACGAGCATCACCGCGATTCGCGCTCCGAGGGGTAGCGAGCGGAGTACTCCGTGCCCCTGCCAGAGGATGTTCAGAACGGAGACCGCAACGCATCCCGCGAGCTTGGTCGGCTGAAGCAGCGGCAGCTGCTTCCAGGCCGCGGGTGCGACGCGTCGCCAGCTGCGATTTTTGAAAGGGACTCTCACCCGTATGAGACTGTTCCCGCGACGACCTAGTCACGGAATTTCCCCTTCTCCTTCTGGCTTTCAGCCAGGCGGACGACCGGCTTCCTTGGAGCTGGAACGTCCTTATTGATCGCGAGAATCGTCACCGAGAGCTCGCGGACGCACGGATCGTCAGACGAGAGTGCGGCTTTGAGTTTTCCTACGTCTTCCGCGCTCAGCTGGCCCGACGGACGACGAGACACTCAACACTCGGCACATGAGTCGCACTTCGGATTCTCTGACGTGCAGCTGGATACAGGCGAACTTCACCGCGACTCTTTCGCGAAGAACGCCGTGGCTTTTTTTAGGAAATCCCTCTCCTGTCGCAGCACCTCGTTCTCCCGACGAAGCCGCTGGAGCTCCTGCTCGGGACTCTTCTCCGCTTCCCGAGTGCCGGGCTCATCCCACTGCCCGAGCCGGCGGGCCC
>JBDTIV010000020.1:0-138795 GCA_039936175.1 Gemmatimonadaceae bacterium | reverse complement strand
AGAGCATCGGTGTCCGCGAATGGAAATTGTCGAACGGCGTGCGCGTCCTGCTCAAGCCGACCGACTTCAATGCAGACAAGATCAGCTTCACGGCCTACAGTAAGGGCGGGGTGTCGCTCCTGTCCGACGCGAGCTTCGTAGCGGCCAGAGCCGCTGATCTGATTCCGATGACGAGTGGGGTCGGCACATTCTCGGTCGTCGATCTGCAAAAATATCTGGCGGGCAAGCAGGTAAGCGTGTACCCGAGCATCGACGAACTGACGCAGGATATCTCGGGTGAGGGGTCAGAGCGCGACGTCGAGACGATGCTCGAGCTCGTGTATCTGTACTTCACTCAGCCGCGCCTCGATACGTCGCTGGTGAACACATTCCTGGGCCGCTATAAAGGCGTGCTCGCCAATCGAAGCGCCAGCCCCGAAGCCGCGTTCAGCGATACGCTCCAGGTAACGATGGCGCAGCACTCCATCCGCGAGCAGCCCGTTTCGGCGGAAATGCTCGATCACATCGATCCGTTCAAATCGTTCGCCTTCTACAAGGATCGCTTCGCCGACGCCAGTGGATTCACATTCGTGTTCGTGGGAAACTTCGACCCGGATTCGATCAAGCCGCTCGTGGCAAAATGGCTTGGCTCTCTTCCGTCGACGGGCAAGAACGAGACATGGCGGGATACAGGCGTGAGGCCGCCCGTTGGAGTCGTGCAGCGCGTCGTGAAAAAGGGAACCGAGCCAAAGGCGCGCACTGCGCTCGTGTTCACGGGCCCATTCGAGTATACGAGGCAAAACCGCTACTATCTTAGCGCGCTCGCCGAGCTCCTCAACATCAAGCTGCGAGAAGCTCTACGCGAGAACATGGGTGGCACTTATGGTGTCAGTGTCAGTCCAAGCGCGTCACGCGATCCGCTGCCGTCATATCGTTTCACAATCGGCTTTGGCTCCGCGCCCGAGCGACTCGAAGATCTCACCTCGGCGGCGCTCACGCAGATCGACAGCGTCAAGCGCTTCGGCACGACGCCCGAATATCTGAACAAAGTGAAGGAGGCGGCGCTGAGAGCCCGCGAGACGGCGATCAAACAAAATGGATATTGGCTGTCTCAGATTGCCACGTTCGACCAGAGCGGCTGGCCGCTCGAGGAAATTCCGAACGGGGAAAAGCTGATAACGGCGCTGACGGTGGAAAATCTGCGGCACGCCGCGCAGATATATCTTCGCACCGACAACTACGTGCGCGTCTCGCTGTATCCGGAGAATTTTCAGGCTTCAGAGAAGAAATAGCCAAGCGCTAGCCTATGGACGACACGCTCTACTTTACCGAACAGCATCTCGCCGTCCGCAACATGGTGAGGGAGTTCGCACGCAGCGAAGTGGCTCCCGTCGCCGCCGAGCTCGATGCGAAGGCCGAGTTTCCGTGGGCCAATGTCAAGAAGATGGGTGAGCTTGGTCTCCTCGGCATTCCGTGGCCGGAAGAGCTCGGCGGGGCGGGCCTCGATCTCCTCAGCTACATGATCGTGATCAACGAGATGGCCAAGGTCGATGCCTCGCACGCGATTACCATCTCGGCACACACGACGCTCGGCACATCACCAATCGTAAACTTCGGCACCGCGGCTCAGAAGAAGCGCTTCGTGCCGCTTCTCGCTTCAGGGAAAGTGCTCGGCGGATTCGGGCTGACGGAGCCGAGCGCCGGAAGCGACGCGGCGAGCACGCGGTCGACGGCAGTACGTAGGGGCGCTCACTACCTTCTGAACGGTACCAAGATTTTCATCACGCACGGCGGTGTGGGAGAGATCTTCATCGTCACAGCGGTGACGGATCCTGGAAAAGGAACGAGGGGGATCAGCTCCTTCATCGTCACGAAGGAGGCGAGCGATCTGGACAAGGCCGACGGACTCGGAATCGGACACGATGACTCGCTCGACTCCATGCGCGGATTTCGTGCGGGAAAGAAGGAGGACAAGCTGGGGTGGCGCGCGTCGGACACTCGCGAGCTGATCTTCGAGGACGTCGAGGTGCCCGCCGAGAACATCCTGGGGGAAGAGGGGGAGGGATTCAATAATTTCATGCGGACGCTCGATGCGGGCCGCGTTGGCATCGCCGCGCTTTCATTGGGGATTGCCGAGGGCGCGTTCGAGCAGTCGCTGCGCTATTCGACCCTCAGAAAGCAATTTGGCCAGCCGATCTCGAGCTTTCAGGGCATCCAGTTCCAGCTCTCAGACATGGCCACCGAGATCGAGGCGGCCAAGCACCTCATGTTTCACGCGGCATGGCTGGCGCAGAACAGGCAGCCGTTCAGCAAGCAGGCGGCTATCGCCAAACTGTACTGCTCCGAGCTGGCGATGCGGACGACGATCAAGGCAATCCAGATTCATGGCGGTTACGGCTATACCAAGGACTATCCCGTGGAGCGAATGTTCCGCGACGCCAAGATCTGCGAGATCGGGGAGGGGACGTCCGAGATTCAGCGGCTCGTGATAGCGCGTCACCTCCTGAAGGAGTTAGCGGATTGACCTATTCCGAGATTGCCAAGAGCCTCAGACTCCCCCTTGGCTTCTTGTTCGGGATCGCCTACTTGATCTTTGCCCGGCCGACCCCTTTGACCCTCGCGGTCGGAGGGGCAATCGCGTTGGTTGGCGTATTCATCCGCGGCTGGGCATCGGGGCACATATCCAAGAATGAGATACTCGCGACATCGGGCCCATATGCGCACACGCGAAACCCCCTGTATTTCGGGAGCTTTCTGATCGCGGCCGGGTTCGCGATCGCCGCGCATTGGGCTCTGCTTCTAGTGGTCGTCGCCTTCTTCGTGCTCATCTACGCTCCCACCATGAAGCGCGAACGGGCAAACATTGCCAGCCGATTTCCTGAAGCGTATGAAACCTACAGCGCCAACGTACCGGCATTCGTCCCTCGACCGACGCCCTGGAAGGCGACCCACCCCGACGACGCAGGAGCCTTCAGCTTGGCCCTGTACATGAAGCACGGGGAGTGGAAGGCTGGCCTGACGTACCTCCTCGTCACGGCTTGGCTCATCTGGATTGCGATGAATGGCTCTTCTGGGATCGACCTCATCCGTAGAGCTGTGACGGGACCCGATTGAAACGCGTCACATATCTGCCGAATCCCAGAGGGGAATCGGCGATTTCCGTGGGCCCTCGTAAGTTGTTGTCGCCGTTGCGGAAACACTCAGTTTGGCGGTAGATTGTGCGCACTGACAGTGGCTCCCCATGCATGGGGACCCCGCGCGACTCGCGGGTCCCGGACACATGGAGCGGGGGGCGCCGAAGGTGATGTAATCTGAAAATCATAAACGCGGCCCTGTAACACGACCGCGCGGACTTTTTTGGACCGTCCACCACGCCGCTCGTCGAGTCGCCGAGCGCAGGGTGAGCCGGCGACAATGAAAAGAGAAATCCTCATTAACGCGGCTCCGCGCGAAACGCGGATCGCGATTCTGGAGGACGGGAAGCTTGTTGAGCTCCTCGTCGATCGTCCAGACAACCGACGTATGGTCGGTGACATTTATCTCGGTCGCGTCGATGCCGTCCTCCCTGGCATCCAGGCCGCCTTCGTCGACATAGGCACCGAAAAGAGCGCCTTTCTGCACGCTTCGGATATCGTCCGTCAGTCCGCTGATGAAGCCGAAGACGACGACGAGGAAGAGGAAGACGATTCCGACGAGCCCGTCGAAAAGAAGAACGGCAACGGAAACCACAGCAACGGGCGGCGAGCCAAGGCTCCCCCTATACAGGAAGCTCTGAAGCGGGGCCAGGAGATTCTGGTTCAGATCTCGAAGGAGCCAATCTCCACCAAGGGCCCGCGCGTCACCGCTCAGATCTCGCTCGCCGGCCGCTTTCTCGTCTACATCCCTGATTCGTCCAAGGTCGGCGTCAGTCGCAAGATTGGCTCATCGGCCGAGCGCTCCCGGTTGAAGGAGCAGGTCCAGAGCATACTTCCGGAGAAATCAGGAGGTGTGATCGTCAGGACCGTGAGCGAAGACGTGACGCCCGAGATGCTCCAGCGCGAGCTCAACAGCCTCATGGCGCAGTGGAAGAAGATCAAGCGAAAGATGCACTTTCAGAAGGCGCCTTCGCTCGTGAACAGGGAGAGCGGGCTCACCCGCGGGCTCGTCCGGGACATCTTCAGCGACAAGGTCGACAGCCTGAGCGTAGACTCGAAGGAGGTCTACAACGAGATCGTCGGGTACCTCAAGGATATTGCGCCCGACCTGATAGCTCGCGTGAAGCTCCACGAGTCGCAGCTCCCCCTCTTCGACAACTCCGGCATCGAGTCGGAGATCCGGGATATCTTCAAGCGCCGCTGCGACCTGCCTTCGGGTGGCTACCTTATCGTTGAGCCGACAGAAGCGCTCGTCTCCATCGATGTGAATTCGGGCCGGTACACCGGCAAGAAGGATCCCGAGAAGACTGTATTGCGCACGAACATGGAAGCGGCTCAGGAAATCGCCCGGCAGCTCAGGCTTCGCGATGTCGGTGGAATCATCGTTTGCGATTTCATCGACATGGAAACGAAGGTGAACCGCGACCGTGTGCTGCAGGAGCTGAGGCAGCATCTCTCGCGTGACCGGGCCCGCACGAAGGCGTTTGCCGTGAGCGACCTCGGACTGATCGAAATGACCCGCCAGCGGGTGCGACAGAGCCACTATCAATCATCGACCGAGGCTTGCCCGACTTGCAACGGCACAGGTCGGGTGCTGACGCCCGAGACGATCGTTCGCCGGATGGAGCGGTCGGTGAAGCGGATGGCCGTGGAAGGACGGCGCGACAATCTCCTCGTCAAGCTGCACCCGGACGTCGCGATGTACGTTCTCGAGCAGGAGCGCGACCTGGCGCAGAAGCTCCAGAAAGCTGCGAATTTCTCGCTCGAATTTCGGGACGATCCCCTGCTCAAGCCGGACGAATTCAAGCTCGTGGTGAAGGCGCAAGGCAGGGACGTTACGCAGCAGTACGCGATCGCGTAAACGCAGTTGACCTCGGCCGCTGCCCCATTTAACTTTCAAGGCTGCGTTACACTACTTAACAGTAACAATCTCTATGACTTACGCGATCATCCGAACCGGCGGCAAGCAGTTCAAAGCCGAGGCCGGCAAGACAATCAGAATTCCGACTCTGGCCGGCGACGCCGGCTCCAAAGTCACGTTTGACGACGTCATCCTCGGCTCCGAGGGCGACAAGACGCATGTCGGCGCACCCGGGGTTAAGGGCGCGCATGTAACCGGCGAGATCGTCAAGCACGGCAAGGGCGACAAGATCGTCGTCTTCAAAATGAAGCGCCGCAAGAACTACGCGAAAAAGCAGGGTCACCGGCAGGGCTTCACCGAGGTCCGCATCAAGGACGTCGCCTTCGGCAAGAAGAGCGGGGGAGAGAAGTAATGGCACATAAGAAAGGCGTAGGCTCATCGCGCAACGGGCGCGACAGCAATCCGCAGTACCGTGGCGTGAAGAAGTTCGGCGGCGAGAAAGTCGTGGCCGGGAACATTATCGTCCGCCAGTGCGGGACCAAGTGGCACCCGGGGCGCAACGTCGGACTCGGAACAGACTTTACGATCTATTCGCTGATCGATGGGGTCGTGAAATTCGAGCACAAGAGCAAGACGCGCTACAAGGTCAGCGTCTATCCTGACGCCGCAACCACCGCGGCGTAGCTCCGACGCGCTTCAAAACTCAGAGCCCCGAAAGGGGCTTTTTTGTTGTCGGTCACTTTCCGAAACTGCCGGCTGTGATTTTGCGTACGTTTGAGAGCAGTTACCTCATTCGCGAGACGACGATGACGCCATTACTCGACAGACTCAAACAGGAACTCGACCGCGCCGGCAAAGCGGCGCAGGACGCCTTTGACGATGGCAAGACGCGGCTCGAGGCGTTCCGGACAAGACAGCTCGCTGACAAGGCGGCGCAGGCTCTGGGCTACGCCGTGTTTCGCGCCCGCAAAAGCGGACGAGATCTGGATGCTGCCACCTATGACCGGCTGAGCGCGACGCTCGAAACGCACGACGCAGAAGCGAGTCGTCTCGAAGCGGACATCGAGCTCAAGCGGCAGCAGTCGGCCGCATCGCGATCCTCGTCGGCGGACACGACTGGAACCGCCTCTTCGGGAACGGGCAACGAGTATCCGAGCTCGCCGAGCTGATCCTCGCACCCAAAGAAAACGCTCCCCGAGTTTCCGGGAGCGTTTTCTTTTTTGCGTGTCTTTCGCGGGCTATTGCGGCGGACTGTTGTGGGTGCCTGGCAAAGTTTTGTAGCGCTCCATCAGCATGTCCTGGCGCGTCTTGTCGTTGTACTCGCGGCCGCGCACGAAGACGTGCTCTACCCTGGTAGTGAACTCGAACGGGTCTCCACTCCAGACAACGACGTTGCCTTCGCGCCCCGGCTGGAGTGATCCGACGCGATCGGAGGCGCCGAAGATCTCGGCCGGGGTGAGCGTTACCGCGCGCAGCGCATCGTCCCACGTCATTCCGTACGCGACCGCGTTGCCGGCTTCCTGCTTGATGTTTCGAACGTTGAACGCCTCCTCGTCGCCACCACGGGCGTTGCCGATGAGAGCGACGGAGACGCCAGCCTTTCGGAGCAGCCCAGCGTTTTCCTGGCGCTGACCAAGCTGCGCGAAGTCTCCCGGAATGTTGTTCATGGCGCCCGTCAGTACGGGGATGTGAGCGGCTGCGAGGCGGTCCGCCATCATCCACGCCTCGGCTCCGCCGCCCACTATCAGCTTGAAGTTGAATTCACGCGCCAGTCTCATGGCGGCGTCGATGTCCGATTCGCGGTCGACGTTGACCATAAGAGGGAGTTTTCCTTCGATCACTGGAATCATCGCTTCCAGGTCGAGCCGGCTCGCGGCGAAGTTCCTGGTTTGGGCACGATCGAAAGCGTCTCTGTGGGTCTGGAAGTATCGCGTGTCCTCGAGCAGCTCACGCAGCTTGACGATGAGCTCTCCCCTCGATGCAAGCCCCGCCGACTGCGGGTCTCCGATTTCGGCGATCATTGCGACAGGAGCTCTGATGATCATGTCGCTGCTGGTCCCCGGAACCACATCGAGAAGCGCGGCCTGGCCTGCTATCAATCCGCCCGTCGGCATCACGACGAAGCTCGTGATTCCCTCCTTGCGGGCGGGGGCTAGAAGCACCGAATTGGGATTGAGACCGTCCCACACCGTGAATGCGGCGGCAATGTTGTCTCTGCCGCGGGCGGACGCATCCCGCGTGTCGTTGACGGCAGCGATTTCCTGTACTCCCAGCTGCGTCGCTGAGTTGACGAAGCCCGGAGTTACGATCTTTCCCGTTGCGTCGATGCGCTGCGCGCCGGCGGGAATGGCGACGTTACTTCCGACGGCGGTGATTCTACCATTCACGACGACGACCGTTCCACCTTCGATCGGCGGTCCGCTGACGGGATAAACCTTGCCGCCCGTAATCGCGATCGTCTGTGCGCTGGCGGGCGCCAATGCCGTGATGGCAATCAGCAGCGATGTGAAAAGGCGTGCCGTGAAAATGTATGGTTTCATCGATTAGTTCCGGTTAAACGGGACGAAGCCGAGCTCGAAATCGGTGCGCCACTGCTCGGATGGGTCGGTCCGATCGTATAGCAACGCGCCGTCGATCCAGACCTTTTCCGGCCGGCTGTACACGCTGAACGGATCACCGGACCACAGAACGACGTCTGCGTTCTTGCCCGGCTCGAGTGAACCGATCTTGTCATCGAGCCCGAGCGCCCAGGCAGGGTTGATCGTGAGCCACTTGATAGCCTGATCCTCGCTCACGGGAAGTCCGATCTCCGCGCCGGCTGCCATTGCTTTTGCCGCTTCCTGATTCAGGCGCTGCGATCCAGAGGGATCATCAGAGTGAACGATCACTCGCACGCCAGCATGATCGACGAGGGCCATGTTGCCCTTGACTGCGTCCATTGCTTCCATCTTGAAGCTGCCCCAGTCGGCCCAGAGCGATGCTCCGATGTCTTCCTTCCTGAGCAGATCGGCGATCTTGTACGCTTCCACTGCGTGGTGGAAAGAGCGGATCTTGTAGCCGAATTCGTGCGCGATGTCGATCATCTGCGCCATCTCATCGGCGCGGTAGCAGTGGATGTGCACGAGAATGTTTCCGCGCAGCACTTCGGCGAGGGTCTCGTTGCCGAGGTCGCGAGTCGGCGGATCGCCCTTGTGGTCGGCATTCCACTTGTCCCACTTGCGACGATACTCCTGCGCTTTGATCCACGCCGCGCGGTAGCCCGCCACATTGCCCATTCGCGTTTGGGGTCCGCCCCGATTCCCATAGACGCGTTTTGGGTTTTCGCCGCACGCCATCTTGAGTCCGTATTTGGCTCCGGGGAATTTCATCGCCTGGACGATCCGGCCGGGCACCACTTTCAGCACTACGCTTCTTCCGCCAATGAGATTTGCGGAACCGGGAAGTACCTGCAGTGTGGTGACGCCACCCGCCAGGTTGCGCGGAAATTGGGGATCCTGCGGCCAGACCGAGTGCTCGGCCCACACCTGCGGAGTCGTTGGGCTGGTTGCTTCGTTGCCATCGCTGAGCGCGTTCCCGCCGGGGGCCGCGTATACGCCAAGGTGCGAGTGATCGTCAATGATGCCGGGTGTGACGTACTTACCAGCGCCGTCGATCACGACCGCATCAGGTGGCGCGGAAACGGTCGGTCCCACCGCTACGATCTTTCCGTTCTGAAGGAGTATCGCACCATTCCTGATCGTGGGACCAGCGGCCGTGAGGAGGTTGACGTTCCGGATTACGGTCGTGCGCGACGGGAAAGGCGTGTATGTGCTTGGGAATGGATCGGCGTTCGGCGTCGATGCGCCGCCGAGTCCGATTTGCACCTGAGTCGTGTCGCGGACAGGCGTCGTCGAAGTTTGCGGATGCGCCGTGGCACAGGCCGTCGCCGCGCCGGCGACCAGAAGACAAAATAGAGCACGCATGTAAGAGATGTTTCCTCCGGAAGTCGATTCAGGATCGCAATAAAGTAGCGCAGTTACCAGTCGAATGCCGCGAGCTCGCCGATACGATCCGTGCAGATTCCATCGACCCCGAGGGCGCGGAGCATTTTCCATTCGAGGTGATCGTTCGAGGTCCACACCACGACTCTCCCGTTGCCGGAGTGAATGCGCCGCACGAGGTCTTCGTCGACGAGCGTCCTCTCCTGCCACAGGTCCTGGGCGCCAGTCTCGACCAGGGAAGCCAAAGGGTCGATGGGGCGCGCGACCTCGAGGACGCCGGTTCGGATCGCAGGAAAGATCTCCTTGATTTTCACGACGATTCTGTGATCGAATGAATGAACCGCGCAGTCGGCGTTCGATTCGCGTATGCAACGTGCTACCAGCGGCTCGATGTTCGTTCCCTTGATCTCGACATAAACCCGTGGCCCAATCCCCACCGCGTCGAGCACTTCAGCGAGCGTCGGAACGCCGATGTCATCAGCGAGGAGCATGTGCCGCAGCTCCGACGATTCGAGGT
The DNA here is from genome assembly GCA_039936175.1 of Gemmatimonadaceae bacterium. GTDB lineage: Bacteria > Gemmatimonadota > Gemmatimonadetes > Gemmatimonadales > Gemmatimonadaceae > UBA4720. The sequence goes on along the minus strand of JBDTIV010000020.1, from coordinate 129,324 downwards.
CCGCGATTGCCCATTTTGCGCTCCCGGATCCATGGCCGCGCTCTACTGCGGCATCGTGGTGGACCACCACTACCCCATCGCGCGTGGCGTGGACATCGAGCTCTATGGCGTCGGCCCCCAGCTCCAGCGCTTTCATGAACGCGGGAATCGAGTTTTCGGGAAGCAGATCGTGTGCTCCCCGGTGCGAGATGCGCTCGGGAATTCGGGGGCGGGATCGCTGGGTCAGGCAGGCCTCATGGTAGTAGCTTTGGAGACGATGAACGCCAAGCTATGAGTCCAGCCCGATGGGGTCAATTGGCCTTAACACACGGGGTTGCGGAGCGTCTACTGGATGAGGCTCAATGACGCCAGGCTCCGAAATCAGGCCCGAAGAGACCGATATGGAGCTGATTCGCCGCTGGAAAGCGGGGGATGGTCGGGCTGCAACCCGGTTGGTGGGAAGGCACTCCCAGGCCTTGGCCAGATTTGCGGCCAGCATCGGAGAACGGGAGGGAGTCGAAGAGCTGGTGCAGGACACGTTCGTACGCGCTTTCGCGTCGCTCGACTCGTTCAGGGGAGAGAGCTCATTCAGAACCTGGCTTTTTTCGATAGAACGAAGATTGATGCTCGATCGGCGTCGGGCGGAGCGACGAAGCAGAGAGACTGTTCCCGTGGAGGAATCTGACAAGGTGAGTGAGTACGGGGCGCTGGATTTACTAATAGCGGATGAGGCGCAGGAGCGGGTGCGGAGATCGCTGGAGGCGCTCTCACCGACTCAGCGCGAAGTGTTCACGCTGAGGGTGCAGCAAGGGATGTCATACAGGGAGATCGCGGAAATAGTGGGCAGCACGGAGGGTGCAGCCCGGGTTCACTATCACAACGCGATCCAGCGGGTAAAGGAGTTCTTGAGTGATGAATGAGTGCACAGATATTGAAATCAGAGAGATGCTTCCCGACCTTCTGCATCGGACGCTGGACGCCGGTACCAGAAAAAGAGTCGAAGAGCACGTGGCGAGCTGCGAAGAGTGCACGGAGGACCTTGAGGTCCTCCGCGCCGTCAAGGCTGCCGCGGTATTTGCGCCGACGATCGATGTGAATCGCGTCGTCGGTCGCATTGCGCCATACGCCAGGATCACGCCGGCGGTAGAAGCTCCTTCACGGTCGCGCGTGGTTTCGTGGCTGGTGGCGGCCAGCTTCCTCGTGGTGCTCGCGGGTGGCGGATCGCTGCTCGTGGTTCAGCAGAAGGATTCTCCGGGCGGTTACGCCCCAGCTAGACCTCCGCAAACGATAATTGTCGTTCCGGCGCCGATCAATCAGCCGGCGAAGCAGCCCACGACGAACGTCACGACTCCAGGTTCGACGGGCACGCACGCGCTGGCTTTGGCGAGCGGCGTCGAGACGCTGAGTGACAATGCTCTTCGTCAGTTGATGAGCGATATGAATAGCTTCGATGCGCTTCCGGCGTCCGAGCCCGAGCCCGTCATGAACGTTGACAATGGCGACACCTCCGATCAGGGTACGCGATGAATAAACGACTGCTGGGTCTTTGCATTTTGAGTCTGTTCGCCGCACCCATCCTTGTCGCGCAACCCGTGACTACGACGGCGAACCCGAACCGCGCTGCGCTCGAGCAGCGATTTCGGGAGCAGTCAGCGAAGCTTGCCCAGCAGAAGCTCGGCCTCACCGACGCGCAGCTCGGACAGCTCGAGCAGACCAATGCCAGATACGCTCCCCAGCTGAATCAGCTGCTCGCGCAGGAGCGGGGTACGAGGCGCGATCTGCGGCTCGAGATGAGTCGGGGGAGCCAGGCGAACCAGCAACACGTGAGCGACCTGCTCGACAATACGGTGAAGTTACAGAAGCAGCGCATCGCGCTGGTGGAGGCTGAACAGAAGGACCTCGCTCGCTTCCTGACTCCGAGCCAGCGCGCTGGCTATATTGCGCTCCAGGCGCAGTTCAGAAAGCGCGCCCAGGAGCTGACTGGTCAGAAGGGAGGACAGGGACGGGGGTTGGGCGGCGGCCGCCAGGGTGCCCCAATCAGACACTTCCCGTAGCGGCCCAGCGCAGGGTCGCGCTAGTATAGGAAGATATCGAGCTCTCGATCGCTCAGGTCGGGAGCTCTTTTTTTATCCTTAAAGACAAGATGCCCGATTTTGCGCACCATGTGACGCGACTCCTGGCCGCGTACACGTATCCCGTTCTATTTCTGCTGGTGCTGCTCGAGAGTCTGGGGATTCCGTTGCCCGGCGAGATAGCGCTGGTGACGGCTGCGGCGTACGCCTCGCATGGGCGAATCTCGATATACCTCGTGATAATACTCGCCGCGGCCGCTGCATCTGTAGGCGGCGTACTCGGCTACTGGATCGGATTGAAGGGCGGACTTCCGTTGATCTCGCGCTATGGTGGCTACATCGGCATCCGCAAATCGCACGTCGAGAAAGCCCACGCTTTCTTCGAGCGGAACGGATCGAAGACGATTCTGTTCGGGAGGTTTATCGCGGTACTTCGGACATGGGCCGCTGTGGTGGCGGGTGCCGCGTGCATGTCGCTCTCGAAGTTCGTGACCTACAACACGATTGGGAGCGTGGCATGGGCAATAGTGTTTGGTGTGCTTGGTTTTTATTTCGGCCGCGATCTCCCACTGCTCGAGCAATACATATCGCGCGCAAGCTTCGCGGTGTTTCTGTTCGCGGCGGTTGCCTTCGCAGCGTACCTGATTTACATGCGCAGAACGCGCCAGCTAGATTTGTAGACTCGCCCGGGTGGCGGAATCGGTAGACGCACGGGACTCAAAATCCCGCGGCCTATGGCCTTACGAGTTCGAGTCTCGTCCCGGGTATTCGTTTGTCAGCGAGTGAGCAATCGCCAAATCCCTTCTAATGCTCGCTCGGGGCCAGGGACGGACCACTCCGCCCTCGAATCTTCGCCACAGCGCGGCGAGTGAGGCCGCGCACCTTGTCTGGCAGCTCGTCGAAGTAGGTGTAGAAGACCGGCGTCACGTACAGTGTCACCAGCTGCGAGAACGCCAATCCGCCGACTACCACCACGCCAAGCGGGCGGCGCGCATCCGCTCCCGAGCCCGTGCCCAGGGCGATGGGCAACGTTGCCATGAGCGCGGCCATTGTCGTCATCATAATCGGACGAAAGCGTACGCTTGCGGCCTCGAGGATCGCCTCAGTCGGCGTTTTGTTGTTCTTTCGCTCGGCCTCGAGCGCGAAATCGATCATCATGATCGCATTCTTCTTTACGATGCCGATGAGCAGGATCAGCCCGACGAAGCCATATACGTCGAGCTCCATCCGGAAGATCCAGAGTGCCAGCAGCGCGCCGAAGGCGGCGAACGGAAGACCGGTGAGGATCGTCGCCGGATGGATGAAGCTTTCGTAGAGAATGCCCAGAACCATGTAAATCACGAATATCGCGAGGAGCAGAAGCGCGAGCAGTCCTTGCTGGCTCGCCTGAAATGCCTGCGCCGTCCCCGAGAAGCTCGTGGTAACCGTAGACGGCAGCGTCGTCGCGGCGGCGGCCTCGACCGCTGCGGTCGCCTGAGACAGGGCGACGCCGGGGCGCGTGTTGAACGAGATCGTAACCGACGGCAGCTGTCCGGAGTGAGTAATAGCCAACGGACCGATATCCTCACTCATGTTTGCGACCGCGCTCAGCGGAACTAGACCACCCTGCTGCGAGCGGATATAGAGCATGCCGAGCGCCGCGATGTCGCGCTGAAACTCGGGCCGAAGCTCCATGATCACCATGTATTGATTGGTCGGAGTGAAGATCGTCGAGACCTGCCGCGATCCGTACGCGTCGTAGAGCGCGCTCTCTATCTGCTCGGCGGTGACACCCAGCGAAGCAGCGCGGTCGCGGTCTATTTTCACGAGCACCTGCGGATTGGCGATCTGGAGATCGCTCGTGACGTCCTGCAGCTCCTGAAGCCCGCGCATCCTGGCCTCCATACGCGCCGCACCGGCGTCGAGACCCTCGATGTCCGGGCTCTGCAGGGTGAACTGGTATTGGCTCTTCGACGGGCGTCCGCCGATCTGAATTGCCGGAGGTATCTGCATGAACACGTTCATGCCGGGGATTCCGGCAACCTTGGGTCTCAGCTCGTTCACCACTTCCGTCACGCTTGGTCGTTCATTGCGGGGTTTGAGAGCCAGGAAAAACCGACCCTGATTTCCACTTCCCCCAAACCCCGAGCCCGCCGAGGACATAAAGCCTCCCACGCTCGGATCTTTCGCGAGGATCGCCGCGACCTGCCGCTGGAGCTTGACCATCTCGGGGAACGACGTGCCCTGAGCGGCTTCCGTCGTGACGACGATCTGCCCTGTGTCCGCGGTTGGAATGAACCCGGTTGGTACCAGCTTGAAGAGAAAAACAGTTCCGACGAGGACTGCCAGGGAGAACATCAAGGCTCCGAAGCGGTGTAGCATGACCCAGCCGAGGGTCGATTCATAGCGACCGAGAATCCGCTCGTAGATTCGCTCTGTGGCATTGAACAGCTTTCCGTGCGCGTGGGAAGGGGGTCTCAGGAATCGACTGGACAGCATCGGCGTGAGCGTGACCGACACGAAGCCCGAGACGAGAATCGCCGTCCCGATGGTCACCGCAAATTCGTGGAACAATCGGCCGATGATCCCGCCCATGAAGAGGAGAGGAATGAACACTGCCGTCAACGACATTGTCATCGCGAGGATGGTGAAGCCGACCTCGGCCGCGCCATCGAACGCCGCCTGCATTGGAGTTTTGCCCATCTCCAGGTGACGCACGATGTTCTCCAGCATCACGATGGCGTCGTCAACGACGAATCCCACCGCGAGCGTCAGCGCCATGAGCGAGAGGTTGTCGAGCGAATACCCGAACAGATACATCACCGCGAACGTTCCAACGAGTGACATCGGGAGCGCGAGGCTCGGGATCACCGTCGCCGACACGTTGCGAAGGAATAGGAAGATCACCATCACGACTAGGAACAGCGTGAGCATTAGTGTGAACTTCACATCCTTTACCGACTCTTCAATCGGAACGGAGCGGTCGTACAGCGTCTTTATCTCAACGCTTGCGGGAATCTCGGAGCGGAGTGACGCCACCATTGCCTTGACGCCCTGCGCAACCGCAACCGTATTGGTGCCCGGCTGGCGCTGAATAGCAAGAACGACGGCACGATCGTTGTTGTACCAGCTCGCGACCTTGTTGTTCTCCACATCGTCGGTGACGTCGCCGAGCTCCTGCAGGTGAACTGGCGCTCCGTTTCGATATGCCACCACCATGCGCTTGAACTCACCCGCGTTCTGAAGCTGGCCGTTGGCGATGATCGTAGACGCCCGGTTCGTTCCCCAGAGCGTGCCCGTGGGCATGCTCACGTTCTGTGACGAGATGGCGTTGGCGACCTCGTCGATTCCGATTCCACGGTTGGCAAGCGAGGTCGGATCGAGCTGAATTCTGACCGCGTACTGCTGTCCGCCGTACACCTGCACCTGGGCAATACCGGGGACCATTGAGATCCGCTGCGCGAGAAACGTCTCGCCGTACTCATCGAGCTGAGAGAGCGGCAGCGTGCTGGAAGTCAGCGCAAAGTACAGAATCGGCTGGTCCGCGGGATTCACCTTTCGGTATGACGGCGGAAGGATTCCGAGCGGAAGGCTACGCAGTACGCGCGATATCGCGGCCTGGACGTCCGCCGCGGCCGCGTCGATGTCGCGATCAAGGGTAAACTGGATCGTGATGTTCGTGCTCCCGAGCGAGCTTGTCGACGTCATGTTGTCGATTCCGGCTATCGTCGAGAATTGCTTTTCGAGCGGCGTGGCGACAGAAGACGCCATTGTCGCCGGGCTCGCGCCCGAAAGGTTGGCGCTTACACTGATTGTCGGGAAATCGACGGCTGGCAGGTCGTTTACCGGAAGCCGTCGGTACGACGAGGCGCCGAAGAACAGAATTCCCAACATGACCAGTACCGTCATTACCGGCCGGCGTATGAATAGGGCCGTCATCGGACAACCTCCTTGATCGACACCTGGGACCCCTGAGCCAGTAGTGATTGACCACCCACGATCACTCGTTCTCCCTCTTGCAGCCCACTGGCGATTACGGACAGGGAGTCTACGGTGCGGGCGACGCGCACGGGGTTCTGCCTGGCCGTCCCCGCGCTATCGATTGTAAAGACGTACCTGCCCTGCTGTCCCGTCAATACCGCCTGAGCGGGGACTGTGAGCGCATTCGGGTCCACGTAGAGCTGCAGCGCCACGTTCGTGTACTGGCCCGGCCACAGGCTTCCTTCAGGATTTGCGAATTTTGCTTTCAGCAACACTGTTCCGGTCGTCGAATCCACGTTGTTGTCAACAAATGCGAGCGTCCCCGTGAGAGGGACCCCCGATCCCTCGGATGGAGTCACGCGAACGAGCAGGGCGTTGCCTCCACGATAGTAGCGCTGAATGTCGGGAAGCTGGCTCTGTGGAATGGAGAAGCGCACGAGGATCGGCTGGATCTGATTGATGACGACCAACGGAGGATTGCTGTTCGCCTTGACGAGATTCCCCTGACGAACCAGCAGACTCCCGGTGCGTCCGGAGATGGGCGCGCGGATAGTAGAGTTCGCCACATCGAGTGCCGCTCTCGCGACCGTAGCCTGGTCCGCGGCAACGGTTGCAGCGGCGGATGCGGCGGTTGCTTCCGCCTGATCAGCCTGCGAAGTGGTGACATACCCTTCCTTGACCAGCGCCGCGTAGCGCGCGGCATCGCGTCGAGCGTTCGCGGCCTGGGCCACGTCACGAGCCAGCTGTGCGCGAGCCTGTTCGAGCACCGCGACGTAGGGACGCGAGTCGATCTCGAAAAGAACCTTACCGGCCTGGACCTCCTGTCCTTCGGCGAACGTGACCCGGTTCAGAATCCCGTTCACCTGTGACTCGACAGCGACCGTCTGCATCGGCTCGGCGACGCCATTCGCCGTGACAATGTATGGTACGCTCGTCCGCTTGACGCTGGTGACGCTGACCGGGATCTTCGGCGGGCGCGGCGGATCTGATTTCCCGCATGCCGCAGTAATAGACATGGTCAGTGCGAAGAGCCGCGCAGCGCGCAGCCGAGAAACTCCCTTCGCTTGGTTTTGAATGCACGCGCTCACGGACGAATTGGATTTACGGGTTGGGGAGCCACTAACGTATCTGGAACGAAGGAAAAGGGAGTGTCGCCCCGCACACCGAGTACTCCCGTGTCGCGGGCGAGCTGGGCGAGAGACGAGTACCACTGCCAGCGCGATTGAACCTGTTGGGCTCTCGCGTTGGCGAGCGCCGTCTGCGCGGTTAGAAGGTCGATGATGCTTCCGACGCCCTCGCGGTACCGACCGGCCGCGACCTGCACCGATTGCGTCGCGCTTGCCAGGAGATCATCCGAGGTGGAGACGCGCTGTTCCGCGGTTTGCAGCGCGTAGTACGAGACGAATACCTGTGTTACCACCTGCTGCCGGGTCTGATCCGCCAGCGCCGAGATCGCCTCGGCCTGCGCTCGGGCGGCAGCGACGTCGTACTGGTGCGAGAATCCATTGAAGATCGGCACCTGCAGCCCCAACGTGATTCCGTATGATGGTCCGGCGAATGTAGATGGACTCGAATACGTCCGCGCCGCATTGCTGCCGAGTGTCAGAGACGGAAGCTCCGCCGAGCGGGCGACCCGAATATTCGCTGCGGCAGCGGCCGCCTGCGCGCGCGCGGCCGCCAAATCGGGGCGGTTCCGCAAGGCGTCGTTGATTACACTGTCTACGCTTTGGGAGATCATTCCCACGGGTATTGCCGACGGAAGGGGTGCAAGATCGAAGGGCAGGTTGGCGGGAAGACCGAGCGCCGCGGCAAGCCCACCGCGCGCCGCCTGAAGATTTCCCTGTATGGTCTCGAGATTGAGCTGTTCCTGGGACAACGCCGTCTTGGCCTGGAGAACGTCTGCTATCGTGGCGAGGCCCACTTTGAAGCGCTGTTGCGCGGCCGTGAGGTTGGCCTGCGCCTCCGCAATCGCTGACCGCTCCGCTCCGAGAAGAGCGACGGTCGCCATGTAGGTGAAGTAGGCGGACTCCGCCTGCAGGACCGTGTTCTGCAGCGTCGCGTTGTGAGACAGGCTCGCGGCGAAGAGCGTCTGTCGCGCTCTCTCGACCGACCCTGACCGGCCACCGAAATCCAGAAGCAGGTAGTTCAGGGCGATCGTTGGCCCATAATCCGTGCGCTGTCCGGCTGGTCGGGCGTTGGTCGCGGGAGATTTGGTGCGCGAGACCGTCGCGGTTGCACCCACCGTCGGAAAGTACTGGCCCCGAGCGGACCCGAGCATGTCAGCGGATGCGCGTGCCTGCGCCCACGACGCGCGCGTCGCTGGATTGTTACGCAGCGCCAGATCGACGACGTCGGTCAGCGAGAGTTCCCGAATGCGTTGCACCAGGTCCGGCGGGACTGCGAGCGCGGTCTGAGCCGTAATGAGCGGCTCGGCCTTGATAGCTCCAGCAGGTACCTTCCATGGAACATTGGGAGCGGGTGGCACGGCGGGGACGCCGCTAACGCGAGGAGGACCCATTTCGCAGCCACACACACTCAATATCGACGCACAAATAGTAGTTCGAAGAATTCTTTTGACTTGGGGCATTATTCCGAGTACGGCGTCCATACGCATTCTGCTGGGTATTGTGCGCGGCCTTCATTCACTAGATTTGGCGGTTCGCATCGACATCTTAGGAGCCAATGACGAAGTATAAGTTCGCCAAAGTCCCGCCGCGCGGCGAAGCCGTCAAATTCAGCAACGGTACCTTGAGCGTGCCGGATCGTCCCATCGTCCCGTTTGTGGAAGGCGACGGTACCGGGCCGGATATCTGGCGCGCGTCTGTGCGAGTTTTCGATGCCGCGGTCGAGCGTGCATATGGTGGCCAGCGCAAGGTCGAATGGATGGAAGTGTTCGCCGGAGAGAAATCCTTCAAGCAGTTCCAGGATTGGCTCCCGCAGGAGACAATAGACGCGATGGCGGAATTCCGGGTGTCGATCAAGGGGCCACTTACGACACCGGTGGGCGGCGGAATTCGCTCGTTGAACGTGACTCTGCGCCAGGTGCTCGATCTGTACGCATGCATCCGTCCCGTGCGCTACTTCGAGGGCGTCGGAGCCCCCGTCAAGGAGCCCGAGAAAGTAAACGTCGTGATCTTCAGGGAGAACACCGAGGACGTTTACGCCGGCATCGAGTGGAAAGCCGGCTCTCCGGAGGCGGAAAAAATTGCCGCCTATCTGCGTCAGGAGTTCAAGGTCGAGATTCGGGAGAAGTCAGCGCTGGGACTGAAGCCGATGTCGGAGTTCGGCTCGAAGCGACTCGTGGAGATGGCGATCCGCTACGCGATATCGAAATGTAAAGAGTCCGTAACGCTCGTTCACAAGGGCAACATCATGAAGTTTACCGAGGGCGCGTTTCGTGACTGGGGCTACGAGGTCGCGCGCGAGAAGTTTCCCGAGGACACGTGCACGGAAGCCGAGCTCACCAGGGCTGGACCGACCGCTCGCGCCGACGCGATCGTGATGCGGGACCGGATCGCCGACTCGATGTTCCAGCAGATGCTGCTGCGTCCGTCGGAGTATTCCGTGATCGCAACGCCAAACCTGAATGGCGACTATTTGTCCGATGCCGCGGCCGCGCAGGTGGGCGGTCTGGGGATTGCGCCCGGCGGTAACGTCGGCGACGGTGTCGCAGTATTCGAAGCGACGCACGGCACCGCGCCGAAATACGCGAACCTGAACAAGATCAATCCGGGGAGCGTGATTCTGTCCGGGGTGATGATGTTCGAGTACATGGGCTGGAACGAAGTGTCGGACCTGATAACGCGCGGGATGGAAAACGCGATCAAGTCGAAGCGCGTCACCTATGACCTCGCGCGCCAGATGCCGGGCGCAAAAGAAGTCTCGACTTCGGAATTCGGGGATCAGGTGATCGCGGGCATGACGAGCTAGATCGTGCTGTCCGTCAACATCAACTCAGTCAATCCAGCGGAAGCCGGAACCGCGCTTCTCGTCGTGGCGCTTGCCGAGAATCCCACGCTGGCGGGAATCGCCGGGCTCGACACCGCGATGCAGGGCGCGCTGAGCAGGACCCTCGAGATGAAGGACTTTCGCGGCTCGCGTGACGAGACGCTCCACCTCACGGGCGTCGCCAAAGGTCCGCGGAGGGTCCTTCTCGTCGGCATGGGAAACGTCGCTGACCGGAAGGCATCGTTTCGCCGCGCGGCAAGCGTCGCCGCGCGAAATGCACAACGGCTTGGCGTCGGCGAAATGGTGTGGTACTCCGGACAAATTACGCCCGACGAGACGGAAGCCATCACGAGCGGACTGATCGCGGGCGCCTGGGAGTACGCGGACCTCAAGTCTGCCGTGCCGGAAGCCGACCGAAAAAAACTGCTCGAGAGAGCTATCATCGTCACGAGCAATACCGACGACAGCCGAAAGGGACTGACGAACGGCCAGGCGATTGGATCGGGCCACAGCCTCGCGCGCCGTCTGGCGATGATGCCCGGCAATCTCTGCACGCCCGAATATCTCGCGCAGACCGCCGCCGACATCGCAAAGAGGTACGGCATGGAAATCACGGTGCTCGGCCGAAAGGAGATGGAAGCTGAGAAAATGGGCTCGTTCCTCGCGGTGGCTCAGGGCACGCCGCAGGACCCCAAGCTCATCGTGCTGGAGTACAAGGGCGGCCGTCCGAACGCGAAGCCCGTTGTGCTCGTTGGAAAGGGGCTGTGCTTCGATTCCGGCGGAATCTCGATCAAGCCGGCGCAGGGAATGGAGTTCATGAAGTTCGACATGTGCGGCGGCGCGGGAGTGCTCGGCACGTTCGAGGCGATCGGGCAGATGAAGCCGGAGGTGAATGTCATCGGAATCGTCGGCGCGACCACGAACATGCCGTCGGGCACCGCGATGAATCCCGGCGACGTCGTCAAGGCGCACAACGGCAAGTCGATCGAGATCATCAACACCGACGCCGAAGGGCGCCTCGTCCTTGCGGACTGCCTATCGTACGCGAAGCGGTTCAATCCCGATGTCGTAATCGACGCGGCGACGCTCACCGGCGCCTGCGTCATCGCGCTCGGCCACACGGCGAGCGGAGTTTTCTCGACCGACGACGCACTCATCGCCGAGATCCTTGCGGCGGGCAAGCGCGCGGGGGAACCGCATTGGCCGTTGCCGCTCTGGGACGACTATAAGGAGCTGATCAAGTCCGATGTGGCGGACGTGAAGAACTCCGGCGGCAGGCCCGCTGGCGCGACGACCGCAGCTATGTTTCTGAAAGAGTTCGCCGAAGGCTACACCTGGGCGCATCTCGACATCGCGGGCACCGCGTATTCCGAATCCGATCTCGTTACCATTCCAAAAGGACCGACCGGAGTTCCAACGGGTACTTTCATCGAGTTCATTCGCGGGAGAGTTCGCTGAGCGGTTTGTTCGGGCGCCTGTTCAATCCAGCCCGCCTCGGCCTTGTGGCCGGGGCGCTTTTGTACGTGGGCGCGGCTCCTCTCCGCGCGCAGGGGGTGCCTCCCTCGAGCGTCGTGCCGATTCCGCCGAAGCCAAAGACGGATTCCACCCGGGATAGCGCCCGTGTGAAAGCCGATTCGATCAAGGCGCCAATTGGGCGGTCCGCGGATCCCGTGACGTACGAGATCGGCCCACAGTACGACTACAACCGCGCCCAGCTCTTTGCCACCGGCGCACTCACGCTCACGGATCTTCTGGATCGAATCCCTGGGATCACGACCTTTCGTTCCGGATGGTTGTCTACGCCGCAGACGGCGACGGCGAACGGAGATTTTCGACGGGTAAGAATTTTCTACGACGGGGTCGAGCTGGACAATCTCGACAACACGACCGGCGGAATTCTCGACCTTTCGACGATTCAGATCTGGACCCTCGAACACCTCACGATCGAGCGCAGCGCCAGCGAGCTGAGACTCTACATGCGCAGCTGGAGAGTCGACAACACCGATCCGTATACACGCGTCGATGTGGCGACTGGCAACGAAGACACCAATCTCTATCGTGGCTATTACGGCAAGCGCTACGACAACGGCGGCGTTCTCCAGCTCGCCGGCCAGCAGTACGGAGTCCGAAGTACGAGATTCGCTGGAGCTGGTGACGAATTGTCCCTCCTTGCCCGGGTCGGCGTCGCGCGGAAGGGGTGGAGCATTGACGCCTTCGCGAACAGAACCAACGCGACGCGCGACATTCAGCGTCCCACGCTCGGACCCCCGCCAATCCTCTCACTCGACGCGAGGCACACGAACGCTTACATCCGCGCCGCCGTCGGCGGACTGGACAGCGGTCCGTGGGCGCAGATCACCGTTGCATCGCTCGCCTTCAAAGGCAGAACCGGGCCCGATCTGCGTGTCGGAGCAACGACCCAGCCTGACACCAGCCAGCGAAGGGTCTCCGAGACGCAGTACAATGCGAGCGGCGGGCTGACGGTCGGTCCTGCGCGCTTCGAGATCGGCGATCGGCTGCGCGCGATTGCGGGCAACACATCCAATACCTTCTCCGGGCGCGCGGATTTCGTGACGCCAATCGGCGTGCTCAGCGGATTCGCGGAACACGACGGCTTCAGATCGGCCACGAATGCCGATGTCGGAATCCGCGCCCAGCCACTCGCGTTTCTCGCCTTGTCCGGCTCGCTCGCGACCTCGAGCCCAACGGGGACCGTCGGATCGGCGCTCGCCCGAACCACGACCGCTCGCGGTGAGGTGGGTCTCAGAATTCTCGGTCCGTGGGTATCGGCGGGCGTTATATCGAGCGACAAAACCGAAGGACTGGCGCCCGTCGTTTACGACACGCTGCTATTGCCAACACCCGCGGGTAAGGCGACCGCGCAAACGGTGTCGATCCGGGGCCCCCTCGGGCGCGGCTTTGGAATCGATAGCTGGCTGACGCGATGGGATCAGACGCGACCGTATCAACCGCAGTACCAGAGCCGCTCCGAGATCAACTTCACCAACGACTTCAAGAAGCGCTTCCCAAGGGGGGACTTTTCGCTCCATGTGGCTGGCGTGTATGAGTATCGCGGGCACATGGACTTTCCGATGGCGGCAGGAGACGTCCGAATCACCACCGCGAAGACGATGACCGCGTTGCTCGAGATCCGGATCCTCCGCGCAGTGGTCACCTACCAGCAGCGAAACCTGCTCGGCTACCAGTATGCGGTGATTCCCGGGTTCGAAATGCCGAGGGTTCTCGCGATCTACGGGGTCAGATGGGAGTTCTGGAATTGACAAAGCCGTTGTCGTTCCGTAACATAGCCCGCCTCACATGATATCTAGCATGACGGGGTTTGGCGCGGCGGACGGAGTCGTCGGAGGAGCGCGCGCCAGCGTCGAGATCAGAACCGTGAACCACCGGTTTTTCAATCCGAATCTCAAGCTCCCGAGCGCGTTCTCGCGATGGGAAGGCGAGATCCGCGAGATCCTGCGTCAGAAGATCGCTCGCGGGCACGTAACTCTAGTCGCCAGAATCGATCGAGACGAAGCGACGTCGCCGGTGATCGATGAGACACGACTGGCGCAGTATTTGACTGCCCTGAAAGCCCTCCAGAAAAAGCACAAATTGGCCGGAGAGCTGGACCTCGCCACCCTCCTCAGACTCCCTGACGTTATCGCGGCGCCGAGCGATGAAGTGGATGCCAAAGCTGGCGCCGCTCTCGTGAAGATCGTTGGGAAAGCGGCCGACAACCTCGTCGCAATGCGACGCACTGAGGGCGCCCAGCTTTCGAGCTTTCTGATGGTGCGAATCGACGCCGTTGAGGGCCGGCTCGCACGAATCGAAAAGCGCGCGCCAGTGCGTCTCGAGGAGCAGCACGAGCGAATCAAGCGGACCGTGAGCGAGCTGATCGGAGGCTCAGGCGTAGATCCTCAGCGCCTCGCGCAGGAGATCGCCATTATCGCCGACAAGCTCGACATCGCCGAGGAGCTGGACAGGTTTCGCTCACATCTCTCTGCGTTCCGGGACACCGTTCAGTCGAAAACGAGCGACCCCGTAGGCAAGCGAATCGGCTTTCTCCTGCAGGAGATGGTTCGCGAAGCGAACACCATCGGCAGCAAGGCGAACGACGCGCCGATCCTGGAGGATGTAATCGCGATCAAGGAAGAGCTGGAGCGCATCCGCGAGCAGGGAGAAAACCTCGAGTGAAGCCGGTTTTCCCGATCATCCTCTCTTCGCCGTCGGGCGGCGGCAAGACCACCATCGCCCACAAGCTCCTCGCGATGCGCAAGGATCTCGGATATTCCGTGTCCTGCACAACGCGGGCGCCGCGAGAGGGAGAAGTTCATGAGCGGGACTACCACTTTCTCGACGTCGAAGAGTTCAAGCGTGGCCAGAACGCGGGAGAATTCGCGGAGTCGGCGGAAGTCCACGGCCATTTGTATGGCACCTTGCGGGCGGAAGTGGCGCGGGTGCTGTCCTCGGGCAAGCACGTCATCATGGACATCGACGTCCAGGGCGCCCAGCAGTTCTCGGCCGCCTTTCCCGAATCGGTGCTCATCTTCGTCCTTCCGCCGTCCGCCGAGGCCCTGATTGACAGGCTGAAGGCCAGAGGGACGGAGGATACCAATTCGCTGATTCGGCGATTCAGAAGTGTCAAAGACGAGCTAAAGGCGATAGATTTGTATGAGTACATAGTGGTCAACGACCAGATCGACTCGGCGGTGGCCGCGATCTCCAGCATAATCGACGCAGAAAGCCTGAAGCGCTCCCGGAATGAAGACCTCGATCCGCTGATCAAGGAAATCCAGGACGGGATACAGCGCGCGATAGATCATTATTCAACGAGGAAGTAAATGCAGGTATTCATTCCGACCGAAGTCGCGAAGCACGCGACTAACAAGTACCTCGGAGTTCTGGTGGCCGCCAAGTACGCGCGTGTCCTCAACGAATTCCCTCGCGACCGTTCCGCACCCGGCGAGAAAAAGCTGACGACGCGCGCACTCGAGGAGCTCACCGATGGTGAGGTCGAGTACCGCGTAATTCCGCGCAAGCGCACGGAGTAGTCTCGCGCGCCCCTACACCGGCACCCGAATCCTCCTCGGTATAACCGGGGGAATCGCCAGCTACAAGTCAGTGTGGCTGGCGCGTTTGCTTACACAAGCCGGCGCCGAGGTGGATGTGGTGATGACGCGCGCCGCGCGCGAATTTGTGGGTGCCATCACATTCGAAGCAGTCACCGGCCGTCAGGTGCATACGGAGATCTTTGGGCCGGGACACGCGCTCGATCACATCCGTCTGGCCCGGGAAGCGATGGCAATCGTCGTTGCCCCCGCCACCGCCGACTTTATCGGACGCGCTGCACATGGACTCGCCGATGATCTCCTCACGGCGTGTCTACTTGCCGCCGAATCACCGGTGCTGCTGGTGCCCGCCATGAACGATCGGATGTGGTCGCACGCCCAGACCAAACGCAACGTCGCGCAGGCACGCGACCTCGGTTACCAGATTCTGGAGCCGGCGGAAGGACCACTCGCGGTCAAGGAGGGCAGCGGTCCCGGCAGGATGCCGGAGCCCGACGAGATCGTGAGTCGCATCGGCCGGCTGCTCGAGTCCGAATCGCTTTTGTCTGGCAAGAAGGTCGTCGTCACCGCGGGCGCCACGCGAGAGCCTATAGACCCCGTGCGATTCATCTCGAATCACAGCAGCGGGAAGATGGGTGTCGCAATCGCACGAGCCGCCTGGAGAAGGGGAGCGGATGTAACTCTCATCGCGGGGCACGTGGAAGTTCCATTGCCCGGCGAGCTGAAGACGGTCAAGGCCGAGACTGTCGAAGAGATGGCGAAGGCCGTGGCGAAGGCCCTGCCGTCGGCCGATGTGCTCGTGATGGCCGCTGCACCCGCCGACTTCAGGCCCGCTACAAGCGCGACGCAGAAGATCAAGAAAGGCCGCGCGGCGCCCAAGATCGACCTCGAGCAGACCGAGGACATTCTGAAATCGACAATCTCCAAACGGAAGAAAAAGAGCGTCATGGTCGGCTTCGCTCTCGAGACCAACGACGGTATCGCGAACGCACGGGAGAAGCTCAAGGCGAAGAGCCTCGACCTCGTTGTACTCAACAACGCCGCCGAGCCAGGTGCCGGGTTCGGAGTCGACACGAATCGAGTCACCATGATCGACCGCAGCGGAAGGACACAGGAGATTCCGCTCATGTCAAAGACCGATGTCGCCGAGCTGCTGCTCGATCGCATCGAAGAGGAGCTGAGTGGACGCTAAGGATCTTCTGCGCCGATACCTGGAACAGAGACGCGAGATGGGCGAGTCCGAGCTGGTGCTGGACGGGCTTCACGTCGAGGACGTGATGCGTCTCATCGGCGCCGCGACGCAGCCACCCGAGCGCGACGGGAGTCCAAGTGTGAGGCATGCCACGATTCGCGATACCGCTCCGTCTGAACCTCAAGATTGGCGGGCGTCTCTCCGCGAGGCTGGCGTGAATGTCGACCCACCGCGCATCGCTCGGCACGAGTTCATTGACCCCGCAAAGGAGCCGGTGCCGCCGCCCGGTCAAAACAGCGACGAAATGGCGTTCAAGAAAGGACTGGTAGTAGGCACAAATGAAGCGGACCTTATACCGGGCGCGATCCAGAAGCTCGATTCGCTGGAAGAGATCGTGGCCAAAGTAGCGAAGTGCACGCGCTGCCCTCTTTACAAAACGGCAACGAATCCCGTTCCGGGCGGAGGAGATTCCAGGGCCACGCTGGTCTGCGTTGGCGAAGCCCCTGGTGCGACAGAGGATGAGACGGGCCGGCCTTTCGTAGGTCAGGCAGGCCAGCTACTGACAAAGATTCTGGCCGCGATCGACATGACACGGGAGCAGGTGTTCATTTGCAATGTGCTCAAGCACCGTCCTCCGGGGAACAGAAATCCTCAGCCTGATGAGGTGGAGGCGTGCAGTCCCTACCTGATCCGGCAACTCGAGCTGATCCAGCCTAAAGTGATAGTTGCTTTTGGGACCTTCGCCGCACAAACTCTCCTAAACACAAAGACTCCGCTCGGCCAGCTCCGTGGTCTCGTCCATCGCTATCACGGCATACCGCTCGTCGTCACTTATCATCCGGCTGCGCTGTTGCGCAATCCGAACTGGAAACGCCCCACTTGGGAAGATGTCAAGCTCGCCCGTAGAATTCTCGATAGCGCCTCCCGCTCGTGACCCGTACAAGGATCGACGACCGCCCTACTCTGAAGACGCAGAGCAGGCGGTGCTGTCGGCCATGCTCATGGATCCCGACGCGATCCTCCGCGCGACCGAATTCCTCGATGACACGATGTTCTACCGTGAGGGACATCGCCGGATCTTTCGTGCGATGGTCTCGCTGTCGGAGCGCGGAGACGTAGTCGATCCGCTTACGCTCTCCGAGGAGCTGTCGCGCGCGGGCTCGCTCGAATCGAGCGGTGGCAAGGATTATATAGGGTTTCTGGTGGATGCGGTCCCCACCGCGGCCAACATCGAATACCACG
Source organism: Gemmatimonadaceae bacterium (assembly GCA_039936175.1). Classification (GTDB taxonomy): domain Bacteria; phylum Gemmatimonadota; class Gemmatimonadetes; order Gemmatimonadales; family Gemmatimonadaceae; genus UBA4720. The sequence goes on along the minus strand of JBDTIV010000020.1, from coordinate 111,862 downwards.
CGAAGATCGTTCGCGAGAAGGCATTGCGGCGACGCCTCATCGAGGTGTCTACCGCCATCGTCGCGGAGGCGTTCGAGTCTGCATCTCCGGCGACAGAGCTCCTCGACGAGGCCGAGCACAAGATCTTCGAGGTCAATCAGAGCCGCGGGTCCGAAGGCTTCATGCGCATCAAGGAGCTGCTGTGGCCCACAATGGAGCGCATCGAAGAGATCCAGCGCGGCGGCGGATCGATTACGGGCGTCGCCAGCGGATTCAAGGATCTCGACGAGCTTACGGCAGGTTTCCAGCCTTCGGACCTCATCATCGTCGCGGCACGTCCTTCCATGGGAAAGACGGCATTCGTGCTCAACATCGCTCAGAACGCCGCACTGGACAACAATGTCCCCGTTGCATTCTTCTCACTCGAGATGAGCAAGGAGCAACTTGTACAGCGACTGCTCACTTCCGAAGGTCGAGTGGATGCCCAGCGCCTGCGCAAAGGCAAGCTGCACGACGAGGAATTCGTTCGACTGGGACGGGCGGCGGGAATCCTGAGTCACGCGCCGATCTGGATTGACGACACACCGGCGATGACGCTGCTCGAAATGCGATCCAAAGCGCGTCGCCTCAAGATGGAGAACGACATTGGTATGGTCGTGGTCGACTACCTGCAGCTGATGCAGGGTCCGACGAATACGGAGAGCCGGCAGCAGGAGATCAGCTACATCTCGCGCTCGCTCAAGGCGCTGGCGCGCGAGCTGCGAATTCCTGTCGTCGCTCTTTCCCAGCTGTCCCGTGCGCCCGAACAGCGCACCGGTGAGAACAAGCGCCCGCAGCTCTCCGACCTTCGCGAGTCGGGCGCGATCGAGCAGGACGCGGATCTCGTGATGTTCATCTATCGTCAGGAGATGTACGACGGACCGACGGACAAGGACGGCAATTCGCTCGAGGGTCGCGCCGAGATCATCGTCGGCAAGCAGAGAAACGGACCGACCGGGTTCGTGAACCTGTACTTCAACAAAACATATACGCGCTTCGAGAATCTCTCGCCCCGCCTAGCGCAATAGTGAGCCCGAAAGCAAAAACGGTATATCGCTGCACGAATTGCGGCGCCGACCACCCGAAGTGGGCCGGTCGCTGCGACGTCTGCGGGGAGTGGAATTCACTGGTCGAGGAAATGGCTAGCGGCGCCGCATCGACAAGTGCATCGGCGAGGCGCGCCGCCGGGCAGAAGTCGATGTCCGCAGGCGGAAGCGTCGCGCCGACGCCGAGGTTGCGTGACATCAAGAGCTCCGAAGGCCGGCGGCTCAAAACCGGAATCAAGGAATTCGATTTCGTTCTTGGCGGTGGAATCGTTCCCGGCTCGATGGTGCTCGTCGGTGGCGAACCGGGCATCGGTAAATCGACGCTGCTCCTCCAGGTTGCCGGTAAGCTCGAAGAGCTGGGACATTCCACGCTGTACGTCTCCGGAGAGGAGTCCGCGCTCCAGGTAAAGCTCCGCGCCGAACGGCTGCACGGGTCGGCGGAAAACGTCTCGCTGCTGAACGAGACGCTGCTGGAGACAATCCTCGCGACCGCGGGGTCGCAGCAGCTCGACGCGATCGTCGTGGATTCGATCCAGACGGTTTTCACCAGCGACCTGGAGGGCGCGCCCGGCAACGTAGGACAGGTGAGAGAGTGCGCAGCGCGCCTGATGCGGTTCGCAAAGGAGACCGAGACGACGGTGTTCGCCGTGGGACACGTGACGAAGGGCGGGGGCATCGCCGGCCCCAAAACCCTCGAGCACATCGTCGATACCGTGCTTTACTTCGAGGGCGAAGGGATGCTTGAGCACCGCATCCTTCGCGCGACAAAAAACAGATTTGGCAGCGTCGATGAGATCGGCGTCTTCCGGATGACGGAAGAAGGCCTGATTGCCGTGGAGAATCCCTCCGAGCTCTTTCTCGGCGACCGGTTGAACAATTCTTCGGGCAGTGCGGTGACGGCGCTGCTGGAGGGATCGCGGCCGGTCCTGATCGAGATTCAGGGTCTGGCCGCTAAGGCGGGTTACGGAACCCCGCAGCGGGTAAGCACCGGTTACGATGCTCGGCGTCTCGCGCTGCTTCTGGCTGTGCTCGACAAGCGAGCAGGTCTATCTTTCTCCCAGCTAGATGTTTTTCTCAATGTCGTCGGAGGTGTGCGGATGCAGGAGCCTGCGGGTGATCTCGCGGTCGCAAGCGCACTTGCGTCGAGCGTCTACGATCGACCCGTCGCAAGCTCCGCGATCTTCCTCGGCGAAGTTGGCCTCGGCGGTGAGATCAGGCCGGTGTCGCAAGCCGAACGACGTCTTGGGGAGGCGGCGAAGATGGGGATGACCATGGCGTACATGTCCGAGCGCGGGATACCAAAGCGTCCCGCTCGCGGCATCGAGATAGTCGGAGTCCGGACGATCAACGATCTTTTCCGCCAGCTCTTTCACGCCTAGATGAAACGCGACGTCGGTGTGATCATCGTCGCTGCCGGCAGCGGATCGCGGACAGGATCAAACGAGCTGAAGCAATTCCGTTGGGTGGCCGGCAGGCCGATGCTCCTACACAGCATTCAGACCTTCCAGGCGCGTCCCGACGTCGGAATGGTCGTGTGCGTCCTGCCCCGCGAGTTCGTCGGCGATCCGCCGCCATGGATCTTCCAGAGCGATGCCGAGCGATTGCTGTTGTCAGTGGGCGGGAGACACCGGAGTGAATCCGTGGCCAACGGATTGGAGGACTTGCCGACGGAGTGCGACATCGTAGTCATCCACGACGCGGCGCGCCCCCTCGTGACGAACGAAACGATCAATCGCGTGATCGACGCCGCCCGTGAAGGCAATGGCGTCGTAGCAGCGCTTCCCGTGATGGACACGCTCAAACGAGTGGACTCGAGCGGCAGGGTCGTCATCACCGTTGACCGGGGGGGTCTGTGGCGGGCTCAGACACCGCAGGCATTTCCGCGAAAGATGATCGAGCGAGCGCACCGCGAAGCGCGTGAGGCCGATCGCATCGCCAGTGACGATGCCGCGCTCTGTGAGCAGATCGGTCTGCCGGTGGTCGTAGTGCGCGGAAGCGAGCGCGCCCACAAAATCACCGAGGAAAACGATTTCGCGATAGTGGAGGCGCTGAGTATCTTCCGCGAATGATCCCGCAGTCGATGGTGGTACCATTCTGGTCTCCCAAAGAGGTCGAGGCATCGATAACCGGAACGCTCACGCATCTCGCGGCTGGAAAGGTGCTGGCCTATCCGACGGAAACGGTTTACGGTTTTGGCGGCGCAGTCGATGAGCGGTCGGTGCAGCAGCTCGTGGCCCTAAAGGGGCGACCGCCCGGCAAGCCGTTCCTGCTCCTCATTGCCGCCAGCGAAATGATCGCGCGGCTCGGTCTCCACCTAACCGGATACGCGGCGGTGTTTGCCGCGCGGTTCTGGCCGGGGCCGCTCACGCTCGTGTTGCCTGGCGGCGAGAAACGCGTGCCGGACACGCTTCGCGGGCCAGAGGGCGGGATAGCCGTGCGATGGACGCCGCACCGGTCGCTTGCCCGATTGATCCTCGCCCATGGTCAGCCCATCACGTCGACCAGCGCGAACAGACCGGGCGTGCCGCCTGCAACCTCGGCCGACCAGATCGTCGCACAATGGACCGACGCCATCGCACGCGGAACTCTGCGCGTACTCGATGGGGGAACGTTAAAGGAATCCCAGCCGTCCACGGTCGTGGACTGCACCGGAAGATTGCCACGGGTGATTCGACCGGGTGCCATAAGCGCCGGCAAATTGCGCGAAATCGTTCCCGATCTCGTTGGAGATGCGTAGGCGATGAATCTCCTCTTCGTTTGCAGCGGCAACACCTGCCGGAGTCCGCTGGCTGAAGCGCTGGCGCGCAAGATCGCCGACCGGCGTGGCATCGCTGATGTCAGTGTGTCGAGCGCGGGGACGAATGCGTGGGATAACTTCCCCGCGACGGACGAGGCTCTCCTTGTTGGAATGGAGCGAGGTCTCGATCTCACGGGTCACCGCTCCAGAAAACTCACGCCGGGGATTGTTTCCGAAGCGGATCTCGTCTTTGTCATGACGCCCGGACATCTCGAGCAGGTGAAGCAGATGGGCGGACGGGGAAAGGTCCACGTCATCGATGAGTACGCTTCGGGCACTTCGAACGAAGGGATAACGGACCCTTACGGCGGAGACCTCGAGGCATACCGCGAGACGGCCGATATCCTCGAACGGGAACTAGAGAGACTCTTTGATCGCATCAAGGGCTGACAAGGACGGGGCGGAGATCGAACTTCCGGGGCGTCTCGTACTACTCGGACACCCCGTCGATCATTCTTTCTCACCGATCTTTCAGAATGCCGCGCTCGAGGCGGCGAGCATTCCGCTCGTGTACGAAGCCCTTGACGTGACCACCAAGGACTTGCGCGCCACCATGCGGCGCCTCAAGGCTTCGACCGCCGCCGGCAACGTCACCATCCCGCACAAGGTCGCGGTCCACGACCTGTGCGACACGCTCACCGACCTCGCTGCGAAAGTCGGAGCGGTCAACACTTTCTGGTTCCGATCGGGCAAGCTGCACGGAGACAACACCGACGTGGGGGGATTCGACGCCGCCGCCCGCGCCCTGGTTGGGAATGACGTTAGCGGAGCGCGGGTTGTGCTCCTCGGCGCGGGCGGTGCAGCCGCGGCTGTTCTCGCCGCGGCCGAGGAATGGGGCAACGCCGAGGTCGCAATCGTCACTCGAAACAGCGAGCGGGCCGCGACGCTCGCCCATCGCTTTCCGGATGTCGCGCGGGTGGAAACGAGCGTGGATCGCGCGATTGCCGGCGCCACCTTGGTAGTCAATGCAACGCCGATCGGTCAGAGCGATGAAGATCATCCATTTGATCTCGCACTCGTGCCGAAGACGGCGGCGGTGCTCGATCTGGTCTACAGGCGCGGCGGGACATCATGGGTGCGCTCGGCGAGAAAGAAACGGATTCGTGCGGCCGACGGGCTGCCGATGTTGCTGGAGCAGGGAGCGCTGGCCTTCCGGAAATGGTTCGGGATCGAGCCCGACCGCGAAGCGATGCGCCTCTCGCTGCAGTAGGGAGGCAGCGGACTGCGATTCGGGAGTGCGTTGCGGGAGTGCTGGAGCTTCTGCTGCCGCGGGCGTGTGTGTCGTGCGGACAACTCCTGTCCCGCCACGAAAAAGGGATCGTCTGTCACCTTTGCTGGGCGAGGCTGCCATGCCTGCCTTCACCACAATGCGCGCGGTGCGGTCACCCTCTGACGTCCGGAGCCTGCCGCTGGTGCGAGCTCCTTCCGCCGTTCGTGCGCGCGGTGCGCTCGGTCTGCTGGATGCCCGTCGAGCCGGCCTCCTCGATCGTGCACGCGCTCAAATACGGCGGATGGGAGAAAGTCGCCGGGCAAATGGCCGAGCGGATGGCTCGGTGCTCGTGGCCAGCTGATGTGCTTGAAGAGCGCGCCGGCCTCGTTCCCGTGCCGCTGGCATCAGCGCGAAAACGGGAGCGTGGCTATAATCAGAGCGAGCTGCTTGCTCGTGGATTGTCGCGATATTGGAGAATTCCGGTGTGGGATGACGTGGTCATCCGCTCGCGCGCGACTGAGTCGCAGACGCGGTTGACACCCGAGCAGAGACAGGGCAACGTTGCAGGCTCGTTCCAGATTTGCAGATTGAACAACGCGCTCGTCGGCGCGCACGTCGTGATGGTCGACGACGTAGTGACGACGGCCGCGACGCTCAACGAGTGCGCGAAGGTGCTTTACGGGGCCGGCGCGCGAATCATCAGTTACGTGACTTTCGGCCGGGCACATGCGAGTGGCGACCGGCTTTAACCGAATGGAGCTCATGGAATGGCAACACGGATTGGCATCAACGGATTCGGGCGGATCGGTCGGCAGGTAGTGCGCGCCGCCAAGAGTGAAGGGGTGGCCGATCTCGACTTCGTCGCAGTCAACGACCTCACCGACACGAAGACCCTGGCGCACCTTTTCAAGTACGACTCGGTGCACGGCACCTACCAGGGCGACGTCGAGACGGGAAAGGACTCGATCATCATCGACGGCGACGAGATCAAGATCCTCTCCCACAAGGATCCGGCCGCACTCCCGTGGAAAGACCTGGGCGTCGACATCGTGCTGGAGTCGACCGGGAGGTTCACTGAGGCGGATGCCGCGAGGAAACACATAACGGGTGGCGCCAAAAAAGTGCTGATTTCCGCGCCCGCCAGGGGCGAGGACATCACGATCGTCATGGGCGTCAACAGCGACAAGTACGATTCCGCCAAGCACACCATCGTCTCCAACGCCTCGTGCACGACGAACTGTCTGGTCCCGATGGTGAAGATCATTCGCGATAACTTCGGCTTCAAGCACGGCTCGATGGTCACGATCCACAGCTACACCAATGACCAACAGATCCTCGACCTTCCGCACAAGGATCTCCGACGCGCGCGCGCGGCCGCGCTGTCGATGATTCCAACGACGACGGGAGCGGCCAAGGCGACTTCGCTCGTCATCCCAGAGGTGAAAGGGAAGATTGACGGGTGCTCCGTTCGAGTTCCGACTCCGGATGTGTCGTACACGATTCTCACCGTCGAGGTCGAGAAGACGGGCGCCACCAAGGAGTCCGTCAACGAGGCATTCAGAAAAGCAGCTGAAAGCGGGCCGCTTCAAGGAATTCTTCGCTACACCGATGAGGAGCTCGTCTCCAGCGATTTCATCGGCGATCCAGCGTCGTGCATTCTCGATTCGAAGACCACCAACGTGATCGACGGAACGCTCATTACGGTGCAGGGCTGGTACGACAATGAGTGGGGATACGCCTCGCGGTGCGTCGACATGCTGCGCTTCATGGGGTCCAGACTCTAGCACGGGCTCGAGCCATGAAGAAGAAGACGGTCCGCGACCTGACGGACGCGCAAATCAGGGACAAGCGTGTGCTGCTGCGCGTCGATTTCAACGTGCCTCTCGACGAAAACGGCGAGATCACCGACGACACCCGCATTCGCGCGGCGCTGCCGACCATCGAGCTGCTGCTGGAGCGTGGTGGCCGGCCAGTGATGCTGTCACATCTCGGGCGGCCGAAGGGCAAACCCGAATCGAAGTACTCGCTCGAACCCGTGTCCAAGCGCCTGGCCCAGCTCACCGGCCGCAAGGTCATTTTCCTCGAATCCACCGATTCCGACGAGGCGCTCAAGGCAAGCCAGCAGATCGAGCCGGGTGAAATACTCCTGCTCGAGAATACGCGCTTCCTCGGCGGCGAAGAAAAGAACGATCAGCGTCTGTCGCGCGCGCTGGCAGAGCTCGGGGATTGTTTCGTGAATGATGCATTCGGCGCGGCGCACCGGGCTCACGCTTCCACGGTGGGTGTCGCCGAGTACCTGCGACCGGCCGTCGCCGGCCTGCTGATGCAGACCGAGCTCGACTATCTGGGCGGAGCGCTCTCTGATCCCAAACGGCCTTTCATCGCGATTCTCGGCGGCGCCAAAATATCCGGGAAGATAGACGTGATCGAGCAGCTGCTTCCCAAGGTGGATGGGCTCCTCGTCGGAGGCGCGATGGCGTGCACCTTCTACAAGGCGATGGGACTGGAGACCGGGAAGTCGCTCGTGGAAGAGGATCGCGTGTCAATGGCGAAAGATCTTCTCGATCGCGCCGGAATGAGACTCACGTTGCCGCACGACGCTATGGTTTCGCCATCTCTCGATCAGGCAAAGGCAGCCAAGGCCGTTCCGCGGAATTCGATCCCGAAAGAGCAGGCGATGTTCGACATTGGACCCGAGACTATTGGGTCGTACTCGCGTGCGATCGCCACGGCGAAGACCATCATCTGGAACGGCCCAATGGGAGTCTTCGAGACACCGCCATTCGATCGCGGCACACGCGCGATCGCGGAGGCGATGGCGGCCGCGACCGACAAGGGCACAACCACAATCGTCGGCGGTGGAGACTCGGCCGCCGCAGTAGCCGAAGCCGGCCTCGAGAAAAAGATGAGCCACGTGTCCACCGGTGGTGGAGCGTCGCTCGAATTTCTCGAGGGGAAAAAACTTCCCGGCGTAGAAGTGCTGGACGACGCGTGATGAAACGACCGGTTCTCGCGGCAAACTGGAAGATGAACAGTGGTCCGACCGCGGGAAGGGCCTTCATGGAAACTTTTCTCGCGGCCTATCAGCCGAGATCTGATCGAACGGTCATGATTTTTCCCCCCGCCGTCACACTGAGCACAGTTGCGGCGACGATCTCCAGTCGCACCGACGTGATGGCGGGGATACAGAACATTCATTGGGCGGACAAAGGCGCGTTCACCGGCGAGATCTCGGCGGCGATGGCAAAGGATGCGGGAGCGCGTGTCGCGCTGGTCGGACACTCCGAGCGGCGTCACATGTTCGGAGAGACCGACGCGCAGTCCGCGAAGAAGTGCGTCGCCGCCGCGAAGGTGGGATTGACCTTCATGCTTTGCGTAGGCGAAACGCTGGCGCAGCGCGAAGCGGGGCAGACGGAGCAGGTGGTAATACGACAGCTTCGCGAAGGTCTCTCGCAGATCGAGAATCTAATCTCCGCGGATTTCCTGCTCGCCTATGAGCCCGTGTGGGCGATCGGCACAGGACTCACCGCTTCCGCGGGTGATGCCTCGGCGCTTCACACTGTATTGCGGTCCGAGCTCGAGGAGATGATCGGCACGAGGTTCAACGAGATTCCGATCCTTTACGGCGGCAGCGTCAATGCCGACAATGCTGGCGCACTGCTCGCTGCGCCTGAAGTCGACGGTCTTCTCGTTGGCGGCGCCAGTGTCGACGCATCGTCGTGGCTGGCCATCGTGCAGACTCGGTGAGGTGTCGAGTCAGACTTGAGTTTTACGCTCGCGCGGTCGATATTTAAGGGCTACGCTGAACCCTAATCCTATCAATGCTTTACACGTTTCTTCTGACGCTGCTGGTCATCGACTGCTTCGTCGTCGTCTTCGCGGTGCTCGCTCAGAGTGGAAAGGGCGGTGGTCTCGCCGCCAGCTTTGGCGGGGCGAGCTCATCGCCCGATGCGCTGATCGGAATCAGGCAGGCGGGGAATCTTCTCACAACTATCAGCTGGTGGGGTGGCGGGATTTTCCTCGGACTTTCCTTCATTCTCCAGATCATGTCGACGCACACCGCGGCGCCACGCTCAGTGCTGGAGAAAGGTCTCGGAACACAGCCCGTAAACGTTGCGCCAGCGCCGACTTCCGCTCCGGCCGTCCCGCTCGAGCCTGCGCCAGCGGCGACGGCGACGGCGCCTGCGACGCAGGCGCAAAAGGGCACTTCGGCGGCCAAGCCTCCAACCACTGCACCGAAACGCTAAGTTGACCGTGACGCGAGCATTCGAACCGGGGTTCCTCCTCCTTGAGGATGGAACCCTTTTTCGTGGCCGGATACCTGGCGAAGCGAACGGCTCGCTCCTGCCAGCTGTCGCCGAAGTCGTGTTCACCACGAACATGACGGGGTACCAGGAGGTCTTTACCGATCCGTCGTACCGTGGACAGATCGTAGTGATGACGTCTCCGCAGATCGGGAACTACGGTGTAAACGCGGAAGATCCCGAATCCGGCGCGCCACAAGTCGCGGGAGTGGTCGTCCGAGAGCTCTCGCAAACGTTTTCGAACTGGCGCGCGACGGGCGGACTCGCCCCTTGGCTCGCGCAGGCGCAAGTGCCTATCATTGCGGAGGTTGATACTCGCCGCCTCACGCGACACCTGAGATCTGTTGGTGTCATGCGCGGCGTGATCGGCTTGGGGTTCGATCCCGACGAGGCCAGCCGGGCCGCGCTCGACGCATGTCCTTCGATGGAAGGCCTTGATCTCGCCTCTCGCGTCACCACGCGCGAGCAGTATAGCTGGGGAGATCCTCGCGCCCGACATCACATTGTCGCGTACGACTACGGAATCAAGCGAAACATATTGCGGCTCTTCGGAGAGAATGATTGTCACGTGACGGTGGTGCCGGCGGATACGCCGGCCAGCACGGCCCTGGCCCTCGATCCGGACGGAGTCTTCCTGTCGAACGGCCCCGGCGACCCAGATGCCGTCCTCTACGCGCCGGCGATAATTCGGGCGATCACCTTCGCGGAAGTCCCCACCTTTGGAATATGCCTGGGACACCAGCTGCTCGGGCTCACGTTCGGCGGCTCGACGGCGAAAATGCCATACGGGCATCGGGGCGGAAACCATCCGGTGAAGGAAGTCGAGACAGGACGCGTGCTCATCACGGCTCAGAATCACGGCTTTGCGGTTGAGGGAGACGAGCGGAAGGTGAATGGTGGCGACGACCTGGAAGTCACACACGTGAACCTGAACGACGGCACGATCGAAGGCCTCCGTCATCGAGCCCTGCCGGTGTTCGGAGTGCAGTATCACCCGGAGGCGGCGCCCGGTCCGCACGACGCCCGGCCCCTCTTTCAGGAGTTCCTGAGCGTCTTGAGGGGCTCGCTGACGTAGGCCGAGGCTCGCTTGACAGCCTATCACTAAAGCCATAACTTCAAAGCACTTACGCTACTTAGCGCGTCTCCCCTCGGAGTTTTTCAATGACCAAAGCCGACCTCGTCGAGCGTGTCACGACCCAGATTTCGCGGACCGCCGGGCCGATGATATCGAAGAAGGACTGCGCTAGAGTCGTCGACGCTTTTCTCGAGGCGATCAAGGAATCTCTTCAGACTCAGGAAAATATAGAGGTCAGAGGGTTCGGCACGTTCAAGATTCGGAATCGAAAGACGCGCATGGCCAGAAACCCTCGCACGGGCTCACCTGTTGAGGTTTCGGCGCGGCCCGTTCCGGTCTTCAAGCCGTCGAAGGAGCTGCGCGCCCTGGTTGCCGGACTGGACGTCACGCAGATGTCGGAAGCGTAAGGACTTAGCTCCCTTCGTGGGGCAGGAGAGGCGGCACGTGTCTACTGTGACAGTGCAATTGTTTGCTTCCTACGCCGAACTCCTTGGCGCTTCATCGATTGAGCTTTCGCTTGCACCCGGGAGCACCGTGAGCGAACTGGTCCGCAAAATCCGTCTGCTTCCCGGAGCGTCGCTGCTCCCGACGACTCCGCGCGTGGCTGTCAACAGAGCTTTTGCTTCGTCGGACCAGCGCATCGACCCCAGCGATGAAGTCGCCCTGATTCCACCAGTGGCGGGAGGATGAGCCGCTCGGCAATCGTCGTCAGCGAGATCGACGTCGCGGCGCTGATCGGCGAGATCCGCTCCGCATCGTTCGGAGCTGTATCGAGTTTCATCGGGACCGTTCGCGATGTGAGCGATGGGCGTAGGGTTACGGCAATCGAGTACTCCGCGTACAGCGCGATGGCGGAATCGGAGCTCCAGCGTATTGTCGACGAAGCGGAAAAGCGGTTTGGCGTGAGCGCTCTGGTAGTCGAACACCGAACGGGACTCCTCGAGCTCGGCGATGTGAGCGTGGCCATCGTTGCCGCGCACGAGCACCGGTCGCCGGCGCTCGAATGCACGAAGTTTGTGATTGAAGAGATCAAGAAGCGCGTCCCGATCTGGAAGATGGAGCACTACGAGGATGGAATGCGCGAGTGGGTCGACCCCACTCGGTCGAAGCACACTTCGCCCGCATGAACGTCACACTCAAGGACAGCTTCGGGCGCAGCATCGAGTATCTCCGGATCTCGGTGACGGACCGGTGCAACTTCCGCTGTCTGTACTGCATGCCGCTGGCGGGGCTCGAGTGGCTCCCCAAGGCCGACATCCTCTCCTACGAAGAGATCGCGCAAGTGGTGAGTGAGCTCGCCCCCCTCGGTTTGCGGCGGCTGCGCATTACAGGTGGCGAGCCAACGCTGCGTCCCGATCTCGGGATACTTGTCGAGATGCTGCGCGCAATTTCGGGGATCGAAGACATCTCGCTTTCCACCAATGGCGTACGCCTGCCGGATCTCGCGGTCTCCCTGAAGAAGGCCGGCCTCGACCGCATCAACATGAGCGCGGATTCACTGAGACCCGAGCGCATCAAGGGGATCTCGCGTCGAAACTTTGAATTCGATCCTATCGCGGCCGCATCCGCGGCCGAAGACGCTGGCCTTTCGCCGATCAAGCTCAACGTGGTAGTGATGCGCGGAATCAACGATGACGAGGTGCGCGATTTCGCGCGGCTCACTCTCGATCATGCGTGGCACGTCCGGTTCATAGAGTTGATGCCCGTCGGCGAGATGCGCCAGCTGACGTGGGAGCACGTGGTGTCGGCCGACGAGATCCTCCGCAGCCTCGAGGAGCTCGCTCCGCTTTATCCGACCGCCGGCCCGGAGCGTGGCAACGGGCCGGCGCGCTATTTTCGTTTCGCTCGAGGGCGCGGCACCATCGGCGTGATCACGCCCATGTCGCACACCTACTGCGGGAGCTGCAACCGTGTGAGGCTCACCGCCGATGGCCGGCTCCGAACCTGTCTTTTCGGCGAAGATGAAGTCGATCTACGCACACCGCTCAGAGCGGGACTGCCGCTTGATCCTTTTTTTCGCGGTGCGCTCGCGACAAAGCCGAAGGAACATCATCTTCTGCAGATGAGCATCGGCGGACTTCGCGCACTCTCGCAGGTCGGCGGCTGAACGCGCGTCCGATTGCTCATGGTGCGCATGCCCGATAACTTTCGCGCACTACTCCCCATTCAATAAGAAAGCAAAATGCTCAACAAGATTACGGTAGTCGGCGCTGGAAACGTCGGTGCAACCACCGCGCAGCGCCTCGCCGAGAAAGAGCTCGCGCGGACGATAGTAATGGTCGACGTGATGGAGGGCATTCCTCAGGGCAAAGCCCTTGACCAGTGGCAATCCGCTCCGATCGAAGGCTTCGACTCCCGCATCGTCGGGACAAACGGCTACGAGGAGACGAAGAATTCGGACATCATCGTCATCACCGCCGGAATCGCGCGCAAGCCCGGCATGTCGAGGGATGACCTCCTCAACACGAACGCCGGGATCGTGAAACAGGTCTCGCAGGAGATCAAGCAGACTTCTCCGAATGCGATCCTGATCGTCGTGTCGAACCCGCTCGACGTCATGTCCTATGTCGCCATGAAGGTTACCGGGTTCCCGAGAGAGCGCGTTCTCGGCATGGCAGGTGTTCTGGACACTGCGCGCTATCGCGCGTTCATCGCCGAAGCTCTCGACGTCTCGGTGCGAGACATCCAGGCGATGGTGCTGGGTGGGCACGGCGATACGATGGTGCCACTCATCTCCTACACATCGGTCAGCGGAATCCCGGTCACTCAGCTCATGCCGCAGGCGAAGCTCGATGCGATCGTCCAGCGCACGCGCACGGGCGGAGCCGAGATCGTGAAACACCTCAAGACCGGTTCCGCGTATTACGCGCCGTCGGCGGCAGCGGTGCAGATGTGCGAGGCAATCGCGTTCGATCAGAAACGAATTCTTCCATGCGCTGCCTGGCTGGAGGGAGAGTACGGAATGTCGGGGCTGTTCCTCGGCGTTCCCTGCAAGCTCGGCAGGCGCGGACTCGAATCGATTATCGAGGTGGAGCTCACGCGCGAGGAGCGCGACGCCCTGGCGAAAAGCGCGGATGCGGTTCGCGAGCCAATGGGCGCGGTCAAGCTGTAAGCCGCGGATGGGCAGGGTTCGCAGCTTCTATGGGTCCATGGTCGGCAAAAAGGTCGTCATGGGCATCACGGGCCTCATCGGCGTTGGCTTCGTCATTGTTCACGCGCTCGGAAATCTTCTCGCGTTTCGCGGGCCCGACGCGATCAACACCTACTCGCGGTTTCTCAAGAGCACAGGTGAGCTCCTGTGGGCGCTTCGCATCGTGCTCGTGGTTGCCGTCATCCTGCACGTAACGGCGGCGATTCAGCTCACACGCCAGAGCCGAGCCGCTCGGTCGATCGGATACGCGAAGTACGAGATCCAGGTGGCGACGATATCATCGCGAACGATGCGGTGGGGAGGAGCCCTGCTGCTCCTGTTCATCGTGCTGCACATCCTTCACTTTACGACGGGGACGATTCGGCCGTCAGGCGCGTTCAGTCAACACGACGTTTACGCCAACATTGTGCTGAGCTTTCGCATCTGGTGGGTGGCTCTGTTCTACATCGTCGCGATGATCGCGCTCGGGCTGCATTTGTATCACGGAGCATGGAGCTCGGTCAGGAGCATTGGCGTCAGTCCGGCGTCACCACGGCCGTTGCACCGCCGGGTATCGCTCGTCATCGCGGTTCTTGTCTGGGCCGCGTTCACTTCCATTCCGATCGCCGTGGTGTTGGGGATCCTTCGATGAGTCTGATTCTCGACCCCCGGATTCCGTCAGGACCGCTTCAACAGAAGTGGGACAAGCATCGCTTCGAGATGAAGCTTGTGAGTCCCGCCAACAAGCGGAAATACACTGTCGTCGTCGTCGGGTCGGGACTCGCTGGTGGCGCCGCGGCCGCGACCATGAGCGAGCTCGGGTATAACGTAAAATGCTTCTGCTTCCAGGATTCGCCGCGCCGTGCGCACTCCATAGCCGCGCAGGGCGGAATCAATGCCGCCAAGAATTACCGGAATGACGGCGACAGCATCTACAGACTCTTCTACGATACGATCAAGGGCGGCGACTTCAGATCCCGAGAGGGCAACGTCTACAGGCTCGCGGAGCTGAGCGTCAACATCATCGATCAGTGTGTTGCGCAGGGCGTACCGTTCGCGCGCGAGTACGGAGGCCTGCTCGCCAATCGCTCGTTTGGTGGAGCACAGGTGTCGCGGACGTTCTACGCGCGGGGGCAGACGGGACAGCAGCTTCTGTTGGGCGCGTATCAGGCGCTCGAGCGCCAGATAGCGCAGGGCGGCGTGAAGATGTATCCGCGGACGGAGATGCTCGATCTCGTCGTCATCGACGGCAAGGCGCGCGGCATCATTACGCGCGATCTGGTCACGGGTGCCATCGAGTCGCACGTGGCTGATGCGGTCGTCCTCGCCACTGGCGGATACGGCAACGTCTTCTATCTCTCTACCAACGCACAGGGATCGAACGCGACCGCGATCTGGCGCGCGTACAAGCGTGGCGCTGCGTTCGCAAATCCGTGCTTTACTCAAATCCACCCGACGTGCATTCCGGTGAGCGGCGAGTATCAGTCGAAGCTGACACTCATGAGCGAGTCGCTCAGAAACGATGGTCGGGTCTGGGTGCCGAAGAAAGCCGAAGACAAGCGTCCGCCACGACAGATTCTCGAGGCAGAGCGCGACTATTTCCTCGAGCGCAAGTATCCGAGCTTCGGAAACCTCGCACCCCGCGACATCGCGTCGCGGGCCGCCAAAGAGGTATGCGACGAGGGCCGCGGTGTCGGTCCAACCGGGCTTGGCGTGTACCTCGATTTCGAGGACGCGATCAAACGCCTTGGAAAGGATGTGATCAAGGAGCGGTACGGAAATCTGTTTGAGATGTACGAGCGAATCACGGACGAGAACCCGTACGAAGTGCCGATGAGGATTTACCCTGCCGTCCACTACACGATGGGCGGCCTCTGGGTCGACTACAACCTGATGAGCAACATTCCCGGCCTTCACGTTACGGGCGAAGCGAATTTTTCGGATCACGGTGCGAACAGACTTGGCGCGTCCGCATTGATGCAGGGTCTGGCCGACGGCTACTTCGTAATTCCAAACACCATCGGCGACTATCTCGCTACGAACAAGCTGGCGAAGGTAGACACGACGCACGAGGCTTTTCGCAAAGCCACGGACGCCGTGGCCGAACAAACGAAGAAATTCCTTTCAATCGACGGGAAGCGGACGGTGATGTCGTTCCATCGGGAGCTCGGCAAAATCATGTGGGAGTACTGCGGAATGTCCCGCAACGAAGAGGGACTCAAGCACGCTCTCGCGAAGATCCCCGAGCTGCGCGAGGAGTTCTGGCGCGATGTCAACGTGCCGGGAAGTGATGCCGAGATGAACCAGGCGCTGGAAAAGGCTGGCCGCGTCGCGGACTTTCTGGAGCTGGCCGAGCTGATGTGCATCGACGCGCTGCATCGGAAGGAGTCCTGTGGCGCGCATTTTCGCGAGGAAAGCCAGACTCCTGACGGCGAGGCTCTCCGCGACGACGCGAATTTCGCTTACGTTGCGGCCTGGGAATACGCCGGGGAGCGAGCGAGTCCAATCCTGAACAAAGAATCGCTGGTGTTCGAGAATGTGAAGCTGTCTCAGCGGAGCTATAAGTGATGAATCTGACCCTTCACGTCTGGCGGCAGGCGGGACCCGACGCTCCCGGCAGGACGGTCACATACCAGGCAACGGATGTGAAGCCGGATATGTCGTTCCTGGAAATGCTGGACGTCGTGAATGAAGGGCTCACGGAACGCAATGAAACCCCCATCGCGTTCGACAGCGACTGCAGGGAAGGGATCTGCGGCATGTGCAGCCTCATGATCAATGGCATCGCGCACGGGCCAATGCGCGGAACGGCGACGTGTCAGCTCCACATGAGAGGTTTTAAGGACGGCGACACGATCTACATCGAGCCGTGGCGTGCGCGTGCCTTCCCGGTGATCAAGGATCTTACCGTGGACCGCTCGGCGTTGGACCGGATAATCGAGGCAGGTGGGTTCATCAGCGCGCCGACCGGGGGTGCGCAGGACGCCAACAGCGTCCTGATTCCAAAGGACAGCGTAGAGACCGCGATGGATGCGGCAGCCTGCATTGGATGCGGCGCGTGCGTGGCCGCCTGTCCGAATGCGTCGGCCTCGCTATTCACGGCGGCGAAGATCACGCATCTCGGCTTGCTGCCGCAGGGCCAGCCCGAGCGCTATCGTCGTGCGCTTGGAATGGTGGAGCAGATGGACCTGGAGAACTTCGGGAGCTGCACGCTGCACGGTGAGTGTCAGGAGGCTTGTCCGAAGGAGATCAGTATCGACACCATCACGCGCATGAATCGCGATTTTGTGCGCGCGAGCCTGCTGGGTACTCGCCCCTAGCGCGAACTCTTGCGCCGGGAGGGCAGATTCTCGCGGTGTCGGAAGTCAGATCTTCGGGATGTGATCAGGATCGAGGTGACGTCGCTCGATCTCGCGGTTGAGGCGCGTCTTCTCGCTGTTCTTCTCCGCTTCGTCGTGCTGCTGCCGCTCGTCGAACAGGCGATGCGCCGCGCTGTGGTGCGCGTCTGGCTTGGCGGGCAAGGTTCCATTTTTCTTGGGGTCAGCCGCGCCGTTGCCGTTCTTCGAGTGGAGCTGCTCCAGAATCTTGTTGCGCGTCTTTGCTCCGTGCTGACCCTCCGCATGATCCTGAGGGCCCTTCTGTACTCCATCGCGGTTCTGCATCAGTGGTGCTACCTCCCATTTCGGTTCTTCAATACATAAATGAGGCAAGCGCGGGGCCATAATTCACGCTAGAGTCGGGGCAGTGTTACTCCCTGTTGGCCCTGGTACTTGCCCTTTTTATCCTTGTACGAAACCTCGGGTTCTTCGTCTCCCTTGAAGAAGAGAACCTGGGCAATTCCCTCATTCGCGTAGATCTTGGCGGGAAGGGGCGTGGTGTTCGAAATCTCGAGCGTCACGAAGCCTTCCCACTCGGGCTCGAAGGGCGTCACGTTGGTGATGATACCACAGCGCGCGTAGGTGGATTTACCTACGGTGATCGTCACGACGTTGCGTGGAATACGGAAGTATTCCACCGAACGGCCGAGTGCGAAGGAATTCGGAGGCACGATACAGATTGGACCCTCGAATTCCACGAAGGAGTTCGAATCGAAGTTCTTTGGGTCAACGATCGAGCTGAGCACATTGGTGAAGATCTTGAACTCCGGCGCGACCCTCATGTCATATCCGTACGAGCTGACCCCGTAGGAAATGACGCCCGCCCTGACCTGGCTGCTCTCGAAGGGCTCGATCATCCGATGCTCTTTGGCCATCCGGGTGATCCAGCGATCCGCTTGAATTGACATTGATGGGGATTGGATTGCGGTGAGATGCCGGTCCAACGTCGGCCGGCAGGATGCGCGAGTGCTCGCGGGTTTTCGTCGTGAATGTACGGTTTTCGCATTATCACCGCCACCGAACGGGGGCCGTTGAATTACAAGATGGCCGTCTGTAAATTCCTCCAAACAGCGTTAGTGGAATTTTTTATGAAGTCTGGAACCCCATGGCACGCGCTTATTTCCCGGTTCTGATGCTGCTCGGTTTCGTGGTGATGAACGGCCTCCTGATCATCGCGATCTCGTCGCTGACAATTCGCGCGCGGCCCACTCCAGTCAAGCAGCAGGCGTACGAATCGGGCGTTCCAGCGCTGGGCGATGCCAGAGAGCGCTTCTCCGTGCGCTTTTATCTCGTCGCGATCCTCTTCATCATCTTCGATATCGAGACGGTCTTCATGATTCCATGGGCCGTCTACTACAAACAGCTGTCGTGTTTCGTGCCTCTCGTTGCCGATGCGTGCCCGGTGGGAAACGTTTCGTTCTTCGGGCTGGGTGAAATGCTGGTGTTCATGCTGATTCTCCTCGTCGGCTTCGTTTACGTCTGGAAGAAGGGAGCACTGCAATGGGATTGACCGTTCCTGGCGAGCACCGAACGGTTTCGTACGCGCCTGAATCCCAGGAAGGCTGGGTTGCCACGCGTATGGATTTTCTGGTCAACTGGGCGCGCGCCAATTCGCTGTGGCCAATGCCATTCGGCACCGCCTGCTGCGCGATCGAGTTCATGGCGACAGCGGCGAGCGATTTTGATCTGGCCCGCTTCGGGATGGAGCGGATGAGCTTCTCCCCTCGCCAGGCCGACGTTCTCATTTGCGCGGGACGCGTTCCGTTCAAGCTCGCGCCGATCATCCGCCGCATCTGGCAGCAAATGCCGCAGCCCAAGTGGAGCATATCGATGGGCGCGTGCGCATCGACCGGAGGGATGTTCGACAACTATGCGGTCGTGCAGGGGATCGACACGATCATTCCGGTGGACGTCTACGTCCCCGGATGCCCGCCGCGACCGGAAGGGCTTCTCTACGGCATTCGCATGCTTCAGGAGAAGGTGAAAAACGAGCGCTCGGCCGACACCGGCACGCGTGACGAGATGGAGCCCGACCCCAGGAGTCAGCTCTACATCCCGCCGTCGGTGATCGACGAGCTTGGTGAGCCGTTCGGAAACTCCGTCAACCAGACGAGGTCGGCGCAGTGACCACCTTCGAAGTTGTCCGGACCGGCGCGAGCGCGCCCGAGAGCCAGCCCGTGACGGAGAAAAACGTCTCGCATCGCGCGGCACCGGCGAACCCTTCGGCGAAGGGTATTCAGGACAAATTCTCCTCCGCGGTAAAGCGGGTCGAGGTCATCTGGGGTGAGACCGTCGTGTATGTCGAGTCCGCCTCGGTGAAGGAGGTGATCCGCTGGCTGCACGACGATCCGTCGCAGCGATACGACTTCCTGAGCGATGTCACGGCGGTCGAGTACAGGGATGCGGAAGTTCCGATCGAAGTCGTGTGGCACCTTCGCTCGCTCCCGTATCGTCGCTTTCTCCGCATCAAGTCGCAGCTGCACAAAGGCAAGCCGCTCGAGATCGACAGCGTATACGACATCTATCGCTCAGCGGATTGGCTCGAGCGCGAGTGCTACGACATGTTCGGGATCCGCTTCAACGGCCATCCGGATCTCCGCCGGCTTCTCATGTGGGAGTCGTACAAGGAAGGATATCCGCTGCGCAAGGACTTTCCGCTGCGCGGACGCTTCAGCCGCTCGGAGCAGCTGCGTCAGGCTCTCGCTCAGAATCCGGAAGCGCGCTATTCGATGGAGGAGCTCACCATTGCCGATGCATTCGCCGAGCTGCCGCCGGATATGCGTGACAGGCTGAGCAAAGGCGAGAGGACGGGGGAGTAATGGCGAGGCACACGGTAGAAGTCGAGCTCTCGACATCGGGCCTGGACGCGCAGGGAAGGCCTCAGCGCGTTCCGCTCGTCACCAACGACGGTGGCACAGCCGTCGCCATCGAGCCGCCGCCGAGTGCGGAGCCGGATCTTGAGGGTGAGCACATGCTCATCAACATCGGCCCCCAGCACCCGGCAACCCACGGCGTGTTGCGGCTCGTGCTCGAACTTGACGGCGAGACGGTCGTCCGCTGCATACCGCACATCGGCTACCTGCACTGCGGCTTCGAGAAGATCGGAGAGTACCGGCAGTACAATCAGATCATCTGCTGGACGGATCGCGAAGACTATCTCAACTCCATCGGCAACAACGTCGCCTTTGCCCTTGGCGCCGAGAGACTATTCGGAATCGAGATCACGGAGCGGTGCAAGGTTCTCCGCGTAATTGCCTCCGAGCTGTCGCGGATCATGTCGCATCTCGTCTGGCTCGGCACCTTCTGCATCGACATCGGCGCGTTCACACCGTTTCTGTGGGCGTTCCAGCGTCGTGAGGAGATCTATAGACTTCTCGAGAAGTGGGTGGGCGCACGGCTTACGACCTCGGCGACTCGCGTCGGTGGCATGGCGGCGGACATTCCCAGCGGGTGGATGGACGGTCTGCGTCAGTTCATTCGGACTTTCCCTCAAACGCTCGATGAAATCGATCGAGTGCTCACCAGGAACGCGATCTGGGTGGGCCGCACCGTTGGACTTGGTGTCATGACTCCCGACGAGGCGATCAACTGGGGGCTTTCCGGGCCGATGCTCCGGGCATCCGGAGTCGATTACGACGTCCGAAAAGATTTCCCGTATCTCGATTACGAGACGTACGACTTCGAGGTACCCGTGGGCACGAACGGCGACGTGTACGATCGCTACCTGGTGAGGTTCGAGGAGCTGCGTCAATCGGTTCGGATCCTTCAGCAAGCCGCCGACCGCCTACCCGATGGGCCGGTGAACATCGACGATCCGCGCATCATCCTGCCGCCCAAGTCCAAGGCGACGAACGAGATGGAATCAATGATCCATCATTTCAAGAACGTCATGGAAGGTCCGCGTCCACCTATCGGTGAGTCGTACGTCGCGGTAGAGAGCCCAAAGGGGGAGAAGGGCTACTATATGGTATCCGACGGCACGTCCAAGCCGGTGCGCTGGCGAATCCGTCCTCCGTCCTTCGTGAACCTGGCCGCGATTCCGAAGATGGTCGAAGGACATCTTCTCTCCGACGTCATCGCGATCAACGCCAGCATCGACATTGTCATGGGAGAGATCGATCGTTGACGCCTGACCTCATGGGTGGACTGGAATCGCCCGACTACGCATCACACGATCGCGCCGCACACGAACCCTACACGCCGGTATTCACCGGCGATGGGAAGCGCCAGTTGGACGAACTGCTCACCCGCTACCCGACGAAGATGGCGGCGCTTCTCCCCGCGCTCTGGATCGTGCAGCGCGAGCGCGGCTGGGTGAGCGAGGAAGGAATGGCGGAGGTCGCCGGTCTCCTCGAGCTCACGCCGGCGTACGTGAAGGGCGTCGTGACGTTTTACACGATGTACCACCAGCACCCGGTCGGAAAATATTTCATTCAAGTGTGCACGACATCGCCGTGTGCAATCTCCGGCGCCGAAGATGTGGTGAAGGCGTTCCTGCGCCACACCAACGCCGGCGACCTCGGGCTCACTTCGCCCGACGGGCGCTTTACGGTGATCGAAGTCGAATGTTTGGGCGCCTGCGGTTTCGCAACGCCGGTGATGGTCAATGAGGAGTTCATAGAATCCGTGACTCCGGAGAAGGTTCCGGATCTACTCGCACAACTCGCTTAAATGGGTTATCCGAACCAGCCGCATCAGAGGGAAACGCCGGTACTCTCCAAATATTTTGGGGACGCCGAAGCGCGCACGCTCGATGGGTGGAAAAAGCGCGGTGGTTACAAGGCGCTCGAGAAGGCGCTGGGGATGACCCCGGCGGACATAGTGAACGTCGTGAAGGAGTCCGGACTGCGCGGACGCGGGGGGGCGGGATTCCCAACCGGGTTGAAGTGGTCCTTCATGAAGCCCGGAGACGGCAAACCGCACTACCTGTGCTGCAACGCGGACGAATCCGAGCCCGGCACGTTCAAGGACCGCGAGCTAATGCGGTGGACGCCGCACGCGTTGGTCGAAGGATGCGCGATCGGCGCGTACGCGATTGGAGCCGAGACGGCCTACATCTACATCCGCGGTGAATTCACGGAGCCCCTCTACTGGATGGAGAAGGCCGTGAAGGAAGCGTATGCGGCCGGCATCATCGGCAAGAACGCGATGGGTACGGGCAAGCGAATCGACATTCACGTGCACAAAGGCGCGGGCGCTTACATCTGCGGCGAAGAAACCGCGCTCATGAATTCGCTCGAGGGTCGTCGCGGCAATCCGCGAATCAAGCCTCCCTTTCCGGCGGTGTCGGGCGTCTTCGGGAGCCCAACGACGATCAATAACGTCGAGACGCTGATCGCCTCAGCGCCAATACTCATGAACGGCGCGGACTGGTACAAGAAAATGTCGCTCTCGAACCCCAAGAGCACCGGCACCAAGCTCTTCTCGGTGTGCGGCAATGTGCAGCGCCCAGGCACTTACGAGGTCGTGCTTGGCTTTCCCTTCAAGGAATTTCTCTACGACCTGTGCGGTGGTCCGAATCACGGCAGGAAGTTCAAGGCCGTTATCCCGGGAGGTGCCTCGGTTCCGATTCAGACGATGGAAGAAGCCGAAGCTACGCTCATGGACTACGAAGGATTCGTCGCCCAGGGCTCGATGCTTGGATCCGGCGGCGTAATCGTCATCGACGACGCGCAGTCAATGGTGTCCGTCATCGCGCGTATCGCGCGCTTTTTCGCACACGAGAGCTGTGCCCAATGCACGCAATGCAGAGAAGGAACCGCGTGGACAACCAAGATCATGGAGCGGATCCGTGACGGGCAGGGAACCGTCGAAGACATGGACACGTTGCTGGACATCGCGGACCAGATGACTGGTAAAACGATCTGCGTGCTCAGCGATTCCTGCGCGGTCCCGGTCGTGTCGGGAATCAAGAAATTCCGCGGCGAATTCGAGGCGCTCATTCAGGGCCGGAAGTTTCATCCCGTGATCGCGGCGGTGGCGTGATGGCTGAGACAAAAATGGTTAGCGTCACGATTGAAGGGAGAACAGTCTCCGTGCCTGAGGGGACAACGATCCTCGAGGCCGCCAAGACCGCAGGAATTCTGATTCCGCACTACTGCTACCACCCCGGACTCCCGATTGCCGGCGTGTGCAGGATGTGTCTGGTCGAAGTCGAGAAGGCGCCGAAGCTCGCCCCATCCTGCGCGACAACGGTTGCCGAGGGTCAGGTAGTCCACGTGCATTCCGACAAGTCACTCGACGCGCGCAAGGGCGTGCTCGAGATGCTGCTCATCAACCATCCGCTGGACTGTCCGATCTGCGATCAGTCCGGAGAGTGCGAGCTGCAGGACTACACCTACCAGGAAGGACGCAAAGATTCGCGCTACCGCGAGCCGAAGCGCTTCAATCCCGCTGAGGACTTCGGCGGGGACGTCATTTACGTTCCCAATCGCTGCATCCTGTGTACGCGGTGTGTTCGCTTCATGGACGACGTCGCGCACGACCCCGCTCTAAGCGTGAGCGAGCGCGGCGACCGCGCGGTCATCGGAAAGTTCGAAGGCAAGGATCTCACGCATCCGTGGGCGGCCAACGTCATCGATCTCTGCCCCGTCGGCGCGCTCCTCTCAAAGGATTTCCTCAACAAGGCTCGCGCGTGGGAGCTCGATCGCACCGCGTCCATCTGTCCGAACTGCACGCAAGGCTGCAACGTGATGATGGAGACGCGCGAGAACCAGCTCGTCCGCATGCAGCCCCGCCAGAACGAATACGTGAACGCATTCTTCATGTGCGACTGGGGCCGGCTCAATTACCGCTGGATGAACGAGAAGAACCGCGCCGAGCAGCCGATGATTCGTCGCGGAAGTGCTCTCACCCCGACGACCTGGGAGGCAGCGATCGCAGCCGCCGCCCGCGCTCTGAATGGCAAGAAGGTATTTGTCGCCGCATCGCCGATGTTGTCCAACGAAGCTCTGTATCTCCTGACTCAGGTGATGCAGGGGGGAAGCGGCGCGTTTCGCGTGACTGAAGGTCCGGAAGCCCCGCTGCCGGGAGTGGAGGATCTCGCTCTTCGCCGCGAGCGCGCCGCCAACGTTCACGGCGCGGAAGCACTCGGCTTCAAGAAGACGACAGATCTGCTCGCGGGATTGAGCAAGGGAGACGTGCTTGTCGTGGCCGGTGAGGATCTGTCGGGCATCGACGCCGCGACGGTCGCGCGCGCGAGCGACGTGATCGTGATAAGCTCCGTGCTCCCCGAGTCGGCGAGCAACGCCTCGGCCGTACTTCCGATCGCGAACTTTTCTGAGGAAGAGGGAACCGTCACCAACCTTCGCGGCCGAGTGCAGCGTTTCACCCAGGCTAGGCAGGCTCCCGGCGAGACTCGTCCCAGCTGGCTCGTGCTCGGCGACCTGCTCGGAGCGATGGGCAAGCAGAGCAACTTTTTCCTCCCGTCTGAAGTATTCGCCGAGCTCGCGTCTGCGAATCAGGTATTCTCCGGATTGAGCTACGACACGATCGGCTTCAAGGGCTTACCGCTCGCCAACGCACAGGCGACTGCTGCCAAGGGCCCCGCCAAAGTGAGCGCGACCGGATGACGATTCACTTTTTTCCGGCGCTGCTCCAGGCGGCTAATCCGAATCTTCCGCCCGTCAGCGGGATGGCGTTCTATGTGTTCACGATCATCAAGCTGATAATCATCTTCACGATTTACATGATCGGGATCGCGATGCTCACCCTTGCCGAGCGTAAGATCTCGGCCTGGATGCAGGATCGTCACGGCCCGAATAGGGTCGGCAAGGGATGGCTGCAGCCCGCGGCTGACGGCCTCAAGAACTTCATGAAGGAGGAGACGATGCCCGAGGGCGTAAACAAGCCGCTCTTCGTGCTCGCTCCGATTCTTTCGTTCATTCCCGCGCTGACCGCCTGGTGCGTCATCCCGTTTGGCGCACCCCTGCCGACCCGCTGGGGAAGGATCGACATGGTCGTCGCCGATCTTCCTGTAGGATTTCTCTTTATTCTGGCACTGACTTCCCTCGGCGTCTACGGAATAGTTCTCGCGGGATGGTCTTCGAACAACAAGTACGCGCTCCTCGGTGGACTCCGTTCGAGCGCGCAGATGATTTCCTACGAAATATCGATGGGGATGTCCACCATTCCCGTGATGCTGCTCGCGGGAAACGTCAGCTTGAACAGCATCATCAATCAGCAGGCGTGGGGCGGCTGGAACGTGGTGAACCTCACGATCGCGTTCTTCATCTTCATGGTATCGGCCTTTGCCGAAACCAACCGTCTCCCGTTCGATCTTCCCGAGGCGGAGTCCGAGCTCATAGCCGGTTATCACACGGAGTACAGCGCGATGAAATTCTCGCTCTTTTTCATTGCCGAGTACGGTGGCATGGTCACGGCGAGCGCGCTGATGTCGACGCTTTTCTTCGGTGGCTGGGACGTGCCGTTCACGGCCCGCGACAACATCGGTCCCTACAGCGGATGGCTGACGCTCTTGTCGATCGGGATAATGCTGGGGAAGATGCTCTTCTTCATCTTCTTCTTCATGTGGATCCGCTGGACGCTCCCGCGCTTCCGCTACGACCAGCTGATGTCGCTCGGCTGGAAATTCATGCTGCCGCTGGCGCTTGTTTACATCGTTCTGATCGCGTCGGTGATGCTGGGATTGAGCGCCGCCGGCATTGGGCCGGGCCTCATGTACACTACGGTCCTGGGCTCACTGAACATCGCGCTGGTGATCATACTCTTCGCTATTCTGGATCGGGGACGGATACTCAGTCCGGCGTACGGCCGAATGAGTCGGCGAGAGGTAGCGAGACTGCGGCAGGTCGACGTGCACACAGCAAGAGCCGCACGCAAGAGGGCAGCAACCGAGGCAGCCCGATAATGGCAATCAAGGTGAAGGTGGTCGAGCGGCCGATCGAGGATGTGAGCTACATCCGCGCGACGCTCAAGGGAATGGCGCTCACGTTCAACCATTTCCTTCGGTTCGGTCATCGCGTGACCACGCAGTATCCCGAGGAGAAGTCGCCGATTTCTCCCCGCTGGCGCGGCACGCACCGAATGCTGACGACGGAGACCGGCAAGGCGAAGTGTGTCGCCTGTGGACTCTGCCCGACGGTATGCCCAGCTAACTGCATCAAGCTCGTGCCCGGCGAGGACGAGGAAGGGAATCGCTATCCGCTCGTGTTCGAGATCGACGAATTCCGCTGCATCTTCTGCGGTTTCTGCCAGGAGGTCTGTCCGGAAGAAGCGATCCACGTCGGGCGGCACTATGAGAACTCCGAGTACAGCAGAGAGGGCTTCGTGTACGATCTGCAGCGGTTGATGGATCAGACGCACCCGGTCTGCGAGATGTGGGATCCCGAAGACCCGAAGGGCGAGTGATGGAGCCGCACCTTCCGCTCTTCTACGTATTCCATTTCTATCTCTTCGGGGTGATCGCGCTCGCGTCGGCGATCACGTTCGTGACCCGGACGAGTCCGGTCGCTGCCGCGCTCTGGCTCGTGAACACGATGTTCAGCCTCGCCGCCCTATTCGTGATGCTCGATGCGCAGTTCATCGGTGTCATGCAGGTGCTCGTGTACGCGGGCGCAATCATGGTGGTGTTTCTGTTCGTGGTCATGCTGCTCAATCTGGGTCATCCGTCCGAGCTCGCTGACGCGAGAGGAAAGGGCTGGAAGTTCGCTGCCGCGCTCGTCGGATTCGGACTATTGAGCGAGATCATGGTGATTGCCAGAACGAAGCTGCCTGAGCAGCTCATCGTTCCACGCGACTTCAATGAGCAGCAGCTCCAGAAGCTCAACGCGGTCGGAATCATCGCCGAACCGCTGTTCAGGGATTATCTGTTGGCGTTCGAGCTGACGAGCGTACTGCTGCTTGTTGCCATAACTGGCGCGGTGGTTCTCGCGCGCGGGAGGGCAGCCGGTGCTCGCTGAATCACTGGCTCTGACTGCTGCGCTCTTTATCATCGGAGTGATGGGCGTTCTGATTCATCGGAACGTGATCATCATCTTCATGTGCGTCGAGCTCATGCTGACCGCGGTGAACCTGACTTTCGTCGCGTTCTCCCGGCAGTACGGGCCGGCCGGTCAGGTATTCGTGATTTTCGTCATGACCGTGTCCGCGGCTGAAGCGGCCGTCGGGCTCGCGATCATCATTGCGATCTACCGCCACAGACAGACTGTGAATCTCAAGGACATCAACCTGCTCAGAGGCTAATGCTCCTCCAATCAGTGGTGGCTGTCACCTCGGACACGCACCCGTTGTCGGGTACGATCGCCGCGTGGATCTGGCTGCTTCCCGTGCTGCCACTCGCCGGCTTCGTGATCAACGGGCTGTTGTCTCTCAACAGTGTCCATTTCGGTCCAGGCGATCCGAACACGCCCGATCACCATCCGCATTCGGAAGGCGCCGCGGAGGCGCCGGAACGGTCCCATCGGGAAGACGCTGGTGCGGTCGGAGACGATCATCACGCCGTAAGGCGGCACCGGTGGGCTGGAGTGACGAGCGTCGTTGGTCCGGCGGTGCTCATCCTTGCGTTCCTGCTCGCGCTCGGGATCTGGCGGGCGATGACAGGCGTGCAGATGGATGCGCCTTACATCCAGACTTATTTCAGCTGGATGCCTGTAGGAGATCTCCACGTCAACGTGGCCTTCCAGCTCGATCAGCTGTCGATGGTGATGATTCTCGTCGTCACCGGGGTCAGCGCGCTGATTCACATCTACAGCGTCGGCTACATGCAGGACGACCCCGGATATCCGCGCTACTTCGCGTATCTCAATCTGTTCGTGTTCTTCATGCTGATGCTCGTCCTCGGCGCGAACTATCCGGTGATGTTCGTCGGGTGGGAGGGTGTCGGACTCTGCTCCTATCTGCTCATCGGCTTCTGGTTCAACGACAAGGCGAACGCTGACGCAGGAAAGAAGGCTTTCATCGTGAACCGGATCGGCGACTTTGGATTCCTCGTGGCGATGTTCATGCTCTTCGCCAACATCGGCGTCCTGGACTTCGTCGGAATCAACGCCAAGGCGGTCGAGCTGGGCGTCGGGAGCGGTCTCGTGACCGCCATCTGCCTGTTCATGTTCCTCGGCTGCACGGGAAAGAGCGCGCAGATTCCGCTTTACATCTGGCTTCCGGACGCGATGGCGGGTCCGACGCCGGTTTCCGCCCTGATCCATGCCGCGACGATGGTTACCGCGGGCGTCTATCTCATCGCTCGAAGCGCGGCGCTGTTTTCGCTTTCGCCGGTAGCTTC
This sequence comes from Gemmatimonadaceae bacterium, assembly GCA_039936175.1. GTDB lineage: Bacteria > Gemmatimonadota > Gemmatimonadetes > Gemmatimonadales > Gemmatimonadaceae > UBA4720. The sequence goes on along the minus strand of JBDTIV010000020.1, from coordinate 83,666 downwards.
GCTTACCGTCGCCGTCGTCGGCGCCGTCACAGCGATCTTCGCGGCTACGATCGGCCTGAAGCAGTGGGACATCAAGAAGGTATTGGCTTACTCCACGATATCGCAGCTGGGCTACATGTTCGTGGGTGTGGGAGTGGGAGCCTACGTCTCCGGGATGTTCCACCTCGTGACGCACTCCTTCTTCAAGGCGCTCCTGTTTCTTGGCTCGGGCTCAGTGATTCACGCGATGCACCGCGGGTATCACGCGACGCACAGCCATGAGGACGCGCAGGACATGCGCAACATGGGCGGCCTCAGAAAATATCTGCCGGTCACGTGGGTGCTGATGTGGATCGCGACGCTGGCGATCTCGGGTATCCCGCCGTTTGCCGGTTTCTTCTCCAAGGACGAGATCCTCGGCCAAGTGTTTGCGCGAGCGCAGGGTTCGAATCTCGCGGCGGCAAGTTGGTTGGGCATGCCCGGCAGTGCGGTCCTCTACGCGATTTACGCGATCGGACTGATTGCGGCCCTGATGACGGCGATCTATATGACGCGGATGATGCTCTACACCTTCCACGGCCCCAATCGCACAGGAGTTGTGGAAGCGGGGCACCTCGGCGAAGCGCCGTGGACGATGACGGCGCCTGTGGTCGTGCTTGGAATACTTACGGTGGCCGGCGGCTGGCTCAATCTTCCACGCGTTATCACCGGCATAGTTCCACTCGGTCGCGCGGAGGTTCTCGATCATTGGCTTGAACCGACGGTGGGAAGTGCGACCGCCCGCCTGAGCGAAGGAGCGCGCGAGGTTCCCGCGTCGACCGAACAGCTGATAATGGCGCTCGCGATTCTGATTGCGGTGGCCGGAATCGCGTTCGCGATTGTCAGGCTCAAATCTGCCCAGCTCGTGCCGAAGCGTGATGCGCTTCCGGAGGAAGGGTTCGAGAAAATCGTCGCCAACAAGTATTACGTCGATGAAGCGATCGACAGAACTGTGGTCGATCCGACTTACCGGATTTCGAAGAGCTTCCTGTGGCGCTTCGTTGATGCTGGAGTGATCGATGGGCTTCTGGTAAACGGCAGCGCGGCACTTGCACGGGGCTTCGGCTGGATTGGGTCCCGGCTTCAGACAGGCAACGTCGGGATTTACGCGTGGTTTCTCGTGTTCGGAGTCGTTGCACTTCTTGGCGCTTTCACCCTGCGTTGACCAGACGAGATGAATAATTTGCTCGAGTCGATCGGTTACAACAGCTGGGTGCTTCCGGCGCTCCTTATCATTCCGCTCGCGGGCGCTATTCTCATTCTCCTCCTGCCGGCGAAAGCGCAGTCCGGTGGCGGCGTCGAGAATCCGGTCGTGCGCCAGGTCGCCTTCTGGCTGTTTCTCATCGAGTTCATCGTGTCACTGGGATTGTGGTGGTCATACAATCCGGCCGACATGGGCTGGCAGGCCTCGATCGACATGGCCTGGATTCCGACTTGGGGGGTGCGCTTCACTCTCGGAATCGACGGCATCGCGCTGATGATGGTGCTCCTTACGACTTTCATCATGCCGCTCGCCGTGCTCGGCAGCTGGACTAGCATCCGGACGAAGGTCCGCAGCTACTACGCTCTGCTCCTGATCCTGACATCGGGGATGCTGGGTGTGTTTCTCGCACGGGATCTTTTCCTCTTCTACGTCATGTGGGAAGTGATGCTCGTGCCGATGTACTTCATCATCGGGATCTGGGGCGGAGAGCGGCGAATCTACGCGAGTCTCAAGTTCTTCATCTACACGACGCTGCCATCGCTGCTGATGCTCGTGGCGATCATCTATCTCGGTCTCCACGTGCGAACGGCTTCGGGCGCGCCGGACTTCAGCTATGACCATCTACTCGCGGTCACCAGCATTCCCGACCGCACCGCTCTCTGGCTTTTTGCGGCGTTCTTCCTCGCCTTCGCGGTGAAGGTCCCCATCTTCCCGTTCCATACGTGGCTGCCCGACGCGCACGTCGAGGCGCCCACGGCCGGCTCGGTAATCCTTGCGAGCATCATGTTGAAAATGGGCACCTTCGGATTTCTGCGGTTCGCGCTGCCACTTTTCCCCGGTGCCGCAATGAACCCCACGATCAGGATGATTATCCTGGTGCTCGCGGTCATTGGAATCATCTATGGCGCACTCGTCGCGATGGTTCAACCCGACTTCAAGAAGCTCGTGGCGTATTCTTCGGTGAGCCACCTCGGGTTTGTCATGCTCGGCATTTTCGCGCTCACGCTGCAAAGCGTACAGGGCGCGCTCATGATCATGATAAATCACGGCATCTCGACGGGTGCGTTGTTCCTTCTGGTCGGCATGATCTACGAGCGCCGGCACACTCGTCTCCTCGACGCTTACGGTGGGATCGCGAAGGTGGTTCCACTCTTTGCCGCGATGCTGACGTTCGTCTCCCTTAGCAGTATTGGGCTTCCCGGCACCAATGGCTTCGTCGGCGAGTTTCTGGTGCTGCTCGGAACATTCAAGACGTATCCCGTTCTCGCCGTGATTGCGACACTGGGTGTCATCTTCGCGGCTTGTTACCTCCTCTGGGCGATTCAGAGGATCCTGTTCAACCCGCTGGACAAGCGTGAGAACATGCACGTGCCGGATTTGAACAGACGAGAGCTCGCCCTTCTGGTGCCGCTCATCGCTGTCATCATCTGGCTGGGCATCTATCCCGCTCCGGTGCTTCGTCGCATGGAGGGGTCGTCGCGACAGCTGATCACCCGCGTCGAAGGCCACACCGAGGTCGCGCGCGTAACTGAGGTGAGCCGCCCATGAGCTTCGATCTCAGTCTTCCAGCGCAGCTTTCCGGCGCGCTGGGTCCCGATCTCCTGCTTATGGGGGGAGGGATGCTGCTTCTCCTTTGGTCGGGGTGGCGCCCCGAGAGCGATGAGCATCAGCGCAATGTCGGAATTCTTAGTCTGGCGCTCTGCATGTGCACCATGGTCGCTGTCGGTTACTATGCGTACAAGGGGTACACGGCCACCGTCGGCGCGATCGCCGTCGACAATTTCCGTTGGGCGGCCGACGAGATTGTCCTGATCGCCACGCTCGGGACGATCGCGATGTCCCTCGACTACAACCGGCGCGAAGGGATCCTGCCCGGCGAGTCTCACGTCCTTCTGCTGCTCGCGACCTCGGGAATGATGGTCCTCGCGGCGGCGCGCGATCTCATCATCGTGTTCCTGGGCATCGAGCTCATGTCCATCGCGGTCTACGTTCTGGTCGGGATGAACAGGCGTACTGAGAGGTCCGCTGAAGGCGCGATCAAGTATTTCCTCCTCGGCGCGTTCTCTACGGCGTTCCTCCTGTACGGCATTGCGCTCGTCTACGGCGCCACGGGTGCCACCAACTTTGCGCGGATCGCGGAGAGCATCGGGAAATACCATCTCGAGCACAGCGGCTTGCTGCTCGTCGGTGTAGCTCTTCTTCTGGTCGGGTTCGGATTCAAGGTCGCGGCCGCGCCCTTTCACATGTGGGCGCCCGACGTCTACGAAGGCGCGCCAACACCGATAACCGCCTACATGGCGGCGGCGGTCAAGGCCGCGGCATTCGCGGCATTCTTCAGACTGTGGCTGGAGGCGTTTCCTTCGCTTCTCACCACCTGGCACAATCCGGTCTGGTGGCTGGCTGCGATAACAATGGTTGTCGGCAATCTCGTTGCGCTGGCGCAGAGAAACATCAAGCGGCTTCTCGCATATTCAAGTATCGCGCACGCTGGCTACATCCTCGTCGCGTTGACCGTGGGAACCCGGCTGGGCAGCTCCGCGTTTCTGTTCTATCTCTTCGCCTACACCATGGCGACCCTTGGATCATTCGCCGTCATCGTTGCGCTGGGCAATCGCGGCGAGGAGCACATGGGAGTCGAAGAGTACGCGGGACTCTGGAATGTGCGTCCGGGACTGGCGGTCGCGATGGCGGTTTTCATGCTGGCGCTGCTGGGCTTTCCGGTTTTCGGCGGGATTGGCTTTTTCGCCAAGTGGTACGTCCTGCAGGCTGCGCTTCAGGCGCCATTTCCGCAGACCAGGCTGGCAATTCTGCTCGTCGTCACCAGCCTCGTGAGCGCGGGATACTATCTGTACGTCGTGATGGTGATGTTCATGAAGCCGAGAAATGCAGGTGCAATCGTGCCGGAACGGGCGGGCGGATTTACGCGAATTGTCGTGTGGGGCTCCGCGGCCGTGATCCTGATCTTTGGACTTTTCCCAGACGCAATCGTCGCCTTCACGCGTCGCAGTGCTCCGACGGTGACGACCGCAACCGACGCCGCTCCGCAGTTGAGGGAGATCCCGATGCCGCGCCCCAACACGGCATCCGGGGCCGAGATAATAACTCTGCGTTCCGATTCCTCAGTTAGCGGGCGTTAAATCGCCATGGGCGGGGCACTATCGCCAACGATTTTTCGTGAATACGACATTCGCGGGATCGCCGGAAAGGATCTTACCGAGGCGGTAGCGACGGCTGTCGGTGGCGCGTACGCGGCATTTCTCGCCGAAAGGCGAATCGACGGAGCGGTCGTGGTCGGTCGCGACAACCGGCCCTCCGGAGAAAAACTCCACGCCGCGCTACTGGTCGGTTTGCTGCACAGTGGCGTTGACGTCGTCGATATCGGAATCGTACCGACACCGCTCGCCTATTGGTCGCAGCACATGCTGGATGTCGTCGGGGGGATCCAGATCACGGGTTCCCACAATCCGCCCGAGTACAACGGATTCAAGCTCGGTCTGCACAGGCGATCGATCCACGGCGCCGACATCCGGCAGCTCTACCAGCTGGCAACCGCGGGACGCTTTCCAAGAGGGAAGGGGAAGCTCCGACACGAGAACGTCATAGGTCGCTACATCACCGACATCGTGGCGCGCGTCGGAAAGCTGCCCGCGAATATGAAAATTGTCCTCGACTGCGGAAATGGAGCAGGCGCTCTGGTAGCGCCTGAGCTTTTCCGGAAGCTCGGAGTCGAGCCCAATTGCCTTTTCTGTGAGAGTGACGGCACCTTTCCCAACCATCACCCCGACCCGACGCTTCCCGAAAATCTCGCAGACATCATCGAGGCGGTGAAGAGCGATCACGCGGACATCGGAATCGCCTTCGACGGCGACGCCGATCGTATCGGCGTGATTGACGATCGCGGCGAGATCATCTGGGGGGATTATCTCCTCATCGTCTACGCGCGCGACGCGCTCGCTCGCACCGGCAAAGGTCAATCCATCGTCTTCGACGTAAAAGCCTCACAGGCACTTCCCGACGCAGTTAAGAAAGCCGGAGGTGTCCCGGTGATGTGGAAGACGGGCCATTCCGTAATTGAGGAGAAGATGCACGAGACCCGCGCCCCAGTCGGCGGCGAGATGTCTGGCCACATGTTCTTCTCCGAGGGGTTTTACGGGTTCGACGACGCCCTTTATGGCGCGGCCAGGCTGCTGCGCATCGTTGCGGACTCCGGGAAAACGATCCGGGAGCTCCTGGCGGATGTGCCCCGATTCGTTTCGACGCCGGAGATCCGCGTCGATTGTCCCGACGATCGGAAGTTCGGCATCGTCGAAGAGGCGCGGCAATACTTCGCCGACAAGTACGAGCTGATCACTGTCGATGGCGTCCGTGTGTTATTTGGAGGGGGGTGGGGGCTCATCCGCGCTTCTAATACACAACCCGTGCTGGTGATGCGGTTCGAGGCGCGCACCAAAGAGGAGCTTGCCAGAATCCAGTCCGAGATGCAGGGCTGGCTGCGAACGAAAGGCGTCAAGGTCTGAGCCGATGCCCCGCCAGCGTCTGCTCTTCGGCGTCATTCTCCTCGCGGCAGTCCTCGTTGGCGGCCGGGTGCTCTCCGCCTTGTACGCCGACTACACTTGGTACGCCGCCATGGGTGCAACGCCGCTCTGGAGCGAGCGCGCGAGCGACTTGATGCTGGTGTACGGGATCGGGTGGGTAGTTGCGACCCTCCTGACCTTCGTCAACCTGTCTGCGCTCGGCCGGAGCATCGGATCGCTCACACTCCCCCGGCGGCTGGCCAACGTCGAGTTCGGCGAAGCGGTTCCTCGTAAATATCTGGATCGCTTTTCCTTCGTCGTCTCGGTGGCGGTCGCAGCCGCTCTGACGCCGGTGCTTCCAGGCTGGACGCAGCTCGCCCTGGCTCGCCTGCAAGTCAATTTCCGGGAAGCTGACCCGTTCTTCCACCATGATCTTTCGTTCTACACGGCTTGGCTTCCCTTTGAAAAGTCCCTTTACACCTGGACGATGTTGCTGCTGGTCGCAGTGTCGATGCTGGTGGTGATCCTGTACTCGCTTACGCCCGGATTGCGTTGGGAGCGCGCCGGCCTCCGAATGAGCGCCCACGTGAGACGCCATCTTAGCGTCCTCGCAGCTTTGCTCCTGCTTATCACGATGTGGAGCTACCGCCTCCAGTCTTACGACCTGCTGATACATGGAAGCGGCGACGAAGGAGCATTCTCGTATGTCGATCATCAATGGCTTTTGCCAGGTCTGATTCTTCTTTCCATCGTAACTGCTGCGGCGGCGATAACGGTTTTGCTCAGCGGTTGGACGGGGCAGCTGCGCACGAGCTTCGTGGCGGTAACGGTCGTGATACTTCTGTCGATCACCGTGCAGGAGGTCGTGCCGCAAATCGTCAAACGCTTCGCGCCTAAGACCGTGCAGGCGGCACGAGAACATTCGTATCTCGCGATCAGACAGGACTTCACGCGAAGCGCGTACGACGCCGATGCTTCTACCGACGAATTATTGCGCCGATCGTCGGTTTCCGCGGCGCTGGACAGTGTCAGCGGAAACGCGATCAGTCAGCAGCTGCTCAGGCAGGACTCTCTCGTCTATCCGGGAGCGCGGGGGATCGTCGTTGTATCCGATCCACAACTGGCAGTTGCCGGCCAGCGCCTCGGTGAGGGAATTCCCCGACTCGGCTACGCGTGGGCGTATCAGTCGCTCGACCTGTTGTCTGACTCCGTGCCGCGTCGCGCCAGGCTGATCACTGTCCGCGACGTTCGAGCCCGCGTGCGCGATCTCGCGCCGCTTTTTACGCAGAGCAGCGTCGTTGAGCCAAGATTTCACGCCGATACGTTGTACTGGAAACTCGAGCTCTACTTTGCATCGTCCGACTATCCACTTAGCCAGCACCTCGTTCTCGCGGGCGAAGTGCGCAGCTTCTTCAGACATGCCGCAACCGCGTTGGTGAACGGACGCACAGCGCGAGTCTTGATCGCATCCGACCCGACTCCCGATCCAATCTCGCAGGCGTGGATGACCGCTTTTCCCAACACCGCCGATTACCGGGCTCCTGGAGTTGCGCGCGAGCTGACCAACGTTCCATGGCAGCCGATCTCGAGCGTGTCCAGCGCCCCGACGGACTCCAGCTTCCGATCGGCGGTGACCAGGCTTTACAATCGGATGAGGGCAGCGCTCGCCGCCGAAGACCTCAAGGCGTTTGGCGTTGCGTACGACTCCTTGGGCGCGCTGATCGCGCCGCATAAATGACCGCTGCTCCACGCACGGCCGTCATAGCAGTCGGCGGTAATGCGCTTTCTCCGCCGGGAGAGCACTCTACAATCACCGATCAGTTCCGCCACAGCAGAGCGAGCCTCGGACCGATTGTCGATCTGGTACTCGACGGCTGGCGGGTAGTCGTGGTGCACGGCAACGGACCGCAAGTCGGAGACGAGCTCGTGCGCAACGAGAAGGCGCGCGGCGAAGTGGCCCCGCTGCCGCTTGGCGTTCTTGTCGCCGGGACAGCGGGCTGGATCGGCTACATGCTTCAGCAGTCGATCGAGAATGCGCTGCGCCAGGCTGGAAGCACTCGCAACGTCGTTACGGTTCTCACTCAAGTCGAAGTCGCAGCGGATGACCCAGCGCTCGGTGATCCCAAGAAATTCATCGGCCATGGAATCTCGATCGCGCGTGCGCGCGAGCTCCGCGCTCAGGGGAATACCGTAAAGAAGGATGCGAAAGGACGGCTGCGACGCGTCGTCGGAAGTCCGATGCCACTCACGATCCACGAGCTGTCGACCATTCGAACGCTCGTCGAGCGCGGCACGGTTGTAATCGCGTGTGGGGGCGGAGGAATTCCGGTTTATCGGGATCCCATACTCGGTCTCGAGGGCGTAGACGCGGTAGTCGACAAGGACCTCGCTGCTGCGGTTCTTGCGAGGGAGCTTGGCGCCGAGCTGTTCATGATTCTCACCGACGTGGACGCGGTTTACACTGGGTGGGGAACAGAGCAGCAGCGCATGATCAGCTCGATGACCGTGAGCGAGGCCGACAAGCTGGCCAAGGAAGGAGCGTTCGGTGAGGGAAGTATGGCGCCCAAGGTTGCAGCGGCGGCTGATTACGTGCGTCGAACAAAGGGACGTGCCATTATTACGGAGTTGAGCAAGGGAAGAGCGGCAGTGCAGGGAGTTGGCGGGACGGAGATCGTTCCCTAAATCACAACATCGACCAGAAAGCGCGTGTGCGCACGCGTTCGGAGCAAGTGTGAATATCCACGAATACCAGGCAAAAGAGATTTTCCGGAAATACGGAATCCCGATTCCACCCGGGGAAGTTGCCACGACGCCCGAAGAGGCGGAGGCTATCGCCCGCAAATTCAAAACGACCGTCGTCATTAAGGCGCAGGTCCACGCCGGCGGTCGAGGGAAGGCTGGCGGCGTAAAGCTGGCGAAGACGCCCGAAGAAGCGAGATCGATCGCCGCGCAAATTCTCAAACTGACGATCAAGGGCCTGCCGGTGAAGAAAGTTCTCGTCACGCCCGCCGCTGACATCGCCAGCGAAGCGTACGTTGGAATTATCGTCGACCGCGCATCCAAGCGGCCGGTATTCATGGCCAGCCCGGCCGGAGGAATCGACATCGAGGAGGTCGCTGCAACGACGCCCGACAAGATTCGACGGCACCCCGTAGACCCCCGCTACGGGCTGCAGATGTACGAGGCGATGCAGCTCGCCTTCTTCCTCTACTCGGACATGAAGCAGGTCCGTGCCACGGCGAAGATTCTCCTCCAGCTCTACAAGGCTTTCTTCGAAAATGGCGGATCGCTCGCCGAGATAAATCCGCTGGTGACGACTCCGGCAGGAGAAGTCGTGGCGCTCGACGCCAAGATGGTCATCGACGACAACGAGCTCGATCGCAGACCCGATATCGCGGCACTGCGTGATGAATCTTCGGAGGATCCGGCCGAAGTCGAGGCGCGCAAGGCCAGCCTGACTTTCATCAAGCTCGACGGGAATGTCGGCTGCGTCGTCAACGGTGCCGGGCTCGCGATGGCGACGATGGACCTGGTGAAATACTACGGAGGCGATCCCGCCAATTTTCTGGACATCGGCGGCTCCTCGAATCCCGAAAAGGTCGTCGCGGCCTTGAAGATCATCACCAGCGACGAGAACGTGAAGGCGATTCTTTTCAACATCTTCGGCGGAATAACGCGCACCGATGACGTCGCGAATGGCATCGTCACGGCGATCAAGCAGAACCCGCTCAAAGTGCCGCTCGTGATCAGACTCACCGGCACCAACGAAGAGATCGCGCTGAAAATCCTCAACGAGAATGGCCTGTCGGCGATGACGGATATGGACGAAGCGGTGAAGAAAGCGGTGGCGCTCGCGACTGGAGGAAAAACCGCGTGAGCATTTTCATCGACAAGAAGACTCGGTTGCTCGTGCAGGGGATCACCGGACGCGATGGGTCGTTCCATACAAAGCAGATGATCGAGTACGGGACGCAGGTCGTCGGGGGAGTCACGCCAGGAAAGGGCGGACAGAAATTCGAGGATAAAGTCCCGATCTTCAACACCGTTGCCGAAGCGGTGAAGCAGACCGGCGCCAACGCCACGGTGATTTACGTGCCGCCGATCTTCGCCGCGGATGCGCTCATGGAAGCGGCAGATTCCGGAATACCATTCATCGTGGGAATAACCGAAGGCGTGCCGGTGCTCGACATGACGCGCGTTTATCCGTTCGTGAAAGAGCGCGGAGCGCGGTTGCTCGGCCCGAACTGTCCGGGACTCATCTCGCCCGGGAAATCAAAAGTCGGAATCATACCCGGCAGGATTTGCATCAGCGGACCAGTGGGATTGGTAAGCCGGTCCGGCACGTTGACCTATGAAGTGGTCTACCAGATGACACGCGCCAAGATCGGACAGACGACGTGCGTCGGGATCGGCGGCGATCCCATCAACGGGACCAACTTCATCGACTGCCTCGACGCGTTCGAGAAAGACCCCGCCACCGAAGCGGTGGTGATGATCGGCGAAATCGGTGGAACCGACGAGCAGGAAGCAGCCCGGTTCGTTCGGGAGAAGATGAAGAAGCCGGTCGTCGGCTTTATCGCGGGACAGACGGCACCGCCGGGGCGCCGCATGGGACACGCCGGTGCAATCATTTCCGGCTCCGCGGGAACCGCCGCGGAGAAAATGCAGGCCTTCGAGGAGAACGGCATCGCGGTGGCAAAACGGCCGATCGACGTCGTCGATTTACTCAAACGCGCAATGCGCTAAGACAGATCGATAAATGGCAGGCAAGCGAACACTTACTATCGTCAAGCCCGACGCGTTCAATGCGGGCAAGAGCGGTCTGATCATCGCCCTCCTCGAAAAAGCGGGTTTCAAGGTGATCGCCTCGCGGGTCATGAAGCTCACCGACGAGCAGGCCGGCGAATTTTACGCGGCCCACAGGGAACGGCCATTCTTCCCCTCGCTCACGAGATTCATGACATCGGGCAAGTGCATGCCGATAGTGCTCGAGCGGACCGACGCGGTCGCCACTCTTAGAAAGACCATCGGCGCAACTGACCCCGCCGAGGCAGAGCCTGGGACGGTTCGGAAGCTCTACGCCGAGTCGAAGGAGCGGAACGCGATCCATGCCTCCGATTCGGACGAGAACGCCGAGCGCGAGGCAAAGTTCTTTTTCCCCGAAGCTGACCTCGTGTAAAAAAAGGTGCGTGGGTGGACTGGAATGAGACCCATAAAGCCGCTAATTTAAAGGGCTTATGCTGTCCTTCGACCTCCGCTCTCTGGAGACAAAAGCTGCACAGGTTGACGGCTCTATCGGGCCGGACGACCCTATCTGGCAGGAAGGTGACAATCGCCCTGCCGCGCCGATACGCGTTTCCGGGCGCCTGTCATCCGCCGGAGATGGAAGATTTTACTTCAAGGGTCGAATCGAAGGGCGAGTATCGATGCCGTGCCGCTTCTGTCTCGAGCAGGTTGATGTCGACGTTGACGAGGAAGTTAACTTCCTTCTCGCGGAGACGGGCGCCGAGGAGGCGGATGATCCTGACGTCTTTCTCTACGAGCCGAACGAACGAAATCTGGACCTTCGTCCGTCGGTGAGAGAAACGTGGCTGCTGTCGGCGCCGGCTTACGTCCAGTGCAAGGATGATTGCAAAGGACTGTGCGCAATATGCGGAACGAATCTCAACGAGAGCACTTGTAACTGCACGCCGAGAACGACTGACTCGCGCTGGAACGCGCTGCTCAAGCGATAGAGCGGCGCCCTGGCTGTCCACAACCATAAGGGAACAGAAACATGGCCGTACCCAAGCGACGCACCTCCAAAAGAAAGAAGCGCGCGCGCAACACGCACAAGACCGCGCCCGCGATCGTGATTCAAAAGTGTCCGCGCTGCCAGAGCATGAGGCGTCCGCACCATGTCTGCGCGGAGTGCGGATACTATGATGGCGAGCAGCGAGTAGAGCCGAAGGAAGCCTAGTTTGGCCCGAATCGCGTTGGACGCGATGGGGGGAGATTTTGCTCCCAAAGCGCCAATCGCGGGCGCTCTGCTCGCCTTGCAGGAGCTCGACGCAGCCCACACCGTGCAGCTCGTCGGCCAGAAAGCTCTCATCGAGTCCCATCTCGCCAATCTCCTGGCCGGGGAGCTGTCGTCCGCGTCAGCGGTCAGAAAGCGCATTCAGATCGTCGACGCTCCCGATGTGATCGAGATGTCGGAGAAGCCGACAGCCGGTCTCCGGAGAAAACCCAACAGCTCGATGGTGCTGGGCATTCGGATGCAGGTGGAGGAAGATTCCGACGCGTTCGTGTCAGCCGGCAACACCGGCGCACAGATGGCGACGTCGGCAATGCTTCTCAAGCTCCAGCCCGGCCTGACCCGGCCCGCGATCGCGACAGTCTTTCCAACCGCACGGAAACCAGTCATCGTTCTCGATTCGGGAGCGAACGTCGACTGCTCGGCGCGGGAGCTGGTACAGTTTGCATGGCTTGGCGCGGTATATTCAGAGTGTATCTTCGGCCGTAGAAATCCCTCCATAGGCCTGCTGTCGATCGGTGAGGAACCAGAGAAGGGGAACGCCGTGGTGAAGGAGGCGAATGCGCTGTTCCAGAAGGCGGGCTTCAACTTTCACGGCAACCTCGAGGGTCGCGACCTTCCCGCCGGCGCCAGCGACCGCGGTGAGTTCGACGTGGTCGTCTGCGATGGATTCGTCGGCAACGTGGTCCTCAAGTTCTACGAGGCCGTTGCGCCGATGATCCTGAGCCTTTTGAGCGCGCACCCGGGAATCAAGGCCGAGGACGTCCGCGTCGCGCTCAAGGGATTCGACTCCAGCGACTACGGTGGCGCGCCGCTCCTGGGTGTCCGCGGTGTCAGCATCATCTGCCATGGCAATTCGTCCCCGCGCGCAATCAAGAATGCGGTCAAGGTCGCGGTCCGCGCCGTCGAAACAGGAATGAACGAGCAGATCGGGCAGCGCCTCGAAGCGGCCGGGCCGGCGATCAGCGCCGCCGTGGAGCTCGCGTGAAACGACCGGTCGCCGCAATCTCCGGCACAGGACGCGGCCTTCCAGCGCACGTGATGACCAATCACGATTTCGCGGCGATTGGAATCGAGACGTCCCACGAGTGGATCATGGAGCGCAGCGGAATCTCCGAGCGACGCATCGCTAAGAACGGCGAGACGACCTGCTCGATGGCTGCCGACGCCGCCCGCAAGGCGATGATGGTCGCGGGGGTCAATCCAGGTGAGATCGATGTCATCGTCCTGAGCACCGCGACACCCGACCGACTCCTGCCTGCGACAGCCGTCGACGTCCAGGCCGAGCTGGGCGCGACCCGCGCGGCGGCTTTCGATGTCGGCGCTGCGTGCGCCGGGTGGCTTTATGCGATGGCCACTGCCGAAGGTCTCATCATGTCGGGCACCGCTGAGACGGCCCTGGTCATCGGCTCGGAAAAGATGAGCGCGATCGTCGACTGGAAGGACAGAGCTACTTGCGTGCTGTTCGGCGATGGCGCGGGTGCAGCCGTCCTCACGCACAGCAAGCACGGGAAGGGGATTCTGTCGGCGTACATGCGGAGCGATGGAAAGCTCGCCGACCTGCTCTATCGCCCTGATGGGGGCGCCACGACGCCAATGTCAGCCGACGTCCTCGAGAAGCGCTCGCATCTCGTGCGCATGGCGGGCCGAGAAGTGTTCAAGCACGCCGTTCGCTCGATGGCCGACGCGGCCGATCGGGCGCTCGACGGGGCCCGCCTCACGGGGTCCGACATCGACCTGATGATTCCGCACCAGGCGAACGTTCGAATCATCGAAGCGACCGCCAAGCATTCCGGCATTCCGATGGAAAAGGTCTACGTAAACGTAGACCGCTACGGCAACACCTCGTCGGCATCCATTCCGATCGCTCTCAACGAAGCAATCGAATCGGGGCGGGTGAAGGAAGGATCTACCGTGATGATGGTCGCATTCGGCGCCGGATTCACCTGGGCATCGATGGTCGTCCGCTTCTAGCGGTGGACATCGTGCTCCTTTTCCCCGGCCAGGGCTCGCAGAAGCCCGGCATGGGAAAAGACCTCGCGGAGGCCTTTCCCGTGGCGCGAGGGATTTTCGGCGAAGTGGATGCTGCGCTCGGCGTCGACATCGGCCGGCTTTGCTTCGATGGGCCCGCGGAGGAACTGACCGCAACGAAGAATGCACAGCCCGCGCTGTTTGCTCATGGCGCTGCCGTGTGGGCGGTGACCAGGGAAGCTCTCGTGCCCCATGTTCGCGCAGCCGCCGGACATTCCCTGGGCGAGTTCACCGCTTATCATGCCGCCAACTCGATTAGCGTTGGCGGAACCGCACGCCTCGTGCGGACGCGCGGAGAGCTGATGTTCCAGACGGGGACAGCCCGACCCGGAACCATGGCGGCCATTCTCGGCACCACTACGACGCCGGTTAGCGAGCTGTGCCAGCGGGCGACGAAAGAGGCGGGGCTCGTAGTCCCGGCCAACTTCAATACTGACGAGCAAACCGTGATTTCCGGAGAAATCGCGGGGGTCGAACGCGCAATGGAGCTCGCAAAAGAAGCCGGCGCAAAGCGCGCGCTCAGACTTCCCGTCAGTGGCGCTTTTCATTCGCCGCTCATGGAACCGGCCGTCATCGGGTTGATCAACGCAATCGCCACATCCGCTTTCACCGACCCGACTTTTCCCGTTTACTCCAATGTGACCGCCGAGGCGTCGACCACGGCCACCGACGCAAAGGATCTTCTGCTCAAGCAGCTCACTTCACCGGTCAGATGGTCGACAGAGATACGGAACATCGCCAAGCGCTTTCCCGACGCACTGTACGTCGAGATGGGGCCGGGCAGCGTTCTGAGCGGTTTGATGGGACGCCTCGTGAAAGGCGCTCGCACCTTCGCCTGTGGAACAGCGGCGGAAACCGAAAAACTTCTGCAGATGGTGGCGTGATGAGGATCGATCTCGCGGGAAAGAACGCGCTCGTCACCGGAAGCACCCGGGGCATCGGACGCGCTATCGCAGAGTCACTTTCCGCCAGCGGTGCACGCGTTGCGGTAGTGGGACGCGAGATCGCGCGTGCCGAGGAGGCGGCCGCTGCCATTGGGAACGGCGCGAAGGGTTTCGCGGCGGACGTGAGCGACACTGCCGCGGTCATGAAACTGATCGCCGATGTCGAGACAGCGTTCGGGTCCATTGATATTCTCGTGAACAACGCCGGAATCACCCGCGACAACCTCGTGATGCGCCTGAAGGACGAGGACTGGGATGCGGTGATGGACGCGAACCTTCGCGGCGCCTTCGCTTCCATCCGGGCGGTGTCGAGGGGAATGATGAAGCGACGCGGCGGGAGAATCATCAACGTCGCGAGCATCGTCGGCATCATCGGAAACAAGGGTCAGGCGAATTATGCGGCGAGTAAGGGCGGCCTTATCGCACTGACCAAATCGGTCGCAAAGGAGCTGGCCTCGCGCAACATTCTGGTCAACGCCGTCGCACCTGGATTCATAGAGACGGAGATGACTGCGGCGATGACGCCGGAGGCGCGCACCTCCCTCGGCCAGCAGATCCCGCTCGAGAGACTCGGCACGGTTGCCGACGTGGCGAGCGCAGTGACATTCCTCGCATCGGACCATGCGTCGTACATCACGGGGCAGGTCTTCGTCGTGGACGGCGGGATGGTGATGTGACCCGGGAGCCATAACCGGCGACCCAACCCCGAGGCCTCCCATGGGGATGTAACTTTGTAGCAGATATTCGGTTAGGTATATTACGGGACCCCCCACAAACACGAGGAAATCCATCAAATGGCCGACAATTCCAACAAGGTCAAAGACATCATCGAGAAGGAGCTCGGTGTCGAGCGCGAAAAGCTGACGAACGAGGCGAGCTTCATCGAAGATCTCGGTGCGGACAGCCTGGACATCGTCGAGCTCGTGATGGAGTTCGAGAAGGAGTTCAACATCGACATCCCCGACGAGGACGCCGAGAAGCTGCGCACCGTCGGTGACGCGCTCGGTTATCTGAACCAGAAGGTCGGAGCGTAATGAAGCGACGTGTCGTCGTCACTGGCATGGGGGCACTCACCCCCGTCGGGAACGATGTGGCGACGACCTGGCAGGCCCTGATTTCGGGGAAGTCCGGTACCGCGCCCATTACGAAGTTCGATGCATCGAAGTTCCCCGTGCAGTTCGCGGCAGAATTGAAGGGATTCAATCCGCTCGACTACATGGATCGCAAGGAAGCGAGGAGGGCCGACCCGTATACTCAGTACGCGGTCGCGGGCGCGCGCCAGGCGATGACCAACGCCGGGCTCGCTGACGGTCGCAACGGCATGGATCCGGATCGCATCGGCGTGATCATCGGCAGCGGCATCGGCGGCCTAAAAAGCTTTGAGGAGCAGCACGACGTCTATCGCGAGAGGGGGGTCGGCAAGATTTCCCCATTTTTCATCCCGATGTTCATCGCCGACATCGCCGCGGGAATCGTCTCGATGCAGTTCAATGCGAAAGGCCCAAACTACGCGACTGTATCGGCTTGCGCCACTAGTGCTCACGCAATAGGTAATGCGTATCGAACCATCCAATACGGCGACGCCGACGTCATGATCACCGGCGGCGCAGAAGCAACCGTGACCCCGATGGCAATCGGTGGCTTTGCCAACATGAAGGCGCTCTCCGAACGTAATGACAGCCCGGAAACCGCCTCTCGCCCCTTCGACGCTACACGCGATGGGTTCGTGATGGGAGAAGGCGCCGGCATTCTCATCCTCGAAGAGCTCGAGCACGCGCTCAACCGGGGAACCAAGATCTACGCCGAGCTGGTGGGTTATGGCGCAACGGGCGATGCATACCATCTGACCGCGCCGGCACCTGACGGTGAAGGCGCTCAGCGCGCCATGAAGCGCGCGCTCAAGGACGCCGGCCTCGAGCCGAAGGACATTCAGTACATCAACGCGCACGGCACTTCGACCCCGGCCAACGACTTCAACGAGACACGGGCCATCAAGGCCGTATTCGGCGATGCGGCCAAGACCGTGAACGTCAGCTCCACCAAGTCGGCCACCGGGCACATGCTCGGCGCCGCGGGCGCCGTGGAAGCTGTGATCAGCACTCTGGTCGTCGGAAACGGAATAATTCCGCCGACGATCAACTATCACCACCCCGATCCGGAGCTCGATCTCAACTACACGCCGAATAAGAGTGTCGAGCGTAAGGTGGACGCGGTCCTCAGCAACAGCTTCGGCTTCGGCGGCCATAACACCACACTCGCCATCAGGCGTTACGAGCGCTGAGATGACGGCAGCCAGCGTCCGCCCTCCAGACCTCGGCAAGATCTTCGATCGCGACCTCAGGGTCGTCGGCGAGAAAGTTGTCGCTGGTACACGCTTGTCGAATGCGGACGCCGAGCTGTTGTTCACATCGCCCGACCTGTTGGGGGTCGGCGTGCTTGCCGACTACGCCAACCGGCGTAAGCACGGCGACGTCGTCACCTTCGCTGCCAACCAGCACATCAATCCGACCAACGTCTGTTACCTCAGAAAGACGTGCGTCTTCTGCTCATTCGCGCGGCTACCCAAGGAAGAGGGAGCATACCACTATAGCCTCGACCAGGTTTTCGCCGAGGCGGAGACCGCGGCGGCGGGACTGACCAAGGAATTTCATATCGTGGGCGGGCTCGATATGAAGGCGGGCATCGAGTACTACAGCGACATGTTCCGCGGCCTCAAGTCCCGCTACCCGCACGTGCACATCAAGGGACTGACAGCCGTCGAGATCGCGCACATCGCGCGCGTCGACAAGATGTCCGTCGAAGATGTGCTGATCGTGCTCCGCGAAGCCGGACTCGACACCCTTCCTGGCGGCGGTGCCGAAGTGTTCGGCCGAGGCGTCCGGATGGCGATCGCTGACAAGAAACTGGCAGCGGAGGACTGGATCGATGTCCACCGTACCGCGCACAGACTTGGCATTCGCACGAACTGCACGATGCTCTACGGTCACGTCGAGACCACACAGGATCGCGTCGATCACCTTTCGATGCTGCGAGACCTACAGGACGAATCCGGCGGATTCCTCGCCTACATTCCTCTGGCTTATCACCCTGACAACAACGAGCTCGGCATCGAGCTGGGTCGGCAGGGAACCGCGACCACCGGCTTCGACGACCTTCGGAATCTGGCGGTGGGACGCCTCTTCCTCGACAACTTCGACCATATCAAGACGCACTGGATCATGGTCACGCCATTCCTGTCGCAGACATCGCTCGCTTTTGGCGTCAACGATCTCGAAGGCACCGTCGTGCGCGAGAAGATCTATCACGAGGCTGGAGCGCACACGGCACAGGGTCTGGGTCTTGACGACATCCTCGACCTGATCCGGTCAGCGGGAAAGACGCCGGCCGAGCGCGACTCGTTCTACAACATCCTCCGCGTTTTCGATCGCGGCGCCAGCACGGCAGCGTGATGAAGCTCGCTCGCTATTCAAAATTAGGTGCGGCATGAAAGTCGGACGCATCCCGTATATCAACTGCTACCCCGTTTACGGTGCGATCGATCGCGGCGTCGTTCAGCTCGAGGCCGAGCTCGTTGATGGCGTTCCAACTGATCTCAACCGGAAAATGGCGCAGGGCGCGCTCGACATCAGCGTCGTCTCCGCGGTCGAGTATGCGCGGGACGCCGAGCGTTACCTGCTCCTCCCCGATCTCGCCATCTCCTGCGACGGTCCGGTGCGAAGCGTGATGCTCTTCTCCAGGCGTCCCGCGGGCGAGTTGGGCGCGAGAGACGTCATCGTGAGCAAGAGCTCGATGACCAGCGTCGCGCTCCTGGAGCTCTTATTCGAAAACGTCTGGCACTCGCGCCCTAGATTCGTGCCCGGCGACGCGGAGATCAAGGACGTCGTGGTCGCCGGCTCTCACGATGCCGACGCGCGCCTCGTAATCGGGGACGCCGCACTCGTGCTCGGATCCAATCACCGCGAGCGATATCCCTTCGTGTACGATCTCGGTCAAGTCTGGAAGGAGTGGACCGGACAGCCGTTCGTATTCGCTGTCTGGGTTGCGCAGCGCTCCACCGACGTGAAGGAAGCGTTGGTCGCTCATGCAAGCCTGATCGCCTCGCGAAACTGGGGTCTGGCCCACCTTGCCGAGCTCGCCGAACAGGCGCACAATGCAACAGGCGTCGGAAGGGAAGTCTGCGGCGAGTATCTTTCCGGTCTCGACTATGGGCTGTCCTATCCGCACCTGGCGGGGCTGACCGAGTTCTATCGCCGGCTCGTCGAGCGCGGTCGCATTCCTAACGGAACCCTCACCTTCCTTCCAGCCGCATGAGCGAGACCTCGGAGCTCCTCGACTTCTATACGAACGCGCCGCTGCTCGAGCTCGGAGCCGCAGCAGATCGCGTGCGCCAGGAAAAGCATCCCGGCAATACGGTCACCTACATCATCGATCGGAACATCAACTACACGAACGTCTGCGTCGCGGACTGCGGATTCTGTGCGTTCGCTCGCCGCCCAAAACATGGGGAAGGATACACCCTCTCCTTCGAGCAGATCGGCGCCAAAATCGAAGAGCTCAAAGCGCTCGGTGGAGTGCAGATCCTGATTCAGGGTGGACACAACCCGTACATCCCGTTCGATTGGTATCTCGACCTCATGCGCTACATCAAGCGCAATCACCCGATCCACATCCACGGCTTCAGCCCCAGCGAGATCGACTTTTTCGCCAAGCTGTTCCGGATGGATGCGGTTGAAGTGATACGTGAGCTCCGCAAAGCCGGTCTCGATTCCATCCCCGGCGGCGGCGGTGAGATCCTCGTCCAGCGCGTACGCGACATCGTCGCGCCGAAAAAGGCGGGTGCTGATCGCTGGCTCGAGATCATGGAAATCGCGCACAACGAGGGGATGAAGACTTCGGTCACGATGATGTATGGTCTCGGTGAAACACTGGCCGAACGCCTGGAGCACCTTCAACGCGTGAAAGAGGTGCAGTCGCGGACGGGCGGCTTTACCGCCTTCATTTGCTGGCCGCTCCAGCCCGAGAATACGCCCACTATGTCACACCAGCCGAAGACCGGCGCCGCGGAATATCTGCGCACGGTAGCCTTCGCGCGCGTGGTCCTCGACAACGTGCCGAACCTTCAATCCAGTTGGGTAACCATGGGCATGAAGATCGGTCAGATCGCACTCCGCTTCGGCTGCAACGATTTCGGCTCGCTCATGATCGAGGAGAACGTGGTGTCGGCAGCCAACACCACCAATAGAACCTCCACCGCGGAGATGGAGCGTTTGATCAGGGACGCGGGCTTCGAGCCAGCACGCAGGAAGCAGGACTACACGCTCATCGATCCGGCTCCCGCAGTCCACGCGGATGCCGCGTGAGACGCGTGGTGCGTCGACCCCGCCACCAACCCGGGCTGAGGCCTCCGCAGTCCGCGTTGGCATCGGCTACGACTCACACCGTTACGCCCCGCGCCGCCCCCTAACACTCGGCGGCGTTTTAATAGCATCGGAAATGGGCCTCGAGGGTCATTCCGATGCCGACGCCGTCTGCCACGCGATCACGGATGCGATCCTCGGCGCCGCTGGTCTCGGTGACATCGGAGAGATGTTTCCGGATACCGAGTCCGCCAACAAGGATCGCGACTCGATCGGAATGCTCGAGGCTGCGGTGAGGAGAATCTCGGCGGCGGGATATGGAGTGGGGCAGATCGACGTGACCGTTATCGCCGAGACCCCGAAACTGGCCACGTATCGCGACCAGATTCGCGACAGGCTGGCTACAGCCCTCGGTATCGATTCGAAAGATGTGAGCGTCAAAGGAAAGTCCAACGAAGGGATGGGTTGGATCGGGCGCAAAGAAGGGCTCGCCTGCATCGCCGTCGCCACGCTGAACCGGAAACGTTAGACAATGCTCCAGTCAATATCGGGGTGGCTCGGTGATCTGCCCCTCGGGTCGCTGTACGCGACGATCGCCGTCCTCTCCGCGTTCGAGAATTTCTTTCCGCCATTTCCCTCCGACGCGGTAATCGCATTCGGGGCGTTCCTCGCCGACCGGGCCCATGGCTCAGCCGTTACCGTGTTTTTTCTGGGATGGCTTGGCAACTTCATTGGTGCATCCATCACCTATACGCTTGGACGCCGCTTCGGCTCGAAGGCATTCCTCCACCGGCTGGAGAAGTACGCCGGACCGACCGCAGAGCAGAGAATCAAACAGCTGCACAAGCGCTACGGATTCGGCGGCTTGTTCGTGAGCAGATTCCTGCCGGGCGTACGTGCGATAGTGCCTCCGTTGGCGGGCGCGATGAAGCTGCCTGCGTCGAAAGTCCTGCTGTCCATCGCGAGTGCATCAGCGGTCTGGTTCGCCTTCATCACGTTTCTGGCGTTCCGAGCGGGTGATAACTGGGATGTCGTCGAGCACTATCTGGTGCGATCGGGCAAGGTGGCCGGCGCAATCGCAGTCGGCATTGTATTGCTCGCGATTGGCATCTGGTTGTACAGGCGCCCAAGAAACAAACGTGAGTAAGGACCCGCTGGACGACGCCATTGCCCGCGCTTTCTACATCGAGAGGTTCGACGACTTTCTGGCGCTGGAACAGGGCGCGTCGGTTCAGACGAGCAAGGCCTACAATCTAGACATCGCCCGATTCGTCACCTACGCTGTGGTCAAAGGTGCATCCGCGCCAAGCGCGGTCGGAGCGCGCACGCTGCGCGAATTCGTATATCACCTGAAGGACCTTGGCCTCGCGCCCGCGTCGATCAGACGCAACGTGTCGGCGGTTCGTACCTACTTCAAGTTCCTGCTGTCAGAAGGACACGTAGTAAGAGATCCCAGTGAGCGTCTGGAGACTCCAAAGAAATGGCGCACACTTCCCGGCGTGCTCGGCGTCGAAGAGGTGGAAAAGCTTCTGACCGCGCCATCGCTCGATGAGCCGCTCGCGTTCAGAGACCGTGCGATGCTCGAGCTGGCTTACGGAGCCGGGCTCCGAGTATCGGAATGGATCTCGCTCACAGTCCGCGACGTCATGCTCCAGGATCACCTCATTCGCGTGTTTGGCAAAGGCTCGAAGGAACGCCTGGTTCCGATCGGCCGAAAGGCGATTGGGGCCACCGCCATCTATCTTCGAGAGCTTCGGCCGACTCTGGAAAAGGGCGAAGGGGAAGGGATTCTGTTCCTGAATGCTCGTGGGAAGCCGCTGTCACGGATGGGGGCGTGGAAGATCCTTCGCAAATACGTGCGCCAGGCAGGTATCACTAAACCCGTCTCGCCCCACACCCTGCGACATTCCTTTGCAACCCATCTGCTGGAAGGCGGCGCCGACCTGAGAGCGGTGCAGGAGATGCTCGGACACGTCGACATCTCAACGACCCAGATCTATACGCATATTGATCGCGAATACCTGCGGAGCGTTCACAAGCAGTTCCATCCGCGCTCCTGAACAGCTTTCAGCAAAGCCATGCTTCTCGTCCTCGACAACTACGACTCGTTCACCTACAACCTCGTCCAGTACCTGGGTGAACTCGGCGAAAATCCGGTCGTGAAGCGCAACGACGAGATCTCCGTCGACGACATAGGAGCGATGGGAGTGACGCGTCTCGTCATCTCGCCCGGACCGTGTACGCCGTCCGAGGCGGGAATCACCGTCGCGGCGATAAGAAAATGGGGCGCAACAATCCCGATTCTCGGAGTCTGCCTCGGCCACCAGGCGATTGGTGAGGCCTATGGTGGCAAGGTCGTTCGAGCTCACACGTTGATGCACGGAAAAACGTCCCGCATATCACACGACGGCAGCGGGATTTTCAGCGATCTGCCGAACCCGCTGAAAGTGATGCGCTATCATTCGCTGGTCGTTGAAACGGCGTCGCTTCCCGGAGAGCTGGAGATAACCGCCCATGCCACCGAGGATCCGACCGAGATTCACGCTGTTCGACATCGCATGCACCCGGTATGGGGTGTGCAGTTTCACCCCGAATCCATTCTCACGCAGAACGGGAAGGATATTCTGCGCAACTTTCTGAGACTGACAATATGAAGCCAATACTGGTCTGCCTGGTGTTCGCGGCACTCCCGTCGATTGTGCGTGCACAAGACTCGACATCCAACGCTCCCGACACATCCTACGTCGATTACAAGGAATCGCCGATCTCGCTGCCTCTCGGCGTCGGTCTCAGACTTCCTTCGTACGATCGCGTGAATGGCTTGTCGATTCCCTGGGGGCCGCAGCTTAACGTCGGTGACGAGGTCCTTCAGGCCGATGCACTTGTCACCTATCGCTCGAACCTCGGCAAGTGGGATCCATCAATTGAGGGCTTCGTGCATCCCGGAGACAACAACGAAATCAGGTTATCCGGCGGCCGGGGAACGTACAGTAACGACTCATGGATACGATCGGATTTTGCCAATTCGGTGGCAGCGATCGGTGTCGGCAGCGACTCCCGGAACTACTACCGCGGGGACCGCGGTGCCGCACGCTTCACCCGCCGTATCGCCATGAATACTCTCACGCTGACGCCTTTCATCGGTGGGAACATTGAACGTGATTGGTCAACGGGATCGATAGCCCCGCTCAAATCTCCGTGGAGCTTCTTCGGGCGGAAGGGATTGCTGAAGATGCGCCGCCCGAATCCTCGCGTGGAGAATGGCAGGATCGAGTCAATCCTTGGGGGCACCGGCATCGAAGTCGTGAGTGGCGGGGTTGACGCTAAACTCGACGCGTCCGTGGAGCATTCGGTGAAGACCTCCCTGAACGCTGACTGTTCCGGATTTCCGAATGATGCGGCGTGCATCGCCGTTGGCCACGCTTTCACCCAGGTCACCCTTCACGGCCGCGCGCAATTCCCGACGTTTGGTACCCAGACGTTCTCATTCCTCGGTCACGCTGTATTGACCGGAAGCGATCCTGCGCCACCGCAGCGATTTGCCTATTTGGGCGGTTCCGGCACTCTCGCGACCGTGAACCTGCTGGCATTGGGTGGAGACCGGCTCCTCTATCTTCAGGCCGACTACATGGTGCCCATCGACAAAATCACCTTGCCGTACGTGGGCAGCCCATTCATTGATCTCCGATACGCCGCTGGCAACGCTGGCGAGGGAAGTCTTCCGCCACTTATCCAGAATCTTGGCATTGGCGTGGGCGTGAGCTTCTTCAGGGCCGACTATACCATCGACCCAGCTACCAATCGCTCTCCATTCTCGCGCCGCTCGGACTTCTCAGTAGGGGTTTCGCTCCCGCTCTGAGCCGGAAAAGAGTTTGCCCGGGGGTGTCCGGCTGGGTATATTCCTGAGCGTGACTTTTGCCTTGTGTCGCGCAAAAATGAGTGGGTGATGGGGACGCTTGTGGTGATTCCGGCGCGCCTCGGCGCGATGCGCCTCCCCCGAAAACCCCTTCGACTCCTCTCCGGACTCCCCCTTATCGTCCGGGTCTGGCAAAGAATCTCACAAATGAACGTCGCCGGTACCGTGGTCGTCGCCACCGATGACGAGACGGTCGCGTCCGCCGTTCGTAAGGCCGGCGCGGAGTGCGTAATGACCAGTTCGGAGCACAACTCGGGCACCGAGCGTGTGGCGGAGGTCGCCTCGCAGCCCCGGTTTCGAGCCTTTGACACGATCGTGAATGTGCAGGGGGACGAGCCGTTCATTGGACAGGGAGCTGTCCGCGGCGCTGCTGAGCTTGTTGCAAAGGGGCGTTTTCCGCTCGGGACTGCTGCATCGAGGGCGAGTGCCGAGATTCTTGATACTCCCAGTCTTGTGAAAGTGGTGGTAGGGGATGATGGTCGCGCCATGTACTTCTCGCGCGCTCCGATCCCATTTCTGCGCGATCCGGCCGACGCCGGCAGGCTCGCCGAACGCACTTTGCAGCACATTGGAGTGTATGCTTACTCGCGCGAAGCTCTGACCAAATGGGTTTCGCTTCCGCCCCATCCGCTGGAAGAGATAGAACGTCTCGAACAGCTTCGCCCCCTTGCTGCGGGATTGCCCATTGGGGTCGCGTTGACGAGCGAAGCCCCAGCAAGCGGTATCGACACCGAAGAAGACCTTGAGCGCGCCAATGCGCGTTGGGACGCCTTTATGAAGGGAGCAGTACAAAATGCCGGTTAGTTCCAGCCAACAGACGCGCTACATCTTCGTCACGGGCGGTGTGGTCTCCTCGCTCGGGAAGGGAATAGCTGCCGCTTCTCTCGGACGCCTTTTGGTCGAGCGAGGGATGCGCGTGACCATCATGAAGTTCGATCCGTACCTGAACGTCGATCCCGGTACGATGTCGCCTTTCCAGCACGGAGAGGTTTTCGTCACGGACGACGGCGCCGAAACGGACCTGGACCTCGGGCACTACGAGCGCTTCATCGACCGCTCGCTCGCCCAGGCCAACAACATCACGACGGGCCGGATCTATCTCAACGTGATCACCAAGGAGCGCCGAGGAGAGTATCTGGGCTCTACGGTTCAGGTGATTCCGCACGTTACTGACGAGATCAAGGGCGCGATGAAACGCCTCGCGCCCGAAAGCGATGTCGTGATAGTCGAGATCGGAGGAACCGTAGGCGACATCGAGTCGCTTCCGTTCCTCGAAGCGATCCGCCAGTTCAGACACGAGATCGGGCGCGAGAACGCGATATTCATCCACCTCACGCTGGTACCGTACATCGCGGCGGCGGGCGAAGTAAAGACCAAGCCCACGCAGCACTCTGTGCGCGAGCTCATGGAAATTGGAATCCAGCCGGACATTCTGATCTGCCGTACCGAGCGCGCGCTCTCCGAAGAGGTAAAGCGCAAGATCGCGCTCTTCTGTAACGTGGAGTTCGGAGCCGTGATCGAGAGCAGGGACGTCCCCACGATCTATCAGATTCCACTTCTCTTCCACGAGCAGGGCCTCGACGAGCGCGTGATGCACAAGCTCGGACTCCTCGGCCGTCGCGCGCCCGATCTTTCGAAGTGGCGCCAGATGGTCGACAGAATTCAGCATCCTCACGGCAAGGTGAAGATCGCTGTCATCGGGAAATACACGGGCCTGGTCGACAGCTACAAGAGCGTACAGGAAGCTCTGATTCACGGCGGTATCGCGAACGATGTCGGAGTCGAAGTCTCCTGGCTCGCCAGCGATCTCTTCACCAGTCGCGAAAAGACTCGCGAGCTCCTCGGCGAATTCCACGGAGTTCTGGTGCCCGGTGGATTTGGTGTTCGTGGCGTCGAGGGGATGCTGGAGGCGATTCGTTTTGCGCGAGAGGCTGGCGTGCCGTTTTTCGGAATCTGCCTCGGAATGCAGACCGCCATCATCGAGTTCGCCCGGAACGTAATGGGCCTCTCCGACAGCCACTCCAGTGAATTCGCACCGGACTGCGACAACGCCGTGATCTCCTTGATGGAAGGGCAACAGCACGTGACCGACATGGGCGGGACGATGCGCCTCGGCGCCTACCCGTGCCGGCTCGGACCCGGTACGCAGGCCGCGACGATCTATGGCGAGCCACAGGTTAGCGAACGGCATCGTCACCGCTACGAAGTCAACAACAAGTATCGCGATCAGTTCGTCGAACATGGGTTGAACCTGAGCGGACTCTCTCCCGACGGTTCGCTCGTTGAGATCGTGGAGCTTCAGACGCATCCGTGGTACATCGGGTGCCAGTTCCACCCCGAGCTTCAGTCCCGGCCGACGCGTCCACATCCTCTCTTTGCGAGCTTCATCGCCGCTGCCATGCAGGCGAAGTCGCCGGCACGAGGTAGCCGCAAGCGCGCATCGATCGAACAGCCTGAATAGCGCAGTGGCGATCTTTCCCTCAGACAAGCTTTTCCTCATCGCCGGCCCCTGCGTGCTGGAGAGCGACGAGCTCAATCTTCGCGTGGCCGAAACGTTGGCGAGGATCGCTGAGAAGGTTCCCGGCGGAATCATCTACAAGGCGAGTTTCGACAAGGCGAACCGCTCGAACAGAAGCGCCGCGCGTGGGCCCGGCCTCGACGCCGGGCTGGCGGCTCTCGAGCGCGTTCGAAAGGCGACCGGCCTCCCAGTGCTAACGGATGTGCACGCGCCCGACCAGTGTGCTCCCGCCGCGCGCATCGTCGACGTGCTCCAGATTCCGGCGTTTCTCTGCCGCCAAACAGATCTGCTCGAGGCCGCCGGCGCTACGGGCAAGCCGGTCAATGTGAAGAAAGGCCAGTGGCTTCAGCCCGAAGGAATGCGCGGCGCCGTTCAGAAAGTTCGCGGCGGAGACAAGGCGAGTGATCGCTCGCGCGACATAGCTGTGACCGAGCGCGGAACGTTTTTCGGCTACGGCGATCTCGTGGTAGACATGCGCTCCTTTACTCGCCTGCGGGAGGCCTGTGGAACGCCGGTGATATTCGATGCTACGCACAGCGTCCAGAAGCCTGGCCAGGGGCCGGAGGGTTCGAGCGGGGGCGCGCGTGAATACGTGCCCATTCTGGCACTCTCCGCCATCGCCGCGGGCGCGCAGGGACTCTTTCTCGAAACGCATCCGGATCCCGACTGCGCCCCAAGCGACGGACCAAACATGATGCCGCTCTCGGAGATGTCGGCGCTGATGGATCGGGCGCTCGACATCTGGGACCGTATCAACCGATGACGCGGAAGGACATAGTCGAGCGCGGGCGTCGCGTCCTCCGTATGGAGACCGAGGCGCTCGGTGAGGCGGAACGTCGCATCGGCGACGAGTTCGCGCGCGCCGTCGAGTGCATTTCCCAATCGGAAGGCCGCGTAATTGTCTCGGGGGTTGGGAAGTCAGGGCTTGTCGGCCGCAAGATCGCCGCGACGCTCACGTCCACCGGAACGCCATCGACGTTTCTCCACCCCGCCGATAGCGTGCACGGCGATCTGGGGATCGTCGGGGAGTCGGACGTCGCCATCCTGATCTCAAAGAGTGGTGAGTCGGGCGAGGTGCTGGACCTTCTCGACCATTTGAAGCGCCTGGGTGTATCTACAATTGCGCTGACGGGTAACGCGAAATCGTCGCTTGCGCGGCATAGTGACGTGACGCTCGATGGCTGGGTTAAGGAGGAGGCGTGTCCGCACGATCTTGCGCCCACCACCAGCACGACAGTCGCCCTCGCGCTGGGCGATGCTCTCGCGATCGCTCTGCTCGAGGAGAAGGGGTTCGACGCCGATGACTTTGCGCGTCTCCATCCCGGCGGCTCGATCGGCAGGCGTCTGCTCACGAAAGTGGCAGATGTGATGATAACCGACGATCTGCCCGTGCTGCCTGAATCTGCCACGATGCGTCAGGCCGTCGTCCAGCTCGCCGAGCGGCGCGGGATCGCCGTGGTGGTCGATGACGCGGGTGCCGTGTTGGGTGTGATTACCACCGGAGATCTATCGCGTCTGATGGAGCGCGAGGACAACGTCTTCCCGATTCCGGTGGCGAAAGTGATGAACAGAAAACCCAAGACTGCACACGCCGACGAGCTCGGCAGCGCGGTTGTCTATCGGATGGAGACGCACGGAATCATCGCGATGCCGGTGCTCGACGGAGAAAATAAAATCGTCGGGGTGATTCACCTCCACGACCTCATGCGGGCGGGAGTGGTCTGATGCGCGCCCTCATTGTGGGAGTGTTGGCCATCGTGACAAGCGCGGCGTGCGGCTCGAAGAAGCAGCCGCCAGTCGTCAGCCACTCGCCGCTCGCTGATTCGGCGGACCAGGTGATGTACAACTCGAGATTGACCATCACCGACCAGGGCTTGCTGCGTGCACATCTGGACTCCGACACGGCCTATTTCTTTGACGACAACACCCGCATCGAGCTGGAAAAGGTCCACACGACTTTTTTTACCGCGTCGGGGGAGAAAAACGCCGTCCTTACGTCGGAGCGAGGGACGTACAACAGCCGCACGAACAACATGATCGCGCGAAAAAACGTGGTCGTAGTGACGGAGGATGGGCGACGTCTCACCACTCCCGAGCTGATTTACAATCAGCAGGCGAACGAGATCTCGAGCGACAGCTCCTTTGTCGAGACGGAGCCGAATCGGCGACTCGAGGGCGTTGGATTTCGCTCTGATCCGGAGATGAAGAACATCCGCATCCTCAAAGGTGCTACAGGCGTCGCGAAAGGAATCACGACTCAGCCTGTCGCCGGTCCGGCGGCGCCTCCCGCTTCGCCTCGATCTGCCAGCTCCACTCCGCCCGTCCTGCCCAGACGCTGAGACCGTGAAGCTACTTGTCGCCGCGCTACTTTGTCTTGCGATTGCCCGGAGCGCTCAGGGACAGGACGTTCCCCGCAACTGCGATCTGGACTACAGCAACAAAAACGGCCCGATAAACAGTCGCGAGGACACTCCCGGAAAGAGAACCATATTCCTGAGCGGCGGAGTCATCGCCCACTGCATCGGGCAGGGCAATACACTCACCGCCGACAGCGCCGAGTACTACGAGGCGGATGGGAGGCTCTTTCTCGTGGGGAACGTGCATTACACCGAGCCGCGCGCGACGGTCACTTCGAACACTATGACCTTCTACCAGAACGAGAATCGCCTGCACGCCGACGGCAACGTCGTGGCCGTGATGTCCAACGGTAGCACGCTGCGGGGACCGATCGCGGATTATTACCGCACCACACCCCAGCGTCCCCTCGCGCGAATGGTCGCAACGGGTCGGCCCACGATCACGCTCGTGCAGAAGGACACAACTGGTCGAGGTAGACCGCCGGATACTGCCCACGTTGTCGCGAATCAGATCGTGATGGAGGGGGACAGCCTCGTGTACGCGTCGCGCGCGGTTCAAATCACCCGCCCCGATCTGCTCGCGACCGGTGATTCGGCGTTTCTGGACAGCGGAAAGGACTTCGCTCGGCTGATGCTCAACCCGTCGGTGAAAGGCATCGGTGCTCATACGTTTACCCTTACCGGAGGCGTCGTCGACGTTTTCTCACGCAACAAGCAGGTCGAGCGGGTTGTGGCGACTCCCACTGGTCACGCGCTCAGTCAAGACCTCGAGCTGGTCGCGGACTCGATCGATTTGCGCGTCGCCGGCAATCAGCTCCAGGAAGCGATTGCCTGGGGACGCAGCCGCGCCCACGCAGTTTCTCCCGAGCGCGAGATCATTGCCGACTCGATTGACGCCATAATGCCGAACCAGCGCGTCAAAGAGGTCCGGGCATTGCGTAAGGCCTACGCCGAAAGCAATCCGGACTCGGGCATTGTGTCGAAGCAGAGGGATTGGATGAGTGGTGATTCCATTATCGCTCGATTCGATTCCGTCCCTTCTACCGACTCTTCCAGCCGGCCTCAGGTGCGCCAGATCGTCGCCCTGGGCAACGCACGATCATTCTATCAGATGAAGAATTCGAAGGGTCCACAAAGCGAGCCCAGCGTCAACTATGTGCGCGGAAGGATCATCGATATCGATTTCGAGAATAAGACGGTGGCCACGGTCACCGTTACCGGTCAGGCGACCGGTGTAATGATCGAGCCCGCAACCGAAGCCTCGACCGATAAGCCCGCGACGGCGAAACCCGGCACTCCTGCCCAGACCAAATCGCCGGCGCCCGTAAAGCCGCCGGGATCTCGACGATGACGCCGGGCGGGGATCTCCCCGAAAGCGTTCGCGCTCTGCTCAAGGGATCCTCGCAGGACGATCGTCTGGATGGGTTGGCGTTGCATGCGATTGTCAGGGCCGCGGACGACAATGGGGTCGTCAAAGTTCGGGATCTGGCAGCGTTCTACCGCGACGACTACCTGCGGGCTCTCAGGGCCACGGGCCAGGACGCCGACCGGGAAGCCGGACGGCTCGGTCAGGACGAGGTCCGTAGCTACCTCAGGACATCTATTCTGCCCCGCCTCGTCGAAAGCGGCGTGTTGCTTCCCCTCAGTGGTGACATGGACAGCGATGCGGCCATCGTCCGCATTGCTCCCGCCCTCTGGCAAGAGATCGCCCCGCAGCGGTCCGAGTTTGCCGAGGCGATGCGCGAAACCGGCGAACATTCTCGACTCGCTCTGTCGACACCTCCCAAGCCGCGGGCGATCGAGGGAAGTGTTCTCGAAGCCAACGGTCTGACCAAGATCTATCGCGGGCGAAAAGTCGTAAACGATGTCGCACTCAGGCTCCAGCAGGGAGAGATCGTCGGGCTCCTCGGCCCCAATGGCGCCGGCAAAACGACGACGTTCTACATGATCGTGGGACTCATCCAGCCCCTTTCCGGCGGAATCCTGCTGGATGGACAAGACATCACCAAGCTGCCCATGTACGAGCGTGCGCGGCGGGGAATCGGCTATCTTTCGCAGGAGCCTTCGATCTTTCGAAAGCTCTCGGTCGAGGACAACATCATGGCCATTCTCGAGACTCTCCCGCTGTCGGCCTCGGAGCGCTCGACGCGGCTGGAAAAGCTCCTCGACGAGCTCAGTATCAAGCGCCTCCGCAAGAGCAAGGCGTACGCACTTTCCGGTGGTGAGCGCCGCCGGCTCGAGATTACGCGGGCGCTCGTAACAGACCCGAAATTCATGATGCTCGATGAGCCTTTCGCCGGCGTTGATCCCATCGCCGTGCACGACATACAAACCATTGTTGCCGGCCTTCGCCACCGGGGAATCGGAGTCCTGATCAGCGACCATAACGTTGAACAAACCCTCGACATCGTCGATCGTGCGTACATTATGTTCGATGGCCAGGTCAAAGTCTCTGGAACCGTACGGGACCTCGTATTCGATGACACAGTTGCCGACATATATCTGGGACCGACCCTCACTGCCCGCCTGCGCGAGCGCTTCGCTGGCGATCGCGACGAGGTGATCAGCTCGTGAAGCCGGGACTCAACCAGTCGACACAGCTCCGCCAGGAGCTCAAGATCAATCCACGCCTCTATCAGGCGATGGATCTGCTTTACATGCCCCTCCTCGATCTCCAACAGCACCTCAAGCAGGAGCTGCTCAACAATCCGTTCCTGGATCTCGTCGAGGCCGAAGAGGAAGAAGAGGACCAGGAAGGCGAGACTGAGGAGCCAGCGCAGGCTGAGACGGAGGACGACCGGTCAGGAGAGATCGATTGGGAAGAGATCCTTCTCGATGGCTTCGATACGGCCGGCGGGCGGCGAGAAGAGCACGAGGAGAAGGAGTACTTCGAGCCAGTCACGGTTGCCACGCGCGACCTTAGCGATCACCTGCGCGACCAGGTGAGCCTGCTCGAGCTCACTCCGCGCCAGACGCTGCTCGCCGACGAGTTCATAGGCAACGTTAACGATGATGGCTATCTCGCTTGTGGGGTTGAAGATATAGTTCGCGCGCTCAACGAGGTGGTGACTCGGGCGGCCGAAGAAGCAGACCGCGACACCGATGATCTTCCGCTGTACACGATCGAAGAAGGGCAGAAGATGCTGGCTACGGTGCAGAGCCTCGACCCACCGGGCGTGGGCGCCCAGGATCTTCGTGAGTGCCTGCTCTTACAGCTGAAGGAGGCTGGCCTCGAGCAGTCCGTGCCGTACCGGCTCGTTCGGGACTGCTTCGAGGAATTGATCAACCACAGATGGAGTGAGATCTCCAAGCGGTTTGGAATCAGCGCCGGAGACGTCCAGAAGGCAGCCGACGAGATCGCCAAGCTCGATCCCAAGCCCGGGCTTCAGTACGGCTCCCGCGACGACAACTACATCATCCCCGATCTCATCGTCGAGAAGATCGACGACAGGTACCACGTCTTTCTGAACGATGCGAACCTTCCGCGCCTCAAGCTGAGCCGCGCATATCAGGAGATCGCCCGCGACAAAAAGAAATTTGACGGCGAGAACAAGGAGTTCATCTCCAACAAGCTCAACTCCGCCAACTGGATGATCCAGGCGATCGAGCAGCGTCGGCAGACGATGCTCAAGGTCATGAACTACATCGTCGAGCGTCAGCGCGAATTCTTCGAGAAGGGGATTCAGTACCTCAAGCCGCTCACACTTCGCGAAGTCGCCGAAGTCATCAACATGCACGAGTCGACGGTCAGCCGAGTGACCAACGAGAAGTTCGTGCAGACCCCGCGGGGCGTGCTTCCGCTCAAATTCTTCTTTTCCTCCGGTCTCGCGACGTCAGATGGGGAAGACGTCTCCGCGCGTGGTATCAAGGCGCAGCTTCAGAAGCTGGTGCAGGAGGAGGATCCCAAGCACCCGCTCACCGATCAGGCGATCGTCAATATCCTCCGTGAGAGCGGAGTTCAGATCGCGCGCCGGACTGTAGCGAAGTACCGCGACCAGCTCGGCGTATTGTCAGCCCGGATGCGCAAGCGCGTATGACATCGGTCTCACAGACCGAAGGCGCGCACCGCTCCAAGGCTCGGCCCGATGTCAGCATCCTCGTCCCCGCCAAGGACGAGGCGGAGAATCTGCCGCTTTTCATGGAGCAGGCCCGTACGGCGTTCGCCTCTTTGCCGGAGCGCTACGAAGTGATCGT
Source organism: Gemmatimonadaceae bacterium (assembly GCA_039936175.1). Lineage (GTDB taxonomy): Bacteria > Gemmatimonadota > Gemmatimonadetes > Gemmatimonadales > Gemmatimonadaceae > UBA4720. Next base: position 50,600 of record JBDTIV010000020.1, on the reverse strand, counting down.
GATCGACGATGGCTCGGTCGACGACTCTTGGGCGGTCCTGCAGCGCCTCACAGCCGAGTATCCGTTCCTCAAGGCGGTGCGGCATGGAGTGAGAAGAGGGATCGCCGACGCGTTGCGAACGGGATACATCAATTCGCGCGGCGGCATCCTCGTTTTTTATCCGGCCGATCTCCAGTACAAACCCGCAGACATTCCGCGTCTCGTGGCGCCCATTCTCGCCGGACAATCGGACATCGTGACGGGATACAAGGAAGGGAAGTACGAGAAGGCCTTTGTCTCGGGCATCTACAATCGCCTCAGCCGGTCCCTGTTCAAACTCACCGTGCGCGACCTGAATTCAGTGAAGGCATATCGGCGCGAAGTGATGGACGCGCTGCCCAATCGTCCCGACTGGCATCGCTACATGGTCGTCATGGCGGCGGCGGATGGGTTCTCCATTTCCGAAGTGCCGGTGCCGCTCTATCCCCGTAATGCGGGGCAGTCGAAGTTCGGAATCGGACGCATCCCGATCGGCGCGCTCGATATGCTAGCGGTGTGGTTCGAGCTTCGTTTTGCGCGGAAGCCGCTGCTGCTGTTCGGTGTTCTCGGAGCAGCGCTGTTTCTCATCGGCGTCGTCGTCGGAATCGTCGCGATAGCGTGGCGCGTGATAGGCGGCGTCGGCTTCCGCCCGCTGATCAATCTCGTCGAGACGTGCGTGACGGTAGGGAGCGTGTTCTTCGCGACCGGCTTGATGGGCGAGTTGATCGCGGCGCAGCGTGCCGAATTGAGTCAGCTGACCGCCCGCGTCGAGGATCTCTCGCGGGAACGCGACACTTCCAACTCACCCTGAATCGGATGAACGTACTGTTTCTCACGCACTCGTTCCCGCGAAGGGAAGGAGATGCAGCCGGCTCGTTCATTCTCCGGCTCGCCGTCGCGCTCCGCGGTGAGGGTATCAAGGTGAACGTGGTAGCCCCGGCGGGACCAGGTCTCCCAGCTTCCGATGAGATCGAAGGCATCCACGTCGATCGCTTTCGCTATGCGCCCAGCCGGTTCGAGAAGCTTGCGTATACAGGCAACATGGCGGCGGACGTCGCGTCTTCATGGACAGCGAAATTTGCGCTGGTCGGGTTTCTGGGCGCGGATTTTCTCCACGCCGTTCGCGCCCGCCGCCTCTTCGAGCCACAGGTAATCCATGCCCACTGGTGGTTCCCGAATGGAGTCGTTGGCGCGTGGCTGAGCAGCTTCTCCGATGTGCCGCTCGTGACCACCCTCCACGGGACCGACCTTCGTCTGGCGCGAACCGTCGGAGTGGCCCGGCCGATGTTTGCGCGGGTGCTCAAACATTCCGCGGCAGTGACGACGGTCTCCCGCTGGCTCAAGGACGAAAGCGAAACGCTGGTTCCCGACGTAAAGCCTGTTGTCGCGCCAATGCCGGTGGCCACCGAGCTGTTTGCGCCCGGCCCGAGTGGCGGACGTGATGGCAAACGTCTTTTGTTCGTTGGACGCTTCAACGAGCAGAAGGGAATCGAGCACCTGCTTCACGCTCTGGCCGCGATGAAAGTGCCCGCGACATTGGATGTAGTCGGAGATGGGCCTGACAAGGCCACTCTCGGGCGGCTTGCGCAACAATTGGGCATCGCATCGCGTATTCGCTGGCACGGACAGATGAAACAATCCGACCTTCCTCGATTGTACCAGGGCGCCGCCGCGGTCGTCGTACCCTCCGTAGACGAGGGACTGGGTCTCGTCGCCGTCGAAGCGCTTCTTTGCGAGACCCCCGTCGTGGCGTTCGATTCGGGCGGCCTTCGCGACGTCATTCAGCACGAGCGCACCGGCGTGTTGGTGAAGCCGGGAGATCGAGCCGCGCTCGCCTCCGCGCTGGACGAACTTCTTTCCCGCGACGGTGCCGGAAGCGATCTTGGAAGGGCAGGACGCCTCTACGCACTCTCTGCATTCGCGCCTGAGTCCGCGGCGCGACGCTACGCAGAGATATACCGGCAGGTAATTGGCGCTAACGCGTCGTAAGCTATTCAAGCTGGCCCAGTGGATTTTCGCCGCGGCTGTCCTGTTCTTCGCGGCGCGGTCCCTCGCAGCCCAATGGAATAAAGTCGAAGCGCGACTCATTCACGTGCAGTTCGGCTGGGAGTGGATCGCCGCAGCAACGATCGTCGTCCTCGTGAGCTTCACGCTTCTGATCGAGGGATGGCGCCGCGTGCTCGGCGCGTGGGATTCACACCTCCCGTTCACGCAAGCCGCCAGAATCTGGTTCCTCTCCAGTCTCGGCAAATATGTTCCGGGAAATATCTGGTCGCTCACGGCGATGGGTGTGATGGCGAGGGAACGCGGAATTTCCGCGCTAGCCGCGGCGGGCTCGTCCATCATAATGCAGGCAATGAGTCTGGTTACGGGAGCTGCCATTGTGATGGTCACCGGAGCGAGACTACTTGGGCAACCGGTTCTTGTCGGCGTCAGCGTTCTGATTCTCCTTGCGATCCTGCTCAGCGCGCCGAGGTTTCTACCGCCGGTAACGGTTCGGATCGGCTCGCTAATCGGTAAGGACATCGCGCCGCCGACCGTCCCCGCGACGAGCATCTGGACGGCGGCGATCATCAGTGTCTTGTCCTGGCTGCTGTACGGCTTCGCTTTTCAACTTTTCGTGCGCGGGCTACTCGGCACTTCGCCTGGCGAAATTTCCAGTTACATCGCAGTTTACACCGCTGCGTACATCCTTGGCTTCATCTCGCCGATTGCTCCAGCCGGGCTTGGTGTGAGAGAGTTTACTCTGGCGGCTTTCATGACGCAGCTCGGTCTCGCCAGCGAAGCAGATGCGGCCCTCATCGCGATCGCGGCGCGCTTGTGGCTCACCATCGTCGAGCTGGTTCCGAGCGGCGTTTACGTGGCGACCGGCGCAACCAGAAAATCTCTACCAGATCGATAGCGAATGGCTCACGCCCGCGACAAATCAAGACCGCCAATAAATTCTCCTGACACTCCGGCGCATTTACCGGAGCCGCGCTTCGCGCATACATGGGCGGCACTGGTGTATGTCCTGTGCGCACTTTCACTCGCCTATCCGGCGCTGGCAGGGAAGTTCCTCGTAAATCCGGGCAGCGATCAATGGAAAGCCGGCTACGCGTTCCGTGAATTCGCCGCCGCCGCACTTCGAACGACCGGACATTTCCCCCTCTGGAATCCGTATCTCTTTGGCGGCATGCCGTACGTCGCCGCCATGCACGGGGACATTTTCTATCCGACGTTCCTTCTTCGGATGGTGCTGCCCACCGATGTAGCAATGACGTGGGGGTTCATCATTCACTTCTTCCTCGCAGGACTGTTCACCTATGGATTCCTGCGCGCGATCGGCTACGGATTCTTCGGGTCGCTGATTGGCGGGATAGCGTACATGATGAGCGGACAGATCGCGTCGTCGGTTTCTCCCGGCCACGATGGCAAACTGTTCGTGAGCGCGCTCTTTCCATTGGCGCTCTTACTGCTCTATCGTGGAATCCGGCAGGACAAGCGCTGGAGCTGGGGGGCTTTCGCCCTGATCGTTGGCCTGTGCGTTCTAAGCCCGCATCCGCAGCTGCTGCAGTATACCCTCCTAATGTGCGGGGCCTACTCACTCTTTCTAGCCTTATCCGCTGTCGATGGCGTGGCTCTCCCGCGGCAAGTTGCATTCGGGCGTCTCGGAATTGCATTCGCTTCCGTGATCGTAGGCCTTGCGATCGGAGCGGTGCAATACCTTCCTGTGCGTGAGTACGTCGCATGGTCACCGAGAGCCGGCGGCCTTGGCGATTACCAGAGTGCGACTTCATACGCGTGGCCACCGTCGGAGCTGCTAAACGCGTACCTACCCCAGTTCTCGGGGATTCTTGAAAACTATTGGGGCCGCAACGGGATCCATCTTCATTCGGACTATGTCGGCGCAATAGTTCTCGTATTGGCCGGAGGAGCGTTCATCGGACTTCGGACAGACCCGCGCCGAAAAGAGATTCTGTTCTGGTCGATCGCGCTATTGGTCAGCGTTCTCTGGTCGCTGGGAAGCGCGACGCCATTTTACCACATTCCGTACGCGATCGTACCGGGCACAAAGTACTTCCGTGCTCCCGCGACAATTTTCTTCATCGGGACGCTGGCGATCGCGTTGCTCGCGTGCGCCGGAACTGAGAGATTCCTGCAGGGAAGGGTCACGCGCAAGTATCTGCTGGGATGGCTTGTCGGGGCCGCGGTGATAGCGCTCCTTGCCTCGACCGGCGCGCTCACGAGTTTTGCCGAGTCTTTCGCAAGCAATCGGGAGATCGATGCGGTTCACGCGAATAACGGTGCTTTGATCGCGGGTGCGTGGCGATCCTTTGCTTTCGTTGCTCTGCTAGTTGGTCTGGGCTTCACAGCCTTTCGCGACCAGCTCTCGATGCGCACGACGGCGTGGGCTCTTGCTGCTCTAATGGCCGTAGACCTTTGGAGCGTAGAGCGGATTTACTGGATGTTCATGCCACCCGCGAGAGTGATCTACGCCAGTGATCCCATCATCGAGGCACTGAAGGCCGAGCCACAGCCAATCAGGGTCCTGGCCTTTCAGGCGCGACAGACTCCTGTTCCCGACGGCGTTCTCAGCTACGACGGGCTCATGAGTCATGGGATTCGCACTGTCTGGGGATATCATGGCAACCAGCTCGGCCGCTACAACGAGCTCACAGGATTCAACCGCGAGGACGAACGGGTGTTCTCAGCCAACATCCTTCGATTGACGAACACCCAATACATGCTCACCAACATTCCAGAGCTCCCGTTTCCTGGTCTGCAGATGGCAAAGGGTCCGATCCGCAATGCAACAGGGGACACCGTTTACCTGTTCCGGCTGACTGAAGAGCATCCGTACTCATGGCTTACGCCGGTCGCCGTAAAAGCGCCGGACGATCAGGTCCTCGCGACCATCCTGAATGCTCGTTTCGATGTTAAGCTGGCCGCGCTCTTCGACACTTCAGCCAACGTGCGCGTGAGCGAAGGAGTGCAATCCCTGCCGGCGCCCCTTGCGATCACAACGAGTGTTCGTCACTACGAGCCGGGGAGGGTGCAAATCGATCTGAGTGCGCCAGCACCCAGCGGTGCCTCGCTCGTCGCTTCGGAGAATTACTATCCCGGCTGGAAGGCGACTGTCGACGGGAAGCCGGCCGCGATTGGACGGGCGGACTACACCATGATTGGAGTGGAGCTTCCCGCGGGCGCGCGCAGCGTGGAGCTGACCTTCACGAGCCCCGCATACGAGCGCGGGAAAGTCGTCACGTGGCTCGCGATCGCGTTGGGGTTTCTCATGCTTGCTTCGGGAGTCTGGCTCGATCGGAGACGTCTTGCCTGATCGTGCGCTGGTCATAGTACCCACCTACAATGAGCGATTCAACATTGCGCGCCTGATCCCGGCGATTCTGGCCCAGGATCCATCGCTCGAGGTGCTGGTAGTGGACGACGGGTCGCCGGACGGAACTGGCGCGATCGTCGACGGCATCGCTGCCAACAATCCTCGTGTTCACATTATCCATCGCGAGTCGAAGCTCGGATTGGGCACAGCCTACCTCGCCGGATTCCGCTGGGCTCTCGATCGAAAATACGATCTGGTGTTCGAGATGGACGCCGATTTCTCGCACAATCCGGAGCGCCTGCCGGAGTTCCTCGAGACCATCAGGGAAGCGGATGTGGTACTCGGATCGCGCTATCAGAATGGCCACGTGAACGTAGTGAACTGGCCCATGAGCCGGCTCTTTCTCAGTTACGCGGCCAATCTTTACGCGCGGGGAGTGACGGGCCTGCCAATCTTCGACACTACCGGCGGCTTCAAGTGCTTTCGCCGGAATGTACTCGAGAGCATCGATCTAAGCGCCGTTAAATCAAACGGTTACGCATTCCAGATCGAGATGTCATATCGCGCCTGGAAGCGAGGCTTCCGACTGATCGAAATTCCAATAATCTTCGTCGATCGGACTGAAGGCGAGAGCAAGATGTCGAAGCGGATAGTCCGCGAGGCAGTCTGGATGGTCTGGCGTCTGCGCTGGTGGAGTATCACCGGGAGGATCTGATGACGCGACAACCTGCTGCGCAACGCTTCTTCAAGATGACCGGCTCCGGGAATGATTTCGTGGTCTTTGCCGGGGCGAAGGTCGCCGCGCGCGAATTCGAGGAGCCTGCCGCGATCCGGCATCTGTCGGCGCGCGGAACCGGGGTCGGGGCCGATGGGGTCGTGTTCCTTGAGAAGGCGCCAAGGGGCGATGTGCGGATGCGCTACTATAACGCCGACGGATCCGAGGCAGCCCTTTGTGGCAATGCGAGTCTATGCAGTACTCGGCTGGCGGTGGAGCTCGGGTTTGCGCAGGGTGGCGGCTTCGTCCTCCACACCGCGGCCGGGGAGCTCAAGGCGAGGATGAGGGACGGCCTTCCCGAGGTAGACCTCGAGCCCGTGACCGAAGTGATGCCCGACGCCAGCCATTTGGGCCGCCATCGCGACGAATCTCGGCTGGGCTATGCTCTCGTCGGGGTACCTCATGTAGTGGTGGAGATCGCCGATATCGAGGCTGCGGATGTGACAGGCAGGGGCCCTGAGCTCCGAAACCACCAAGCTCTACGGGATGGCGCGAACATCAACTTCGTCGCCCGGCGCGACGACGGCTCCTTTGCCTATCGGACATTTGAGCGCGGTGTCGAGGCCGAGACTTTGGCTTGTGGAACAGGCGCAGTGGCGACTGCGATCCTGCTCTCCGTTTGGGGCGAATCGGCCCACGAGACGGCGCTATGGACGAGGTCCGGACTGCCCTTGGTGGTCACGCTGACCCGTCGAGGACCCCGTTGGATGGCTTCGCTCCGAGGAGAGGGAAGGATCGTTTTCGAGGGCAAGGTGCGTGATCTGGGCTGACAGCCTGTCGCGGCACGGACGAGCTACTGGCGCTGCCGAGCTCGCTCCAGCGATTTCTCGCGTTGTTCCTATAACACTCTGCCAGGCATCGTCTTGGAGAAGGCCTGAGCGTCCCGATCGGGTTTGTCCACACTTATCAACGTGAGTTAGTTTACATAATCTATCTTATACGCATATGTCCAATGCAGTCACCACGATCCTCGCAGCCACAATGCACCCTCTCGGTTTTAGGTTGCCGACGCGAACACGGCCCCACCCGCAGCCATCAGTAGCCGCTCCGCCCAAAGCCCCCGACCGGTAGTCTTCAGGAAATAGAAAGGACCGCAACGTTAGCGGCCCTTTTTTTCAAAACCCGTGAACCGGAGAGGTTAGTCCTATCGGGTGATCGGCTTCGCAGTGAGCTCCCCGAGCCTTACCTTGGCCTCAGCGGCCATGGGGCCCGTGTCATCCTTGGCCAGTTCCGTCCAGATTGCAATTGCCTCAGCTTTCTTCCCGCCAGCCTGATAGTCTCTTGCTGCCGAAGCCTGGTACTCCGTTTTGTCGGCCGGAAACCGTGTAAGAGTGGCGGCGAGCTTGAACTGCTCCGCGGCACCCGCAAAGTCGTTCAGCTGCTCATAGCCGGCGGCCTCAAGGACGTGGATGGACGCCTTGAAGTCTCCGGGAGCCTTTGACTCCGCCTGCTTCAGCACCGCGATCCCCTCCTTGTATTTCTTCTGATCGTAATTGAGCTGGGCCGCCGTAAGCGCGGCTTGGGCGCCCGCCTGGGTTCCCTCGTATCGGGTCGCAACCTTTTGCAGGTCGGATACGGCCAGAAGAACGTTTCCCGTCGTGGCGGCCTGCCTCGCCTGGAAGTACTGGGTCTCGGCGCGCTGGGCCCTGAGCGTCTGTGAGCGCTCGTAGTACCACAGGCCAAGCACGATCACGGCGAGCGCGATCACGGCCCATGTGACCTCCCGCTTGTGCAACATGACCCATTCGGTGATCGATTCATCGTCCGCGCTGTAGCGCGGTCTCGTCGGTATGTTCGGAGTTGTCATGGGAGAATGTTAACGCATTGGAGTTATGGCACTTCACTTATCGAGCCTCGAGCTCGATCTCGCCACCGCACCCGACTCGAAATCCTAAGCGCCCCCGGGGTGACTCGAACACCCGGCCAACGGTTTAGGAAACCGCTGCTCTATCCACCTGAGCTACGGGGGCAGAAATCAGAGTCCGGATCACCCCAGGCCAAGCAGGCCGGCTGATTCAGGGGTCAATTTACTCGGGACGGCTTTCTTTCAGTAGTGTTCCGATTCAAGCGGCCTGGCAAGCAGGCACGCGATCGGCTTAGTGTTCAGTAGAGTTCAGGCGGCACAGGATAGGATGTGGTCGAAGGGGTGTCAAGATGGAGGCGGCCTTCCTTGACAAGCGTGGCGCTTGAACGCAGTCTGAACGCCGCTGAAGCGCGTCGATCAGGTTCGACTCGGATGAGCTAGCCTGCAGCCCGGACCGCGAGAACCTGAGGGCCACTGGCACGCCATGAACGCCGCTGATGCACGCGACTACTTTCGCCAGGTATTTGGCGGCGATCCGGACATTATCGGATCTGCGCCGGGAAGAGTAAACCTCATTGGCGAGCATACCGACTACAACGGTGGTCAGGTGCTTCCCATCGCGATCAACCGGCGTACCTACTTCGCAGTTCGCGTTTGCACGAACGCAAAACTGACCAGGATTGCCTCGAGTCGCGAGCCCGACACCGGCAAATTCGACGTGCGGCACGTTTCCGCCGTGGGCAAATGGTGGGATTACGTCAGCGGGGTTTGCGCCGCGATGGAGAGCAATGGCGTGCATCTGCCCCAGTTCGAAGCAATCGTTCTTACCGATGTACCAATGGGATCGGGGCTGAGCTCTTCAGCGGCTCTGGAAGTCGCGACCGCCATCTCGCTCGGCGAGATAGCGGGTGAGCCGCTGGATATGAAGAAGCTCGCTCTGCTTTCATGGGGCGTCGAGACACAGTTCGTCGGGGTAGCGTGTGGCATCATGGACCAGTTCGCGTCCACGCTTTGTCTCGCGGGTCACGCGCTGCATCTCTGGTGCGACACGCTGGAATCCGAACAGGTGACGATGCCCGACGCGGTTCTGATTTTCGACACGGCTTCTCCACGCGAGTTGCGCGGATCCCAGTTCAACCAGCGACGGGCAGAGTGTGAAGAAGCGTTGGCTCTGCTTCGACGATCCCGCCCTTCCCTGCTTCATCTCGCCGCAGCCAGTATCGACGAAGTCCTGGGTGCCGGCCTGCCTCCAACGATCAGGAAGCGCGCCATGCATGTCGTCGAAGAGAACGCGCGCGTGGAGCAGGTCGTGACGCAGCTGATGCAGACGCATACGTTGCCAGGCGACGTCCTCTACAGGTCGCACGAATCATTACGTGACAACTACGAATGCTCCACCCCGGAGCTCGACTGGTTTGTCGATGCCGTGCGCGTGAAGCCTGGCGTCACCGGCGCGCGCCTCACCGGCGCCGGTTGGGGCGGCTGCGCTATCGCGGTCGGTGACCTCGAGGGACTGGCAGCGAGCGCCGACGACCTTTCGTCGCGATATGAGGCACGTTTCGGACGGAAGCCCAAGATCTGGCTTACGCGCGCAGGCACCGGAGCGCGGATCGAGGAAGGAGCGAACGATGAGTCTCCCTAAAGCTCTCATCCCCTGTGGGGGAAAGGGGACGAGGATGTCGTCGCTTACGAAAGGAGCCGCCAAGGAGCTCCTTCCGATTGCCGGCGTCCCGCTCGTCCTTCGCGTGATGGAAGAGTGCGCCGCGAGCGGAGCCAGGGACGTGCTCATCGTATCCGCGCCGGGGAAGGACGACTTGAACGAGACCGCGCGTGCCGCGGCCGGAAAGCCCGGAATGCCAGACCGTGTTGAGGTCGTCATCCAGGAGAATGCGCGAGGGCTCGCGGACGCAATCAGGCTTGGCCGCGATTTTGTGGCGAACGACGCGTTCGGCGTAGCGCTTCCCGACAATCTCTTTTTCGGCGATGAACCCGCTCTGGCGCAGTTGTTCCATGTGTTCGAGCGAACACGAAAGAACGTCGTCGCCATCGTCGAGCTGACGGTGGCTAATCGCGACCGTTACGGCCCAACGGCCGTCTATCCCGGGCGCCTCGCGGGCGACGAGTACATCATCGAGTCAATTCCGGACAAAGGACCGTCGCACGCTACCTTCGATTTCAGGGGGGCGAATTCGGCGTTTACAGGCGTAGGCCGATACGTGTTTCTTCCTGAAATCTTCGACGCCATCGACGAAATCGAAGCGCACTTACCTGGCGGGCAGGAGCTCGACGACATCCCAGTCCTGCAGCTGTTGTTGCGGAAACGGAGACTTACAGGCTGCCGAATCAGCGGTGAGTTCCTCGACGTCGGATTGCCCGCTGGATATCGTGACGCCAAACAGCGACTGATCCCGCAGAAACGCTAGCGAACGATGGCGAATGGAGACCGCAGCGAATCGAACGCGACGGCAACCAGCCTGCTGACCTTTCGCACCTGAGACCCCGGGGGACCGCGAGTCACGGCGGATTCGAGCTCGGCGAGAGCGCCTGCACTGCCTGATGCGGCGATCTCTACGTTTCCGTCGGGACGATTCTTCACCCACCCGGCCAGGCTCAGCTCGCGAGCTTTCTCTACGACGAACCAGCGAAAGCCGACCCCTTGAACGCGGCCGCTGACTTCAAGGTGGATCGCTTCCATTCCGGGACTAGCTTCTCGCTCCCAGTAGCGCCGCAAGTTTCGCGGCGAGGGCGGCCGGGTCTCCGAGGTCGCTGGTTGAAGGAAGCGCGAGCTCCCCGTCCCTGATACGCTGTGCGATGTGGTCGAGCGCCGTCGCGATTGCCTGCGCCGCCGAGGGTCTGCGTTCGCGCGGAATCGGTGGCGCCGCATCCCAGTCCGTCGTGGCCCAGTCGTTGGAAGCTGCCGCATCGGGAGCGTCTCCGAGCGCTGCGGCGGCCCGCCAGTCGAACTGCTGCCAGTCATCCTCAACCCATCCGGCTTCGCCCGGTTCTGGAGGTTTTGTCCCCACCGCTCCGTAGTCCATGGCATCGGCGCCTTCCCCGATCAATGCGTTCTGATTGTCAGGTGCGAATTCGCCAACGGATGGCAACGGATCCGTGAAGTGCTCGACGGGTGGAAGCTCATAAGCCTCTTCCTCGAGCTCAGATGCGTAGACATCTCGCCGACTCTCCGCCGGGGGTTCAACGGTGCGGGCCGTCGTGTCGACGAACTGCTCGATGCCGGGCATGAACGACTCGTCGCGTGACGCGACAGATTTCGGTTCGGCTACCGGAGATGCAGTCTCCAGGATCTGCATGCGTTCCGCTCCCGGCACGAAAGGCCGCGACAGCCGAAACTCCGACTCCGGAACGACCCGGCCCGTGGTTTTCGGCGTGGGGTGCGGGACGTACGGCCGCTGTGGCTTGTGCTGCATCAAATAGTCTCCCAACTGTACTTTCCGACGAGTGGCACGAAGCGCACCGGAGCTATCTCGGTCTGCTCGAGCTCGTCTCCGCGGCGCGTGAACATATACAAAGTCTGCTCCTCCTTGTCGCCGAGGGGAATGAGGATCCGCCCGCCCTCGGTGAGTTGCTCCTTGTACGTCGAAGGCACTTCGGGTGCGCCCGCACCCACAAGTATCGCATCGTACGGCGCGTACTGTCGCCACCCGAGTGTGCCGTCGCCTAACAGAAAGGAGATGTTACGCGAGCCAACCTGCCTGATGCTCTCGCGCGCTTTGTCGAGCAGCTCAGGGATGCGCTCGATCGAAAAAACCTGCGAGGCGAGCAGCGACAGCAACGCAGTCTGATATCCTGATCCCGTCCCGATCTCGAGCAGTTTCTCGTTTCCCTTGAGCTTGAGGAGCTCGAGGTATCGCGCGTGAATTGACGGCTGGGAGATGGTCTGGCCGTTCCCTATCGGCAGCGCGGAATCCTCATACGCGCGATGACGGACTCCGGTCGGCACGAATAGATGCCGAGGCGTTTGATCGATGGCGTTGAGGACCGCCAGGTCCTTTATACCCTGCTCATGCAGCTGTTCGACGAGTCTCCTGCGCGGCCCGCGAAACTCGTGCTCTACGGCCGCTGCCACCAACTCTCCGCTGCGGCCAGCATCGCATGATGCGTCAGATCCAGATGCAACGGTGTGACGGAAATGTAGCCATCCTGAATGGCGCGGAAGTCGGAGCTCTCCTCTCCCGACCATTCTATCGAGCCGCCACCAATCCAGTATATTTGACGCCCCCAGGGATCCTGCATCGGCTTGAGCGAATCGGAATACACCCGCCGGCCGAGGCGTGTGAGCCTCGTTCCTTTTATGTCTGCGCCGCGCAATGGAGGCAGATTCACGTTGAGCAGCGTGTGCTCCGGAAATGGGCGAAGCGATAGCACGTGCTTGAGAAGATCGCGCAGCGGCTCGATCTGATCGCGCAGCATAGTCACATCTGCCCGGAGGTCTCCGCCGGCGAGCGAAATCGCCACCGATGGTATTCCGAGAGAGAGGCCTTCCATGGCGGCTGCAACCGTCCCGGAGTAAAGGACATCTTCGCCCATGTTCTGGCCGTGATTGATCCCGCTGAGCACGAAGTCGGGTCGCTCCGGCATCAGCGCTTCCACAGCGAGCATGACGCAATCCGTCGGCGTCCCGTCAACCTGAAATCTTCTGTCACCGCGCTCGATAGGACGAACGGGATGATGAAGCGTCAGCGAATGGCTGGTAGCGCTCTGCTCCCGGTCGGGCGCGACGACGGTGATCTCACCAAGGGGCTCCGCGGCCTCGACCAGGCACGCGAGACCGTAGGCGAGAATCCCATCATCGTTGGTGCAGAGCAGTCTCAACGTTTGAATACCCCGGCGCGATGCCGCCACAGGACTTTGATCACGAGCCAGGCGTCCCTGAATTCCCGAAAATAGCTCGGGGACCCATAGATCGTGGAAATCGGAACGTTCACAGTGGTGAAGCCGGCTCGCGCAGCGCGGATGATGAAATCCGTTTCGAATTCGTATCGATCGCCGACGGCGTTGACCTTACGGAGCACTTCGGCCTTCATCGCGCGATATCCCGATTGGCTGTCGCGAACCTTTCCGCCGGACACCGCCCTTGTCGCAGCTGACGAAATCATGTTGGCGATGCGCCGATGTTTCGGTACGGCCTTGCCTGACAGGTCTCGCGTTCCGATTACGATGTCTGCGTGGTCGAGCGCACCAACGATGGCCGGGGCAAATGCAGCGTCGTGCTGGCCATCCGAATCGATCGTGAGAACGGCCGCCGCGCCCTTCTTCATGGCGAGATCGAATCCAGCGCGCAGTGCTGCGCCCTTTCCCTGATTCTGGTCGAATTCGATCGTCTCGTCCGCGACGGTTCTGAGAAGTTTTCTCGATCCGTCCGTTGAGCCATCATCCACGCCGATGATCAGCGCACCGGGAAGATTGCGGCGCACATCCTTTACGACTTTGGCGAGGGTCGGCTCCGCGTTGTACACGGGAACGATCACCACGAGCGGCTCGATCAAATTTCAATCCCCTTTGGTTCGGGCTGTCCGTCGAGTATCGCGAGTATGGCCTTGAGCTCGCTCTCCATGGATTCGACCGCCTGCGAATCCAGTGCCGCTCGTGCCACGGTCCTCAGCTCTCCGCTCTTCCGGTAGTCGTCAATTTTCTGTCGAGCTCCGTCGATGGTGTACTTCTCGGTATAGAGAAGCTGCTTGACCAGCATGACGAGCTCGATCTCGCGCCGCTGATAGACCCGGTTCCCCGAGCGATTCTTGGCGGGATGGAGAAACTTGAACTGGCTTTCCCAGTAACGGAGCACGTGTGGTTTGAGATCCGTCAGGGTGCACACGTCGCCAATGGAAAAGAATTCCTGCACCGGTTCCTTCGCTTTCATTCGTCGACCTCCGACCTGAGCTCTCTCGTCATGAGGGCTCCAATGGCGCTGCGCGCAGACTGACCCTCGAAGAGTACGCGGTTCACTGTGTCAACAATTGGCATCTCGACACCTTTCCGGACGGCAAGCTCACGGGCGCTTTGCGCCGTGACTACGCCCTCTGCCACTGTTTCCGTGTCCTTCAGTATGTCGTCGAGCTTCCTCCCCTTCCCCAGCTCGAGTCCCACGGCCCTGTTCCGGCTTAGCGACCCGGTACACGTCAAAACCAGATCGCCGAGTCCCGCGAGCCCGGCAAATGTGCTCTGGTCGGCGCCGAGTGCGACACCCAGCCTCGTCATCTCGGCCAGTCCCCTCGTGATGAGCGCTGCCCTCGCGTTGAAGCCGAGACCCAGGCCTTCGGCAATCCCGGTAGCGACAGCCATGACGTTCTTGAGCGCGCCGCCAAGCTCGACACCGGTAACGTCGCTGTGAGTATACGCCCTGAAATAGGGAGAGCTGAATGCACGCTGCACGACCTCGGCAGCCTCGGTGCTTAGCGATGCAACGACGACGGCAGTCGGCTGGCACTGCACCACTTCGGCGGCGAAGCTCGGCCCGGACAGCGCGACCACCGTCGCCCCGGGAATTTCCTGGAGCGCAACGTCGGTCATGAGTGCCAACGTCCCGCGTTCGAGTCCTTTCGTGGCGATCACGATTGGTGCGGACCCGCGCAAGGACGTGCGCGCCGATTTTAGTATCGGGCGAAGCACCTGCGAGGGCGTAGCGAGTATTACCAGCTCGGCGGCCGCAACCGTCGCGTGCAGGTCACCGACGGCCTTCAGGGAAGGAGTGAGCTTGTGGCCAGCCAGGAAGCGAAAGTTTTCGTGCTTTCCGTTGATCGCTTCCACGACGTCCGTCTCATACGCCCAGAGCGTGACCTGGTGGCCATTACGGGCTAGTAGGTCAGCTAGCGCGGTCCCCCACGCGCCCGCACCTACAACCGCGCACTGCATCAGGTCGAGCTCTCCTTTTTCACGAAGCGGTGCTCTTCACCTCGGCGCAACCGACCGATGTTCGCGCGATGAGTCCAGAAAACGAAGCTGGCTATGATCAGGCTCGCAATGAAAACGGGAGAGCGCGTGTCGTGGGACCAGGCGAGGATCGCAGCAGGAAGAACCGCGGCTCCCACCAGCGAGGCAAGGCTGACGTAGCGCGTGAAGTAGAATACCAAGATCCAGGCGATTTCTGCGATGAGCATTGGAACGAACGCGAGCGCAAGAAAAACTCCGCTCGCGGTTGCAACGCCCTTCCCTCCTCCTCTGCCAAGGAGGAAAATCGGCTTCACATGACCGATAATCGCGGCTGCCCCATACACGAGTGCCCACACTTCGGGCTGTAGCATTGCGGACTGAGTATATGCAGGCAGATAGAATACGGGCACAAACCCCTTGAGAAGATCCGCCACGAAAACGACCGCGCCGATCCTGGCGCCGAGGACTCTGACGACGTTCGTCGCGCCCAGATTTCCTGAGCCGTGTTTTCGGAGATCGACGCCGCGCGCATTGCCAGCGATGTATGCCGACGGGATCGAGCCGGCCAGGTAGGATAGAATGACGCCGACTATCGGCGACATTCAGGCAGATTTGCGACGCATGATGATGCGCAGCGGATTGCCCCGAAATCCCCACGCTTCACGAAATTCATTATGCAGGTAGCGGACGTAATGCTCCTGAACGAGATCCGGGTTGTTGCCGAACACCGCGATTACCGGAGGAGCAGTCTCGACCTGGGTCGCGTAGTTCAGCTTGATCTCCCTGCCCGCCGCCTGAGGTGGCTGTCTGCGCCCGACGATGGCCGTGAGGGTCGTGTTCACCTGCGACGTACTGATGCGCTTGTGACGCTCGGAGTCGACTTCGAGCAGAAGCTCGAGGATTTTCGTCACCCGCTGTCCGCTGAGCGCCGACGTGAAGACGAATGGAACGAACTTGAGGAATGGCGCCTTCTCCTGCGCCTCCTTCTCGAACGTCGCCGCCGTGTTGTTCTCCTTTTCTTTAAGATCCCACTTGTTCACCACTACGATGAGGCCCCGCCCGCTCTCCCATGCCAGTGATGCGATCTTGAGGTCCTGGTTGTGGAGTCCTTCGACGGCATCGAGCACGAGGATGCAGATGTCCGAGCGTTCGATCGCCCTGCGCGTTCTCAGCGAAGAGTAGAACTCGATTCCATCAGCGACCTTGGCCTGTCGTCTGAGTCCCGCGGTGTCCACGAAGATCAGATCCCGGCCATGGAACATCATCGGCGTGTCGATAGCATCGCGTGTCGTACCGGCTTCGTCGGCGACTACCAGCCGCTCTTCACCGAGCAGGCGATTGATGATCGACGACTTGCCGACATTGGGACGCCCAACGACAGCAACGCGCAGCGCTTCCGGTGCCTCGTCCGCGGCAATCGGAATTCGCTCGACGAGCACGTCGAGCATGTCTCCGGAGTTCTTGCCGTTGAGCGCGGACACGGGGACGGGATCCCCGGCGCCGAGCTCGTAGAATTCATAAAAGTCAGTGGTGGAAGGGTCGTCGACCTTGTTGGCAACCAGCACCCACGGCTTTCTGGCTTCGCGTAACAGATCCACGACCCGTGTGTCGCTCGGGTGAAGTCCGTTCTTCGCATCCACCACGAGCATCAACAGATCGGATTCCTCGATCGCTTGCAACACTTGCCGCTTGATCTCGACGTCCATCGGCAAGTGTGGATCATCGGTCAGCCCTCCGGTGTCAACGAGCCAGAACTGGCGGCCGTTCCAGTCGGTGCGCGCGAAGTGGCGATCGCGGGTTGTCCCTGCCTCCTCGCTCACGATCGCATTGTTCTCGCCGACTATGCGGTTGAACAGCGCCGACTTGCCGACGTTGGGGCGTCCTACGAGGGCAATGACCGGGAGGTTCACGCCAATACCTCACTGGCTTCGGTTTCGAGGACGTCGATGAAGTCATACGACGGGTAGATCGGCATCGGAAGCGATGTTCTCACGTTCTCCAGAGTATAGTCGTCGAGGAAAACGCTGTCCTCGTTGATCGTCTCCGCCGGAATCAATGCGATGTCGAGATCGCGGCGGTTTTCGAGCGCGCGCAGAATGTCCCTTCCAACCAGAAGCCCGGCCGTGGTAATCGTGGGGCCGAACAAGGAATTCTCCGCTACGATCAGCTCGAATTGAGCACCGCTCGCCTCGCTGAGGCTATCCAGCAGCGGTTTCATCAAGGGCCCCATGGCAAAGCCTGTTACGACGCCGATCTTTTGACCATCGCGGCGCGGAAGCGCGTTCAGTCCTGCAGCTACGCGCATCCGGAGCGAAGTCACCGAGCCAACTCCATTCTCGATCTGCGCGAACTCGCCGTAGTGCTCGGCCTCTGGAAGCTGGCGGCTGGCCAACATGTACAGCTCGTCCGAGCCGTAGACCCAGGTTTCGCCGCGCTCCTTCAGTGCGCGAATGCCCCACGCCTCCACGCGCTCCAGTATGGCGCCGGCCGTGTCCTGATCCATGCTCTTCGCGGTGTAGAGATGCGAAAACTGCGTGAGCCCAACCGGCACCACGGCTGCGGACAGCACCGCCTCTCCCATGTTCCAGAGGTCACTGAGCGATTCCTCGAGGATTTCTTCGTCGTTCAGACCGGGAACGACCACCATCTGGCAATGGAACTGGATTCCACCGGCGGCCAGCCGCGACAGCTGTGCCTTGATGTCAGGAACGCGGGTATTGTTCAGTAGAACTTTGCGCGCCTCATGGTTGGTCGCGTGAACCGAGACGTAGAGGGGCGAAAGTCGGTACTCGAGGATGCGCGCAATGTCGCGCTCCTTGACGTTGGAAAGTGTCGCGAAGTTTCCGTAGGCAAACGACAGCCGGTAGTCGTCGTCCCGGATGTAGAGATTCTTCCGGAGACCCGTGGGCAGTCCTTCGATGAAGCAGAACTCGCAGCGATTGGCGCACCGGCGGACCGTTGGCGGCTCGAGCGCGATGCCGAGCGGCTCGCCGTCCAGCCTCTCGAGCTCATAAACCACTTCTTCGCCATCCGGCTGTCGCGCCTCGATGGCAAGCTCTTCATCCGCGGTGAGAAACTCCCAGTCGAGGAAGTCCGCCAGCGGTCTCCCGTTCACCGTCAACAACTCCGTTCCGGGCTGTATGCCGAGCTCGTCGGCGATGCTGTTTTGATCGATGCGGGAGACTCTTACCATAGCTCAAGTAATTTAGAGCCATAGCGACCGAAATCAAGGAACGAACAGACTTTAGCTAACCGCCGTTCACTCCAGCCGAGCACCGGAACGGGTTAGACCGGCGACGTGGCGGCCAACGACTCCAGAAGCTTCCTCGCGCGCTCGGCGTTGAATCCTGGGAGCTTCGCGATTGCCTCCTCTCCGGCATCACGAACCCCTTGAACGCTCCCGAATTCCTGAAGCAGCCGGCGGCGCTTCACCGGCCCGATGCCGGGCACTCTCAGCAGCTCTGATGTCACTGTGCGCATTGATCTGCGCTTTCTGTTGTAGGTCACGGCGAACCGGTGCGCCTCGTCCCGGGCCTGCTGAAGAAGTCGTAGCGCCGGCGAGCGGCGAGAGAGTTTGAGCGGGTCCGTCCTTCCCCAAACGAAGATCTCCTCGTCCCGCTTGGCCAGGCTGATCAGGGCTCTGTCGGTGATGCCCACCTCCGTCAGCGCAGCATGTGCGGCCGAAAGCTGGCCTTTGCCCCCATCTATCACAATCAGGTCTGGCAGCGGCTTCTCATCCCGGATGCGCCGCTCGAAGTAACGACGAACGACCTCGTGCATGGACGCGAAATCATCGGTCCCCTCCACCGTCTTGACCTTGAACTTCCGGTACTCGCCACGCCTGGGACGCGCGTTCTCGAACCACACACACGAGCCGACCGTGTCGGTCCCCTGCGTCGTCGAGATATCGAAGCAGACGAGCGATCTCGGTAGGCGCTGCAGCCCCAGCTCTCTTCCCAGCTCATAGACGGGATCACCCGCGCGCTCCTCCGACTCCATCGATGAGAGCTTGAGCTCCTCGAGCAGGTGGCGCGCATTCTGCTCGGCAAGGGCGATGAGATCGCGACGCGGCCCGCGCTGGGGAATCAGAATCCTGCTCTCGGGAAGCGCCTGCTCGATGAGCTCCCGATCGGGGAAGTCGAATGGCAGCAGGAGCTGTCGCGCTCTCTCCTTCATGCCGACGTAGCTGCCCGCGAGAAAGACGCTCATGACCTCTGCGTCCTCTTCCCCATCTATGTTCTCGAGGAAGCGCTGCTCTCGGGAGAGGAGCTTGCCGCTCCTGATGCGGAGGACCGTTACGCACGCGTCGTCTCCGTCCCGCGCGTATCCGACGACATCGCGGTCTCCGCCCTCCACTTCGAGGACGACGGTCGGCTCCTCCATCTGCTCCAGATGATGAAGCGCGTCGCGCAGCTCAGCCGCTCTCTCGAAATCGAGCTGCTCGGAAGCGAGATCCATCCGCTCCGTGACGCGCCGGATCACCTCGTCGGGGCGGCCGGAAAGAAAAAGCACCACCTCATCGATCATTGCCCGATAATCGTGCTGCGACTGCGCGAGGATGCACGGCGCCTTGCATCGCTTGATGTAATAGTCGAGGCATGGGCGTTCGGGCATCTGCGCGGGCATGTCGTAGTTGCAGCTGCGCACGGTGAAGATCCGCTTCACCACGTTGAGCGCTCTTCGCATCGCTCCGACGTCGGTATACGGTCCGAAGTAGCTGGCGCCGTCGTCCTCCAGCCGCCGTGTCACGTAGACCCGTGGAAACGGCTCCTGCACGGTGACCTTTATGTACGGATAGGACTTGTCGTCGCGGAGCGCGATGTTGAAGCGGGGCCGGTACTCCTTGATAAGGTTCGCTTCGAGGATGAGCGCGTGGGCTTCGCTTGGGACGACGATGGTGTCCAGGTCCGCGATGAGACGCACCAAGTGGCGCGTCTTCAGGTTGTCCAGCTGATCATTCGCGAAATAGCTGCGAACCCGCGACCGAAGCCGCTTGGCCTTTCCAACGTAGAGCGTCGTCCCATCACCCGATTTCCAGAGGTATACCCCGGGCCCTTCTGGAAGGTGGGCGAGTTTTACAGCGACTGTATCGGGAATGGGAAGCATCTGTAATTATACCATGCGCGCCCCGACACGTTCATCACGCGCGCACAGAGAGCCGCAGCAGTCGTCGTGCTCGATCGACCACATTTCTGGCTTCAGGAATTCCAAACGCAGCGGTGATCCCGACGTACGCGAGTCCGTAGATCGCGAGCAGGATCAGGGCTGTGATTTTTGAATGGACCGCATTCTCATGGGCCGACAGAAACGGCGAGCCGCGATCGACGACGAGCTTGTAAGCCCAGGGTATCGCCGCTCCCGCCAGTGCCGCCCCCCACAAACGCGACATTCGAGAAGGTACCAATCGTGTGCGACCTATGCGCTTGTCCATCTCGCGTCTGAGCAGGTAGAACTCTACCCACCCGGCGAGACCCGCGGATGCTGTGAGTCCGGCGGCGCCGAGCTTGCGGTCGAGCCCGAGCAACTCGGGGAGGATGAGCGCGAACAAATAGCCGAGCGCCGTCGTGAGCACCACGCGCACCACCGCGAATCGGAGCGGAGTCTTGGTATCGCGCATCGCATAGAATGTCGACGAATACAATCGACCCATCGTCGATGCCAGAATACCGACCGTGGAGCCGACCAGTATCTGCCACACCCAGATGGTGTTGTCACGGTTGAACCGACCGCTTTCGAACAACAGGTGCACGATCAGGTCGCCGAGGCCAGCAAGCGCGACCGCGCTGGGCACTATGAAGTAGGCAATTCGATCAAGTCCGTCGCTGAGACGCCCTCGCAGATACGCACCGATCTCCGCGGTCGTCCCCGTGGCACGGGACATCGCCGGAAGCTCCGCCGCGGAGATCGCCATTCCGAACAGGCTTATCGGCAGGACGTAGATCGCCTGCGCGTAAGTAAACGATGAAACCGCGCCGTTGCCGAGGTAGCTGGCGAGCCACGCGTCCACATAGGCGCTAAGCTGAACCACTCCTCTGCCGAAAAAGGCCGGGACGAAATTGCGAAACACGTTGCGAACGCTTTCGGCGGCCGCGGTAAGTCGCGGTCTGACCCCGCGAGCCAGCGAAAGAACCTGTGGCAGTTGCACCCCAAACTGGAGCGCGCTGCCGACGACGGAGCCGTACGCCAGGTAGCGGGCGAGCTGGACCTGGTTGTGCCCCTTGTGGAACATGACGAGCGTCGCGACCATCGCGAGATTCCAAAGCACCGGCGCCGTATACGACATGAAAAACCGGCGGTGGCTGTTGAGAATTCCGAGGCACCACGCTGAAAAAACGAGGAGTCCGGCTCCGGGAAAGAGAATCTGGGTGAGGCGCACGGTGAGCTCGCGCTTCTCACCCGTGAAACCGTTGGCGATGATCGCGACGAGCCACGGAGCCGTCACCACACCGATGAGTACGATGATCGCCGAGACGAGCGCCAGCATGCCCGCAACGGCGCCCGCCAGTCGAGTCGCCTCCTCATCCTCTCTCTTGCCGAGCAGCCCGGCGTATTCCGGAATGAATGACGCCGAGAGGACGCCTTCGCCGAACAGATTCTGCAGGAGGTTCGGAATCCTGAAGGCGGCGTTGAACGCATCGGCGGCGAGATCCGCACCGAGATAGCGCGCCATCATCGTCTGCCGAATCAATCCGGCGAGCCGGCTCAGAAGAATTCCGGTACCGACGAGGAATGCTGCTCCCTTCGATCTGTCGAACGCAGCGCCGGTCTCACGCGGCGTGGCGCGCCGTTCTATCGGCGGGGCAGCCGCTGTAACTTCGTCGGCCTCCGGGGAAAGGAATTCGGGAAGCGGTCTGCTCTTCGGCTCAGTGTCTTCGGTGTCGCTCATGTTCGGGCACGCGCTGACGTGGTCTCATCGCGTGAGCCTGCTTTTCCGCCTCGCGTCTCCACGAGGCGTCCCACGTAGGCGGCGGCTTCGCTTCTCATTGCCTCTCTCAGTGATGGTCCGTAGCGCGCGAGGAAAGGAACGAAGTTCAGCGCCCTCTCCTGGGGCTTACCAAGCGGATACAAAGAACCACGGGCAGTGGCAACATCACGCATGACGTCGGCGTGCTCACGCTTGGAGGCCGCGATGAGACGCCGCTCGAATCGGTCCATCCGCCTCAGAAGGTTCGCGCGGAGACCCTGCGTTACTTCCTCACCGACCGGGGCACGTTCAGACGACACGGAAGCGGCGAGCGATTCCAGGCGCTCGTTGATCGCCGCTCGTGTTGCAGCCAACTCGTCGAGCACGCGCTTGGGTAGTCGCTGCCGCGCGAGACGCGCCTCGACTTCATGCGGCTCGCGCAGATCTTCGGACGATATGTGCAGCCGCTCGAGTATGTGATCTATCTGCGGCTCGATGATCATGCACGACCAGCGAGGAACGATGGCCGGCCGGGGTACGCCCAGTGCATCGGCGATGGGTCCGATCTGCGCGAAATACGCGATCTCAGCCGGCCCGCCGATGTAACCAGCGGTTGGCAGAATGCCGCGCTCTACCACCGGGCGCAGGAGCACGTTGGGCCCCAGGTCACTGGAGTCTTTTTGCTTTGTGGCGCCCTTGATAGGGATTCGCTTGCGACCGCCGGAGGCCGAGCCGAATACGAGAGACAGACCCGGAACATCCTGCACCTGCGGGATGAATCCCTCGGCTTCGATCTCGCTGCTGCGAGTCTTTACGGCCTCCGCGATCTCACCCGCCTTCTCGAGTGCGCGCACCAGCAGTGGCTTAGCGGCGAGGCGGGTGGCGGCGTGTGATGCGTCGATCACGGCGATCCCAAGCGGTGCGAACAGGGCACGCAGAAAGGAGACGTATGCCGAGCCTATTGTGTGGTCGGGTGTGTAGCATCGCTGCAGGAGATCCAGTGGAACTCTGTCGGTGGCTGCAGAGGCAGCACGCATAACGGCTTCGAGCTGAGCGACTACCTGGCCGAGCGGCATCGCGGACATGGGGCGGCCAAGCGGCTCAGTGTGGTCGATTCGAAGGAGCTCAGCGCCGCCCGCGACTGAAACAACAGTGCTGCTCGCCTCCCTGAAATCGGTGTCGTCGGTAGCCGCCCAGAACACGGGTGCGACTGGAATCCCAGTGGCTTGTTGCAGCCTGTCCGCCAGCGCCAACACGCTAAATGCTTTTGAAAGCGTATAGACTGGACCGCCGAACAACCCGGGCTGTTGGCCCGTCGTCACCACGACGCCCTTACCCTTTGCCACTGTCTCGAGCCGCTCCTTCGCCGTGCCTGTCGCATGGAACGCTGGCGACAGTCTGTCGAGCCAATTGGCGTCGAACTCGGAGCGCACCTTGTCCAGTCGCGCGCGCCACGATTCACTGTCATCCGGAAGCGGTCCGTACCAACCGGCCGGTGCATTGCCCGCGATGAAGGTCGCCGCGAGCGGATTTCCGGAGAGTGGTTGAGTTACGACGCGTGGAGTGCTCAACGGCGACTCGCGAAAATGACCGTGCGCGGGGAGCTCTCAGCCCACGTTCCGCCTCCGTAGTCGCCAACCCGCGCGTCGACCACAAAGCCCGCGGCATCGAGCATCTGCTCCAGGTCTCCCGCGGTGAGCAGGCGCACGCGCTCGATGTATTCTTTCCCGCGCTCTCTCAGTCGGATCCGCTTCTCCACGAACCGATCGTCCGCGCTGATGGCTCGCGTTTGCTCGATCGTGATTCCATTTTCCACTCGCTCATCGTACGGAACGAGATCGGTTCTCACCTGAGATGCATTGAGGAAATCGATGACCAGAATCCCGCCTCGTCTCAGCGACTCGCCCATGCACGCCAGCACTCTCTGGTTTTCCCGATCGTCCTCGAAATAGCCGAAGCTCGTAAACAGATTCACGACGAGATCGAAGCTGTCGGCACCGAAGGGCAGCTCCCGCATGTCGGCTCTGACATAGGGAGCGTCCAGCATTTCGCGCCTGGCGATTCGCAGCAGCGCGGGCGAAAGATCCAGTCCCACCGTCCACCAGCGCTCGCACAGCGGCTTCGAGTGACGTCCCGCCCCGCAGCCGAGATCCAGCACCGAGCGAATCTCATGACCCGCCACGAACTTTTCGATTAGCTCGACGACGTGTTCGGCCTCGGTCTCGTCGCGGTGCTGATAGATCCGGAGATAGTCCTCGCCGAACCACTCCTCGAACCAGTCCGCCTCCTCCGACCCGTATCGCTGCATCATCGACCGACGGGTTTCGATGGGTGTCACTTGTGATACGGCTCGCCGCGCGCGATCGTGCCCGCGCGATAGATCTGCTCCGTCAGGACAAGGCGCGCGATCTCGTGGGGCAGCGTCCACGGCGCCAGCGAGAGCTTGAACGTTGCGCGCGCGGCAACTTCGGGATTGAGACCAAACGCTCCGCCGATGATGAACGCGAGATCGCGATCGTCTTCGCGCGCGCGCTGCAGGAAATTCGCAAACTCGGTTGAATCGAGCGAGCGGCCGCCCTGTTCGCATGCGATGGTCTGGGCGCTCTCGGGAATTCGCTCGGACAGTCGAGCTCCCTCCTTCTCTTTCACGCGTTCCACAGAGCTTCCAGTCGCACGCTCTTCACGGACCTCATGAACGTCGAGCGGCCAGTACCGCGCCGCTCGAGTCTCGTAGTCCCGGATTGCTTCGCTCAAAGCCGCGTTGTGCGCTTTTCCCACCACCGCGACGACCAGCCGCATCTACGCGTAAATGCCGCGAAGCCTGTGAACGCTGGCCACTCTGCTGATGGAGAGCATGTAAGTCGCAGTGCGCATGTTCACGCGGCGCTGGCGGGAGAGATCGAGCACGCTCTGAAAGCTGTGCTTCATGATCGTCTCGAGTCGATCGTTGACGAGATCCTCGGTCCAGAAATATCCGCCCCGGTCCTGGACCCATTCGAAGTACGAAACCGTGACGCCGCCGGCGTTGGCGAGAATGTCGGGAATCACGAAGATGCCTGCTTCGTCCAGGATCGAGTCGGCCGCGGCGGTCGTGGGGCCGTTCGCGCCTTCGCAGATGATGCGCGCCTTGATGTCCCTGGCGTTCTTCGTCGTGATGACGTTTTCCATCGCGGCGGGAAGCAGAACGTCGACGTCAACGGTGAGAAGATCAGCGCCCGAAATCACATCGGCTTTGTCATACCCCTCGAGCGAGCGGTGCTTCTTCACGTAGCCAATCGCGTCGTCGATGTCGATTCCCTTTGGGTTGTGCAGTGCGACGGAGCGATCACCAATCGCGACGATCTTGCAGCCTTCACGCCCGAGCAGCTGGGCGGCGACCGAGCCGACATTGCCAAATCCCTGCACCGCCACGGTCGTTCCCTTCACAGGCCTGCCCAGGTGTTTGAGCGCTTCCTTCGTCACGATCATGCATCCTCTGCCCGTGGCCTCGCGTCTGCCGAGCGATCCTCCCAGCTCCACGGGCTTCCCTGTTACGACAGCGGTTGTCGTGTGACCGACGTGCATTGAGTAGGTGTCCATCACCCACGCCATCACGCGCTCATTGGTGTTGACATCGGGAGCGGGAACGTCCGAGTCCGGGCCCAGCATATTGATGATGCCCGAGGTATAGCGGCGAGTCAGTTTTTCCAGCTCGCCGGCGCTCATCGCCAACGGATCACACCGCACGCCTCCCTTCGATCCACCGAATGGAATGTTCACCACGGCGCACTTCCACGTCATCCACGCGGCGAGGGCTTTGACTTCCTCAAGCGTCACCCGCATGTCAAATCTGATTCCGCCCTTCGCTGGACCACGCGATGTGTTGTAAAGAACGCGGTAGCCCTCGAAGACCTCGACTTCGCCATTGTCCATCATGACTGGTATCGAGATGATGACTTGTTTCTCGGCCTGTCTGAGAACCTTGTACATCCCCGGTTCGAGATCCAGGAGCTCAGCGGCCTTGTCAAACCTCGACATCATGGCCTCGAACGGATTCTCTTCGTCGAGAAACCGGTCCTTGTCGGGGCGAACGAGTTTGTGAGCGGGAATCTTATAGTCAGTAGCCATGATGTGTGCTGTTTATCGTCGTTTCGGTTGGATTGGGCTCAGCGCGTTGCCGAAAGAATCTCGTCGAGCATCCGGTCGATGTAGGGCTGTCCGGCTTCGACTCTCAAGCGCTGTGAAACATACCATAATGACCCGGCTTCGGCAGGCCACAGCGACTCCAGTTTGACCGCATCCTTGAGAGTGCAAACCACGAAATCGGAAGTACCCGCGTGCGCGGCAAGTTGCCGCGCTTCGGGGATGGTGTAACGGTGGTGATCCGGAAAAGTGTGCGGTCGTACGATCGCGCCAAGCTCGGTGAGTTGCCTGAAGAACGACTCCGGCCTTGCGATAGCCGCAATTGCCATCAGCTCGGCGCCGCGGAGCGCATGAAGTGGAAGAGTCTGCCCGGTGGAAGTGCTACGCAGATTTGCCGGTGCGAGATGCGCGATTGCAACGGGAACTCTCGGGGCGGCCACAGCGACTGCGCGCCGCGCGTCATCGACCGCCGACGGGCTCGCCGTCTTTCGCGTGATGATGACGAGACTCGCGCGCCGCGCAGAGCGGAGAGGCTCGCGCCACGGGCCCGCCGGAAGCAAGCGCGTCGACCCTGACCAGGAATCGGCGTCGACGAGCACGATATCCGCATCTCTGGAAGCGCGACGGTGCTGGAATGCGTCGTCCAGTATTACGACATCCACACCCTGCACGATGGCTTCTCTGATTCCACGGGCGCGATCGACCGCCTCTATTACAGGAACCGCGGCGTTGAGCCGTTCATGCACGATCGTCTCATCACCACCGTAACCGCGCAGAACGATGCCGGGCTTGGCGCCCTTCTCCGCGAGCTGGCTGGCGATCCACGCCGATACGGGAGTCTTTCCGGTTCCACCGACCGAAAGATTTCCGACGCTCACCACCGGCACTGCGAACTTTTCCGAGCGAAACAATCCGGTGTCGTAAAGCCACCCTCGCGCTGCGATCGCCCCGCGATATCCCAATTCCAGAGGAGACAACAGCATCCGCGCTGCGCGCGCGCGCTTTCCGCGCCCGCTCCACAAGAATTCCGAAATTCTCCGGAGATCAGCCACCGGCCAGTCCGACCGCGTCGCCCATCAGTGCCTCGAAGCGCGGAGCTTCGTCAGCGGCGACCCGGGTGTCCGTGGCGTCTACTTTGGTAGGAGGTCCGTACGCGATCGTCACGCGCGCGAAAGGCTTGGGAATCATGAGTCGATCCCAGCTCCGCAGTCGCCACGACCGGCTAGCGGACACTCCAACGGGAAGGATAAACACATCGGATCGCTGCGCGGCGACCAGGGCTCCGGGAGCGAATTTTCCCGCCGGACCTCGGGGCCCATCGGGCGTGATGGCGATCTCATGACCATCTCTGAGCTCGCGGACCAGGGAGATCAGTGCGCGACCACCTCCCCGGGTGGTCGACCCGCGAATGAGTCCGTAGCCAAGCGATTGAGCGGCGCGCGCAACCATCTCGCCGTCCCGGTGTTCGCTTATCAGCACCGTCACGCCTTCATGCCGGTGATGCCACAGTCCGACCAGCAGCTGGCCATGCCATATGGAAAAGATGAAAGGATTCCCACCCTCGCGCAGCTTGGTCACTCGCTCGCCCTTCACGACGCGGAGGCGCCACGTGTGCCCGAGTATCTGCAGAAATCCTCTCCCGAGAAGAAGGGCGGCGCGCGAGCCCCAGGAAAGGACTTCGACGTCTTCAGTCATCCTCGTGGGCCGACGAGATTGCTTGCCATTCGCGCCACGCGCTCCGCGGCGCCCGGTGTTCCGAGCTTGCTTCGAACCTCGGCAAGCCCTGCCAGGACTTCGTTGCGGCGCGCGTTGCCCGGCTGCAAGAGGTCGACCATCTCATCGGCGATCACCCGCGGCACTAGTTGGTCCTGAATGAACTCACGCGCGACCTCGCGTCCCGCAACAACGTTGACCAGTCCAATGTGTGGAATCTTCACCCAACGCTTCGCCAGGGCGTAGGAGATTCGCCCCGTTCGATACGCGACAACATGCGGGCAATCGGCTATGGCTGCTTCGAGGGTGGTAGTGCCGCTCTTGCATATCGCTGCATCCGCGGCGCGCAGCACGCTGAGCGACGCCGAGTGCACGAGCTGAAACGGGCAGCGTCTCGAGTCGAGCGCCACGGTTGAAGCGACACTGACCACGACCTGAAGGTTGGAGATCCGTCCCTGGAGCTCTTTCGCCGTCGCCACGAAATCGTCGATGTGGCGATCGATCTCCTGTTGGCGGCTTCCCGGAAACAGCGCCAATACGGGCGCGCTGGGTGAGAGGCCGAGCGTTTCCCTCGCCTCCTGCCTGGTCGGCATGTTCGCTGTGCGGTCCAGCATCGGATGGCCGACAAACGTCGCGTCGATCCCAAACCCGCGCAGCAATTGCTCTTCGAATGGGAGTATCACGGCGGCTTTCGTGATCAGCGTGGCCAATTTCGGAATTCGGCCGGCGCCCCATGCCCAGACCTGCGGCGTGACGTAGTAGAGAACGGGGACATCCAGGTTCTTCGCCACGGCGGCCACTTTCATATTGAAGCCGGGATAGTCAACGACTATGACCAGCCCCACTTCCGCGCGCTCCATCATCGCACGAAGTTGCCGCAGCAGCAGAAAATGCCGAGGGACGTGCTTCGCAATCTCCAGAAATCCCATCACGCCTAACTGACTGTCGCGATAAACCAGCTCGACGCCCTGCTCCGCCAATCGTGCTCCGCCGACCGCGACGAGGGCGAGCTCCGGCCTGATTCGCTGCAGGGCGGCTGCTACTCCGGCCGCGTGAAGATCACCCGATGCCTCGCCGACTACGAATAGAACTTTATGCATGGTGGTGCACGTGCCCGACCAGCGAAGGGAGAGTGAGCTCGATCTCCTTCACGATCTGAAGCGCGACACCAAGAGCAAGCTTGCCTTCCTCACCAGTTACAACGACCGGACTCTCGCCCTTAAGCGCGGCCACGAAGCTTTCGAGCTCGAGCTTGAGTGGCTCACCCGGCGGCGCCTCGAGCTTGATTCTATCCACGAAAGCTGTGATGTCCGCTGGCGCCGAACGAACGGACAGCGGATCGATGTCGGACCTCAGACGAAAGAACTCTCCCGTACCGGTCGCCAGGTCGAGCGAGAGATAACCGCTCTTCTGAAAAATCCGGATTTTCCGTTTTCGCTCTCGCGAGATCCTGCTCGACGTAATGTTCGCAACAGCCCCGGAATCGAAAGTGACTCGCGCGTTGGCAATGTCCAGCATCGGCGTTAGCACCGGGACCCCCACCGCGGAGATCGATTTGGCCCCCGACCCGACGAGGGTCAGCAACAGGTCGATGTCGTGAATCATGAGATCCAGAACCACCGCGACATCGGAGCCGCGCGGGCTAAACGGCGCGAGACGTTCGCTGTCGATAAAGCGGGGCTCACTGACATATGGCAGCGCCGCGCGGACCGCCTGATTGAACCGTTCGATATGACCGATTTGCATCAGTACGCCTTTTTCCCGAGCGAGACTGAGCAGCGACTCGGCCTCCTCGAGCGTCGTCGTTATCGGCTTCTCGATGAAGACGTGCTTGCCGCGTCCGATCGCAGCGGACGCCACCGAGTAATGCGCCGAAGTCGGGACGACGATGACGACCGCATCCGAAGCATCGAGGAGGCTGTCCAGCGATGCGTGCGCGCTCACGCCCAACTCCTTCGCAACTTCCGACGCGCGCTCGGGACGAGTCTCGATGAATCCAGTGAAGCGGACACCGGGGAGATCGCGCAGAATTCTTATGTGGTGAAACCCGAGGCTGCCCGCGCCGACGACCCCAACGCGTGGTATGTCCGTCAAATCACGACTCCCCGAACGCTCGCCTCGACGAAGCGAACAAGCTCCTGCACTTCGGGCAGCGGCTCCAGCTCCGCCAGCGCGCGCTCGATTGCCTGCGTCACGTTGAGGTCAGACCGAAACAGAAGGCGATAAGCGCGCTTCAGCTCGCGGATCGTATTTTCATCCATCCCGCTCCGCTGCAGTCCGATCGTATTCAGCCCGTAAAGCTTCACGGGATTCCCGACCGCCTTGAGGAACGGCGGAATGTCCTTCGACACCCGGGAGAAACCACCGATGAAGCTCTGTCGTCCGATTCTGGCGAATTGATGGACGGCCGAGACTCCCGAGATTATCGCTTTGTCCTCGATCGTAACGTGACCCGCGAGCTGCACGACATTCGATAAGATGACGTTGTTGCCGACGGTGCAATCGTGCGCGATATGAACGTACGACATGAGCAGACACTCGCGTCCCACGGTGGTCTTGAACGAATGCGCAGTGCCGCGATTGATCGTCACGTACTCGCGGATCACGGTGCCTTCGCCAACTTCCACCTTCGTCTCTTCGCCCTCGTACTTGAGATCCTGCGGCGCACCGCCGAGGATGCTTCCGATCCCGACTTTGACGTTCGCGTCCGTCGTGACGTTCCGCTCGAGCGTGGCCCGGGGAGAGATCACGCAGTCGTCGCCGATCGTGCACCCCTCGCCGATTATGGCGAAAGCGCCGATCTCCACGTTTGAGCCGATGGCCGCGTCGGGTGAGATTATCGCGGTCGGGTGAATCCGCGAGCCGGTCATCGATCGCGAATTGTGGCGGCCATATCGGCTTCCACCACGACTTCACCATCGACCTTGCCGACCCCACGCATCTTGCACACCGTGCCGCGGAGCTGCACGACCTCCAGCTCGAACCGCAGCTGATCCCCCGGCTTGACCGGGCGTCTGAACTTCACGTTGTCGAGCGACATGAAGTAAACGACCTTCGTATCAGGATCCGGCACTGATCCCAGAAGCAGCATTCCCCCAACCTGGGCCATCGCCTCGATGATGAGCACTCCCGGCATGATCGGATGGCCGGGAAAATGGCCCTGAAAGAAAGGCTCGTTGATGGTGACGTTCTTTATCCCGACGATCCGCTTCTTTTCCTCTATCTCGATGATCCTGTCTACCAGCAGAAACGGATACCGGTGTGGCAGAACCTTCATGATGTCTTCAATGGCGAACGCAGTCTTCTTCTCTTCCATCCTTTTCTCCTTGCTCGCGGCTTTCACCAGCTCCCGCACGAGTGTCACCGTTCCGCGATGACTCGGCTTCACCGCCACTATGCGTGCCCGCACTCGCGCACCGGCAAGCGCCAGATCTCCCACGCAGTCCATTGCCTTGTGCCGGACGAACTCATCGCTCCAGCGAAGATCCCCACTCAGAATATCGCTGTCATCGAGCACGACCGCATTGTCGAGTGAAGCTCCCTTGATGAGCCCCATCTCCCGGAGCGCGTCGACCTCGTGAACGAATCCGAAGGTGCGTGCCCTCGACATCTCGGCTCTGAAGGAATCCTCGGTGACGACGAAGCAGCGCGACTGCCTTCCGATCAGCGGGTGCGGAAAGTCGATCGTGACATCCAGCTCCAGCCGCGCCGAGGGAAATGCCTCGTAGACCGACGCGCCATCGATGATTCGAACAGGCTCGGTGATATCCAGGAAATCGGGTTCACCCTCCAAGCTAGTAACTCCCGCCTCCGACAGCGCTGCGACGAACGGAGCGGCGCTTCCGTCGAGGATCGGGGGCTCCGGCCCATCCATGTCGATCGTCACGTCGTCGATCCCCATTCCGGCCACAGCGGCCAGAACGTGCTCGACGGTGTGGATCGCGTGAGTGCCCTTGCCAAGCTGTGTGCGGCGCTCGCTCGCGCTCACCTCGTTGACGTGCGCGCGAATTCGAGGAAGACCTGGACAGTCGGTGCGGCGGAATACGATTCCCTGCATCGACGGCGCGGGCTGGAACGTGATCGTGCACCGCACCCCCAGGTGCAGGCCGATTCCTTCGAGCACCGCGGGGCGCGCGAGCGTCGTCCGGGTCACTTCGATTCCGTGCCTCCGAGCAACTTCTCCAGGCCGCGCATCATTCCCGCCAATCTAAACAGAGCGGCCGAGGCACGAAGCGATTCGCGGTGAGGGCGCGCGGGATATCCCGACCAGGTCTCGCCTGCGGGTATGTCGCCGAAGACTCCTGCCTGAGCCGCGAGCCGCGCGCCTGCGCCGATCGAGAGATGTCCGCTGATGCCGGCCTGTCCGGCCAGGATTGCTCCGTCACCGACCGACACAGACCCCGCGATTCCCACCTGCGCCATTATCAGACACTTCTCCCCAATGCGAACATTGTGGGCGATGTGTACGAGATTGTCGATCTTGGTTCCGCTGCCGATCACCGTGTCGTCGATGCTGCCACGATCGATCGTCGAGTTGGCTCCGATTTCGACGTCGTCTCCCACGATGCAGCCGCCAACGTGCGGGATTTTCTCGTGTGCGCCGCTCAGAAAGACGTAGCCAAACCCATCTGCCCCGATGCGCGCGCCGGAATGCACCATCGCTCGCGCGCCGAGGATTGCGCCGGCGTAGATCGTCACCTGCGGCCAGAGCCTCGAACCTTCCCCGATGCTGGCGCCATCTCCGACGACGGTATGAGGGCCAATTGCGACGTCGCTCCCGAGGGTCACACCCGCCCCCACGACCGCGTACTCGCCGATTGATATCCTTTCGCCCAGCCTCGCTCCCTTTCCGATGCGCGCCGTCGCAGCGATTCCCGCCTTGGGTCGGTTCTCGGGATAGAGGCGTGGGAGCAGAGCGAGTAACTTCTCGAACGGCTGCTTGACGATGATGCGCGCGCCCGGCGTGCCCGCGGCGCCCCGGAATTCCGGATCGATCAACACAACGCCAGCGCGCGTGTTCGCCAGCATCGACTCGTACTTTGCGTTGGAGAGAATACTGAGATGGTTGCTCTCGGCGCGATCGAGCGGCGCAACGCCGCTCACGGAAACCTTCCCGTCTCCGATCAACTCCCCGGAAACGAGTTCCGCAATAGCCTCAGCGGTGATAGTGCTAGCACCATCACCGCTGATTGAGTTTCTGGAATCGGAAGGGCGATTCACGTGGTCGCTGACCTCACTTTCACGACGTGCTTACTTCTTCGGCCGCGTGACTCCGGCTGGCTGTGGCACTGCGCCGCTCGCCGGCGTCGGCGGTCCCTGCGACTTGAGACGGGACAGCACGCGATCGGTGAGATCGAGTCGCTTGTCCGCCGCGACGACAACGCTAGCCTGCGCGCCCACGTCGAGGATCATAGAGTAACCGTCTTCCTGCCGGATCGCTTCGATTACGCTTTGCACGCGTTCCATGATGGGCTTTACCAGCTGCGCTTGTCTGGCCTGCATCGTGGAATCGAGACCGCGGGCACGGGTCTGATACTCCGTCTCGCGATCGCGAATGACCTTGCCGCGCGCCGCGCGTGTCGTGGTGTCGAGTTTTGCCGCATCCCGGTCGAATGCCGCCATGAGCGTGTTCAGAGAATCGTTCATCCTTTGAAGCTGTGTCCGGTAAGTACCCACCTCGCGGTCGAACTGAGCCTCGGCTTCGGCCCGGCCCGGAGCTTCCTGGAGGAGGAGAGCGGAATTGATGTAGCCAATCTTGACGGTCACAGGGGGTGTCGTCGCCGATGTTTGCCCGGCGGCAGTTCCCATGACGATCAGCGATGTGGCCAGTGCGATCGAGCTCGCACGGAGAAGCACACGCATTATGACTCCAGTGTTAGAAGAATTGTCCTAGCTTGAAATGAAGCTTCCAGCCTGGTGCTGGACGCCCATGACTGTCGGTCTTGTCGAAGCCATACCCAAGGTCCACTCCCAAAGGTCCGAGCGGGCTTAATGTACTCACTCCGAAGCCGGCGCTCCTGAACAAGCGCGTCGGGTCGAACTCGCGCGGCGTTTTCCAGTCATTGCCGCCCTCGAAGAAGGTATTGAAGTAAAGCGACTGATTCAGCCTCAGACCGAGCTCCGCGGTTCCAACGAAGAATGCGTTTCCAAACGAATTGACGCTGGCGGAACTCTGAGTCCCGTTGGGATCGAATCCGTTAGGCGTGATCGAGAACTCGTCATAACCGCGGAGCTGCTCGCCGTACTGCGTTCCGCCGACGGTGAAAGCCTGCGAATAGAAGAACGGTCCGGTGTTGCCGAACACGGCCCCTGCCCTAGCCGACAGACCGACGATGAACATCATCGGTTCGCTGCCGAGGAGATTTCCGCCGATATGGCCGATCGGAGCGAATGAGCGAAGCTCCGTGGTGTAGCGTTGGAATGCGGCCGTTCCGCCGAGCGGTCCACCGTTGAACTGGGCGTTGAAGGTCTGAAGACCACCGTCCGCTGGGAACGGCAGGCCCGTTCTCGTGTCGTGGGTAACGGTGAAGCCGAGCGTGGACCGGAAGCAGCTCTTGCAGGCATCGGCGATCGTGCCGAGAAGCCCCTGACTCTCGTACTTGACCTTCTCGCCCCCATAGGAGACGAAGATTCTCGTATAGAGGGAGTTTGGCACCGGGAATCCGAGCTGGAGCTGGCCGCCGGTGCGGGTGGCGCCACCCAGCTCGGCGATCTGGAAACGCGAACGGCTGTTGTATGCCGTCAGGCTGCCCGATATCCGCGACTGTCGAATGTTGGGATCGCTGTAGGTCGCATTGAAGTCATTGATGTATCGTCCGAACTGCCACTGCACCTGCGCGCGCTTGCAGCGACCGAGCAGGTTTGGCTGATCGAGGCCGATGAATCCGCCGAGCCCGGTTCCCTGTCCCATCGAAGCGCCGAAATTCACGTTGCCGGTGCGCTTCTCCTTCACGTTGAACACAATGTCGACGTCACCCTGGTCGCCGCTCGGTCTCGTCTCGGGAGCCGCCATCGGCGTCTCGAAGAAATTGAGATTGCCGATGTTCTGATAGCTGCGGATGAGATAACTCCGGCTGAAGACCTGTCCGGGGGCGAGCACGATCTGCTCGCGAATGCAGGACTCGTGCGTATAGTCGTTGCCCGTGATCTCGATTCGGTTGACGATTGCGGGAGATCTCTCGTCGATCTCCCAGCGAAGGTTCACCTTGCGCACGGAATCCGTGCCGGGCACCCGTTCCATCACCGGGCGCACCTGGGCGTAGATGTAGCCCTCGTCGTTGTAGGCCTCGGCTAGCTTCTGCTGCGCGTCGTCCCACTTTATCGCGTCGAAAGTGTTGGGCGGATTCTGGTAGGTACGGCGGAGCGTGCTGAGGGCTGACTGTGTCATCGTCGGCTGCTGGTTCTTGCCGAATGGATAGAAGGCTCCGATCTGCTCCGAGTTGAAGCGCCGGTTTCCCAGCACCTCGAAGTTCCCAACCGTGTACCGCGGACCTTCGCTTACCGTGATGTCGATGAGCCCTTTGCCCCTGGCGCGATCGACTATCAGTGTGTCGTGAAGGATTCTGAAGTCGATGAAGCCTCTGGTTCCATAGAGCTGCGGAATCTTCTCGCTCAGGTCACTAGCGAACTTCGCGTCGTCGAACTCCCCGTTCCGGGTCCAGAGAAATCCCTCGGGCTTGGTATCCATTGCTGCGACGATGTCTTCGTCCGAGACATTCTTGTTTCCATTGATGCGAATGCCGGAGATCGCGAGGCGACGTCCTTCATCGACGTTGAAATCGATAGACAGCTTGCCGTCCTTGATGGTCGAGTCGGCCTTGACGCGCGCGAGGTAATATCCGTTGCTCTCGTAGAGGGAGTCTGCACTTGCGATTGCCTTTGCAATCTTCCCTGGATCGACCGGCCCGCCGGTGGCAAAGCTCAGTTTTTCCTTCACGTCCTTGGGCGAAACGCGGTCCACGCCGATCACGCGATAGCTGGCGAGGACGGGGCGCTCCTTCACTTGAATAACCAGCGCGGCCTTGCCGGTACTCGCGTTGACGTTGCAGACGACGTGCACATCATCGAACTGCCCGGTGGCGTAAAGGGCCTTTATGGCGTTTTGGATGTCGTGGACGCTCAGTTGGGTGCCGGTCGAGAGCGCAGCGCTCGACCTGACGGCCGCCGTATCGACGCGCGACGCACCGCTCACCAGTATGGCTTCGGGCGTCGAGCAAGCACCGGGCGCGGTGCTTTCCTGTGCAAATAAAGGAGCCGCGCTCGCTGCGACGATCGCCAAAAAAAACACAAATTTCCGCATCACACAAATATACACTACTGGGTTTTCCAGAGGTCCCACCAGGCAGAGTTTACCCCCGGTTAGACAAAAGGGCTGCGGGAGAGTTGCTTCTCTCCCGCAGCCCTTTCTGCCGATGACGCCTTTCTTAGGCCTTTGGCGTCCCGCTGAGCACCCGGAAATCCAGCCTCTCGCCATCCGCTGCAAGATCGACTTCGATCTCGTCGCCCTTGGCAAATTCGGCGAGAAGGATCTTCTCGGAGAGCGGGTCTTCGATGTATTTCTGGATAGCGCGCTTGAGCGGCCGTGCTCCGAACTTCTCGTCGTAGCCGTGCTTCACCAGGAACGCCGAGGCCGGCTCGGTCAGCTTGAGCGTGAGCTCTTCGTCGCCAAGCCGCTTCTGCACGTCCTTGAGGAGTATTCCCACGATCTCCGCGATGTGAACCTCGGAGAGTGGGTGGAAGACGATCACGTCATCGAGTCTGTTGAGGAACTCGGGATTGAAGACGTGCTGCATCTCTTCCTTCACCTTTTCGGCCATCCGCTCGAAGCTCGACTTCGTATCGGGCGCATGGAAGCCGAGTCCGCGACCCTTGGTGATGTCGCGGGCTCCGATGTTCGACGTCATGATCACCACGGTGTTCTTGAAGTCAATCACGCGTCCGTAGTTGTCGGTGAGGTGTCCCTCGTCGAGAACCTGCAGCAGGATGTTAAACACATCCGGATGTGCCTTCTCTATTTCGTCGAGCAGCACGACACTGTATGGCTTCCGTCGCACGGCCTTGGTCAGAGTGCCTGAATCCTCGTAGCCAACGTATCCCGGAGGCGCGCCGATGAGGCGTGACACCGAGAACTTCTCCATGTACTCGCTCATGTCGACGCGAATGAGAGCTGCCGGATCGGCGAACAGGAACTTTGCCAGCTGGCGTGCGACCTCGGTCTTGCCGACACCCGTCGGTCCCGAGAAGATGAACGAGCCGATAGGACGGTTCGGATCCTTGAGACCAGCGCGACTCCGACGGATCGAACGCGCGAGAGCCTTGATCGCCTCCTCCTGCGCGACCACCGACTGGTGGAGCTCTTCCTCCATGCGCATCAGTCTCGCGGTCTCTGCTTCCTGCAGGCGCATCACAGGAATGCCCGTCCAACGGCTCACGATGAAGGAGACTTCCTCTTCACCAAGCACTGGGCGGTGCGACTGCCGATGCTTCTCCCACTCTTCCTGCTTGCGCCGGATCTCGCCCTGCAGTTCGCGCTCACGGTCACGGAGCGAGGCTGCGCGCTCGAAGTTTTGATCGCGCACCGCTGCTTCCTTGTCCACGTTGACGGCGTCGAGCTGACCTTTAAGCTCTGCCACCGCAGGCGGTGGTGATTGCGTTGCGAGGCGCGCGCGCGCACCAGCTTCGTCGATCACATCGATCGCCTTGTCGGGCAGGAACCTGTCCGTGATATAGCGCTCCGACATCTTCGCGGCTGCTGCCAGCGTCGAATCGGGGATGGTCACCTTGTGGTGCTCCTCGTACTTCTTGCGAAGTCCCTTGAGGATCTCCACCGTCTCATCGACGGAAGGTGGCTCGACGATCACGGTCTGGAAGCGACGCTCGAGTGCGCCATCCTTCTCGATGTATTTGCGATACTCGTTCAGCGTGGAGGCACCGACGCACTGCAGCTCGCCACGCGCCAGCGCCGGCTTGAGCATGTTGCTGGCGTCGATCGCGCCTTCGGCCGCACCTGCTCCCACAAGCGTGTGCAGCTCGTCGATGAACAGGATGATGTTCTTGTTCTGCGCGATCTCGTTCATGACCGCCTTGAGGCGCTCTTCGAACTGGCCGCGATACTTGGTGCCGGCGATCACAGCCGCCATGTCCAGCGAGAGCACGCGGTTATCGCGCAACGAATCGGGGCACTCGCCATTGGCGATGAGCTGTGCGAGGCCTTCGACGATTGCGGTCTTGCCCACGCCAGGCTCTCCGATGAGAACCGGGTTGTTCTTCTTGCGACGCGTCAGGATCTCCATCACGCGCTCGATCTCCTTTGCCCGCCCGATCGTCGGATCGAGCTGGTTGTCGGCGGCGAGCTGCGTGAGATCCCTGCAGAAATGGTCGAGCGCGGGCGTCTTTGACTTCTTCTCGCCCTTCCCGGTCTGCGGCGCGCTCGTGCCTGGAGCTCCCTGC
Organism: Gemmatimonadaceae bacterium; assembly: GCA_039936175.1. GTDB lineage: Bacteria > Gemmatimonadota > Gemmatimonadetes > Gemmatimonadales > Gemmatimonadaceae > UBA4720. Next base: position 12,604 of record JBDTIV010000020.1, on the reverse strand, counting down.
GGAGCAGTCGGAGTTCCACCCTGTGGCATCTCGGTGCCCAGGAGCCGGAGCGTCTCCGCCTTTGCCGCGTCGAGGTTCACACCAGCGTCGGTAAGTACCTGCGCGGCGATCCCTTTCTCTTCGCGAAGCAACCCAAGCAGCAAGTGCTCGGTGCCGACGTAGCCGTGGCTCAGGTCTCTGGCCTCTCCCATCGCGAGCTCCAACACCTTCTTGGCGCGTGATGTATACGGGAGGTCGGGACCGGTCGCGGCAGCGGCTTTCCCCTTTTTGACAGTCTCCTCGATCTTCTGCTGAATCTCGTCGAGGTCGACGCTGAGGTTCTGGAGGACGGCGGCGGCAACACCTTCGCCCTCGCGGATAAGGCCGAGCAGGATATGCTCGGTGCCTACGTATTCGTGATGGAGGCGCGCAGCTTCCTCACGAGCCATAGCGAGAACCTTTCGTACTCGCTCTGTGAAGTTGTACCCGTTCATCTTGCAATCCTCAGTGCGGGAGCCAGTTCCTTCGCGTGCAACTACAGTCGAACCGTCAGGTGCGACGTGGCGCGCGTGATTACCCGCTACCCCTTACTCCGCCTCGTTAGCTAGCGTTTCCCGCACGTATCGAGCGCGCGCGACATTCGCTTCGCTTTCGGTCAGCGCTCTTCCCTCGGAATTCCCGAGGTGCGCCAACTGACTAAATATCAGGAGCTTGTTGAGAGTATATACACTGAGACCGCTTATCAGTTTCAAACCGACAGCCAGTCGCACGCCGCTCATGTAGTTCATCGCTTCATCGAAGCTCAAGCTGCGTGCATATCGCAGCGTGCCAAAGGCACGCCAGAGCTTGTCCTCAATAATATAACCCGCATCGCGCAGCAGCACTCGCCGCGCTTCTTCTTCGCGCTCGATTACATGTCTTACGACGCGTACGAGGTAATCAAGTAACTCACCCTCCGACCTGCCGAGGGTCGTCTGGTTGGAAATCTGGAAAAAGTTCCCGACGACTTCGCTCCCCTCTCCATACATCCCGCGGTACGTAAGTCCCACCTGCTGTAATCCGGCTAACACTTTGCTGATCTCTTTCGTCAGCACGAGCCCGGGAAGGTGAATCAGCACCGACGCTCTTAGTCCGGTTCCAACATTCGTCGGGCACGCCGTGAGATAGCCGAACTCATTATGGAAGGCGTACGGCACCTTGTTACCCAGCTCCGCGTCCAGACGCTCGATCACTCCGAACGCGTCGGGAACGTGGAACCCGGAATGAAGCGCCTGCAGGCGAAGGTGGTCCTCTTCGTTGACCATGATTCCGACACCTCGGGACAGATAAACCGCCGCCCCGGTCCTGACCGGTTGCTCGTTGAGTCCTGCCAGCTCCTTGCTCACGAGATGCCGCTCGTGGAGCAGGAGCCTGTCTTCCGGAGGAAGCTCATCCACGCGCACGAGCACACCATCCTCGATCGAGCGGAGACTTCCGAAGGCCTCACGCACTTGCGTCAAAATCCTCAGTCGCTCGCCGTCGCGCGCCCGAGGCGTAAAGGCGTAGCCCTCGAGGTTGCGCGCGAGGCGAATACGGGTCGAGATGACGATGTCGGCGTGCTCGCCCGATGCATCGAGCCAGCTGGCGCCGCCGTCGGGAAGCAGGGATAGATCGAGCATCACTCCGCTCCCCGCAGCTTGTCGCGCAGATCGGCCGCCAGCTCGAACTGCTCGGCCTCGATCGCGCGCTTGAGCCTGTCGCGCAATTCGGTGGCGCTCGATACGTGCGGCAACTCCGAGGGGAGCGGCGCGATGTAGCGACGTCCGATGTGTCGCGAATTCCCATGGACTCGGCGGAGCAGATCGCGCAGGCTGGTCTCGAACGCTTCATAGCAGTGCGCGCAGCCGAGACGGCCCGTCGCGCGGAAGTCCGCTAGCGTGGCCGAGCAGAACGGGCAGTTGACGGGCTCGCCTTTCGCGCCCGGCATCTGCTCGTGAATCGTCTGGAGGAAATTGTTTATCTGGGGCTTGGCCGAGTTGATCGTCGTTTCGACTCCGCGCTCCGCAGCGCACTTCTCACATAGATGCAGCTGTCTGACCCCGCTCCCCTCGATTTCAGTGAGCTGGATCACCGCTTCGCCATTTTTGCACAAATCGCAGACCATTTATACGACGACCTCGCCAACCGCGGTACGACTCAACCGGCCCCCTTCGAGCAGCAGCACCTGATTCGCGCGCGCAGCGAGAGAGCGGTTATGAGTAACGACGACCATCCCGATCTCGAGGTCATTGACGACTTCGCTCAACAATTCGTGCAGATTCTCGGCGTTCGAGCGGTCGAGATTGCCCGATGGCTCGTCAGCGAGTAGGATGTGCGGATCCATCGCCAGGGCGCGCGCGACTGCCGTCCGCTGCTGTTCGCCGCCGGACAATTCACCCGGCCGATGCGTCATGCGTGCGCTCAAACCGACTCTGGCCAGCAGCTCGGCTCCACGACTCCGGGCATCGCCTTCGTTCCGGCCCCCGATCAGCATCGGCATCATCACGTTCTCGAGCGCGGAGAATTCACGCAGCAGGTGGTGGAACTGAAACACGAATCCCACGGTGCGGTTGCGAAGCTCGCCCAGCTCGCTCTCGTTGCGACCGTGCACCGGCTGGCCTCCTATCACCACGTACCCGCTAGTGGGCTTGTCGAGCGCTCCAAGGACGTGCATGAGCGTGCTCTTCCCCGCTCCGCTGGCGCCGACGATCGCAATCATCTCTCCGCGCTGAACGGAGAGATTCACGCCGTTCAGAACGTTGAGGATGTTCCCGTCGCCACCGACGTACGTCTTGCAGACGTCGTGTGCCTCGAGTACGGTCATAGTCATTCGTGCCTGATCGCTTCGATCGGAAAGAGCCTCGATGCCTGCACGGATGGATACACCGTTGCGACTGCCGCGATCGCAATGCTCGCGAGAATGATCCACATCACATCGGCCGGCTGAGTGGATACCGGCAGGTGGTCGATGAAGTAAACCGTCGGATCGAGCTTGATGAACTGATATTTGTCGAGGGCGAGCGCCGCGGCGAATCCGACGATCAGCCCGCCGACGGTGCCGACGAGACCGATCACCAGCCCCTGCGCGAAGAAAATCCGGCGGATCGATCTCGCCGGCATTCCCATCGCCTTGAGGATTCCGATCTCTTTCGTCTTGTCCGCGACTACCATCGTGAGCGTGCTCACGATGTTGAACGCTGCGACCAGGACGATGAGGAGGAGAATGACGCCCATCCCGAGCTTCTCGAGCTTGAGCGCCTGAAAGAGCGAGTGGTTCTGCTCCTGCCAGTCGACCGTTCTGTAGGGCCAGCCCAGTGCGGCGACCAGACCATTTGCCACTCCCGCCGCCTGCCAACGGTCCGCGGTTTTCACCTCGATGCCTGTAACCCCATCACCGAGTCCGGCGAGAGCCTGAGCCTTGTCGAGAGCGATGAACGCGTATGCGTTGTCGTATTCGTACATTCCGGTCTGCACGATTCCGGTCACCTCGAAGCGTCCGATCCGCGGCATGAGACCGCCCGTGACGGGGTCCATCTTTCCGCCGCCCGACGTATACAGCGTAATGCTGTCACCCAGGTATTTGTTGAATCGCCCAGCGAGAAGCTTCCCCAGAACGACTCCCCGCCGCTGACCGTCCGTGCTCGCAAACCTGAAGTCTCCGTCCGTAGCGTGGGAGCGTATGGTGGTGACGTCGGGGACTCCGCGCGCTTGCGGCTGCAATCCCACTACGTACACGCCGCCCGAGTAGTCATGGCCACCCGACATCAGCCCCTCGGTGAGAACGAACGGAGCGGCCGTCACGACGCCCTGCTGCTTCCGAACCTTGTCCAGCACTTTGGGCCAGTCCGCGATCTTCAGGTCTTCGCCGTAGCTCAGAACGCGAATATCCGGACTTCCGACCAGGATCTTCTCCCGGAGATCGTGCTGCAGGCCGTTCATCACGCCTATGATCACGATGAGAGCGCTCACCCCGACGAGCACACCGCCGATCGCGATGATGCTTATCAGCGACAGAAGCTTCGAGCCGCGCCTGCTCCGCAAGTATCTCCAGGCAATCTGGAGCTCCAGTTTCGTCACTCTGGCCTCATCGTGGGAAAGAGAATCACATCCCGGATATTCGTCGCGCCCGACAGATACATGAAGAGTCTGTCGATGCCTATCCCTACGCCGCCCATCGGCGGCATGCCGTATTCCATGGCGCGCAGATAATCCTCATCCACGCCGGAAGCCTCCTCGTCGCCCCCTGCCTTCAACTTAGCCTGGGCCTCGAAGCGGCGACGCTGATCGAGAGGATCGTTCAGCTCGCTGAACGCGTTGGCCATCTCTTTTCCGTTGGCGAAGAGTTCGAAGCGCTCCGTCAGCTCCGGGTTCCCCCTCTTGGGCTTGGCAAGCGGAGACAATTCCACGGGGTAATCCACGACAAACGTCGGCTCCTGCAGCTTGGACTCCACCAGCGCCTGAAACATCTCGTCCAGGAGTTTCGGCCTGCTGAGCGCCTCCGGCTTATCCACGCCGACGCGCTGCGCCATCGAGCGCAGCGCCTGCTCGGAGAGTGACGTGACATCTGCTCCCGCCGCCGCGTTCAACGATGGAATCCATTCGACGCGTTTGAACGGTCGCCGAAAAACCGGAACCTTCGACGCGAGCTCTGGAATCGCGCGCACGGCTTCGGCTGTTTTCTCGAGCAGTTCCTCTACCAGCTCCATCATTCCCGTGTAGTCGGCGTACGCCTGGTAGAACTCCAGCATCGTGAACTCGGGATTGTGCGTGCGATCGATTCCCTCGTTTCGGAAATCGTGTCCGATCTCGTAGACACGGTCGAGCCCTCCCACGACGAGCCGCTTGAGATACAGCTCGTCGGCGATGCGCAGATAGAGCGGCATGTCGAGCGCGTTGTGCAGCGTGGTGAACGGACGCGCCGCCGCACCTCCGTACAGAGGTTGAAGGATCGGCGTCTCGACCTCGAGAAAATCGCGCGCGTCCAGAAAGCTCCTGATCGAGCTGATCATCCGCGAGCGTGCTACGAAGATCGCCCGCACCTCGGGGTGAACGGCAAGATCGGCGTAGCGCTGGCGATAGCGCTGTTCCGGATCTACGAAGCCCGAGTGGCGCACCACCTGGCCATTCACTTCCTCTTCCTTCCCGAACGGGAGCGGACGAAGAGACTTGGCTAGCAGCTCCACCCGGTCGACGCGTACCGTCACTTCCCCGGTGCGCGTACGAAAGAGAGGACCGTGCACGCCGATGATGTCACCCAGATCGAGATGCGACAGCAACGCATAGCCACTCTCTCCGAGCTGATCCTTCTTGAAATACAGCTGGACCTTCCCGGTGGAATCCGCGAGATGCGCGAACGTCGTCTTCCCGTGCGAGCGCAACGCGACGATGCGGCCGGCAAGCGTCACCCCTGGACCCTCCTCGGCGGCGGCTCCAAGCAGAGTCTGCGCCTGCGCCGCCGAGTGCTCTCGCGCGAAAGCGTACGCGTAGGGCGCGATGCCGGCTGCTTCGATCGCCTCCAGCTTCTCTCGACGCGCCTGCAGAACGAAGTTGAGCTCGTCGCTCACGCCGCCGCCGGGGCCGAGCCGGTTTGCTTCAGATACGCTTCAATGAATGGATCGATGCCGCCGTCCATCACCTTCTGCACGTCGGGGATTTTGAGCTCGGTGCGATGATCGTTGACCATTGTGTATGGCTGGAAGACATAGCTCCTGATCTGGCTGCCAAAGCTCACATCCGATTTCGTAGCATCGAGCTCGGCCTTGTGAGCGTCGCGCTTCTCGACTTCGGCCTGATAGAGCTTGTTCTTGAGCATCTTCATCGCCGTCGCTTTGTTCTTGAATTGCGATCGTTCCTGCTGCGAACCCACGACCGTTCCGGTTGGAAGGTGGGTGATGCGCACGGCGGAGCTCGTTTTGTTCACGTGCTGCCCGCCCGCTCCCGACGCCCGATACACATCGATTCGCAGGTCTTCCTCGCGGATCTCGATGTTGATCTCCTCGTTGACGATTGGATACACGAACACCGATGCGAAGCTCGTGTGTCGGCGCGCATTAGCGTCGAAAGGCGAGATGCGCACGAGGCGATGGACTCCCGTCTCGGGCCTGAGGAACCCGTACGCGTACTGTCCACGAATCTCCAGCACCGCGCCTTTGATTCCCGCTTCCTCGCCCTCGCTCTGATCGAGCATCGCGACCTCGAAGCCGCGGCGCTCGGCCCAGCGGACGTACATGCGCATGAGCATCTCCGCCCAGTCCTGTGCTTCCGTTCCGCCCGCACCGGCGCTGATTTCCAGTTGCGCGTCGCGGAAGTCATCGGGACCGCGAAGAAGCGACTTCACCTCGAACGCAGCGAGATCGTCTCGCAGCTGGTCGGTTTCCCGGTCCAGCTCGCGCTCCATCTCGGGCTCTGAGCCCTCCTGAATCATCTCATCGAGCTCGAGCGCACTGACGACGCGGCCATCGAGCTTGTCGTAGGGGTCCACCCACCCGCGCAGCGTTTTGACTTCTTGAAGGGTCGCCTGCGCTTTGTCCTGATTCCCCCAGAAGCCGGGGTCGGCCATCTCGGCGTCGAGTGTGCTCAGCCGAGCACGCTTGCCGTCGATGTCAAAGATACCTCCGCAATTCCGCCAGTCGTTCGCCGGTCTGTTTCAGGCCGCGACTGCGTTCGCTCTCCGCCATTTCGAACCACCCCTCCGAACCCTAAAAAATTTTCTTACCGGCCGCGAGCACTTCGTTCAGCGCTTCCTGGAAATAAGTGGTGCTCTCGGCGAGCTGCTGTCCTACCTGAGCAATATACTCTTCGAAGCTCTTTTTGATCTCTTCACGAAAGAGCTGCTTGAGCGTGCCGTCGCGGAGTCCCTCGGCGTGCTTGGCGGGATGGTAGGTAATGATGTCGGAGACCAGCGCGCGTGCGAGTCGCTTGGCGCGCTGATTGGGATCCTTGGAGAGGAATGGATTGAGCGGTCGTCTCGCGCCTCCATCGGCGGAGGTCGAGGGAGCGGCAGATGGGGGCGTTCCGGCTGATCGAGGCGGCGTCGGAGCGCGGGGACTGGCCGGTACGTAGGCCGGTGTGGGCTGAATGGGCATCGGACCCGTGGCCGGTGTCTGCCGTGACGCCGATCCCGAGGGTTTGAAGGGCGGGAGCGACGGAGGAGGCGTGAATTCCGGAAGCCCCGAAGCGGGCGAAGGTGGTGTAGCCGTGGCGGCGGCTGTGGTGCGCTCGAAGGATTCCGGGCGTGGGCGGGGCGCGGCGGGCGTCTCAACGCTGCGCGGCGGTGACGGTGCGGCTGGACGCTGTACCGTGGGTGCGGAAGGAGCAGATTGCTGCCGTGGGGGCCCCGACTCACCAAAAATGGCCGTATCCCACCCGCTCTTGGGGGTGGGAGTGGAGGATCTCGACGGCGACGGCTCGCTCGGAGGGGGGGACGCTCGCGGACTGCTCGACGGGGGGGTATTCTGCCCCGTAGGAGCCGGTATGGGGATCACGCCACCGCAGACGGAGCAGCGCGCGCGGACTCCCGTCGGAGGAACCTTGGCGGGATCCACCCTGAAGATCGAACGGCAATCCGGGCAGCTGACATTCATTCGCTCTCTCCGATCTTTCGCGTGTCCCGAATCGCGGGAAGTTCCTGCGGCGTCACACGTTCGTCACTGCGTCTATCGACTGTATAAACCGAGCCTGGAAGGCTCTTGGCGTATGTCTTCATCTCTGTCGCAAGTTGGCTTGCCTGACGTGCGGAGGTCAATGTGCGCCGAAGGTTCGTCACGACTCCGATGGAGAGCGTCATCAGAGGTACGCGGTCGAGATGGCCTCTTCGGTCCTTTCCAAAGAAATACCCTGCCCTTCGATCCTGCTCTGAATATTGGTAGGGCGCGAGCAAATCGAAAGTCGCAACAATCTCACCGCAGACCGACGGAATCGAGTTATACGGGATGATGAAAATGAAATCGTCGCCGCCGATGTGTCCGATAAATCCGTTCTCGCCGCACGTCCCCTTCACGACGTCGTGAAGCAGCTTCGCCAGGATGCGAATTACGCGATCGCCTTCATTGTAGCTGTATCGATCGTTGAATTCCTTGAAGTGATCGAGATCGGCGTAGCAGACGGCAAAGTAGTCGCCCAGCGCGAGACGCCGCCCAATCTCGGTTTCGATCGCGGATGTTCCGGCGAGACGGGTCGATGGGTGGACGATGAGATCGCGCTCGGATCGAATGAGCATCGCGCTCAACCTGCGGATCGCTTCAGGGGCGGTCATGCCGTCCCGAATGACTTCGTCGGCTCCGGCGTCGAAAGCAGCGGAGAGCGCTTCACTGCTCTTCTCGGTGAGGACCGCGCACGGAACGACCGCCGTGTAAGAGTCCTTCTTAACGCGATACAAAGCCGCGAGAACCGGCTCCGGATCTTTCCTGGCGTCGAATACGACAAAGCGCGGGCGCGCGCGCAGGCCGATGGACATCAGCTCGTCACCTGAGCTCAGGGTGACGACCGAAGCCTCCTGCTCGGCAATCCACGCACTTACATGGGCCGGGAGAGAAGCACCATTGGGGGAGAAGCGTATCGCGTTCGGCTGCTGCAAATCTTTGGGTTTCCGGTCGCCGGTGATTCTGCTCTGTCAGAAGAAAAAGAACGCCACTGCCAGTACTGCGTACGCCAGAAGCAGGAACGCTCCCTCGAGCCAGTTCGATTCCGCATCTCGGATCACGGATGTCGCCACGAGCACAGCCAATCCGATGCTCGCGACTTCCATGGTAGTAAACGCGAGATCCATCGGCTGATGAAATGCCATTCCAAGCAGCACCAGAACGGGCGCTATCAACAGCGCCACCTGAATGCTCGAGCCTATGGCGATGTTGAGCGCGAGATCCATTCGGTTCCGCACCGCCATGATGATCGCAGAGCTGTTCTCGGCCGCGTTGCCGATGATGGGAATCAGGATCAGTCCGACGAAAAACTCGGACAGACCCAGTACCTTCACCGCCTCTTCGGTCGCTGATACCAGCACCTCCGCCACAACCCCAATCGCAACGGCTGACGCTACCAACACAACCATTGCCTTCTTTGACGACCATTTTGGGGCTACAGTCACGGCTGGATCGTGCCGATCCGAGGCAAAAGTGGCCGAATGCGTCCATAGGGAGAACACCAGCCACGCCGCGTACCCGACGATGAGGAGGAAGGCGATGTAGTGCGACATCCTGACTGTGGCCACCCTCTGTGGGTCGGGGTGGAGGGCGTGGAAGAGCGCCGGAACGGCGAGGCCGAACACAGCGATGATCAGGACCGTGGTGCTCAGTCCCGCCAGATGGCGGTTGAATGTCTGGATCTTATACTTGAGACCCCCCGCGAAAAGGGCGATTCCGAGCACGAGAAGGAGGTTGCCAAGTATGGACCCCGTGATCGAGGCTTTCACAAGGTCGATCAGGCCGGCCCGAAGCGCGATCGATGCGATGATCAACTCGGCCAGGTTGCCCATTGTGGCGGTCAGGACGCCGCCAATCGCTGGGGTGGTATGCTCGGCGACGGCCTCGGTTGCGGCGCCCATCACACCGGAAAGCGGAATGATCGCCGCGGCGCTCAGGAGAAAGACCGCGATCGGAGGCGCGCCAAGTACCCGCGACAGAATCGAGATCGGAACGAATACCAGGAGCGCGTAGAGAATCTTCATCGGGGGCTGCCCTGCCGGCGCCGACGCCGGTTCAAAACAGGTATCGCAGCGAGATCCACACCGGGGACTGCCCGTTGTCTGCCGGAATCCCACCGAATGTCCGGGCGATGTCGAAGACAAACCCGTTGGTCTGCACGCCGACGCCAAGCGACGCACTCGCATCTCCTCGGCGATCGTGACCCACGAATCCCGCGCGCAGGTGCAGCGTCCCCTCGTAAACGACGTCGGTCCCGAAGCGCACCGCCTTGCCACCGAATGATCGGGTATCGACCCAGCTCCCCGAAGCGCGCCACTCCATGTCCTTGATGTAGTGGTCAAGAAATTTGAGTCGGTACATCGCGCCGATCTCGAGCTGGGTCGGCAGAGGATCCCGCTGATTGGTCTGCTGCGAGTTGAGCTTCCCACCCAGGTTCCTGAGTGCGATGCCGAAAACCAGCGGGGCACCAGCCTCGACGCGGTACTGCGCGCCGAGGTCCACCGCGCGCGAGCTCTCAACTTCGTTGCCCACAGTGGTGCACTGTCCCGTGCAGTCGACGCGGACCTGCACGATCTTGTAGTTGAAGCCGGCATTGAGGCGCTTCGTCAGCTCGGCGGCGTACGTTCCGGCAAACACCACATCGCGTGGCAGGATGAGGCCGATCACCTGACCGAGGTCATCGGTGACCTGCTGCTCTCCGAGGTCGAGCACGCTGAGTGTGAGCGCCGTCGTTCCGAAAGTGTGCGAAGGGTGAACGAACGAAAAAGCGTTCGCCACACCAGAAACGGTCTTGGAGTAGTGGATTGCGATCTCGCGCTTGTCCTGGGGGGCCATTGAGGCAGGGTTCCACCAGATGCCTTCGCTGCCGGGAGTCGCGGCAACCATTGCCTGCCCCATTCCTACACTTTGCGCGCCGGTCGGCAGCAGCAGAAAGAGGGCGCCTTCGCTGCCGGTCGACGATGTCTGTGCTTCCGCCTTGAGCGAGCCCAGTACGGAAAGCGCCAGGCTAAAAAGGAGTCGCCTCATCGATCAGCATTATTGGAATGTCGTCCCTCACGGCGTAGCGAAGGCGGCACTTGTGGCAGATGAGAACCTGCTCTGCCTCTCGATACTCGAGCTCCGTCTTGCACTTCGGGCACACGAGGATTTCCAGCAGACGCTCCGACAAGCTCATTTGCGCTTCCCTGTTTCGAGTTTATACCCGAATCTGGACAGACTGCCCGGATTCTTGCGCCAGTTCGCGAGAACCTTCACCCAAAGATCGAGATACACCCTTTCGCCGACGAAGGTCTCGATCTTTTTTCGTGCGGCCTCGCCGAGTCGTCGGATCTGGGCGCCCTTGCTGCCGATGATGATGGCCTTCTGGCTGTCCCTCTCAACATAAATTACCGCCCTGATGTACAGAGGGGAGCGATCTTCCCGATATTCCTCGACCTGAACTGCTACGCTGTAGGGTACCTCATCGTGCAGCTGTTCGAGCACCGTCTCCCGGACCAGCTCCGCGACAAAGAATCGAACTGGCTGGGTGCTGATTTCGTCCTCGGGATAGAGGAAGGGACTTTCCGGAAGCCGGCTCGCGACGGTCTGCATCAGCTCGGGGATTCCGTCGCCGGTTAGAGCCGAGACGAGAATGGAATTCTCGATGGCGAGGAGCTCGCCGTGCCGGGCCGGGTGAAGCGCATCGGATTTGTTGAGAGCCAGAATTACTGGTGCGCGCGGCGGCTTCGAAAGTTCCGCCGCTTCGACGAGCGACGCGGGCATTCCCTCGGTAGAATCGACGAGGTACACGACGACGTCGGCTTCGTCGAGCGCCCTGACAGCGGTCGATCGCATCGCCTCTTGCAGTGGGTAGCGAGGATTGAGGAGGCCGGGCGTGTCGAGTATGACCATCTGGGCATCGCCGGTGGTGTGGATGCCCACAACCCGGTCCCGCGTCGACTGGGGTTTGGAGCTGGTGATGCTTAGCTTCTGGCCGACGATGCGATTGAGGAGGGTTGATTTGCCGACGTTTGGCTTTCCGACGACGGTGACGATTCCGGCTCTGGGCATCAGTCAAGGTAGTCGCGTCGGTGAAGAACAACAAAGCGGACTACCGGCGTAAAAAACTGGGGCGGCAGGAGTCGAACCTGCAACTTCCGGATTAACAGTCCGGCGGTCTGCCAGTTGACCTACACCCCAATGATACGTGGCCGATTGGCGTCGGCCCGAAGCTCAAAGTTACACACCGTGCCGCGCAAAACAAAAAAGGCCACCCAGTAAAACTGAGTGGCCTTTCAAGAGGTGCCGGCGACGGCCTACTCTCCCGCGTCCTCTCGGACGGAGTACCATCGGCGCTGTAGGGCTTAACGACCGTGTTCGGAATGGGAACGGGTGTGGCCCCTACGCTCTAGTCGCCAGCGAATTGTGAAATTGACTTTGGATTGTAGTAGTGATCGTGTGATGTTCGAATCAACCGTTAGATCGCTTGGTTACTGCTAGTCGGCCAGAGTCAACTACAAGGAAAACTCTGGACCATATAAGGAGATCAAGCCTCACGGGCGATGAGGATCGCTTCGCTTGAAACCGGTTGCCCGGCGTCCACGTGCGACCTCTTGACGGGATGGTCTCTCCCGGCCCTTCAGGGAGCTCGAGGCTCCAGGGAAGATTCATCTTGGGGGCAGCTTCCCACTTAGATGCATTCAGCGGTTATCTGCGCTTGCCCTCGCTACCCGGCGCTGCAGTTGGCACCACAGCCGGTACACGAGCGGGCAATCCGACCCGGTCCTCTCGTACTAGGGTCCGCGCCCCTCAATCTTCCAACGCCCACAGCGGATACAGACCGAACTGTCTCACGACGTTCTGAACCCAGCTCATGTACCACTTTAACCGGCGAACAGCCGGACCCTTGGGACCTGCTCCAGCCCCAGGATGTGATAAGCCGACATCGAGGTGCCAAACCGCGCCGTCGATGTGAACTCTCGGGCGCG
>JBDTIV010000019.1:0-8814 GCA_039936175.1 Gemmatimonadaceae bacterium | reverse complement strand
GCAACGACCACTACACTCCTCTAACCGAAGAGGCTCTCTCGATACTTCTTCGCGAACGTAACGTCCGCGGGGTGATCGGAGAGTCAACCATCTTCCCTGCCCGTCGGGGCGATCGCTCGCGGCCGATGACCGGAGACGCGGTGTTCAATCTCTGGAAGCGGCTCGCCAAGGCTGCACGGATTCCTGAGGGCCAGCGATTCGGCTGGCACTGCCTGCGACGGAAGTTCGGCTCAGATCTTCGGAAGACCAACCTTCGCGATCTCTGTGATCTAGGTGGTTGGAAGAATATCCAGACAGTTCTGACCTGCTATGTGCGCCCCGATGAGGAGGCACAGCGCGACGCTCTCAGCGAGCGAGCAAAGGCAAAGCGCGCGCTCAATTCCTGACCCAATGGACACCATCATGGACACCAAGGCCATTCTTTGGGGCAAAGCAAAACCCCGTCAAGTGTGGTATCACTCGACGGGGCAAAGACTTACAGTCTCGGGCTAGAGCCTTACCAGCGATAGTGCGCGAAAGCCTTGTTCGCTTCAGCCATCCTGTGAGTGTCTTCCTTCTTCTTGACGGCATTGCCCTCGCCCTTGCTCGCGGCGATGACCTCGGCGGCTAGCTTCTCGGACATGGACTTCTCGTTGCGGCCGCGTGAGAAGGTGATCAGCCAGCGCATGGCGAGCGCCGTGCGACGGTCGGGCCTAACTTCGACCGGCACCTGGTAAGTCGCACCGCCCACTCGGCGGCTCTTCACTTCAACGGCGGGCTTGAGGTTGGTCAGAGCCTGCTTGAAGATCGTGACGCCGGGCTGGCTGGTCTTGTTCTCGACGATGTCCATCGCGCCATAAAAGATCCGTTCGGCCGTGGACTTCTTGCCCTGGTACATGATGGCGTTGATGAACTTCGAGACGGTCTGGCTATCGTAGCGCGCGTCGGGCAGAATCGGACGCTTGACGGACTTTTTGCGGCGACTCATTTCTTTTTACCTGCCGCGGCTGCGCCGCCGGCCTTTGGTTTCTTGGTGCCGTACTTGGAGCGGCTCTTGTTGCGGCCGTTGACACCGGAGGCGTCGAGCGATCCACGCACAATGTGATAGCGCACGCCAGGTAGGTCCTTCACGCGGCCGCCGCGGATGAGCACAATGGAGTGCTCCTGGAGGTTGTGGCCTTCGCCCGGAATGTACGCGGTGACTTCGAACCCATTGGTCAGCCGTACGCGCGCGACTTTGCGAAGCGCTGAGTTCGGCTTCTTCGGCGTTGTGGTGTAGACACGGGTGCAGACACCGCGCTTCTGAGGATTGGACTTGAGGGCCGGCGCCTTTTCCTTTTTCTGGACGTCGCGGCGGCTCTGACGGACTAGCTGATTGATTGTCGGCATTAAACCCTGAACGTGATTCTACGGTCGCCCGATTCCGGGGCAGACTAGCCTATAAAGTTAGGCGGCACAGCAGTTTGTGTCAACTCACGCCCGCTGGACCAGACACTCGACGCGCTACGGCAGCCGTTCACCGCACTCCACTCGACGCGACGTGTTCCGTGCACCACATTTGGTCATCCGCCGCGACATGGTGCCGCGACGCTCGCGTAGGAGCAAGGAATGATAGTCTCCCGGACTATTGTCGCCTCGTATTTCGTTATGTCTGCACTACTCGCGGCCTGTGCCGGCCGACATCCGGTCGCGGAGGGGTTCGCAGACCCCTCGGCGCTGCCACCGGATCCGGTGAAGCTCCAGGTCGAGAACCACAACTGGGCCGACATCGTTCTCTATATCGTTCATGACGGAATTCAGACGCGGTTCACGCAGATCGCGGGTGCCCACGATGTCTCGATCGAGATTCCCCCGAGCCTTCAAGGACAAATGGGCGTAATTCGGCTCGCGGTGCGACGGATTGGCGGGACCGACAGCTTCACCTCGCAGGCGATTTCGCTTCGCGGGAACTCCGAGGTTCGCTTCACCATCGAGAGCAGCCTCAGCCGGTCGAGCGTCGGAGTCTGGTAATTGTCGCCGTCACTTTCCGGTCGAGGTGTTTCCCCCGGTCTTTCCTCCGGATAGGTCCCCAGCTCCCATTCGCCGCCAGCAGCGCGGTGGCGACAATCGCTCCCGCGGTCAGAAAGCCCCGTGACACCGAAGTGCTGCTTCTTTCGACGCTCTCCACATCCCTGGAAGGAAGCGAGACCTCGATGTCGTTATAGGTATCGTCGCCGCCTCCCTCGCGAACCACGCGACGTACCGACATGACGAGCGAGCTGTCCGACGCTTGTTTCAAAGAGCCAGTGGACCACCCACAAGTGGGCCGAATCTCCGAAGGAATAATTTTTGGTCGGTCATCGACACAAATCCCCGTGCGATGGGCTGTTCTTTTACTGTTGAGCTGGCGCGCAACAGGTATCGCCCCTTTGACAGCGCGACTTCGCGGAGAGTTTTAACGCGCCAATCGCGGGGCGACGCTCGAGGTGCTCGCTACACGCTCATCATGCTGAGACCTGGAAGCGCATCTCGTTGGCGCACTCCCTCGGCGAAAGGACCGAGTAAATGCGCGATGCTGTTCGCGTAGTAGCTGACGAGCGGTCTGTTCATCGCGAGTACCGCATAGCCCTTTCCGGACCGCACGAGAATGCGGCGCATCCGGAGCATTCTCCACGCGCGGTCAAAGGTCTCCTCGGCGCTGCCATCGCAATTCATCATGCGGGCATTCATGTCCTTCAGGACGTCACGCATCTCGCGCACTCGCTCCAGCAGCTTTTCGTGGGGAATGAAGTCGCTATCGAAGCTCTGGATAGCGGCACACGCGAGGCACACTGGCGTAACCGGAACGATTGCGCCGATTTTTTCCAGCACGAGATCCGCCAGCTGCTGAACCCGCGCCAGACGCTCGGAACGCGGGAGGGCGAAGAGATCCCCGACTTCCCGGTCCTGATTGGCATACCAGGGAGCCAGTGGAAAGGCTTCACCGATCACAACGGCCGCGCGCCCATAGCGTTTCCACCTTCGCGCGACAAGACGGGCGCTGTTCCACCAGACGTAACGCACGACTTCTGCCAGCTGAGTGCGCCGCGACGGACGAGTTCGTCCTTCGCGCGCGTCCAGCTCGCGCAGCAACGATCGATCCTCGAGTACTCGGTCGTAGTTGAGGGCAACAGGCACAGCGTAAAGGCGCGCTCGCATGGCAGGATCCCGCCCGGCTCCAAGGACGTAGTCAAGCAGCCCGATCTTCGCCTTGCCTATCTTCCCGTCGCGGCTGAGACCTCCCTCCAGAAAAATTCCCTGCGTCACGCCGTTTCGCGTGATGAGCTGCACGTACCTCTCAAGGACAGTGTGATAGAGGCGCTCGCGAAACTTGCGTCTGACAAAGTACGCTCCGAAGCTTTTGAAGATGTATTCCAGCGGGAACGTCCGCGCCCACTCGCCCACCGCGTACGAAATCGCAACGCGTCCGGACAGGACGTAACCCGCGAGGAGATAGTCGGCGTTCGAGCGATGATTCATCAGATAGATCACCACCGAGTCCTTAGGCAGGGCCGGCTGCGCTGGTCCGGCGAACTCGGCGGAGATCTTGTAAAACATGTTCAGGACAAAGCGACTGACCACCAGGCCGAGCTTGTAGTAGGTCAGGATGTTGAAGAACGGGACTATCTCTTCGATGTAGCGCTCGACCTGCTTCCAGGTCTCAGCCTCCGTGATGCCCCGCTCGAGGGCATGCTCGCGCACCGAGAGGCCGATCTCGGGATCGGCGAGCAGCATCTCGCGAACGAGGCCTTTGCCAGCGAGCTTGAATCGGTCGAGCCGCGAGCGCGAATCGTGAAACGCGCGGATGGCGATCCTGTCAATCCACTGCGGCATCTGTGGCGCCCAAATTATATGCCTGAAGCCGCCCCTATGCCTCCGTTACATCACTGGCCGGCGGGTGGTAGTGTAGTTTTTCCGCTGCTTCCGCTTCCCCCAAACCCTACCTTGATCAACGCTGCTCCAATGATTGCCGCGCCAGCGGCCAGAAACGAGCGCGACGGCGACACCTTTTTCTCGCTCAACGTTGCGATGAGATTTCTGGCGACGGAAATTTCTTCGCCTTGCCAGAAATGCACGTCCCCCTTTCGCGTCTCAGTCGAGCTCACTGCCACTTTTAGCGTGTCGTCCGCCGCAGCGATGAAACGTCCGTTGATGACGGAAATCCCCGGACCGAGGTATTGTGCGAGTTGCGAAGTCCCCGCATCGCTGATCTGAACGACGAGCTCTTGACCCGGCCGAGAGGCTGTGATCAATGGCTCGACCGTATAGCAACCCATTGTTGCAAGTGTAAGCATTCCAACCATCACGCGCTGCATCGGGTCTCCGGCAAAGAGAGAAACTGTTCTAAGCTAAACAGCCCGACCCCTGATTTGCAGGAGTCGGGCTGCTCAACCAACGCACTTCAATCTACGCCCTGGTAGCCAAATTCTTGGCGACCGGCTGCGAATCAGGGACAAGCATTGGGATCGTTCTGATTTCGAACCGGCTGCGCTGATGGTAAGGGAATGTTTGGATTCGTGTTCCGCTCGCTGAACGGATACAACAAGCGCGAGGGAATGGCGGCCTTGCCCGGAGCCGGCGTAAGCTTGGGTTGGCACGTCCGCCTGTAATCGCTCCACACTTCAATATTCTGAAAAAGAGAGATGTACTTCTCGGTCATGATTTCTGTTAGCAACGCCGGACCCGCCAGGCCGACCAGCGGAGTCCCCAGGCCTTGCGAGGCGCGCTCAGTGTTGAGAGCGGCAAGCGCGCCGACCTGATCACCGCCCTGGTACGAAGCTTCCGCGATGATCAGTTGGGTCTCGGAGTAGGTTATCAACGGTTGCCTGAACGCCGGGGCATTGCGGATCGAGCTCAGGTTTGAAGCGGCGGCATTGTCCTCGCCCGGGGCGGACCCGACGGACGACGGACCTTCGAAATACGTCGAGATGCGCGGATCGCCCCGTGATTTCAGGAGGTTCACGAGAAAGGCGCCATCCCGCATGTAGCTGTCACGATCCTGTTGAAACTGATACCACATATTCCACTCAGTCGGCGTCGCGCTGTGGTAGCTGGTATAGTCGTTTGCCGCCGATGAGATGCCTAGCTGCGCTTCCGCGAGCGCTTTTGCGTAGTTGGCCGGATCCACTTCAGCCTGGTGCATGTAATAACGCGCCTTCAAAGTGTGAGCGAGAGCCGTCCACTTTGCCGCGCTCCCCGCGTAAACGAGGTCAGCACCCTTGGGTCCCGCCCCCTGCGCTGCCGCAAGATCGGCTATGGCGTTGTCCAACAGGGTCTCGATCGCCGCATACACAACGAGCTGCTTGTCCAGCTTCGGAGTAGCGATCGTTGGATTCACGGCTTCGGAATACGGGATGTCACCCCAGATATCGGCAGCCGTGCCGATGTCGAACGCTTCCACAATCCTGGCGATGCCCAGGTAAGTTCTGTCCTTCTGCTCCGTGACTTTCGCCTCGAGATTCCTGATGTCTATCAGCCCACCGCCACTATAGAATCCGTCAAAGAAGCCGGAGTAATCGTCTTCGCTATAGTTGTAGACATCGAGGGACGCGTATTGCCGGTCGACGCCTGCCATCTGCTGGTGCCAAATGGCAACCGTACGGGCAAGGCCCGATTCCTGTTCAAAAAACTGGTTGGCCTGTATCGCCACGAAATACTGATCGGGCGTTCTTACCTGGGTTTGTGTGTTAGGATCGGTCGTCAGCTTTGGCCCCGACAGATAGTCACCTTTGCAACCGGCAAGGGCGATCATCGGCAGGATCGCGGCGAGCGCGACCTTGAGTGATCTATTCATTCTAATGTCTCCGGGGCCTTAGCGGTTGAGACCGATCGAGAATACAATCGATCGCGTCTGAGGATTGTTGAAGTAATCGATGCCGCGGATCGTGACGCCAGCGCCGCCCAGATTTGTCTCCGGATCGATACCGGTGTACTTGGTCCAGGTGTGAAGATTTCTGCCCGCCACCTTGAGATCTACGCTGCTAAAGCCGAGACCTCTCGTGAGCCATGGGGCGGCGATGTTGTAACCGAGCGAGAGTTCGCGCAGCTTCACGTAGCCGGCATCCTCCATGAACGAGCGCGATACATCGCCGAACCCGCCGCCCTCCCCCTGGTACCAGGCTTGGTCGATCAGGACCGAGACACCCATGCCCGGACCCGCGACTGGGCCTGATGCACCCGGGTGGCCCGGCATGTAATCGGTACCGAATTTACGCATCACGTCGCGAACTTCGGTGTCTTTATGCTTACCGAAGAAGTACAGTGCTCCCTTGGTTCCGTTCCATGCTTCCCCGCCCTTTTTGATGTCGAGGAGGCCGGAGATACGGAGGTTTTTCCAGAGAGTAAGTCCAGTCGAAATGCTTCCGGTCCATTTGGGTTGCGGATTGGCGATTACGCGAACCGTCGGATCCACGACCGGAAACCCGGTGGAATCGAGATAGAGCGCTCCTCGTCCCGCGCTGCCGCACCCCTGATCGATGTCGACTCCGCCGATCACGAGTCCAAGCCCGCACCTGGCAAAGTCCTGACCTCTCAGCACGCCAAGCGGGTATCCCTCAACAGCGGCGCCCACGGCACCGCTAAATGTGCCAGCACCGATATCGACTTCTCCAGCACCCTTCAGATCCTTCACCAAATTATTGTTCCGCCCGTACTGGAGGCCAATGTCCCAAGCGGCCTTCTCAGTAGTGAACGGGCGGAGATTCAGCGTTACCTCCACCCCCCGGTTCGTGATCGTAGCGGCATTCGAAGCCTGCTGCGTGTATCCGGTGGACGCAGGAGCTGGCGTCAGCAGAATGACGTCAACCGTCCGGTCGTTGTAATACGTGAACCCAAGGTCGGCGTGGTTCCGAAAAAGACCGAGATCGATACCCGTTTCCAGCTCTTTGGATCTCTCGGGTCCCAGGTTGGTCTGCGGCTTCCTGGATTGAGTCACGAGACCGCCAAGGCCCTTTTGGCTGGTGCTCAAACCGTTGTTGGTGTAGCCGTCGTTGAACACACCGGTGGTCAAACCACTCAGCGTGGAATAGACACCCGGTTCCTGGCCGGTCTCGCCATAAGCGAGGCGTAGCTTTCCGTATGGGATAGCGCCGTTAAAATCGCCCGTTTTTTTCGTGAAATCCCAGGCGACGCTCGCCTTCGGGAAGTTATTCCGCTTCTTGCTCTGACCGAACGTCGACGACCCATCGTTACGCAGCGCGCCCGTAAGATAGAGCTGGTCGAATAGATCTACCGTCGCCTGACCGAAGAAGGACGCGTCGTGGACGAGCGACTCGAACGGGGCCGTGGTGAGGTTCGTGGGAATCGTATTGTCGAGCGTGTACGGCTGGGGGGCAATCAGCCCTTGGCCCTGCGCCTTGATCTGCTTGAAGTGGCGGCTATTGAGACCCTGACCCAGCGTGAATGTTGCCGCGAGGGAAGGGTTGAATGTGTGCTGTGCAATCGCGAGAAAATTGTGATCCAATTGAAGATTCACGTATTTCGCCTGCACCACTTGGCCAGTGGGGAAGGTGCTGCTGGTGAGCGGCAACGCTTCGACCCGTTCGTCGGCATAGTAATCAGCTCCGCCTTGCTCCTTGAGGGTCAGCCAATCAGTTGCAGCGTAGCTCATGTCCACGTTTCCGATCGTTCGGCCAACCTGGCCACTATTCACGTCACGGTTGATCACGAAGAAGGGGTTGTCGTATCCACGGGTAACCGGATTGGATTCCGATGTTGCCGTCGGCCGAGGGTAACGATAGGAACGGTGGAGTCCGTAAACGGGGTCGAGATATTGGCGGTCGTCGAACTCGGGGGGCGTGCGCAAACCGCCCAACAGCAAGCCACTCACGTTTGATCCTTTTTGGATGTATTCACCCCGATCATCGACATAGGCAATGTTGCCGCCGACACTGAAACGATCGGTCACCCGATGTGATCCCTTAAGGCGGAATGACGTTTTCTGATAGGAATTGTTCGGCCCGATTATCGTACCTACCTGGTTGAGGTGTGACCCCGAGAGGTAGAACAGGGTACGATCGTTGCCGCCTGACACGGTCAAAGTGTTATCAATCGTTGAACCGGTGCGGAAAAGGTCCCCGAACTGGTCGAACACAGGCGTGCCAGCGGCGAGCTTTGGCCCCCAGGTACCCGATGTCAGTCGACACCCCTCGGCCGCGCATGGCGTGAACGCCCCACCGGAACCCTGGCCATACGTCGTCTGAAGCGGCACTCCGTGACTCACTTTGTCCGAGGAAAGGACCGATCGTAGTGAGTATTTGGTAGTCCCGGGCTGGCCGCTCTTGGTGGTAATGAGAACGACCCCCTGACCCGCGCGTGCGCCGTAAATCGCGGCGGCGGCCGGCCCCTTCAGAATTTCAATTGAAGCAATGTCATCGGGGTTGATGTCCGATGCCCGGTTGGAAGAGACGGTGC
Source organism: Gemmatimonadaceae bacterium (assembly GCA_039936175.1). Lineage (GTDB taxonomy): Bacteria > Gemmatimonadota > Gemmatimonadetes > Gemmatimonadales > Gemmatimonadaceae > UBA4720. The sequence goes on along the minus strand of JBDTIV010000019.1, from coordinate 405 downwards.
TTTGAGTCGACCCGTTCGTCGTAATGGTGCTGTTGTCGATGGGCTGGCCGTCGACGACGAAAAGTGGCTGACCGGTTCCACCAATGGTTTTCGCCCCGCGGATTCGAATGAATGATGACGCGCCCGGTTCGCCGGATTGTGCCTGCACCTCGACGTTTGGCGCCTTACCCGCGATGGCGTTGACGACATTCATTTCGTTGCTGCGAGCAATGGCCGAAGAGTCCACGTTGTTGCGAACGTTCCCCAGCTTTTCCACTTGCGTCGTTGTTCCAGCGCCCGTAACAACCACTTCGCCGAGCTGGAAGGGATTATCACTCAGGCTGAAGTCGCGGGTTAGGTCGCCCGGCGATAGCAACACGGAGGCCGACTGGGCGGTAAACCCAAGGAGGCGCGCGGTCACCACGA
>JBDTIV010000018.1:0-11185 GCA_039936175.1 Gemmatimonadaceae bacterium | reverse complement strand
ATGCCGATCACAGGAATCCCGCTTCCGTTTTTCAGCTACGGCGGATCGTTTATGTTAGCCAGCTGGCTGGCCGTCGGGATCCTCATGCGGATCTCGGGCGAGGGTCGCGGCAGCGCGATGTCGCTCCGGGGGTACTGAGCGCCACTCGCGCCGCAGGAAGCGCTGTATCCGCTTTCCTTGTGCGAATTTAGCCAATTCCGCGTAAATTCCGCGCATGGCATGGTTTCGGAAGGAAAAGAAGCCCCGGCTTCCGCGTCACGAGAAACACGAGATTCCTCCCGATGCGTGGGAGAAATGTGACAACTGTGGTCACACTGACCTCCGCGAGAAGTTCGTGCGCAATCTCAACGTGTGCCCGAGCTGCGGTTTTCACCGCCGAATTCGCGCCAGCGAGTATGCGGCCATCCTCCTCGACGAGGGCACGGGCGAAGAGACCGAGCTGGAGATTCGCTCCACCGATCCCCTCGGTTTTCCCGAGTATCCCGCGCGCCTCAAGAAGGCCACCACCAACGCTGGCGATGGCGACGCGGTGCTCACCTTCACGGGTCAACTGGGTGGGATGCCGGTATGCCTGGCGGTGATGGACTTCGCCTTCATGGGTGGATCGATGGGCTCCGTTGTGGGAGAGAAGCTCGCCCGCCTCGGCCAGCGCGCCATCGAGCGCAAGTATCCGTTGATCATCATCTCCGCATCCGGAGGCGCGCGCATGCAGGAAGGAGTGCTCTCGCTCATGCAGATGGCCAAGGCCGCCGCGATTTTGTCGCAGCTTTCGGAGCGGAGAATTCCCTACGTTTCGATTCTCACCAATCCCACCATGGGTGGCGTGAGTGCGAGCTTCTCGATGCTCGGCGATTCGATTCTCGCCGAGCCGGGCGCGGTGATTGGGTTTGCGGGGCCGCGGGTGATCAGGCAGACCATCGGTCAGGAGCTGCCGGAAGGATTCCAGACTGCGGAATTTCTGCTCGAGCACGGGATTGTCGATTCGGTGGTTCCGCGCAGCGAGCTCAAGCAAACCGTCGGTCAGCTGCTGCGCCACATGAGTGGCAAGCCGGCGTCGGCAGGGTGGACGACCTCCTGACCTCGTACAGCGCGGCGATCGACGCGCTTTTCGCTCGCACCACGAGCGGCACAAAATTCGGCCTCGAGCGCACCTTCGCAATCCTCGGCAAGATCGGGTCTCCCCACGAAAGACTTACCGCCATCCACGTCGCGGGGACGAACGGGAAGGGCAGCGTAGTTGCCACTGCCGAGGCCCTGCTGCGTGCGAGCGGGCACAAGGTCGGCAGATACACGTCTCCCCACCTGATCGACTTTCGTGAGCGCATTTCAATCGACGGCACGCCAATACCAGAAACGGCCGTTCTCGAGTTCCTCGAGAAATGGACGCCCTTCGCCGAAGGAATTGGCGCCACCTTCTTCGAGCTGACGACGGCGCTCGCGTTCGATTGGTTTGCATCGCAGCAAGTCGATGTCGCAGTCATCGAAACCGGACTCGGCGGACGCCTCGATTCGACCAACGTGCTTAAACCCCGAGTCGCAACCGTCACGTCGATTGGGCTCGATCACACCGATCTGCTTGGTGACACCCTGGAAGCGATCGCGCGCGAGAAGGCGGGAGTCTTCAAACGGAACGTGCCGGCGGTGATTGGCGAGGCGGATCCGTCGATCGCGGAGCTGCTCGAGAGGTCAGCAAAGGAGGCCGGCGCGGGTCCTGTGACCGTCCTCGACGATAGCTATCGATTGAGCGAGATCGAAGTTTCGGCAGGCGGGACGTCGTTCTCGCTCGCGCACGAGGGGGTTAGGCTGCGACTCACCACACCATTGATCGGAGCCTACCAGGCCCGCAACACTGCCGTCGCAATCGCAACGGTTACAGCACTCGGTGAGAAGTATCTCCCACTGTCCGAGAAAATCAGCGGAGCGTTGTCACGAGTTTTTCTACCCGGTCGCTTTCAGCGCGCAGGGAAATTCATCTTCGATGTTGCTCATAATCCCGATGGCGCAAGAACGGTCGCGGAAACATTGCGGGCACTGAACCCCGCAGGTCCACGAACCGCCGTCGTTGCGGTCCTGTCCGACAAGGACTGGCGCGGGATAGTTCGCGCGCTCGCGCCTGCGGTCGACGGGTTCATATTCACGCGCGCTCCGTCTGCTCCGCCCGACAGGCGATGGGACCCGGTGGACGCTGTAAGCTTCGCAAGGTCGGAGTCGCTGACAGCCTATCTCGAGCCAGATATCGGAGCAGCATTGGACCGCGCAGCGAGCGGCAGTGGTACCGTTGTCGTCACCGGCTCATTCCACACCGTAGGCGATGCGATGTCGCGCTTGCAGGTGTCTCCATTCGCCGCGTAGCTTTCCTCCATGTCACAGGGAGCTTTACCAGGATTTCGCGACTTTTACCCCGAGCAGCTGGCCACACGCAACTATCTCATGTCGGTGTGGCGTGACGTCGCTCGCCTTTACGGGTTCGTGGAATACGATGGACCGCCCCTGGAGCCGCTCGAGCTCTACACGAAGAAAAGCGGCGACGAGATCGTCGGGCAGCTGTACTCCTTCACCGACAAGGGCGGACGGGAGCTTGCGCTGCGTCCGGAGATGACGCCGACTTTAGCCCGGATGGTGGCCGCGAAGGCGAACGCCATGCGGAAGCCGATCAGGTGGTTTTCGGTCCCCCAGCTCTTTCGCTACGAGCGACAGCAAAAGGGGCGTCTTCGAGAGCACTTCCAGCTCAATGTCGACATAATCGGTGAGGCATCGGTCGCTGCCGACGCGGAGCTCCTCGCCGTCGCGATCGATGTCATGCGCGCAGTCGGGCTCTCGTCGCAGGATGTGAGGGCAAGGGTATCCGACCGCCGCCTGCTCACGGCCGCCCTCACGACCATCGGTGTAAAGAAAGACGAGCTCGCCGCGGTGTTCGCCGCGATCGACAAAGCTGGACGCGAGCCGCGCGAAGTCACGCTCGGCAAGGTCGAGAAAGCCGTGGCCAGTGCTGCAGCGAGAAAGAGAGTAGGGCGCCTGCTCGACCACTCGAAGGACCTCGACACTCTTGCTAGAGATTTCGTCAAGTCACCGGACGTCGTCGAGGAAGTCGCCCGCATGAAGGAATACATGTCGTTTCTCGAGGCGCTTGGCGTGGGAGATTGGGTAGACTTCGACCTCTCAATCGTGCGCGGACTCGCATACTATACGGGGAAGGTGTTCGAGCTATTCGACGCAAAGGGAGAGTTCCGCGCCATTTGCGGTGGCGGTCGTTACGACGAGCTGCTGTCGACTGTCGGCGGAGTGGATCTGCCAGCGCTCGGCTTTGGAATGGGTGATGTCGTGCTGACCGAGATTCTTCGGGCGCGCAATCTTCTTCCGGCTCCGGAGCTCGCGACCGAATACTGGGTCGCATCGGACGACGAATCGATGCTCCCCGATGTGATGACGGTCGCCGGACGCCTGCGCGCCAAGGCCCGCAGTGTGGAGTACGCGCTCAAGTCGCAGACATTGGCGCGACAGCTCAAGACGGCATCGAGCGCCGGTATCAGGAATGTCGTATTGCTTCGTCGCCCCGATTTCGAAAACGGAACGATCACCGTCAAAACGCTCGCCGATGGCTCGGAGCGCAGCGTAACCCTGGATGCATTTCTTGACTCACTGTAATCACGCCAATGGCTGACGACAAAAAGCTCACCACGCGCGCGGCGGATTTCAGCGCCTGGTACAACGAAGTGGTTCTCAAGTCGGAGCTCGCTGACTACTCGCCGGTGCGCGGCTGCATGGTCATCCGGCCTCGCGGTTACGGTATCTGGGAGCGCATGCAGCAACAGCTCGACACGATGTTCAAGGAGACCGGGCACGAGAACGCCTACTTTCCGCTGCTGATTCCCGAGAGCTTTCTTCACCGCGAAGCCCAGCACGTCGAAGGCTTCGCGCCGGAGCTCGCGGTAGTCACCCACGGCGGCGGCAAGAAGCTGGAGGAGCCGCTCGTCATCCGTCCGACGTCGGAGACGATCATCTACGCCATGTACGCCAAGTGGGTGCAGAGCTACCGTGATCTCCCGATCCTGATCAACCAGTGGGCGAACGTCATCCGGTGGGAGATGCGCACGCGTCTTTTCCTCCGCACGCTCGAATTTCTCTGGCAGGAAGGACACACGGCGCACGCCACGCACGATGAGGCCGAGGAAGAGACGCGCAAGATGCTCGGCGTCTACCGCGACTTCATGGAGGGCTGGATGGCGATGCCGGTGGTGACCGGCATCAAGACCGAATCCGAGAAATTCGCTGGAGCGCTCCGTACCTATTCGTGCGAAGGCATGATGCAGGACAACAAGGCGCTCCAGGCTGGGACGTCGCACAACCTCGGACAGAACTTCTCCAAAGTGTTCGACCTCAAGTACCAGACGGAAGAAGGCGGGATCGAGTACGCGTGGAACACCAGCTGGGGTGTGTCGACGCGCATGGTCGGCGGCCTCGTGATGACGCACGGCGATGACAAAGGCCTTCGCGTGCCGCCACTTCTCGCACCGATCGAGATCGTCATCGTGCCGATCTGGAAGACCGACGAGGATAAGGGACGCGTGCGCGCGGCCGCTCACCTCGTGAAGGAAAGCCTGCTCGCGTGGGAGCGCAGAGTTCCGGGCCGCCTTCGCGTGCACGTCGATGACCGCGAAGGGATCAAGCCTGGTGCCAAGTATTACGAGTGGGAGCTGCGCGGGATTCCGTTGCGCATGGAGCTCGGACCACGTGACATCGACCAGAACCAGGCGGTGCTGGTTCGTCGTGACACGGGCGTGAAGCGCTCCGTCTCGCTGGCTTCGGTGGGAGAGGACGCGGCGGACCTGCTGCACCAGATTCAGGAGTCGATGCTGATCGACGCGCGCGAGCGCAGAGAGCACAACAGCATCCGCGGGGGAATCACGTACGATAGCTTCCGCCAGGTGATGGAAGGGGATGGAGGGTTCGTATACGCCGGCTGGTGTGGCGATCCCAGGTGCGAGGCGGAGATCAAGGAAGAGACCAAGGCGACGATTCGCGTCTTGCCCGACGAAGAATTCAGATCTGCAGACCCGCCCAAGACCTGCCTCAAGTGCGGACGCGATTCCACCGCCGAGGCGCTGTGGGCAAAAGCGTACTAAAGACACGCGAGCCCGGGTCGAGCGTGGCCAACGCGGCGCCGGAGCTCAAAGCGTTTCCTCGCGATGGCGACGGGCTTCGCTGCGAGAGGGTGGCATTATCGCTAATCGCCCGGGAGGTCGGCACTCCCGCCTTCGTCTACAGCGCGGGCGCGATTCGCGAACAGTACGCCAGGCTCAGGGATGCCTTGAAAGGCACCGACGCCCGCCTGCACTACAGCGTGAAGGCGAATTCGAGCATCGCCATCCTGGCGCTCCTTCGCGAGCTCGGTGCGGGACTCGACATTGTTTCAGGTGGCGAGCTCTACCGGGCGATCCAAGCCGGCTATGACGGCCGCGACATCGTATTCAGTGGCGTCGGGAAGACCGAACACGAGATCGAGGAAGCGCTCGACGCCAAGGTGCTGCTGTTCAATGTGGAGTCTGAGCAGGAGCTCCACGTCATCAACGCGGTCGCGAGTCGTCGGAATGCGAAGGCTCCTATCGCCCTGCGCGTGAACCCCGAGGTGCTCGTCGACACTCCTCATCCCTACACGCGTACCGGCGAGAAGGGAATGAAGTTCGGAATTCCGTTCGACGAGGCTCTGTCGGTCGGTAAGGTCGCGGCGACGCTGCCGGCCATCGAGCTGCTCGGCCTCGACATGCACGTGGGCTCGCAGATATCCCAGTTCGCGCCGTACGAGGTCGGCCTTCAGCGGCTGCTGGTCCTGAGACGCGAGATCGAGCGCGATACGGGCGTGAAGCTCCATTACCTGGACATCGGCGGTGGTCTCGCTGTGACCTACGACACCGAGCGCGCGGTGGACGTCGCGCACTTCGGAAAAGTGATCGGCGCGCTCGTCGGAGGATCGGGCCTCAAGATCATCCTCGAGCCGGGACGCTTTCTCGTCGGTAACGCGGGTGTGCTGCTCACGCGCGTGCTCTATAGAAAGCGCAGCGGCGGCAAGGAATTCATCATCACCGACGCCGGAATGACCGACCTTCTGCGACCCTCGCACTACAACGCGTTTCATCGCATCGAGGCGGTGGAACCCAGCGGTCGGACGACCGTGGCCGATGTTGTCGGTCCGATTTGCGAGAGCGGTGATTTCCTGGCGCTCGACCGGCAGATTGACGACGCGCAGCCCGGCGATCTTCTTGCGGTTCAATCGACAGGCGCCTACGGCTACGTGATGTCTTCCAACTACAATTCGCGGACGCGCGCGCCGGAGGTGCTCGTCGATGGCGACAGGTTCGCGGTGATCACACAGCGCGAGAGCTACGCCGACCTCGTGCGCAACGAGATCACGCGGCCCGATTGGAGGAAGGTCTAGTGCGCATCGGAGTGATGGCAGACACACACGATCGGGTCCCCGCCGTCGCCGACCTTCTGGAGAGGCTGGCCGCGAAGGGCGTCAGCATGGTCATGCACGCCGGCGACTACTGCTCTCCCTTCTGCCTCGCTCCATTTCATCTGCGCGGAATGGCGCTCCTTGGAGTATTCGGCCGGAACGATGGAGACCGCGAGACGCTGAGCGCGTACGCTGCGCGTGGCATGGGGACCGAAATCTACGAATCCCCGCACAGCTTCGACGTGGGCGGAAAGCGCATTCTGCTGGTGCACGAGATCGGAGAGGTGACCGCGCGATCGATCGAATCGCATGACTTCGTGATTCACGGTTCGTCGCACCTTCAATCGGACAAGAAGGTAGGTACAACGCTCGTTGTGAATCCGGGCGAAGCCTGCGGCTGGATTCACGGGAAATGCACCGCTGCGATCCTTGATACCGAGACCGGCGAGGTAGAAAACATCTCGCTATGAGCAGCCGGATCCTCATCATCGATTTCGGCTCACAGTTCACGCAGTTGATCGCCCGGCGCGTCCGCGAAGCACGCGTCTATTCCGAGATTCATCCGCCGAGCCGGACCGTGGAATGGATTCGGGATTGGAAGCCTACGGGAATTATCCTGAGCGGAGGCCCCAACTCCGTGTACGGCGACAACGTCCCACTCGCCGATCCCGCCATCTTCGACATCGCGCCCGTGCTCGGCATCTGCTACGGGATGCAGCTGATCGCGCACATAGAAGGGGGACAGGTGATCCGCACCGACAAGCGCGAATACGGACGCGCGGAGATGCGCGTGCTGGAGACCGACGGACTGTTCTCCGGATTCACCGTCGGCGAGCCTGTGACCGCCTGGATGAGTCACGGCGACCACATCGAGCAGCCCCCGAAAGGCTATGTGGTGACGGCCGAGAGCAAGGGAAATCCGATCAGCGCCTTCCGTCACACGAAGCGCCCCATATTCGGGGTGCAGTTCCACCCCGAGGTCGCGCACACGCCGCGGGGCGGGGAAGTGATCTCGAACTTTCTCTTCCGTATCTGCAAGGCGGAGCCGAGCTGGACAGCGGGTGCGTTCATCGACGAGGAGATCGCGCGCGTGCGAAATGCGGTGGGGAAGTCGCGGGTCATCTGCGGTCTCTCCGGCGGCGTCGATTCCTCCGTCGCTGCGGCGCTCGTCCATCGGGCAATCGGCGATCAGCTTACGTGCATCTTCGTCGACACCGGCCTGCTGCGCCTCCACGAACGAGACCAGGTCGAGCGTACGTTCCGCGCCAATCTGGGAATCGAGCTGATCACCATCGACGCCGAGGAAAGATTCCTGAGCGCGTTGGCGGGTGTAGAGGATCCGGAGAAGAAGCGAAAGATCATTGGCCACACCTTCATCGACGTCTTCGAGGACGCCGCTGCCAACGTCGGAGATGACGTCGATTTCCTGGTGCAGGGCACGCTCTATCCGGACGTGATCGAATCATTTGCGCCGCGCGGCGGTCCATCGGTGACGATCAAGACGCACCACAATGTCGGCGGACTCAAGCCGGACATGAAGTTCAAGCTGATCGAGCCGCTGAGAGAATTGTTCAAGGACGAAGTGCGCAACGTCGGCCGCGAATTGGGGCTGCCAGAAGAAATGGTCGCCAGGCATCCGTTCCCCGGACCGGGATTGGCGATCCGAATTCTGAGCGATGTCACGAAGAAAAAGCTCGATCTTCTTCGCGCCGCCGATGCACTCTACCTGGAAGAAATTCGTGAGGCCGGACTATACGACGACATCTGGCAGGCGTTCGCGGTGCTGCTGCCGGTGCGCAGCGTCGGCGTGATGGGTGACGAGCGGACCTATGAGAACGTGCTGGGTCTGCGCGCCGTCACGAGCACGGACGGGATGACCGCCGACTGGTTTCCGTTTCCGTACGACGTGCTCGGTCGCATCTCGAACCGGATCATCAATCAAATTCCGGGAGTGAATCGCGTCGTCTACGATGTCAGCTCCAAACCGCCGGCGACGATCGAATGGGAGTGAGATGCTCCGGATGAGCATCTCGGATGCTACGGATCCCTCCGAGCGGCGTTGGAGGAACAAAATGTCATACTCGCATCGCACCGATCAGGAGCATCCGTCTTATTTCCGGGGCATCCGGTTCAAAGACTCTTCTCCTCGAGAAGCTGCATGAATTCTCGTGGCTCCTTGAGCTTGAGCAGTCGCTCCGGAACGTCAGCCTCTTTCGAGAATTGCGCGATCTTTCCGAGAACGGGCAGATACTGGTTTGACACCTCCAATGGCGGCGCGACGATCAGAAAAAAGAAGTAGACCGGCTTCTCGTCGATCGCCTTGAAATCCAGGCCCTGACTCTTTCTTCCGAACGCGACCCGGAGCTTGTTCACCACAAGTGAACGGCAGTGGGGAATGGCGATCCCGCGACCGATCCCGGTCGAGCCGAGGTTCTCGCGCCGCTTCAGCATCTTGAACAACATTGCTTCTGACTTGTCATCGAGGCCGAGGAGTCCGATCAGCTCCTTGAGGATATCGTCCTTGGTATTGCCTTCGAGCTCGAGTTTGATCGCGTCTTCGGAAAAAAAATCGCGTAGTTCCATCAGCTCCCCGAGAGTGTTCGACAAGTCCGTGCGCACGAAGGACGGAAGTTACGCGCGGCGCCCGCGAGAGTCAAACCACGATGTTGCAAGCACTTGGGTGTCACGCTTAGCTTGTATTGACATGCGATTCCCCTTTCAGGTCCGCGACGACATACCGCTCTATCTGGCGCCGATGGCCGGCGTTTCCGAGTCTCCGTTCCGGAGACTCTGCCGCCGCTTTGGGGCTGACGTCGTCGTCACTGAGTTTCTGTCCGCGGAGGGAATCCGGCGCGAGAACGCGGCCACCCTCGACAAGCTGAGATTCGGCCCCGACGAGCGGCCGATTGGCGTGCAGATCTTCGGCGCTGATCCAGTCGCGATGGGTGAGGCCGCGTGCCTCGTCACCGATGTGTTTCAGCCCGAGTTCATCGACATCAACTTCGGATGTCCGGTCAAGAAGGTCGTGAGACGGAACGGCGGCTCGGGATGTCTCAAGGATCTCGGCTTGGTCGAGTCCGTGATTCGCTCGGTATCGTCGAGCACCCATCTCCCTGTGACGGTCAAGATTCGAAGCGGGTGGAGTGAAGAGATGCGCCAACCGGTGAAGATCGCACTACGCTGCCAGGACGCCGGAGCGAAGGCGCTTGCGCTTCACGCAAGGACGCGGACCCAAATGTACTCGGGCTCGGCGCGTTGGGAGGAAATCGCCGCGGTTGCGGAGGCGCTCGAGATTCCGGTGATCGGCAACGGGGACATCAAGACTGCCGAGGATGCCGTCAGACTTCAGCGCCAGACCGGCTGTGCGGCCGTCATGATCGGGCGCGGGTCATTCGGCCAGCCGTGGATCTTCGATCAGACCCGAGCCCTGCTGGAAGGCAAGCCGAAGCCGGCTGCTCCCGCCATCGAGCAGCGATTCGAGATCGCACTCGGCCACGCGCGAATGGCCGAGGCATATGAGGCGGATCCGAGGGGCGCCGCGATCGAATTCAGGAAGCACCTGGGCTGGTACGTGAAGGGCGTTCCGGGATCGGCCGAGCTGAGGCGGAAGCTGCACGCGGTCGTGAGTCTAACGGAGGTGGAGGATGTGTTCGCTTCCTATCTCGCGGCTCCCCATCGGTACGAGGAACGCGGAACAGTGGCGCCACTCGGCGAGGGAGAGGAAGACCTCGAGCAGTCACCAGCCGCGGCTTGAACCGGGCTGCGTAAAGCGTTTGTGCAGCTGGCGTTTGATGGCCGTGCTTAAACCACATTGTCAAATAGATTTCGATTGACTTCCGCGCGCGTTCCGGGTATACTGTGAGAACGGGGGCGACTGGCTTCGACGGGGTTGGTGAAGCTGTGGCCGCGTGCCCAGGTCCTCAGATCCTGGTAAAACCTTTGGGACTTTTTTCAACTGCCAACCAAAACCTGGCAATGGCTGCGTAACTCTTCGGAGTTGCTGCACCTGCCCTTAGAGAAGCCCTCCTGAGGCGGCTTTAAGGGTATCGCAAATTCGGGATAGCTGGCCGGTGCGTCTTCCGTCGGTCGGTGAAAGCTTGGGAGACTTGTTCAGCAGTGGGCTTTCCATTGGCCAGCGGCTGGAGACCTCAATCAATGGAATACGCACGTAGACGCTGTGGTCGATCTTGTCTCGGACCGGGGTTCGAATCCCCGCGCCTCCACTTTCACGAAGTCCAAAAGAGTCTAGCGAGGTCCAATCGGGCCTCGCTTTTCTCGTTTTCAGAGGGAGAAACGGTCCAACAGCATCCGGCCCAGTCTATTGCAATCCAGTTCGCCTGGGGTTATCAATGGGGGTAGTACAGTGCCTTTGACCTGTTTGGGGGTATTGCGTGGCCACTGCTAGCCCCGTGAAGGGCCGATCGACTAACCGGTTGAGTGATCGTACCATCCGCGCCTTTCTCTCGAACGCGCGGGCGGGAAAGGCCGCTACGAAGAAGCTGAGCGACGGCGGAGGACTCTTTATCACGCTCACACCCGCCGGCTCCGCGGTCTGGCGCCTGAAGTACCGGCACGGCGGTAAGGAGAAGCTCCACTCGATCGGCGTCTATCCGGCGGTCGGGCTCGAAGGCGCCAGATCGGCTCGCGAGACCGCGAGGGCCCACCTCCGGGAAGGACGGGACCCGACCACGGCCAGGCAACTCACGCGCGTTGCAATGACCGTCGCATCCGCTG
>JBDTIV010000017.1:0-89687 GCA_039936175.1 Gemmatimonadaceae bacterium | reverse complement strand
TTCCCGGGGCCGCGATGCGCCTTTCCGCCAGCGCGGCAATACGGAGCGCATCCTGTGCCTTCGTTGGCGTGGGCACTGCGTTGGTGGGTGATCGCAGGGGAAGCCAAACAGTAAAACAGGACCCTTCGCCGACAGCGCTTTCCACCGCAACCGCTCCGCCGTGCAGCTCGGCGAGGAGCTTCACCATCGCCAGCCCCAAGCCGGTTCCCTCAAATTTGCGCGAGAGTCCGCTATCGATCTGACTGAACGGCTTGAAGAGGTGCTCCAGTCCTTCCGGCGAGATTCCAATGCCGCTGTCGGTCACGCTGATCCTGAGAAACTCCTCGTAGTGTGTAGCTGGCAAGACAAAACCCCTGTGCTTCCATGAGCTTGATCCAATGCCCACATCGGAGCGCGGGACTCGATCCACGGCAAGCGTAACCTGGCCTCCGTCGACAGTGAATTTGACGGCGTTAGAGAGCAGGTTGTAAACGATCTGCTTCACCTTGCGTGAATCGGCGAGAATGGAGACTGGAGCCTTGGCGGCCGCCAACGACAACGTGATGTGGCGCGCGGTGGCCTTCTCTCTGATGATCGATAGGCTATTAGTGAACAATGGCCAGACCTCCACGTTCTCCATTTCGAGCGTCATCTTGCCGGCCTCGACCTTGGAGAGATCCAGGATGTCGTTGATGAGAGACAGTAAGTGCTTGCCGCTGCCGAAGATGTCGCCGATGAATCCCCGCTGCTGGGGCGTCAGCTCCCCGATGAGTCCATCTCTCAGTATTTCCGAGAACCCCATGATAGCGTTGAGTGGTGTTCTCAGCTCGTGCGACATGTTGGCGAGGAACTCCGACTTCATACGGCTCGCCTCTTCAAGCTCGAGATTCTTCTGTTGGAGCCTCTGCTCGAACCGCTTCAGCTCGGTGACGTCGCGGGCGGAGGCGAAAACGCCCTGCAGAACCCGATCGCGGTCGTGAAAGGTGGTCGCGTTGTACGAAACGACGGTCAGCCGGCCGTCGCGCGCGCGGGCGGTGAGCTCGTAGTTGGTGACTTTGCCTTCGTTGAGGACGCGATTGATCCCGGCCTCGGCTCGCGCCGAATCGGTGAAATAATTCCGGAATGGGGCACCGATCAGCTCGTCGCGCGTGCAACCGGTGAGCGCCTCCATCTGCTTGTTGACGTCGGTGATGATGCCGCGCGGGTCGGTAGTCATCAGTGCGTCGATGTTCGATTCGATCAGGGACCGCGTATAGAAATGTTGATCGCGCAGTCGCTGGTCCAGCTTCATCCTCTCCTCCTCGATCTGCTTCCTCGCAGTGTTGTCGGTGCCAATGAGCAGATAGCCGATGATGGCGTCCTGCGCGTCGCGCAACGCAGTCACCGACACGACGGCGGGGAAGCGACTGCCATCCTTTCGGATGTAGGTGAGCTCGTAGATGTCCTCGATCCCGCGCGAGGCCTTGAACACCAGCGCTTCAAAGCCGGGGGTGATGGGAGTACCGAGCTCCGCGCTCAAAGCTCTGGCACGCGCAATCACCTCGAGAGGGTCGGAGATATCCGCGGGGGTGATCTGATTCATCACTTCGATCGCGGCGTAGCCCAGCATCCGCTCGGCCCCCACGTTGAAGATCTGAATTACTCCTTTTGCGTCGGTGGCAATGCTGGAGAAATTTGCGCTATTGAAAATCGCGCTCTGCAAGGCGCCCGCCTTGAGCAGGGCCTCTTCCGCTTCCTTGCGAGCGGTGTTGTCGGTGCCGATCAGCAGATATCCGATGATCATGTCCTGGGCGTCGCGGAGAGCCGTGACCGAGACCACCGCCGGGAAACGGCTTCCATCCTTGCGGATATAGGTCAGCTCATAAATGTCTTCGATCCCGCGGGAGGCCTTGAACACGAGCGCCTCAAAGCCTGGCGTGATGGGCGTTCCAAGCTCCAGGCTCAGGGCCTCGGCGCGGGAGATCACTTCCTGCGGATCGGAAATGTCGGCCGGCGTAATCTGGTTCATCACTTCGCTCGCCGTGTACCCCAGCATCCGTTCGGCGCCGACGTTGAAAATCTGTATTACGCCATTTGCATCGGTCGCGATGCTCGAAAAATTTGCGCTGTTGAAGATCGCGCTCTGCAGCGCACCCGTCTTGAGCAGAGTCTCGGCGTGTCGAACTTTGCTGGCGGCCTCCCCCTTCTTGCCGTGGGCGTTTCCCCTGCCTGGGGTGATTTTCATTTCTGTCGACGGGACCCCGCGCGCCCGTTGTCGAGCATCAGGTTGGCTACGATTTCCTTGAGCTTCTGATTCTCGTCCCGCAGCTCTCGGACGTCGCGCAGCTCCGCAACTCCCGTTCGATCGTGCTTCTTCCGCCACCGGTAGAACGTCGTTTCCGTGATTCCCAGCCTTCGGCATACCTGCACGGCCGGCGTTCCGCCCTTTACCTGGCGGAGAGCCTGCGCGATTTGCTCTTCGGTGAATTTGCTTGGTCGCATCGGTAGATCCTCCTTGCCGTATGCGCTCCATGATCGGAGACCTCCCGTACGCGGCTTTCTGCGCCCGGGAGGTCTCCGTTGAGCTGGTATTCAGCTCGAGCCATCGAGAATGCTTGTAGCCTCTGAATCTTCTTGACGACTCGTCGTCGGAGCGGGCGGGAACCGGACCATCGTCCGGCTCCCGCTGGCGCCCACTCTATGGCAGAGTGATGACGTTATTCGTGCCCAACGTCACGGCGCCATTTCGCGCCAACGCACGCCCGATGAGATTTGCGTTGTCCACCAGGGTGATGCTTGTAAGGGCGAGTATGTTGCCCTGCCACTGTGATGCCGTGCCGATGGTGGCCGAGGTGCCGACCTGCCAGTACACGTTCTTCGCCTGCGCTCCATTGATCAGGACGACATTTCCTGCGGTTGTGAGCGAAGTACCAGCCTGGAAGACGAACACAGCGTTCGGATCTCCCCCGCCGTCGAGTGTCAGCGTACCGGTCACGCCGATGCCGCTGGCCGTGCAGTAGACACCTGCCGGCTTGGTCGTTCCGCCAAGATCGGCGACTATTGCGTTCGCCGGTGGGCAAGGCAGCGCAGCCAGCTGGTTGTAAGCGGTAGTCAGGTCGGCCTGAGCCTGCGCCGCTACAGCGTCTGCAATGTGCTGGGTACCGGTGACCACGCACGGGCCAAAGCCTGTGACGTTGCTTCCCGGGCTGATGCCGATGTCGGCATTGATGATGCCGCCCGTGATGCACGTGATCGCCGTTCCCGCCAGAATTCCGTCAGCAGCTGCGGAGCCGAGGCTTACGCCAGCTGGTGGCGGAGGTGGCGGTGTCGTCGTGACGATCACCGTCGCTGTTCCGAAGATAGCGCCGCTGGTTGCCCTGACAGTGTTACTGAACGTGCCCGCCGTCCCACCCGCTGTGAAGAGACCGGTACTGGCATCGATGGTGCCGCCGCCGTTCGTCACCGACCACACGGGTGTGATTGGAATCACGCCGCCGCCCGCATCCCTGCCGACTGCGGTGAACTGTTGCGTGGTGTTAACCTGCACGGTCGCCGGGTTCGGCGTAACGGTGATCGTCGCCAGAACACCCGAGGTGACATTCACCGTCGCGTTGCCTGAGATCGAACCGCTCGTGGCTACGACTGTATTCGGAAATGATCCCGCTGTTCCGCCTGCGGTGAAGAGTCCCGAGCCCGAATTGATCGCACCCCCGCCATTGACGACGGTCCAGACAGGCGTGATTGCGACCACGTTGCCGGCCGCATCCTTTCCGACCGCGGTGAACTGCTGCGTTGCATTGACCGGCACGTTTGCCGGATTTGGCGTAACGGTAATCGTCGCCAGCGGACCAGGCGTTACGATCGCCGTGGCGGTACCTGAGAGCGTTCCAGAGGTTGCCTTGACCGTATTCGTATAGGTTCCCGGCGTTCCGCCTGCCGTGAACAAGCCCGACGCGGCGTTGATCGTGCCGCCGCCGGCGACAACGGACCATGCGGGCGTGATTGCAACGACGTTGCCGTTCGCGTCTTTCCCCACGGCCGTGTACTGCTGCGTGGCGTTGACGGCCATCGTCCCCGGATTTGGCGTGACGGTGATCGTCGCGAGCGGTCCCGGCGTTATGACGACGGTCGCGAGTTGGGTGTGTCCGCTACACGTCACTGACACCGTATTCGTGAACGTCCCCGCCGTCGTACCGGCCGTGAATAAGCCGGTCTGCGTAATGGTCCCGCCACCGGCTACGACTGCCCAGACTGGCTTGAGGTTGGTTACCGTGTTGCCGTCATTGTCCGTGCCCGTCATCGTGAACTGCTGCGTTCCACCTGCAGCGAGCGTAGTTGTCGTTGGAGCTACGACGATCGATTTGATGGTGCGAGGTCCGTTGTCGCTACACGCTCCGAGGAGCGTAACGGCGAACGCGACTGTCACTAAAGCTCCCGCGATGCGCGCCCGCGCAAACAGCGCTCGTAGGGTGGGACTTTTCATGACAGTGTTCATCGAACTCCTCCTGACCAGATGCATGTGAAACGCGCGGGCGCGGAAGCGTCCTTATCGCGGAAATCTCTCTTGTGGTTGCGTGACCCTTTGACGTTAGCGCACGCCATTTGGCGGATGTATCGCACGAACAGACGAAAGAGGTACTAATGCTTTTGGGGGAGTACTGAGCTCTAGGTGGAACTACAGGACCTTGAAGCGCGATTGGGCCGCCCCATGACGGCGAACAGCATGGCCAACTAGTGCGCTAACTGTTGGTCTACGTTGTTCGGGCCGAACGGTTAGGGTGTCAGTCGTCCTGCCTGTGCGCGTAGGCGGCGATCTGCAGTCGCGTATGGAGCGCCAACTTCTCCATCACGTTTCGGACGTGACTCTTGACCGTATGAGTCGCGATGTTGAGCCGTGCGGCGATCTCCTTGTTGCTCAGTCCTTCGCCGATGAGGTCGATAGTCTCGCGCTCGCGCGAGGTCATGCGAACGGCCTCCATCGCTGAGGCACGTCCCTTTACGACCGCATCTCTTGCGATTTGGGAAAAAAGAGATGATGTCATCGCCGGCGGAAGCACATGTGCGCCCTCGGCCACTGACCTTATCGTGGTTACGAGGTCCTCGAACGTGGCATCCTTGAGAATGAACCCCGAGACGCCCGCGTTCACGAACTCCACGATGTCTTCATGCACGGGAAGCAGATCCATGATGATCACCTTGGAATCGGGCGATTCCTTCTTCACCGTCTCCGCAACGCGCAGGCTGTCGTCGTCCCACAGCCCGACGTCGAGAAGAATGACCTGAGGCTTTGCGTTCCTCAGTATTTCATGTTTGCCGCTAGGCACGGCCGCGACCACCTTGAAATCCGCCGTCTGCGCAAGCAAGGCGGTCATTCCCTCACGGACGAGCCGATTGTCCTCGATCAACGCGACTGAAATCATGCTACTCGGGTTCCACTATGTGATCTTCCTGGCATGATCCTGTCATCCGATTGTTTGCCTGCAGACAATATAGCAATCGGCGGTCCAAACTCCGACGTCGCGGTGCTATGCCAAGGGAAGTGACAGCACGAAGGTGGAACCCCTTCCAAACTCACTCTCGACCGTGAGGGTGCCTTTCATCTGCACCGCGAGCTCACGACTTATCGCGAGGCCAAGTCCAATGCCTTCGTGCCCGCTCCTGAGGGTTCTGTCGAGCTGCACGAAGGGCTCGAAGATGGCGGCCTGTTTGTGCGACGCGATACCGCTGCCGGTGTCTCTTACTTCGAAATCCACCATGTCCTCGTTCGCCCGGCAGCTCACCGTGATGCTCCCTTTCGCGTTGGTGAACTTGATGGCGTTGCTGAGTAGGTTGAGCAGAATCTGCTGGGCCTTCTCCGGATCGGCGCGGACCCGCACGCCGTTATCGCAGGCGAAGTCGTACTCGATACCCTTTGCCTCCAGCTGCGGCACCACCATCGGCTCTACATCGCGCAGAATGTCGACCGCGGGAACTTCCAAAATCGTGAGGTCGACGTGTCCTGCGTCCAGGCGGACGAAATTCAGCACATTGTTGATCAGACCGAGCAGCGCGCGCTGTGAGCGCTTCACTCGATCGAGCGCCTCGCGTTGTGCATTCGTCACCGGCCCGTGCACTCCCGCCAGGATGAGATCCACATAACCCGCAATGGCGTTGAGCGGAGTCCTCAGCTCGTGACTCATAAACGCAAGAAACTGGGACTTGGCCGCGTTTGCCTCTTCAGCCACCTGCTGCGCCTGGACCGCCGCTGCCCTCGCAGACTTCTCGCCGCCATGGACGCGCGCGTTCTCCACCGCCATCCCGGCCCTTCGCCCGAGCTCCACCGCCAGCGCAAGGTCTCTGTCGTTGTAGCGCCTCTGGGACTCCGCCGAAACAAGGGTTAGTGCCCCGAGGATGCCATGGACCGATACGATGGGGGCGATGATGACCCCTCGAAATTTCACTTTCTTGAGTAACGCAAGGTACTCGGGGTCTGGAACCCCCTCCGCCAGCATCTCTTCGGTGATCTCGGGATACATCTCTGCTACTCCCGTCCGCAGCACGTTCGGCAATCCCGCGGGGGCGCCCATATCCGGCGGGAACCTGTCGGCGATGCTCCGCGCCCACGAAACTTTATCCGGATCGACGTGGGTCACCGCCAGGAGGCGAACGTCCCCATTTCCGTCCAGCATATCCACCCGGCACCAATCGGCCAGATCCGGTATGACGAGTCGGGCCAGCGAGCCGAGCGTGTCCTCGTAGTCGAGCGATTGCCCGAGGATGGCACTGGCTTCGGAAAGGTATCTCTGCGCCTGCTCCGCGTGTCGTCGCTCGGTGATGCTTTTCC
This sequence comes from Gemmatimonadaceae bacterium, assembly GCA_039936175.1. Lineage (GTDB taxonomy): Bacteria > Gemmatimonadota > Gemmatimonadetes > Gemmatimonadales > Gemmatimonadaceae > UBA4720. Next base: position 82,906 of record JBDTIV010000017.1, on the reverse strand, counting down.
ATACGGTAACGAGCCCGCCGCTGGGCAGCGGAAAGCACCTGACTTCTGTCCACTCTCCGCGCTCAGGATAGTACGCCTCGAAGCTGACCGGGACGCGCTCGCTCATTGCGCGCTGGAGATTCACTCCGAATAGGTGCGTGACGATGTCGGGGTAGAGCTCCCAGAGATTCTTTCCCAGCAGCGAACCGGGGAGACTGTGCTTTGAGGTCTTGAAGATTTTTGTCGCCGACTCGTTGATGTACTGAAATCGCCAGTCCGCATCGTGAACGACCATCGGCTCGCCAAAGCTTTCCAGGATCGCGCCACTGAACGCCTCGGTCCTGGCGAGATGCTCGGCCTGGACCTTCACGGCGCGATGTGCCCGCCGCAGTCGCGACGCAAGGCCATTTATGAACAGGGCGACGAGAAGGAATACGCCGAGCGCCAGGAAGTTGGACATCGACGCGTTTGCGAATGAGTGCGTGGGATTCAGAAAAAACCAGTTGACACCGACGACGCAAAGGAGCGTCGCCAGTATTCCGGGTCCGAAGCCAAGCACGGCGCTGACTGCGACGGCGACATAGATGAACGTGAACACGCGCTGACCGATGTATCGCGTCGCGACGCCAGTCAGAGCCAGGGCAATTCCGCTGGCGCCAATCGCGGCTGCGTACGGCAGCAGCCAATGCGTGACCAGCACTTCGATGCGCGGCGCGACCCGCGCATCCGAGGCCTGGACCTTGTTCGAGGGGGGAAGCGGTACGCTCAAGTGCGACTGAGTGGAGGTAAGTGGGCGAGTGGGGAAAATGTACTCGCGTGTTGCCAGATGAAGCGAATGGCTTTCCTCCTTCGGCAAGTGCTGTTCACCCCTACGTCCGTCCGTTAACTTTCACCTGCAAAGGAATCGAACTCCCTAATGCGTCACCAGAAATGCCAGACAAAACCCGAATTCCAGTTATTGTCGGCGCCGCCAGAACCCCGATCGGGAAATTTCTCGGCGCCCTTTCGTCATTGACCGCTCCCGAGCTCGGCGCGATCGCAATTCGCGAAGCGCTCAAGCGGTCGAAAGTATCTGCTGACGACGTGAGCGAAGTCATCATGGGTCACGTGATCCAAGGCGGTACCGGCCAGGCGCCGGCGCGACAGGCCGCGCTCAAGGCTGGGCTTCCGCCGTCGGTGTCCGCTGTGACCGTCAACAAGGTTTGCGGCTCCGGACTCAAGGCCGTAATGCTCGCGTCGCAGGCGATCAAGGCGGGCGACGCCCAGGTCGTCATTGCGGGCGGACAGGAATCGATGTCCAACGCTCCGTACTACGTCTATGGTATGCGCAGCGGCGTCAAGCTCACTGACCAGAAGATGATCGATGGCATGATCAAGGACGGGCTCTGGTGCGCGTCCTGTGACGTCCACATGGGCAGTCATGCCGAGTATACCGCGCGGAAAGCGAGCGTCACGCGCGAAGAGCAGGATGAGTTCGCGGCGGCGTCGCACCGCAAAGCGGTCACCGCGATCGAGTCCGGCAAATTCAAGAGCGAGATCACGCGCGTCGAGATCCCGGGCAAGAAGGGTCCGACCGTCGTCGACACCGACGAGTCTCCCCGCAAGGACACCACTGCGGAAACGCTCTCCAAACTCAGGCCCGCCTTTCCGGGAAAGAACGGCCAGAATGAAGATCTCAGCGTCACTGCCGGCAATGCGTCGAGCCTGAACGATGGCGCCGCCGCACTGGTAGTAGTGTCGGAGCAGTACGCGATCGATCATAAGCTCGAAATTCTTGGACGCATCACCGGTTACGCGACGGGTGCGACCGCTCCCGAGGATCTCTTTTTCGCGCCGGTTCTCGCCGTCAGAAACCTCATGGCGAAAACCGGAAAGAAGATCGAGGATTTCGATCTCATCGAAGCGAATGAAGCGTTCGCGTCGCAGGCGCTCGCGGACGGCAACGAGCTCGGCTGGGACTGGAACCGCGTCAACGTGAATGGCGGCGCGATCGCGCTCGGTCATCCGATAGGAGCGAGCGGCGCCCGCGTGCTAACTACACTTCTCTACGCAATGAAAGACCGCGGAGCCAAAACCGGCCTGGCAACGCTTTGCCTCGGCGGCGGCGACGCCGTCGCGCTCAGCGTCGAGCGCGCGAATTAGCGAAGCTTGAAGTCAGCGCTGCCGCCCAGGGCCAACGTTTTTCTCGGAGCGGGCTGGCGGATAGTCGCGTTCTACGCGATCTGCATAGTCGTTCTCATCGTGGTGCAGACAGCTGCCCAGCTGATGGGAGTGCTCGGATCGATCGATCCGCTCAGCATTCTGTATCAGTGGACCACGTTCGGCAGCGTCCTCGTCGCGACGTGGGTAATGCTGAGAAAGGTCGACAGGCTTTCGTGGAGCGACGTCGGTCTGGATCGCGCCGCGGCGAATCCGACAACGCTGCTCAAGGGTGCGGCACTCGGGGGACTCACGATCGGCGCAGCTAGCCTTGCGCTCCTCTCGGTGCGGATGCTGCGCATAGAACCCGGGGTACCCGGAAGCTGGTGGGGTGAGGCGGGGCGTTCGACCATCCTACTCCTGCCAGCCGCGTTTTTCGAAGAGCTGTTCATCCGTGGCTACGTCTTTGCCCTGCTTCGTCGGGCGGCGGGATGGAGACTGGCGCTCATCGTGACGAGCATCGTCTTCGGTTTGTTGCACGTCGCCAATCCGGGCGCCGACGCCGAGTCGATTCTCGCAGTGATCGTCGCTGGCTTTTTCCTCGGTGGTATTCTGCTGGTAACGCGGAGTCTCTACGCAGCGGGCGCAGCGCACTTCGCCTGGAACTGGGTGATGGCGGGGGGGCTTCACATCGCCGTGAGCGGGCTGCCATCGCGCGATCCCGACTACAAAGTCGTGGAAACCGGCCCGGACTGGCTAACTGGAGGCCCGTGGGGACCCGAGGGTGGCGCCGCAGCGGTAGCGGCGATGTTCGTCGTCTTCTTTTACCTGTACGGGCGGAATCGCCGCCGGATGGAGTGGAACGCATGACCGACCGCATAGCGGTTGTCGGAGCGGGGCAGATGGGAAACGGGATCGCGCACGTCTTCGCGCAATCCGGATTCAGCGTCACCATGATCGACGTCTCGCAGAAGGCGCTCGACAAGGGCCGCGCGACCATCGCGAAGAACATCGAGCGCCAGGTGAAGAAGGGAATAGTTCTGCCCGAGTCACAGGTCGAGGTCCTGTCGCGCATCGATCTCAGCATGGATCTCGACAGCGCAACCGATGCCTCGCTCATCATCGAAGCGGCGAGCGAAGACAGTGGTCTCAAATTTCGCATCTTCACCGACCTCGATCGCGTCGCAAAGCCGGAAGCCGTTCTCGCGACCAACACCAGCTCTATTTCGATCACGGAGATCGCGCGGCGGACCTCGCGTCCCGAAAAGGTCGTCGGCATGCACTTCATGAATCCGGTGCCCCTCATGAAGCTGGTGGAGATCATTCGCGGCCTCGCCACCTCCGACGCCACTACGGAGTACGTCACCGGCCTCAGCATCAAGCTCGGCAAAACGCCCGTCGAAGTGAACGACTTCCCGGGCTTCGTCTCGAATCGCGTCCTGATGCCGATGATCAACGAGGCCGTGTATTGCCTGATGGAAGGAGTCGGCAAGGCCGAGGCGATCGATCAGGTCATGACGCTGGGCATGAACCATCCGATGGGGCCGCTCGCGCTCGCCGACCTGATCGGCCTCGACACGTGCGTTGCGATTCTGCAGGTGCTGCACGAAGGACTTGGCGATCCGAAGTACCGGCCTTGTCCGCTTCTCCGGAAATACGTCGCCGCCGGCTGGCTTGGCCGCAAGTCCGGCCGCGGCTTCTATTCCTATAGCAAGTAGAACGCGACATGTCATGGGCGCTTCACCCCCTCACTGAGGAGCAGTCTGAAGTTCAGAAGCTCGCGCGCGAGTTTGCGCGCGCGGAAATCGCTCCGTACGCAGCGGACTGGGATCAGCGGGCCTACTTCGAGCCGTCGCTGGTAAAAAAGCTCGGCGAGCTGGGCTTTCTGGGGATGATGCTCCCGGAGAAGTACGATGGATTGGGAACCGACACCGGCACGTACCTGATCGCGCTCGAGGAGATAGCCGCGGCGGATGCGTCAGTCGCTGTTCTCATGAGCGTTCACAACTCACTGCCGACGCAGATGATTCTTCGCCACGGAAGCGACGCACAGAAGGATCGCTTCCTGAAGCCAATGGCGCGCGGCGAACTCCTCGGCGCCTTCGCGCTATCCGAGCCGGATGCGGGTTCTGACGCATCGGCGCTGGCGACGCAGGCGGTGAAGGACGGGGACGGCTGGGTGTTGAATGGCACCAAGAGCTGGGTCACGAACGGCAACACCGCCGGCGCGATCATCGCGATGGTCCGCACCGACACGAGCGGCGCACGTCGGGGAGCGCGGGGTATCGGCGCTTTCATCATCACTCCCGATCTCCCCGGGTTCAACGTCGGAAAGAAGGAGGACAAGCTCGGACTTCGAGGGTCCCCGACCGTCCAGCTGAACTTCGACAACATGCGCGTGCCCGCTGCGAATCTCCTTGGCGATGAAGCGCAGGGCTTCGTGTACGCGATGCAATCTCTGGACAACGGCCGCCTGGGCATCGCCGCACAGGCGATAGGCATTGCGCGTGCAGCACTGGAGCACTCTGTCTCCTATGCCGCCGAGCGGAAACAGTTCGGGAAGGCGATCAAGGAGTTCGAGGCGATACAGTTCAAGCTGGCCGACATGGCGACTCGCGTGTCGGCGTCGCGCGCGCTCCTGCACGCCGCGGCCGCGGCGAAGGATCGTGGACAGAACGTACGACAGTTCAGCTCGATGGCGAAGCTGATGGCGAGCGAGACTGCGATGTGGGTGACGACTCAGGCGGTGCAGATTTTCGGCGGATACGGCTACGTCAAGGATTATCCGGTCGAGCGACTTTTCCGCGATGCGAAGGTCACCGAGATTTATGAGGGCACTTCCGAGATTCAGAGGATCGTGATCGCGAGAGCTCTCTACGGCCAATCATGAACCTACTCTCTGAGATCACGAATCAATGAAGCTGTTCGACACGCTTGCGACGATGGGACACGAAGAGATCGTGATGTGCAGCGACCCCTCGATCGGATACAGGGGAATCCTCGCGGTCCACAGCACGAAGCTCGGCCCCGCGCTCGGTGGTACGAGATTCTGGCAGTACGCGACGGACGAAGAAGCCATCACCGATGCGCTTCGACTTTCCCGAGGCATGACGTACAAGAACGCGGTCGCCGGACTTCACCTCGGCGGCGGCAAGTCGATCATCATTGGCGACAACAAGACCAAAGACCGTGAGAAGATATTCCGCGCTCACGGTCGATTCGTAGAGAGCCTCGGCGGACGCTACATCACGGCAGAGGATGTCGGCACGAGCACGAAGGACATGTCCTACGTGCTGATGGAGACGAGCCACGTTGCCGGACTGGCCGGCAAATCGGGCGATCCATCACCGGTCACGGCGCACGGAGTTTTTCGCGCCGTACAGGCGTCCGCGAACAGAAAGTGGGGAACCGACAGCCTCGAAGGAAAGACCGTTGCCATTCAGGGCGCCGGAAGTGTCGGGACCTACCTCGCCAAGGAGCTGCACGCCGCCGGAGCGAAGCTGATCGTCTCGGACATCGATTCGGCAAAAGCCGCGCGCGTCTCGCAGCTGACGGGCGCGAAGATAGTTGAGGGGGACGCGATCTTCTCCGCCGACGCGGACATTTTCTCGCCCTGCGCGCTCGGCGGAATCATCAATGACACCACGATTCCCAGGCTCAAAGTGCAGATCGTCGCGGGCGGGGCGAACAACCAGCTGCTCGAGGAGCGGCACGGCGACGCGCTCCAGGCAAGGGGAATTCTTTACGCGCCCGACTACGTCGCGAACGCAGGCGGCGTGATCAATGTCTATGGCGAGGTCGTCGGCTGGGACGCGCAACGCGCGCTCGACAAGTCGGATGACATATACGATACGATTCTCAAAGTGTTCGACATTGCCGAGGCGAAGGGCATTCCGACGTACGAAGCCGCGGATCGTCTGGCGGAGCAACGACTCGAGGAGGCTAAATGAGCGAGTTGAGACCATGAAGGTGTGGCTGGATGCTAAATTTGAGGGTGGCCGCCACGAGCGGCGCGTCAGTAAAATCGATTCGGAGATGTGATGCCGCCAATCACAACAGCAGCACCAACCAAACCGAGCGCGAAGATCTCCATGCCCGCGGGCAATCTCGCGCACAGCGATCCGGAGATCGCGCGGTACATCGACCTCGAGGTCGACAGACAGCGTCACGGGCTCGAGCTGATTGCGAGTGAGAACTTTGTGTCTCCGGCGGTACTGGAGGCGATGGGCACACCGCTCACGAACAAGTACGCCGAAGGCCTGCCGGGGAAGCGCTACTACGGCGGCTGCGAGTTCGTGGACATGGTGGAGCAGTGCGCGATCGATCGCGTCAAGCAGCTCTTCTCGGCCGATCACGCCAACGTTCAGCCTCATTCGGGCGCGCAGGCGAACGCGGCAGTCTATCTCGCGTTTCTCAAGCCCGGCGACGTCGTACTTGGCCTCGATCTGTCACAGGGCGGCCACCTCACGCACGGGTCTCCTGTGAACTTCTCGGGACTCCTCTACCACGCCATTCACTACGGCGTCGGTGATGATGGCCGCATCGACTACGCCCAGATGCAACAGATCGCGCGCGAGAAGAAGCCGAAGATGATAATCGCGGGCGCGAGTGCCTACGCGCGGATAATCGATTTCGAGCCATTCGCCGAAGTGGCGCGCGAGATCGGGGCGAAGTTCATGGTGGACATGGCGCACTTCGCCGGTCTTGTGGCCACCGGGTTTCATCCGTCGCCGGTGCCGCACGCCGACGCCGTGACCAGCACCACCCACAAGACGCTCCGCGGCCCGCGCGGAGGGCTGATCCTCTGCAAGGAAGAGCACGCGAAGATCGTCGACAAGGCAATGTTCCCGGGGACGCAGGGCGGGCCGCTCGAGCACATCATTGCCGCCAAGGCGGTGGCGTTCAAGGAAGCCCTGGATCCTTCGTTCAAGGATTATTGCGGTCAGATCGTGCGCAACGCGCAGGCTCTCGCCAACGCGCTGATCGAGCACGGATTCAACATTGTATCCGGAGGAACCGACAATCACCTGATGCTCATCGACCTGCGGAACAAGAATGTCACCGGCAAGGTGGCGGAGAAGGCGCTCGACCTGGCGGGAATCACCGTGAACAAGAACACGGTACCAAAGGAGACACAGTCCCCGTTCGTCACGAGTGGCATTCGAATCGGGACCCCCGCGGTTACCACCCGCGGCATGCGGGAGCCCGAGATGGAGACCATCGCGGACCTCATTGACCGGGTCGTCACCAGTTCCGGTGACCCCGCGGTCGCATTGTCAGTCAAAGAAGCAGTGCTCGACTTGACGAATCGCTTTCCCCTCTACAAATCCTTCCCCACAATGGCGGACAAAAAGTAGCAATGGCTGAGCTCGCATTTCGCGAAGGCATCATGGATCGGATCAAGATCCGCGAACCGAGGTTCGATGAACAGGCATACCTGTTCGTCCTCTCGGCGCTCGAGGTGTGCCAGGCGCAGCTCAAGATGCGGCGCCACATCACGGGAACCGAGCTTGCCAACGCCTGCCGCGACCTCGCCCTCGAGCGCTACGGCCTGATGTCGAAAGTCGTGCTCGAGCACTGGGGCATCTCGGCCACGGCCGACATTGGCGACATAGTCTTCACGCTGGTCGAGCTCGGATTTCTGCTCAGCCAGCCGCAGGACACACGCGACGAGTTTGTCGACGTGTTCGATTTCGACAGGGCATTCGAGCGCGACTATCCCTGGAACTGCGCGCAACAGGCATAAACTCAAAACCGACAGAGCAATGCCCCCATCCGTGAGGGTGGTCAGCGCCAGAGAATCCGCGGAGCGCGATCGGGCAGCCATCGAAAGCGGAATTCCCTCCCGCGTCCTAATGCAGCGCGCCGGCAAAGCTGCCGCCGATGAGATTTCGCGGCGCTATGCCAATCGGCTGCGCAATGGCGTCGTGATCTTCACGGGGCCTGGCAACAATGGCGGGGATGGATGGGTCGTCGCTGGAGTGATCGCGAGATCAGGCATCGAAGTCACCGTCATCGAAGCCGTCGAATCCAAAACCCCCGACGCCATCGCAGAGAAAAAAACGGCGATTGATTCTACGAGTGAAATAAGGGTGCTTCCCCTGCACTCGCGGGATGGGTCGGATCCAGCCGCTGTGGTGATCGACGCCCTGCTAGGCACCGGGGCCGAGGGCGAGCCGCGCGGAATGATTGCGGAAGCAATCGCGATGGTGAACGCGCTGCGCGCACAGGGCTCAGCGGTTGCCGCGCTCGACATTCCAAGCGGCCTCAACGCAACTACGGGATTTCATTCGACGTGCGTGGTCGCCGACACGACCTTCACCTTCGGCGGAGTAAAGCGCGGCACTCTCGTGGCGCGCGATTGTTGTGGGGAAATCGTGGCTCTCGACATCGGACTGGACGATGCCTCGAATCCGGGTCTCCCCTGGCTTGTCGACGGTGCATGGGTAAAGTCGAACATCCCGTCGATTCACTACGACGCCCACAAAGGAACCCGAAAGCATCTCGCGATCGTCGGAGCGGGGAAGGGGATGCCAGGCTCGGTCGTCCTCGCGACACGCGCCGCCCTGCGCAGCGGGATCGGTCTCGTTCGGTCGATCGTCGCACCGGAGAACGTCGGCGACGTTCTCGCCGCGACGCCATCGGCGCTAATCTCCGAGTGGCCAACGAATGCTGCCGAGATCAAGTCGCTGATCTCGGATTGGGTCGATGCAGTCGTGATCGGCCCTGGACTAGGGCATTCCGACAAAACGCGGAGGCTGGTCGAGAAGATCCTTCGCGATTCATCTTTTCCGGTACTTCTCGACGCCGACGCTCTCAACGTTTTCAAGGGTGACCTCAAGGCGCTGGCGGAGCTTCTCGATGGCAGGCGAGCGCTCATCACTCCCCACGTTGCCGAATTCTCCCGGCTCACCGGCGTCACCGTTCAACGCGCGCTGGACAACAGGTTCGACATCGGATCCGATATCGCCGCCAGGCTCGGCGCGACAGTTCTTCTTAAGGGATCGCCAACCGTCATTTTTTCCCCAGACGGAACTCGCTACGTCGTTCCGCGCGGGACGGCCGCGCTCGGGACGGGTGGAAGCGGAGACCTGCTCGATGGAATCGCGGGGACGCTCCTCGCGCAGATGTACGACCCAACGATTGTTGCCTGTTGCGCGTCATGGGTTCATGGACGCGCCGCCGAAATGTGTGAGTACGTTCGTGGCACGACGCTCGACGACGTTCTGTACGCGTTGCCGCGGGCGTGGAACGAAGGAGACTCACCAGTGATTCCCCCGGTGCTGGCGGAGCTGCCGGCGGTGGCGTCATGACGCCGGCGGGCGGCAACGACGTGCGCAACATCGAGCTCGGCCCGGGCAAGGAGTTCGACATTGTTCGCACGATCGTCGACGAATGGGGGAAGTCGGCGCAGCACATCGGCGACGACGCCGCGATCGTCACCGTGCCTGAGGGGGAGAAGCTCGTCGTCACGACCGACACCTCCAACGAGGGCGTGCACTTCCGGCACGAATGGCTCAATCACTTCGAGATCGGCTACCGCGCCACCGCCGCGGCGTTGAGCGATCTCGCCGCCATGGGCGCTCGACCGCTCGGCATTGTGATCGCGCTGACCCTGCCCCAGGCCGATCGAGATAGCGCCCGCGCGCTCGCCACGGGTATTCGCCAGGGTGCGTCGGCGGTGCTCTGCCCGATCGTAGGCGGAGATCTTTCCTCGGGGAAAACTTTGTCACTTACGATTACTGCTCTGGGCGGCGTAAAACGTCCACTTTCGCGCGCGGGCGCGAAGCCTGGACAGCGCGTCTATGTCACAGGGCATCTCGGTGGACCGGCAGCAGCAGTACGCGCGTGGCACGCGGGAAAGGAGCCCACCGACCGCGACCGCGCGCGATTCGCCCACCCCGTCCCCAGAATCGAGCCCGCCATCGGCCTCGCCGAGAGGGGTGCCTCGTCGGCGATCGACATCTCGGACGGATTGGTGGCCGACCTCGCGCACGTGGCAGCGGCGAGCAAAGTTCGCATCGAGATCGATGTCGACCGCATCCCCCGCGTTGAAGGCGTGTCGCCGATCGAGGCCGCCAATTCCGGCGAGGAATACGAAGTCGCCGTGACCGCGCTCGAGATCGACACCGAGCAATTCGCAGCCGAGTTTGGACTCGCGCTGACGGAGATCGGCCGGGTAGTTGCTGGGACACCGGGCGTCGATCTGATGGAGGGCGGAAAGAAAATCGTTGCCCCGCCCGGCTTCGATCACTTTCGGACAAAATGATTTCTTTCTTCAGAACGGTTCTCACTTTTATCACCGTGGGAATTGCAACAACCGTCATCGGAGTATCGGTAATCGTCGCCGGCCTGCTCGGAGTGGAGGACAAGCCCGGCGGCATCTTCGACAAGGCTCCGCGCTGGTGGTCGGCCGCAGTCCTTTGGGCGGCGGGTGTCAAAGTCCGCGTTCACGGGCTCGAGCACGCTGCGCGCGGCGAGATCTACATCTTTGCATCCAACCATGTGAGCTGGTTCGACGTTCCCGCGCTCGCGGGCGCGCTGCCGCGCTACAAGTTCGTCGCCAAGGCCGAGCTCTTCAAAGTTCCCATCTTCGGAAAGGCGATGCGCGCGGCCGGCATGGTGGAGATCCAGCGGGAAAACAGGAAGGCGGCGTTCGGCGCCTATGAAGTTGCCGCCGAGCGAATCAGGCACGGCAATTCGGTGGTGGTATTCCCTGAGGGAACGCGGGGCCTTGAATACCCGCTTCGTCCCTTCAAGAAAGGCCCCTTCGTGCTCGCGATCGCGGCCGGAGTTCCGATCGTTCCGATCATCATTCACGGCACGATAGAAATCCTCGGGAAGGGGTCACTCTGGGCTCATCCGGGCACGATTGATGTACATTTGCTCGAGCCTGTAATTACCGAGAGCGTGGACTACGATCATCGCGAGGCGCTGATGCAGACTGTGAGAACCCGGATGGTTGACGCGATGCGCGACATCTACGGGGTCGAGCCGCTGCCCACGCCACCGTCACGCCTGTCGTCGTCCGTCGAGCTGTTGTCGTCCGACCGCGACCCGACCGAGACGCGCTAACCAACGAAACCACCTACGAGAACATGTCGAGCATAGTAGACATCAAGGCGCGCGAGATCCTGGACAGCCGCGGAAATCCGACAATTGAAGCAGACGTCACACTGGCGAGCGGCGCGTTCGGACGAGCGGCCGTGCCGAGCGGCGCCTCAACCGGGGAGCACGAGGCGCTGGAGCTGCGCGACGGTGATGCCGAGCGCTACCTGGGGAAGGGAGTCGAGCAGGCGGTGCAGAGCGTCGAGGAGCGCATCGCGCCCGCGCTCAACGGACTCTCGGCCAGCGATCAGATAGTGATCGACCGGACGATGATCGAGCTCGACGGCACCGACAACAAGGGGAAGTTGGGAGCGAACGCGATTCTCGCCGTATCGATGGCGAACGCGCGCGCGGCGGCGATGGACGTCGGTCTTCCGCTCTACAGGTATCTCGGCGGACCAATGGCGCGTACGATGCCGGTGCCGATGATGAACATCCTGAACGGCGGCGCTCACGCGACCAATACCGTGGACTTTCAGGAGTACATGATCGTTCCGATTGGCGCCGCGACCTTTCGGGACGCACTGCGGATGGGCGCGGAAGTGTTCCACGCGCTCAAGAAGGTACTCGTAAAGAGAAAGCTCTCCACCGGTGTTGGCGACGAGGGCGGATTCGCACCCGATCTCAAGAACGACGAGGAAGCGTTGCGCGTCGTCGTCGAAGCGATCGAGGCTGCCGGTTACGCTCCCGGCACCGAGATCTGCATCGCGCTCGACCCGGCGGCGTCGGAGCTGTTCAAGAGCGGCACTTACACGTTCAAGAAGAGCGGCGGCGGGACTCTCGATTCCGATGGAATGGTCGAGATGTACGGTAAGTGGCTGGACGAATATCCGATCGTGTCGATCGAGGACGGTCTCGCGGAAGACGACTGGGACGGATGGGCCAAGCTCACCTCGGCGCTGGGCGACCGCGTTCAGCTCGTGGGCGACGACTTGTTCGTGACCAACACCGAGAGGCTGGCGCGCGGGATCGAGTCCGATGTCGCCAATGCGATCCTCATCAAGCTGAATCAGATCGGGACGCTGACCGAGACGCTCGAGGCCATCGAGATGGCGCGGGCCAATGGGTATCAGTCGATCATATCCCATCGGTCGGGCGAGACGGAGGACACCTTCATCGCCGATCTGGCGGTTGCGACCAGTGCCGGCCAGATCAAGACGGGCTCAGCCAGCCGCACGGATCGCGTCGCCAAATACAACCAGCTTCTCAGAATCGAGGAGCAGCTGGGTCCGATTGCGGAGTATCCCGGCGGGTCGATCTACGGGCTATAGCCCTCGGCGAGGTTGCTCATCGGGCGTCGGCTGAGTCTGTAGCCTGAAATGAAGCGAATCATCTGGTGGGCCGTAGCGGCCGCGGCTGTCTTTTTCGCGGTGGAGGGAGGCGAGTACAGCACGAGGGATCTCTACGTGCAGAATCGTCGAACCCACGCGCTCACGCGCGAAGTCGACTCGCTGCAGCGGCAGGTTGACTCGCTCGGACGCTATCTTCGCCTCGTAAAAGGCGACAGTGCGACGATGGAGCGCATCGCCCGCGAGGAGTTCGGGATGGTGCGGGGCGACAAGGAGATTCTTTATCGCTTCGGCGACGCTCCAACCTCTTCCGGCGACAGCCATCGGTGATTAGGTTTCGCTCCTTATCGCGGGGTGGAGCAGCCTGGTAGCTCGTCGGGCTCATAACCCGAAGGTCGCGGGTTCAAATCCCGCCCCCGCCATATGCTCGATCATACGCGGCCGGTCCGAGAGGGCCGGCCGTTTGTGCTAGCGAAGGCGAAATGGATATACCCACGCTCGTCCGCAGTTCGCAGTATTTGGCTGGGTAGCTCAGCTGGTTAGAGCACGGCACTCATAATGCCGGGGTCGGGAGTTCGAGTCTCCCCCCAGCTACTCTGTAGGTGTTTCGAACCCAGAGGTCCTCAGGTAACGACGACTCTGGAGAGATGATGACGGCGAAACCTGTCCCCAAAGGCAGGGCGCTGCCAAGGAAGATCACGACGAATGTCCAGAAGCTCGGGACCTAGGATTCAGCCCGGACTCCCGCAAACACCGCTGGCTGCGACTACTTGGTCCAGATTAGGATTGTGCCGCAGGATGAGGTAGTTCCGGACACTGTCGCCAGCGCCGTCGCAGGGCCCTTATAGACTTCGATGCCTGCGATGTCGCTGGGCTTCACCCCATCGATCGCCGAGCGGCCGGTCGAAGCTGGGTTGAGGAAGTCGGGCTTCCGCTGCATGGCACGGTCGGTAATGCTTTCCGGATCACCCATGTTGCCACCGCCGACCTGCACGTTGTCGATGAAGATCGGGATGCCGAACGCGCAAGCGTCAGTTTTGAAAGTGACGGCTCCCCGGCCGCTGAAGATCTGGCCACCAGGGGAGATATCGAGGCCTGGAACCCGTCTCATGAGGTCTGACACCCGCTTCGGATGAATCTTCGCAATATCGGACTCCGTGAAATACGTGCCTTGGCCGGATGCCATGCGCTGGAGAAATGCCGCCGGTGCGCTACTTCCGCTGCCCAGGCTCGCCGTCACCTTCACAGGAGCGAGAGTCGTCATTCCCGGCTTCATGACCAGATCCGCGTAGGTGACTTCGTTGGCAAGGACCTGAAGGGTCACCGTAACCGGCTGAAAACCCAACTTGCGCGCGACGAGGACATGTCCTCCTGCTCCAACTGAATCGAAGCGATACCGCCCGCCGCGAGTGGTCTGCGGATCACTGCCAATGTCCGCTAACTGTACCTCGACACCAGACAGGACGGCGCCTGAGGAATCCACCGCGATGCCTTCGATAATTCCGCTCGTGATGGCCGACTGGGCGCTCGCAGTGCTCATCAGAACCAAGAGTGGTAGCGCGGATGCTCCAACGAACCGGCAGCAGATGAACGTTCGCAGCATTCTCCATATGTATTTCAGGGGCAAAGAATGTCAACGAGTTCCGACGTCCCCGCCCGGGTCGGGTCTGAGTTCGGTTCACCACTCGGCGGGCCCCGGCGCTTACCTTGAGTATAGGCTTCCAGAAGGCTCACACCGTTCAGGAATTCCCAGATGAAAGCACCTTTACGCATCGCCACCGCAATCGCGGTTTCGTCCTCGATCGCCGGATGTTCCACGGCGACAACGCAACGACCGGCAGACGAAACAATCGCCAGGACAGAAGCAACCGCCGTTCGATCGCGGGCTGCGAATCCCGGCTCGATCGTCGTTCAGGCGTCCCCGGCAGCGGCGCTCGCGGCCCTCAACTCCGCTTATGCCGATTTGGGAATCGAAGTAAAACTATTTGACCCGCCGCACGGCCTGATCGGAAACCGAAATTTCAGCAAGATGTACAGGTTGGCCGGTGAGTCACTGAGCAACTTCATGGGATGCGGGCTCACGCAAACCGGACAGGGCGCGGATTCCTATCGGCTGACGATGTCACTCGTCTCGGAGGCGACGCCGGTCGCGAATGGGTCGCGGATAGACACGCGCTTGTCAGGTTACGGAGAAGACATTTCCACGAGCAAAGGCACGATCGGCTGCCAGACCACCGGAGCACTCGAAGCGAAGCTGAATGACCAGGCTTTGCGGCACATTGGCGGCTGAGTCCCCGCGACGCGGAATCCTCTACGCGCTCTCGGCCGCGGTATTGTTCGGGGCCAGCGCGCCATTCGCCAAGTCCCTCCTGGGGACGGCATCCCCTCAGGGAATGGCCGGACTTCTTTACGTCGGCTCGGGGATTGGCATGGCGCTCGTTCGGGCTCTGCGGCCGGGAGAGCGAGCCGACACTCTGAAGAAGAAAGACCTGCCGTGGCTCTCGGGCTCCGTACTCGCCGGCGGCGCAGCGGCGCCCATTCTTCTGATGAATGCCCTTCAAAGGATGCCCGCCTCGGAAGCGTCCCTCCTGCTCAACCTCGAGGCGGTGTTCACAGCATTGATCGCGTGGCTTCTCTTCAAGGAGAAATTCTCCGCGCGTGTTGGGATGGGGCTGATCATCGTAATCGCCGGAGGAATTCTTCTCGGCTGGCACGGAAGTACCCGCTTGTCTGAAGGTTGGGGACCCGCGCTCGTCGCGGGCGCCTGCGTGGCGTGGGGATTCGACAACAACTTCATGGAGCGAATCTCAAGGAGCGACGCGCTGCAGATTGCGATGATCAAAGGATTGGTCGCGGGCTCGGTCAACATCCTGATCGCGCTCGCTCTCGACGCCACTTGGCCGAGCGCGAGCAAGCTGGGCCTCGCTGCAACTCTTGGCTTCTTTGGTTACGGGATCAGCCTGGTGTTGGTCGTGATGGCGCTCCGACGAATTGGCGCCACCCGGACGATCGCCGCGTTTTCAATGGCTCCATTTGTCGGGACGATCGTCGGCGTAGCCGTTTTCGGTGAGCCGTTGACGTGGCTGCTCGCCGCTTCGGGCGCACTGATGGCACTCGGCGTCGCGATTACGGCGACGGCTCCGCGCGATCAGAAGATCGCGCCTGCCTCCTGACTACCGCCGGAGGAAACCGTCGTTGACGATTTTTTCCTTCTCTTTTTCCAGCAGCGAGTAGCCAACCACAGCCGAGACCGGAATCCGCAGTCGATCCAGATTCTTGTCGCCGTCGACCGAGACCGACTTGAGAAAAATGAGCGGCTCGCGACCCTTCGCACCCTCTTCTGTGGCGAGTGCCTTCAATGCGTCCCGGGCGCGGTCGAGCGCGGATCGGTCGGCAACATCAGCGGCGGGCGGCGACACAATTGCCTTGTCGATCGCCGACGCCAGCTCGCCGTCGTAATCCTTGCTCGAGGTAATCGTGCCCTCGATCGTATGTCCCCACGCGAAAACTATTATCCGCAGGCCGAGCAGCGGCCACTTCGTACCGGTTTCTATCAGTCGGGAAAGAACGACGTCTTCTGCCATTAGCTCATTCTAATCTATCCGTGCCTTCAGCGTGATTCGCGGAACAAAAAAACGCCGCCCCCACGAATGGGAGCGGCGTTTTGATTTACAGCTGGGACTATAGACCCGACAGGATCACGAACTCGTCGCGCCGGTTCTGCGCGCGGCATGGCTCGTCATGGCTGGCCGTGCAGGAGGGATGCTCCTCGCCGTTGCTCACGATCTGCAGTCTCGACCCATCGATTCCGCGGTCCGTGAGATATCTGTGCGCGATTGCCGCGCGACGCTGACTCAGCGCCATGTTGTACTCGTCAGAGCCGCTGTCGTCGGCATTGCCTTCGATCCTCACCCGAATGGCTGGGTTGGCCTGCAGCGCCGCGACTTTCGCGTCGAGGAGCTGGAGTCCTTCGTCGTTCAGCACGGCACGGTCGAACTCGAATCGAACTGGCGTCGTAATAGTAGCCTGTACTTCCGCGCGCGACTTTGCGGCGCGTTCTGCATCGGCTTGAGCCGCGGCTGCGGCCCTTACGCCCTCTTCGCGGAGCCTGGCACTTTCACGATCAGCGGCATCGGCCGCGACGGAAGCCGCTGAAGGCGTCGGCGCGCTGGCGACTGGTTTGTTGCGCGAGCATGCGCTCGCAAAGGCGCTGACGGCAAGAAGAGAAACGGAAGCGAATATTCTGTATTGCATAAACCCTCAGTGACTGTGAAAGATTCACGGTGAGGACGACTGGAGCGGCAAGAACGCTACCAAAAAGATGTCCGAGTCGGCGAAACGGAGGCCCGACAACTGTTTTTGCATTTCTCCGCGTGTTCCCATGTCCCTGGCCTCGTTTGCCCACTTGCAGGAGCATTCGTTAAGGCGTAAGGTCTTTTCGCTGTCAGCGACATTCCTCCTTACGCGAGGTGTTATGCGACGCTCCAGGCTTCTGTTGGGCCTCCTGCCGGGTCTCGCCGGCCTCCTCCTGATTCTCATAGTTCCGCTCAATGCTTTGGCCCAGGGCGCGACCATTCGCGGTAGGGTTGCCGACTCCACCGGAGCTCCGATTGCGCAGGCTGTCGTTACGGCCGAGCCCGGGGGATTTCGAGCCACGAGCAGAGACAACGGCGACTACGTCATCTCTCGCATCCCACCGGGCAACTATACGCTCCGAGTTCGCCGCCTCGGATTCGTCGGATCACCCGTCGACGTCACCGTGAGCGACCGACAGGTGGTCGAGCAGAACTTTCTTATTCGCCATGCCGCGGTTGCGCTGACCGAGGTGGTCATCGGGTCACGCGCGAGGCACAGCGCCGCCGAGGAGCTGGCGGTCCCCGTCGATGTTTTCACATCCGAGCAGATCAAATCGCAGGGCACGAGCGAAACCGCCCAGATTCTTTCTCAGCTGTCACCATCGGTGAACTTTCCCCGCCAGAGCGTTTCGGATGCCACCGAGATCGTGCGTCCATTCACCATGCGCGGTCTCAGTCCCGATCACACACTGGTGCTCCTCAACGGAAAGCGCCGGCATCACACGGCTCTCGTCCACTATTACGGAGCGGGAGAAGGCGCGGGATCGAGCGGCGTCGACCTGAATGCAATTCCAGCCGGCGCGATTGACCGGATCGAGGTCCTTCGTGACGGCGCCGCCGCGCAATACGGATCGGACGCGATTGCCGGCGTGGTCAACATTGTTCTCAAGGAAGGAGTGTTCTCCCCCTTCCTCAGTGCCGACCTCGGCCAATACATGACGGGCGAGCCGAATCCGGCCGCGCTTCCCGACGCGAGCGGTAAGCGTCCGGCTTATGCGCACGACGGTCGCACCATAGACGTCAACGGAGGATGGGGGGTGCCCCTTGGCCGCGGCTCGCTGAGTCTGTTCGCCGAGTATCGCGACAGACAGCCTACGAATCGTGCGGGACCCGATCCAACGGACATGTTCGTCACCGGAGACGCCGACGCGGTGGTGAATGGGAATCTCACTGCCAAGAACAACTCGATTGGCATGCCCGACCACCACTGGGGCGACGGCGCCTCAAAGGATTTCATGACCTTCTTCAGCGCCAGCCTACCGCTCGATTCCGCCAATTCAGCGGCCGGGCTCTACGCGAACGGGGGCTACAGCTTCAGGCGCGGCGCGGGATTCGGATACTTCAGACCGCCATCGAGCGCGCGCAACTGGACGCAGATATATCCCAACGGATTCCTTCCGAAATTTGCGCCTGACGTCCTCGATTTCTCGGGAGCCGGCGGCGTGCGTGGCCTCTTGTCTGGTTGGTCTTATGACCTGGGCGGCACGGTGGGTCACAATGGCTTCAAGTACAATCTGAAGAACACGCTCAACACATCGCTCGGCCCATGTCTCGGCACGCCCTGCGCGCCGGGCGCGGATGGAGTGCTTGGCACCGCTGACGATCCCGGAATTCCAAACAGAACGAGTTTTTTCGCCGGAGAGCTCAAGTACACCGAGGCGATCGTCAGCCTCGATGCCAGTCATGAATACGCCATGGGGCTCGCGTCCCCCGTCAACGTCGCGCTCGGAGCCGCCTTCCGGAACGAGAATTATCAGATCGTTGCGGGCGAGCCCGCCTCCTACATCAACGGGTTCCACCCAGCGTCGGACGGAAGCATCGCTCCGTCGGGGTCGCAGGTCTTCCCTGGATTCAGGCCGGAAGACGCGAGCAACTCGCACCGAAACAATATCGGCGCCTATGTCGATCTCGAGGGTGACCTCGCGCCACGCCTTCTCGCGGACGTCGCGGCGCGCTATGAGCACTACAGCGATTTCGGGAGCAAGGTCACCGGCAAGCTTGCGATGCGATTCCAGCCGACTCAACGACTTACGCTTCGCGCGGCGGTGAACACCGGATTTCGGGCGCCGTCCCTCAACCAGAGCTATTACTCGAGTGTCGTAACCAACTTCGAGGCCGATCCGACGACGGGGAATCCGGTTCCATTCGAGATCGGGATCTTTCCCGTGAATTCGCCCGAGGCGCGCGCTCTGGGCGCACGCCCGCTCAAGGCGGAATCGTCGCGAAATCTGAGTGCCGGGTTCGCCGCCACACCGATCGACAATCTCACTTTTACGAGCGACTTCTACTACATCGCAATCAACGATCGCATTACCATCACCGGATTTCTGGGCGATGGGACGGACAGCGTGTCGGCGATCCTTCGCAACATCGGCTCGCGCGCGACGACCGCCCAGTATTTCACGAATGCGATCGATACGCGAACGAAAGGCCTAGATGTGACGGGCGACTACACCTTCGCGACGCTCGGGGCACCGCGGGGCTGAACGCCGTCTTCAACTTCACTCGCACAACGATTCCGAACGAAGACAACATTCCGCTGCCTCCCGAGCTGCAGGGGACCGGCGTGACCTTGATCAACAAGTACGACGAGGGCGGACTGCTCGCGATCACGAAGGAGCGGCCCGCCTGGCGGAGCACGGTGACCGGACAATTTGCGAGGGGAGTGTGGAACGGGATGGCTCGCTATTCGTACTATGGGAAATACACTTCCGCGCTCTACAGCTACAGCGGCGGCGACGTCCAGAACTACAGCGCCAAAGGATTGGTTGACGCCGAGATCGGATTCACACCCGCGCGCGGATTCAAGCTCTCAGTGGGCGGAAGAAATCTTTTCGACACTTATCCTGACCGAATGAACGAAGGCAACGGCTTTGACATTTTCCCATGGCCGCCAGCTTCGCCGTTCGGGTACAACGGCCGGTTCCTGTACACCCGGATCGAGGTGACCGGCCGTTAGCACCTCCGGCGGCGCGCCTTTATTGCGGACGCGCCGCCGTCTCTCCATACTAGCTGCAACCTCACCCCTTGCATCGTGACAACACAGACCCGACGCAGCTTCCTCGCGACACTTGGAGTCGCAGCATTTGCAGCCTCCCGCAACGCCGAGGCGGCGACCACGCTCTTCGCACCCCACCGCAGGCTCGAGCGAATCGGAGTGCAGCTATACTCCGTGCGCGATCTCATGAAGGCCGACATGCCCGGCACGCTCGCACAGGTGGCAAGAATCGGCTATAAGGAGGTCGAGTTCGCCGGCTACTTCGACCGGACGCCGGCCCAGGTCCGGCAGCTGTTGCGCGACAACAAGCTGAGATCTCCATCCACTCACGTCGGCCTCGACCTCCTCGAGAAGGATGCGGCGAAGACTTTCGCCAATGCGAAGGCCATTGGGCACGAATGGGTCACCCTCGCGTGGCTCCCCGAAGACCGGCGCAAGCCCGATGACTGGAAGCGCTTCGCGGATTCGTTCAACAAGTGGGGAAAGCAGGCCAAGGAGGCAGACCTTCGCTTCGCTTACCACAATCACAACTTCGAGTTCGTTCCCGCGAACGGGACGATTGGGTATGAAACTCTGCTCAATGGAACGGACCCCAAGCTGGTCGACTTCGAGATGGACTTGTATTGGGTGGTGTTCGGTGGCGCTGATCCAATCGATCTCTTCAACCGTCATCCGCATCGCTTCAAGCTCGCGCACGTGAAGGACTCGGCTGGACCTCCGGACAACAAGATGGTCGATGTCGGCCAAGGCAAGATCGACTTCAAGACCATCTTCGCACAGAGTGGGAAGGCTGGCTTCAAGCACTACTTCGTGGAGCACGATCAACCCGCTGACCCGATCGCCACGCTCCGCAACAGTTACAACTATCTGCATGCGCTGAGATTCTGATCGCCATCTCGTCGCCGGTTTCATCACTCTCACTGGTGGATCCTTCACCGGTTTCATCACTCTCACTGATGGATCCTTCTAAATGAGCGGGAAGAAAATAACACGGCGCGATTTCGTCGCCGATGCCGGGAAAATTGGACTCGGCGTAATGATCGTGCCGCGGCACGTGTTGGGTGGGGTCGGATTTCAGGCCCCGAGCGACACGATCAATTTCGCGGTGATCGGATTCGGCGGGATGGGCTCGGAGAACGCACTGGAGCTAGCGAAGACCGAAAATCTGGTCGCGTTCGCGGACGTCGATTTCGGATTTTCCGAGAAGCAGGTAGCTGAGAAGCTCAAGGACGATCAAAAGAAAGACAGACCCGAGGGCATCACCCTCAAGCAGAAGTTCGACAAGGCCGCGCGGTATTCCGATTTCCGCGAGATGCTGGACAAGCAGAAGGACATCGACGGCATTGTCATCGCCACACCCGATCACGTCCACGCCGCCGCTGCCAAGGCGGCCATGCAGGCTGGCAAGCACGTTTATGTGCAGAAGCCCCTCACGTACTCGGTGCACGAGGCGCGCATGCTCCGCGAAATGGCGCTCGCGAACCCGAAGATCGTGACGCAGATGGGGAATCAGGGCCACTCGAGCGAAGGTGCGCGTCTCGTCAATGAGTGGATTCAAGCCGGCGTCATTGGCCCCGTGCATGAGGTGCACGTGTGGACCAACCGTCCGGTCGTCTACTGGCCGCAGGGAGTGCCACGCCCAACCGGAGAACCTGCTCCGCCAGCACCGCCGAGCCCGTTCGGGAATCCGTACAGCTTTCGCTACGTCAACCAGCTGCTCGCGTCGGCGATGGGTTCGTATCCTGTTCCGCCGGGACTGCACTGGGATCTCTATCTAGGCCCCATCGCGGAAGACGTTCCCTATCACCCGATCTATCATCCGTTCAACTGGCGCGGGTGGATTCACTTCGGCGTCGGCGCGCTTGGCGACATGGGCGCGCACCTGATCGACCACCCGTACTGGGCGCTCGGCCTCACTTATCCAACGAGCATCGAGGCGACGTCGACACAGTGGGGAACGATGCCGATTCCCCCGGATCCCAGGGCGGCGCCTGGGAGCCGTGAAGCTCGTGGGTACAACAGGCCGGTCTCCTATCCGGTCGCCACTGCGGTGCACTATCAGTTCCCCGCGCGCGGCGCGCAGCCGCCCGTCAAGCTGAATTGGTACGACGGCGGCTTGTATCCGCCCCGGCCGGACGTTTTGCCCGACGATGTGACGCTCAAGAGCGAGGGCGGCGTGATCTTCATCGGCGAGAAGGGAATTCTGATGAACGACACCTACGGTTCGAATCCGCGGCTCTTTCCGGTGTCACTCACGGAAGTGGCCGCGCTCGTTCCGAAGACGTACGCGCGGATTCCCTGGAGCCACGAGATGAACTGGGTGAAAGCGATCAAGGGGGAGACGAAGGCCAGCTCTCCGATCGAATACGCCGCGCAGCTCACGGAGACGATGCTGCTCGGGATCGTCGCGCTTCGCACGGGGCAGGGCAGAAAGATCTTGTACGACGGCGAGCGGATGGAGGTCACCAACATCCCCGATGCCAATCAATACCTGACGCGAGACTATCGCGCAGGCTGGGCAATCTGACCAATTCTCTCAGGGGAATCAATGATACGCGGCTCCTCAAAGCTGTACGCGTGGGCTTCAATCTCAGCAGCGGCGCGCGCCGCGATAATCTCCCAGCTGGCACTGGTTGCCGTGGGTTGCGCGGCGGTGGGGAATAGCGTCCCGGCGACTGTCACGGCGTCGGGCGCGACTCCATTGACCGCCGAGCAGAAGGCGGCCGGCTGGCGATCGCTTTTCGACGGCACGAGCACGGCGGCGTGGCGCGGATATAAGCAGCAGGGTTTCCCTTCGGGCTGGTCGATCGTGGATGGCGTTCTTACCAAGTCCGGCTCGGTGGAAGACCTGATCACGAAGGATCAGTTCGGAAACTTCGAGCTCGCGTTCGACTGGAAGCTCGCCAAAGGCGGAAACGCGGGCGTCTTCTACCGCGGCACTGAGGAGTACGACCACATCTACTGGAGCGCCCCGGAGTACCAGCTCCTCGATGACGCCAATCACCCGGACGGACAGAGCAGGCTCACATCCGCGGGCGCCGACTACGCGCTCTATCCTTCGCCGGCCGGAGTCGTAAAGCCCTACGATCAGTGGAACTCGAGCCTGCTCGTCGTAAATGGCAATCACGTCCAGCACTGGCTCAACGGGCAGAAGCTGCTCGAGTACGAGTTGGGCAGCCCCGACTGGGTGGCGAAGGTGAAGGCGAGCAAGTTCGTGGCGTACCCGAACTACGGTCGCGCGACGCGCGGCTTCATCGGGATCCAGGGTGACCACGACGGAGCTCTCTCAATCCGCAACATTCGGATCAAGGTGCTTCCGTGAACGTCAGGTCACGCCTTTCCACGATGATGTTCCTCCAGTATTTCATTTGGGGGGTCTGGTTCGTCACGATGGGCACTTACCTCGGTCAGACGCTCCATTTCACTGGCAGAGAGATCGGTCTTGCTTACGGTGCGACGGCGATCGCGGCACTCGTATCCCCATTTTTCATGGGCGTCATCGCTGACCGCTACTTCTCGAGCGAAAAGCTCCTCGCGGTGCTGCACCTGCTCGGCGGCATCGTGATGTATCTCGTGTCTCTTCAGACGACGTTCGCGACGTTCTATCCGCTGCTGATTCTGTACGCGCTGTGCTACATGCCGACGCTGTCGCTCACGAACTCGATCTCCTTTCATCACGTCCGCGATCCTGCCGCGGATTTTCCGTTCATCCGCGTTCTTGGAACGATCGGATGGATCGTCGCCGGAACGCTGGTGGGGAAGGTGTTTCACGCCGACGCGCTGGTTCTCCCCATGCGCCTCGCGGCTGGAGCATCAATTGTGATGGCGGCGTACTCGCTGGCACTGCCCCACACTCCGCCAAAGGCGGCGGGCACGGCATTCAGCGTTCACGATGCGCTGGGACTCGACGCCCTGGCTCTCCTCAAGAACCGTGACTTCTTCATCTTCATCGCGGGGTCGTTCCTCCTCTGCATCCCGCTTCAGTTCTATTACACTTTCGCCAACCCGTTCCTGAATGAGGTGGGCGCGCCCGATCCGGCATTTATCCAGACGTTCGGGCAGTGGTCGGAGATCGGCTTCATGCTGTTGCTGCCGCTTGCGCTCCGGAGACTTGGAATCAAGGTCATCATGCTGGTGGGCATGGCGGCTTGGGCGCTCAGGTATCTCGCGTTCGGCATGGGTGCAGCCGGTCCGGTGATGTGGCTCCTCTACGTCGGGATTCTTCTCCACGGCGTTTGCTACGATTTCTTTTTCGTCAGCGGGCAGATCTATACCGACCAGCGGGCGGGTGAGAAAATCCGCGCCGCAGCGCAGGGCCTCATCAACTTCGTCACCAACGGACTTGGCTACTTCATCGGCGCGTTCGCCTCGGGCGCCGTTGTGGACAGGTACGCGACGACCAATCCAGCTTGTACCGATGCGGCGGCTGCCGCACACCAGTGCCTGACGGTCACGCACGACTGGCATGCGATCTGGCTCGTCCCATCTGTGGGCGCGCTCATCGTTTTCATTTTGTTCGCTTTGCTCTTCAAGCCGAGGGGCGGGAACGCGTCGGCGGCGGAAGTCGCAGGGGCAGGCGTTACCGTCTAGTGAGAGCGCGGTCGAATCCCCAGCCCACGGTGATTCGACCGCCGTAACTATCATTGGCACGTCTACGTAGTGCGACGCTGACGCACAACCGAAGGGGATATGGACGATCCGGCAAAAGTCATCATCACGCTCTCGCTGTTCGGCTCGGTGGCCTATTCGATTAAGGCCATCGCCTGGGCCGTTGTCGCGCACAAGAAAGAAGAGGCGCGACTGGAGAGTGAGTCAGTCACTCCGCTCAGCGATGCGAGACTCGCGCGCATCGAGCAGAGCGTCGATGCCATCGCGTTCGAGGTCGAGCGAATCTCCGAGGGCCAGCGGTTCACCACAAAGCTGCTGAGCGAGAACAGTCAGCGGCTTCC
Source organism: Gemmatimonadaceae bacterium (assembly GCA_039936175.1). GTDB lineage: Bacteria > Gemmatimonadota > Gemmatimonadetes > Gemmatimonadales > Gemmatimonadaceae > UBA4720. The sequence goes on along the minus strand of JBDTIV010000017.1, from coordinate 58,089 downwards.
AAAACCGGCTCATCGGCAGTTGTCGAGCAACACACCTACCTGAGAACGAGGAATTCGTGTCGTCGAGAAAATTGACGTTCGCCCTTGCACTGTTCGCGGCGTCTGCGGTCGCTTGCGGCAAGGATGAGCCAGAAACAAAGCCCGTGCTGACGCAGCGCCAGAAGGACAGCATCCTCGCCCAATCCACGATCCCGGGCGCGAAAGCGGTCAAGCACGCGCTCCGAACCGCGGACAGCGCTTCGGCGCGCCAGTACGGAATCGATTCATCGGAAAAACCCTGACCTGATTTGTGGGATAGGGGTTGCATGGGGTGACTATCATTACTCACGACACCTCATGCCGCTGACTCAGTTTGAACGCAGGTCCCACCGAATCGTCGATATCCCGTTAGTCTCGGCCCAACCCGTCTGTCCTCCGCGACGGTCCCTCCGATGACAGTTGCGCGCACAATCGATGGACGCCCGGAGGACGACGACGAGCCGCTGACCGAGCCGATCGCCGCGTCGCCGGAAGGCGCCGAGCACAAGTACCTCATCGCATTTGCCGTGGTCCTCGCGGCGCTCATGCAGGTGATCGACAGCTCGATCGTCAACGTCGCCCTCCCCGACATGATGGGGAACCTCGGCGCCAGCCTCGACGAGATTGCGTGGGTATCGACGGGCTATATCCTCGCCAGCGTCATAATCATTCCCCTCACCGGATGGCTCGGTGACGTCTTCGGACGAAAGCGCTACTTCGTCGGCTCGATCGTCATTTTTACGGTGTCCAGCTTCCTGTGTGGCGCCTCACATTCGCTGTCGGCACTCGTGTTCTGGAGAATCATCCAGGGCCTCGGCGGTGGCGCGCTGATGACTGTGTCGCAGGCCGTGCTGTTCGAATCCTTCCCGAGAAAGGAAGCCGGTACGGCGATGGCTCTGTTCGGACTCGGCGTCATGGTTGGCCCCACGATCGGTCCGACCCTGGGAGGCTGGCTGACGGACAACTACGGCTGGCCGTGGATCTTCTACGTCAATATCCCCGTCGGAATTCTCGCCGCCATCATGATCACGGGATACGTGCACGACCCCGAATATCAGAAGCGGCCGGCTTCCATCGACTACATGGGAATCGCGCTGCTCGCGGCAAGCGTTGGCTCCCTTCAGTACCTGCTCGAGAACGGCCAGCGCGAGGATTGGTTTGATTCCCGCTTGATGCTTTTCCTCGCCGTGACGGCAGTGGTCGCCGGCATCGTGTTGGTGTGGCGAGAAATGACCACCGACAATCCCGTCATCGATTTTCGCGTCCTTCGGCACCGGCAAATGTGGGTCGGTACGCTGCTCGGCGTGGTGATGGGGGTCGGATTGTTTGCGTCGGTGTTCACGCTGCCGGTGTTTCTGCAGGGGAATCTGAGAATGACCGCTCAGCAGACGGGCATCGTGCTGCTTCCTGGCGCATTGGCGACGGCGGTATCCATGGCGGTGGTCGGGAGGATGACCAATAAATTCGATCCGCGAATTCTGATAACGATCGGCGCGCTCATGTTTGCGACGGCGATGATCCGACTCTCCCACATAACTGGTCAGAGCGGGAGCACCGATTTCTTCTGGTCGCTCATTTTGCGGGGCTGGGGGCTGGGAATGATGTTCGTTCCGCTCACCACGATCACGCTGGCCGAGCTCGACGTTCGCGAGCTGCCGCAGGGAACGGGCCTCTACAACTTCTTCAGACAGCTCGGCGGATCGCTCGGCATCGCGGCGATAGCTACGCTGCTGTCCCACTACACCGCGCAGTTCCGGGCCATTCTTGCGGAGCATCTCGCGGGCGGTGATCCGGTGACGTTGAGCCGCCTCGATATGCTCACGCGCGCCATGATCGCCCGCGGAGCCGACGCATGGACAGCGCGACAGCGTGCGCTTAGCATCCTCGATGGCGAGCTCATGGGGCAGGCGAGCGTCATCGCCTACAGTCGGATCTACGTTCTCGCCGCCGCTCTCATTCTGGCGCTCATTCCGCTGCTGCTGCTCGTGCGGCACACACGTGGGGTCGCGGGTACGCAGCACATTATGGAGTGAGGCTCGCCGTAGAACGGTTAGCAAAACGAAACGCCCTCCGACAGGAGGGCGTTTCTGCGTCCGGAACGAAGTTCCCTATCTGCTCGGTGCCGTGCGTCCGGGCGCGGCCTTGCCGGCCGGCTTTGCCGGGCCGTCCGCTTCCTTAGCCGCGTTGGCTGCCTTCACCTCGTCGGTATCCGCGAAGCTGACATCCTTGCCGCGCTGCTTGAGGAGGTTGATGATGCCGACCTTGTCCGTCGCCTTGAGGTAGGCTTCCCGGGGCTCGACCTGGCCCTGGTCGACGAGGTCGATCAGCGCATCGTTCATGGTCACCATGCCCAGTCGCCGCGAAGTCTGAAGCACCGACGGCAGCTGGAACGTCTTGCCTTCGCGAATCAGGTTCGACACCGACGGCGTCGAGAGCATGATCTCACGCGCGGCAACCCGACCGCCGCCGATCTTCTTGCAGAGCACCTGCGAGATTACGCCCTTGAGCGATTCCGAGAGCATCACTCGAATCTGCGCCTGCCTGTCCGGTGGGAACTGATCGATGACGCGGTCGACAGTGCTGACAGCTGTCGAAGTATGCACCGTACCGAACACAAGGTGGCCAGTCTCCGCCGTCTCGATCGCCATGGAAACCGTCTCGAGATCGCGTAGCTCACCGACGAGCACGATGTCGGGATCCTCGCGCAGCGCTGCTCTGAGCGCGTGCTTGAACGACGACGTGTGGACGCCGACGTGCCGTTGAGTGATCAGACACTTCTTGCTTTCGTGAACGAACTCGATCGGATCTTCGATGGTAATGACGTGATCGGAGCGAGTGCGGTTGATCAGGTCGATCAGGGCGCACAGTGTCGTCGATTTGCCCGAGCCGGTTGGGCCCGTGACGAGCACCAAACCCTTGGTCAGGTGACAAAGACGCTGGACTTCCTGCGAGAGTCCCATCTGCTCGACGGTGACAACCGCCGCCGGAATAGCCCGGAACACGGCACCCGTGCCTTTGCGATCGCGCAGTGCGTTGCCGCGGAATCGTGCGAGCCCGACGATTTCGTGAGCGAAGTCGGTGTCGTTGATCTCTTTGAACTCGAGGCGGTTCTGCTCGAGCATCAGCGAGGCCAACATCGTGTCGATGTCCTCGGAGCTGAGAGCAGGTTCGCCGCCTATGGGCTCAATTTCGCCGCTCGCACGAAGCAGCGGCGGCGAACCGGCGCGCAAATGCAGGTCAGACGCTTTGTTGCCAACGAGCTTCCTCAACAGCGCTTCAATCCGTTCGAGTGCGCGATCCTGCCCGACGGCGACACCTGGTGCTGCGCGCGTCACTTCCGACTGCGCAACCGGTATTGGGGCTTGTTCCACTTTCGGCGTTACGAGCTTCGCCTCTGGTGCCCGTGGCGGTTCGGCCGGCGGGGAAGTGGGAGCCATTTCGGGACGCGCCGCCGTGGAGCTGACACCGGCAGCAACCCTCGCCCTCGGCTCAATGCGCGCGGAGATCTTTCCGTTTTGCGTGAGCGTAACTTCGAAGTTGCCATCGGTGGACGAGTATTCGAATCGCACCGTCCCATTGAGGTCGAGCGCGTGTGGTGCGTCGGTGGGCGAGATCTCACGCACGAGTGTGAGAATCTGGCCGCTCGTAAGCGCCTGCTTCATCACGGGCCGAGGTGAGTCCTTTATCATCACGGTCGCAACCTCGCCTTCGGAGAGATTCAATGCCGAGGCGTTGTTGGACACGAGTATGTTGAGAAATCGGTCTAGCTGAGCCATTTCAGTCCAGTGGGCGAACCCGATCGATCAGAGAACGATTGATCAACCGGGCATCGTTTGAGGTATATAGAGTCAGAAAGCGCGATTTGAGCGCGTTCAGATAGTCGAGCACTCGCGCGCGATCGGGGGGCGCCTCGAGCTTGATCGAGCCGAGCCGGACTTCTCCGCCCACCAGGGCTATCTGAAGGAGAGCAGTCGCAACTGGAAGGCCGCGCGGGGGAAGGTCGGATGCTTCCTCGCGCCTGTCCGCGGTAACTTCGGCGACGCGTTCCTTGGAAACGAGAATTACCTCTTCGGTTTCGAGCTCCAACGGAAAAAAGGGCGATTCGGAGTTGAACAGCTCCGAAACGTCCTCGAGCTCGAAGGGCCGATATGAGGAGAAATGGATGAACACGCTTCCCCTGACCTCCTCACCGCCCAGCATCGTCAGGATGACGGCTTTACGCGTCGTCTCGATGCGATACTGATTCGCGCTGAAGGTTGTCAACGGCATTGGCACGCGCGAGGGGGTTGGACGTGAAGGGTTCACTACGGTAGTAAGACTCTCTCCCGACCCCTCAAGTCACGTTTGATGATTATCCCCCATGCCCCTTATTGACCCCAGAAAACCGGTCGAAGACTGCACACAAAGATGACGTTACCTCGTACTAGTGGCGTCGCCCCGGCGGCCTTACTTTCTCGTGTCCTCAACGGCAGGTAGGCGATGACTTTCGTGCTCCAACCGCAGCGCAAGACCTATGACGTTTGTATTGTGGGCTCGGGTGCCGGCGGTGGAATGGCCGCGTACGTCCTCACGCGCGCGGGAGCCAACGTGCTCCTCCTTGAGGCTGGCGGTCCATGGGACAACACTCGCGATTCGGCGATGCTCAAGATGCCTTACGAGTCGCCGCGTCGCGGAGCGTCAACCAGGGATCGACCGTTCGGTGAGTTCGACGCGTGTATCGGGGGTTGGGAGCTCGCGGGAGAGCCCTTCACGAAGGCCGAGGGAACCGACTTCATGTGGTGGCGCGCCCGAATGGTTGGCGGTCGCACGAATCACTGGGGTCGAATTTCGTTGCGATTCGGACCCGACGACTTCAAAGCAAAGAGTCGCGACGGACTCGGGGACAACTGGCCGATCGGGTACCAGGACGTCGCGCCCTACTATGATCGCATCGACAAGCTCATCGGGGTATTTGGCAACAATGACAACCTCCCCAATCATCCCGGAGGATATTTTCTCCCACCGCCGAAGCCGCGCTGCTACGAGCTGATGGTCAAAGATGCCGCCGATGCGCTGAAGGTTACCTGCGTTGCCGCGCGCCTCTCTGTCATCACGAGAAACCATAACGGCCGGCCCGCGTGCCATTACTGCGGCCAGTGCGGCCGCGGGTGCACTACGAACTCGAATTTCTCGTCGACGAACGTTCTGATCGCACCGGCGCTCAAGACCGGCAGACTGACGCTCGTCACCAACGCGATGGCCCACGAGATCACTCTCGACAATCATGGGCTCGCGAGCGGCGTCTCTTACATCGATACGAAGACGGGTAGGGAAAATCACGCCAACGCGAGTGTCGTCGTACTCGCGGCGAGCGCGTGCGAGTCGGCCCGGCTGCTCCTCAATTCCAAATCGCCGAAATTCCCGAATGGACTCGCGAATTCGAGCGGCGTAGTCGGTAAATATCTCACGGACACGACGGGAACCGGCGTTGGCGGATTCATTCCCAAAATGGCGGATCACGTGCCGCACAACGAAGACGGCGTGGGCGGAAATCACATCTACATGCCGTGGTGGGGCGACAACAAGAAGCTCGGCTTCCCGCGCGGGTACCACATCGAAGTCGGCGGCGGCCTCGAGCCACCCTCTTACGGATTTCTCGGTGGCATCCAGGAATATCCGTCGGGCGGCGGGTACGGAAAGGCACTGAAGAACGACTATCGCCGCTACTATGGCGCGAACGTGTACTTCGCCGGCCGCGGGGAGATGATTCCCAACGACAAGAGCTACTGCGAGCTGGATCCGGTAGTGAAGGACAAGTACGGCATTCCGGTGCTGAGATTTCACTGGGAGTGGAGCGACTACGAGTACAATCAGGTGCGTCACATGCAGGAGACCTTCCGCGCTCTCATCGACCAGATGGGCGGCAAGGTGTCGGATGCGATGCCTCCCAAAGACAAGGGCTACGGCATCGCCACCGGCGGCTCCATCATTCACGAACTGGGCACCGTGCGAATGGGCACCGATCCCACGAAATCCGTGGTCGATCCGAATTGCCGCGCACACGACGTGAAGAATCTCTTCGTCGCCGATGGAGGCCCGTTCGTCTCGCAGGCGGACAAGAATCCCACCTGGACCATCCTCGCGCTCTCCATGCGCACGAGCGAATACATCGCACAGGAACGGAAGCGGGGGTCACTCTGATGTCAGACGAATACGAAAGGCCTGAGATCGAGCCCGCGGATTCGAGCGCGCCGACTGGTGGGCCAGCCGAGAATGAAATGACCCGGCGCGACGCCGTGCAAATGCTTGCGTCGCTGTCGTTCGCGGCGGTCCTCAAAATACCGCGAGGCGACTACGAGAAAGCGTGGCGATTCGTCGACGATTCCCGCGCGATGGCCGCCGAGGGTGAGATGTTCGCGCCGAAGTTCTTCACCGAGGCCGAATTCCGCACTGCCGGAATCCTCGCCGACATGATCATTCCGCGCGATGATCGGTCAGGGAGCGCGACCGACGCAGGCGTGCCGGAGTTCATGGACTTCATGATGATCGACAGGCCGAACAACCAGAAATGGATGCGCACTGGTCTGGCGTGGCTCGATTCACAATCGACGACGAGATTCGGAAAGCCGTTCGCAACGGCAACCGGGCAGCAGCGGGTGCAAATCCTGAACGACATCGCATGGCCCGCGCGCGCGCCGGCGGCGATGTCCGATGGCGTGGAGTTCTTCAACAGCTTCCGCGATCTCACATCGTCGGGATTCTGGTCGAGCCGAATGGGCGTCAAGGATCTGCGGTACATCGGTAGCACCTTCAATCCCAACTGGAACGGCTGCCCGCCCGAGGCGCTGGCCAAGCTCGGCGTCACCTACGCGAAGTTCGATCCAAAAAACAATCGACTCACCCCTCCATAACCTGCTTGATTCCACCATTCTGCGGAGAATGAAATGAGCGGCGAGCGCCTCGGCATTGGCTTCGTAGGCAGCGGGTTCAACGCCCGTTTTCACGTTCAGTCTTTTACCGGCGTCCGCGATGCTGATGTGCGCGGTGTCTGGAGCCCAAATGAGGCGAACGCGGCTTCGACCGCGGCGCTGGCGCGCGAACACGACGTCGGCGAGGCGCGTCCATACAAGTCGATCCGCGACATGGTTAGCGACCCCGCAATTAATGCGTTGTGGTTGTGCGGTCCGAACCAGGCTCGTGTTGCCAACATCGAAGAAATCGTCGCTGCGATAAAGAGCGGTGCCGGAACGCTTCGCGGGCTCGCCTGCGAAAAACCCCTCGCGCGAAACGTCGCCGAGGCGAAAAAAGTGGCAGCGCTCGTCGCCAGCGTCGGACTGAATACGGGGTATCTGGAAAACCAGCTCTTTGCCCCCGACATCACGCGCGGCAGAGAACTCGTATGGTCACGCGGGGCGGCGCTCACCGGACGTCCCTACCTGGCGCGCGCGGCCGAAGAGCACAGCGGACCCCACATGCCATGGTTCTGGCAGGGTGCCATGCAGGGCGGCGGGGTGCTCAACGACATGATGTGCCACTCTGTCGAGGTAGTGCGACACCTGCTCACCAAGCCCGGCGCGCCGCGATCATCCATCAAGCCGGTGCGAATCAGCGCCCATATCGCATCGCTCAAGTGGAGCCGTCCCGAATACGCGAAGCGCCTGTCCGCCGCGATGGGGAAGGAAGTTGATTACACGAAGCGGCCGTCCGAAGACTTTGCGCGCGCGACGATCGAGTACGAGTCGGAGGAGGGAGATCCGTTGGTGGGAGAAGTCACCACGTCGTGGAGCTTTGTCGGAGCAGGGCTGCGACTGTCAGCAGAGCTATTGGGGCCCGAGTACTCGCTTTCATGGAACACGCTCGACAGCAGCCTCAAGATGTTCTTCAGCAGAGAGGTGCGGGGCAAAGCGGGTGAGGACCTGGTCGAGAAGCAGAATGCGGAGATGGGGCTGATGCCGGTCGTGGCGGATGAGGCTTCCGTGTACGGCTACACGGCGGAGAACCGGCACATGGCTCGCGCATTTCTTCGCGATGAGAAGCCGATGCTCACTTTCCAGGATGGGGTGGAAGTCGTTCAGATCCTGATGGCCGCCTATATGAGCGCCCAACGGGGGCAGACGCTTACCTTCCCGCCGGACGGGCTTGATTCCTTCGTTTCGGACGTGGCAAAGGGGACCTGGAACCCTCGGCACTAGCTTACTGCTGAGCTTAGGGCCATTATTCGGGGGTTGGGAAGCTGGCACGCGCAATGCTACACATGAGCTTGTTGCCGCTTCTCCGGGGGAAAAATGAAAGGCATCCGTTTACTCACAGCACTCGCTCTCTTCACGACCGCAGCCGCCTGCACACCCGAGCGTGTGCTCGCCCCGCAGAAGTCGGCGCACACTTTTGCCAGCGCCATTGCACCGGCGGCGCAGCAGGTTCCTCTGCTGTTCGTGGTCGATGGGGTTCGTTTCCCGAAAGATCAGATTCCCGCGCTGACCTCCGAGCAGGTTGCCAAAGTGCAGGTTCTCAAGGGACACGCCGCTCTCAGAGAGTACGGACCCGATGCTTCTTATGGCGTCGTGATCATCACCACGAAGCAGCCGGCGGCGCCGCGCTCCTAAGATCCGCTTTTTGAGCGGCACGCAGAAGGGCGCTTAGAAAAAGGGCATCCAGTGGATGCCCTTTGACGTTTCAGGGAGCCGCGCGACCCTTTACCCCGTGCGATTCTCTCGCGGCCGCGTACCGCCAAGGCTCGGCGTCGACGAAAGTTGGCACCCGCGCAGTTCAGGTTGCATTTTCATTCCCACATGACCTCTCCATTCGAGCGTCCCGGGCCGGCACGTCTTCCCCCGTTGCCGCGCGCATTCCGTCGCGTCGTGCTGTGGATCATCGCGGCAGTGTTCGTCGCCCTCGTCATCGTCCCGTGGCTCGCGAGCTTCGCTACCGACTGGCTGTGGTATGGCGAAGTCGGATTTCTTTCGGTCTTTACCACTTCGCTCCTCTGGCGCGTGGTGCTGTTCCTTCTCGGAGGCGTGGTCGCTTTCGGATATTTCTACGGCAACGTGAGGATAGCGCGCGGCGCCGGGACCGGCTTCCCGGTTCTCTACGTAAATCGCGGCGACGGTGTCACCGTCGATCTCTCGCGAACGCTTACGAAGCTTTTCCTGCCCGCGGCATTGCTGCTGGCTTTCTTCACCGCGCTATCCGCGTCCGCGTCGTGGATGACATTCCTGAAGGGATTCAACGGAGTGGCCGTCGGTGTGCGCGATCCGTTGTTCGGACGCGACATCTCCTTCTACCTGTTCTCGCTGCCGTTGATTTCCGGAGTGCTCAGCACGCTGATCACCCTGACGTTTCTGTCCACCGTCGCCGTCACAGGGATGTATTGGATGAGAAACGACATCACTCTTCCACCACGTCGCGCATCGGCCAAGCCCCGGGCGTCCCGCCATATCGGCGCGCTGCTCGTGATTCTTTTCGTGCTGCTGGCCGTGCGTCACTGGGTAGTCGGAACGTCGAGTCTTCTCTATTCCACGACCGGTCCTCTCCTCGGGTCGAGCTACACTGACGTGCGCGTGGCGCTGCCCGGGCTTTACGTGACGGCCATAGCCGCCTTGATCGCGGCGGTATGGATTGCTGCGGGGATCGCTCGCGGAAAGGTGATCTGGTCAGCGGTATCCGCTGCCGTGCTTTACGTAGTCGTGAGCGTGCTCGCGCGCGGACTCGTGCCTGCCGCCTACCAGAAGCTCGTCGTTTCTCCCAACGAACTGGCTCGTGAAACTCCCTACCTGCGCAATCACATCGCCGCCACGCGCAAGGCATGGGGGCTCGACAATGTGGAGTCGCGCGATCTATCAGGCGAAGTGCAGCTCACCATGGCTGACATCAAAGCGAACGCCGCGACCGTCGACAACGTGAGACTGTGGGAGCGCCCGCTGCTGCAGCAGACGTTCAGCCAGCTCCAGGAGATCCGGACCTACTACGATTTCGTGTCGGTGGATGACGATCGATACGTGATCGACGGCCGCTATCGCCAGGTTCACATCGCGGCGCGCGAGCTGAACTCGGCGTCGCTTCCTACGCGCACGTTCATCAACGAGCGCCTGACGTTCACCCACGGGATGGGAATCACGATGGCTCCCGTGAACCAGGTGACGAGCGAAGGTTTGCCGGTCCTCTTCATCAAGGATCTTCCGCCCGTATCCACCATCTCGATCAAGCTGACGCGACCGCAGATATACTATGGCGAGCTGACAAACGACTACGTGTTCGTCGGCACGGCCCAGAAGGAGTTCGATTATCCGGAGGGCGAGACGAACATCTACACGAAGTACACGGGGAAGGGCGGCGTTCCCATCGGCTCCTTCCTCCGGCGTGTGCTCTACGCATTCCAGCTCGGATCTCTCAAGATTCTGTTGTCGGACGATATCAGAGACGCCGCCAGGATCCTCTATCATAGAAATGTGATGGATCGCGCCACGACGGCACTGCCCTTTCTGGATTTCGACGAAGATCCATACCTGACTGTCAACGACGCCGGTCAGCTCAAATGGATTCTCGACGCCTACACGACCAGCGATATGTACCCGTACTCGCAGCGCACGAGCGATGGCACGAACTACATGCGCAACAGCGTGAAAGTCGTGATCGATGCCTACGACGGAACGGTGGATGCGTACATCGCTGAGCCCAGCGATCCGGTAATCCGGACGTACGCAAGAATCTTCGGTGCGATTTTCAAGCCGATCAGCTCGATGCCTTCCGATCTCAGACGTCACCTCCGGTACCCCGGCGATCTCTTTCGGCTCCAGGCGGCGCTCCACGCTACGTACCATATGGTTCAACCCGAGAGCTTTTATCATCGCGAGGATCAATGGCAGATTCCCGGCGCTCTCGTGAAGGGCACTAATGAAAATCCTTTCATGCGGCACATGATCATGAAGCTGCCGGGTGAAAAGAATCCGGAGTTCATCTTCATGACGCCCTTCACGCCGCGCGGAAAGGACAATCTCGCGGCGTGGATGGTGGCCCGCATGGACGGCGATAATTACGGCAAGCTTTCCGTATACCGCTTCCCGAAGCAGAGCCTCGTCTATGGTCCCAAGCAGATAGCCAATCGCATCAATCAGGACACGGACATCTCGCGTCAGCTGACGCTCTGGGATCAGCGCGGCTCGGAGGTCATTCGTGGCGAGCTGCTGGTGATTCCCATCGAGGAATCGCTCATATATGTGCAGCCGATCTATCTGCGCGCCGAGGGCGGAAGTATTCCAGAGCTGAAGCGCGTCGTAGTCGCCCACGAGAACAGGGTTGTGATGGGCGAGACTCTCGAGGAAGGGCTGAATGCATTGTTCGGCTCCGGTGCGGCTGCTCAGACGCAAACGAGCATTCAGGATTCGCTCAGCACGCTGGGCGTTGAACCCGGCGCGGTTGGCGGTGCAACGCCGCCCCCAACCATGCAACCCGGGGTTTCAGTTGCGACCGCGGAGCTGCTGCGACAAGCTCAAACCCATTACGACCGCGCCATCGCCGCGCAGCGCGCCGGCAACTGGGCCGAGTACGGACGTGAGATCGACCAGCTCGGCGCGGCGATCCGTTCGCTTCGGGCGGGACAGCGCTAACGCTGTAACTGCGTCTTCGCCTGCGCGGAGCAGCTCAGGTCGCCCGCTTGAGAAAGTCCTGCACCGCTTTCCTGTAGCTTCGCCCCGTCGTGATGCGCTTGCCGTTGCGGAGAATGAGTAGCTGGTCGCCCTGGTCGAAGGGCTGCGCTTCGCGGACCTGTGCCGTGTTCACGATCGTCGATCGATGCACACGCAGAAACCGATTGTGTGGGAGTCGCGCCTCGAGCCGGCTCAACGGCTCGCGGACATCGTACGCCACCTCGGCCAGGTGAATTCGCGCAAGGTCGTCGCGTGCCTGAATCCAGAAAATCTCGTCCGGGTCGAGAAAGAGAATCTTGCCGTTCACCTTCACGCCGATCCGGTTTTTCGGGGTGTCGAGCGCATCGATGTACTTGAGAAGCGCGCTGAGCTGCGTTGACACGCTTGGGCTTCCGGACTCCTTGAGGCGCTTTTTGGCGCGATCGAGAGTCTGGTGGAAGCGGACGTGATCCACCGGCTTCAACAGGTAATCAAATGCGCCGAACTCGAACGCGGATACGGCGTAGTCGTCGAACGCCGTGACGAAGATCACGGGCGGCATCTTGTCCGTGCCGACCTCGGTGATCACGTCGAAGCCATCCAGCTCCGGCATCTGGACGTCGAGGAAGACAAGATCGGGCTGCTGCGCCTTGATCGACGCCACGGCCTCCAGCCCGTTCTGACACTCGCCGACGATCTCAATGCCGGGCACACGCGTGAGGAGTGTGACGAGACGCTGCCTTGCGAGCGGCTCGTCGTCTACGATGAGAACGCGGAAAGTCGGCTCCATCACGTCTGGCTCACCGGGGCAAGATCCTGTGTTTGTGCACCGTTCCTGCCGGGCGAGAGTCTACCGAGCCTGAATGGAATCATAATTGTCACCGCGTAACCGCCTTCGTCGCGGGGGCCACTCTCGAATTCGTGGCCGTCCCCATAAAGGTGAATGAGTCTCGTTCTGGTGTTGGTAAGCCCGAGTCCGGTGCCGCGCGAGCGCTCACGCGACCTGCGCGCTCTCACACCAACGCCGTCGTCGAGAATCGCGATCGCCAGTTTGTCACCCACGCGGCGCGCCGTTACATGAACATAACCGGCGCCGGCGCGTGGACTGATCCCGTGACGGATCGCGTTCTCGACCAATGGCTGGAGCAACAGGCTCGGTACGAGTGCCGCGCGCACGCCGTCCTCGATGTTGCACGTCACGGTAAGTCTCTCCTCGAAGCGAACACGCTGAATCGCGACGTAGCGATCGAGGAGTCCCAGCTCGCGCTCCAGCGGGACTTCCTGCTCGCTCGATGTGGAAAGCACAAGCCGCAGGAAGTCGCTCAGCTCCGATACCATGCGCTCCGCGGCGGGTGGATCCGTCGCGATCAGAGCCATCGCGCCGTTGAGCGCATTGAACAGGAAATGCGGATTGAGCTGGAGCTTCAGAGTATCGAGCTCAGCCTGGACCAGGCGAGTTACGACGCGCTGACGCTCCGCGGATTCCTTGCTCGCCTCGCGGACGAGGTGCTCGACCCAATAGGTGGCATAGGTCGAGACTATGCCGAACATAGCGAGCAGTACGAGCTTGGCAGCTTCATCGAGCGGAGTGATGCGCGCGAGCTGTACGGCGTCGATAGGGTTGATCACCATCGGCACCTGGTTGGTCGACCACAACCAAAGCAGAAGCAGCGCGTACTCGAGCCACGCCAGCGCCGAAATGACGGTCGCCTTCTTCACTGAGGAAGCGACGGGCCTCCCCGCGAGCACCACGAAGTACATGAGGAAGATCGGAGATCGGAGCGCCAGCACGCCCGACTCCGCTATAGCGTAGCCGCCGATGATCGCGGTGACGGCGGTAACGTCGACTATCGGATTGACGGACGAGAGCCAGCCGGGCAGCTCCGGATGCCGATACCAGATGAGATATTGCGCGATGGTCCAGGCGAGCGTCGGCGCCAACACCACGACGTTGGCGGTGTTGAGCTCCCTCGAAAGGTGCGGGGCGTACATGAGTGCAGAGGCCGTGAGCAGGGAAACCACGGCGGCCCTCAGGCCGTTCAATATTCTCTCGGCTCTGTCGCGCCTCAGGCGAAGGCTGGGGGGAGGCGCGAATGAGGAGGTCGAGAATAACTGCATCACTGGAATTTGGCGGCAGGGAGGTGGCTGGGGTAGCAGGCCGACGAGGTACCTGCTACCCCCGACGACAGAGTTGGACATCCCGCCGTCGTGCCATGACGATGCTCGCTACGATAGTGGCTTTGGACGAGTGTTCGTGAGGCCAGCGAACACTCGGGCGAGGCGAGCGACTTCTGGCGAACGGTGAAGGACTCTTTGCACAGTGATCGCGAGGATGGCGCGTCCCGTGCGCAAGCAATCAGAGTGTCAGATTTCCGCGCAGTGCCAACCGATGGCGATCATGAGAAAGCACGCGAGCTGGTGCTGCGTTACGGCTGGAACGCAACCGCCTACCAGATTCTCAATCCTGGCATCGCGCTCTGGTTTTCGCGAGGCGGAGATGGCGTCGTCGGGTTCGTCAGGCACGCGAAGACCCGGGTCGTGGGTGGCGCGCCGGTCTGCGATCACGAGCTTCTGGATGCGATCACGTCGGAATTCATGGATGACGCGCGGGCGCATGGCGAGCGTGTGTGTTTCTTCGGGGCGGGCGAGCGGCTCGACGCGAGTCTTGGCGCAAAGCCCCACTGGTCTCGCGTGCTTCTCGGGGCGCAGCCCGTCTGGGACCCGAATAGCTGGACGGAGGCGGTGGGGCGACGCTCCTCATTGCGCGGGCAATTCAACAGGGCGCGCAACAAAGGCGTCGCAGTCATCGAGTGGCCCCCCGAAATGGCGGAGAATCATCCTGCGCTGAGACAATGCTTGTCGGATTGGCTGACGACCCGGGGTCTCCCGCCCCTGCACTTCATGGTCGAGCCGGAGACTCTGAGCGATCTGCGGGATCGACGCGTATTCGTCGCCGCTCGGGGAAACGGGGATGTGGTCGGGTTCACGATTCTGTCGCCCGTGCCCGCGCGTAATGGCTGGCTGGTTGAGCAGATCGTCAGAGGACGCCATGCACCGAATGGAACCGTGGAGCTGTTGGTCGACCACGCGATGCGTGCCGTGGCTGGGTCGGGCTCGAGGTACGCGACGCTGGGCCTTTCGCCGCTTTCCGAGCGGGCGTCCCTCGCTGAGATTCCCCAACCATTGTGGCTGCGGCTGACGCTGCGGTGGGTGAAACTTTACGGCGCGAGATTCTACAACTTCATCGGTCTCGATGCGTTCAAGGCGAAGTTCAATCCCCAGCGGTGGGAACCCATTTATGCGATCGCCGAGGGCTCGCGCTTTCCTCCACGCGATCTGTACGCGATAGCGGGCGCGTTCAGCGGCGGCGTACCAATTCGAATGATCACTGGCGCGCTCGTCCGGGCGGCTGGTCAGGAGATAGCATCGCTTGCAGGGAGAAAGTGATATGCAACGCCCGCGCGGATTGTCACGTACGGTTATTGCAGGCATCGATCTGGGATTGTATACAAGCCGTACCGGGTTGTGACGGAACGGCAACTCCAACGACCAACGCGCGAGGCACCATGTTCACCAGAAACGCCAGGCTCTTCCTGGCACTTACCGCGGCCATGCCGCTGTTATTTGCTGCGTGCAAAGACAACAACCTCGTGACTCCTGGAAACGTCGTCGGCACTTACAACCTCACGCTTTTCCGCGGCAAGACGCCTCCAGTCGTCGATACATATCAGGCGTCGGACTCATCCAGCGATTTCCCGAATGGCGGCACCGCCACCTGGACGGACGGCACGCTTACTCTGAGGTCCGACGGCACTTTCACAGAGATCAATAGTGTCACGGTCGCGCCAACCGGTGCTGCCAGTCATCAGTCGGCGTTCACGAGCGTGGGAACCTACACGTCGAGCGGGGGCACGATAGTGTTTTCCGCGCCGGCCCAGAACACTTCCGGCGCTCGGAATTTCACGGGAACCGTCACGGTCAACTCGATTACCTACCAGGAGTCCAACGGGGTCGGATTCGACTCATTCAAGTACCAGCGATAAATCGACTGGTATTCCCCGTCCGGGCGCGTATCTTCCAACCGAGAGCCACCGGCGCGGTGTAACAATGGACCGAAGCCAAACGTAAGGATTCAACAATCTTTCGAGGGCGGACACCATGAGTATAGTAGCCTGGATCGTCGTTGGTCTTGTCGCTGGAGTTCTCGCATCGCTCGTGATGGGCGGCACCGGCTACGGCATAATCGGCGACATCGTCATCGGCATCGTTGGAGCGTTCATCGGAGGATGGCTTTTCAGCACCCTCGGAATTTCCACCCCGTTTGGCGGCATGGGTGGCACGATCTTCGTCGCATTCATCGGCGCCGTGGTTCTCCTGTTCGTGCTTCGCCTGATACGCGGCTCTACAAGAAAGGTCTGATCTGTCGCGGCGGCGAGAGCATTTAGACTCTCTCCGCCGCGATGCTTACACCTGAAGCCACGCGCACAAAATGGGGTCGGTGAAAAAGTCGGTCGGGTATTCCGGGACCCCGCTCATCGCGAAGCTTGGGATCAAGCCTGACACGCGAATTCAGCTTGTAAGAGCGCCGGACGATTTTGACGACACGCTCGGACCGTTCCCCGCGGGCATGAAACAGATCGAACGCGGAGCGCTCGATTTCGCGATGCTCTTCGTGCGACGGCGAGCGGACCTCGTAAAACGCTTTGCTGCTCTCCGCGATCGGCTCGAGTCAAATGGCATGCTGTGGGTGTCGTGGCCGAAGAAAAGCTCTGGCGTGGAAACGGATCTCGATGAGAACTTCGTAAGAGCGGTCGGACTGGAGGCTGGACTCGTCGACGTGAAAGTCTGCGCCGTCGATGGTACCTGGGCGGGACTCAAATTCGTGCGCCGCCTTCGCGACCGTTGACTTCTCCCAGGACAGCTGTTGGCGGTAACTTTCCCGGCGATGATCGACTCAATCAATCCGGGAACGCGTCCTTGAAGGCGCTCGACGCGCTTATGGCCGGCCTCGTTGACTACGCAGGCCTCTTTCCGCCTGCGACCGAGACGATGCGGCAAGCGCTCGAGAGCTACGCCTCCTACTTTGCCGGTCCCGACCGCAACGCGCTCGGAAGATTCATTGTGCCGTTGTCTCATTTGAGAGAGCTGGAACAGGCGGGGAGCGCGCTGCTTCCGGGACGAACCGTCGCTGCGCCGTGGAGATTGAGCGCGCTGGTCGCGGGTGAGGTTGCCTCGGCCGCTAGGGAGATCTCCGACTTCAACCGACGTCACTCGGATGGATCGGATGCAGGGCGTGCGGTGATCGACGTCGTGGAACTCAAGGCTGGCAGCTCGGATGAGATCGAGCGCCAGCGCGCGGCGGTGCCCGATTCTTTCACATGTTATTTCGAGATTCCGCTCGCCGGCGACGTGCCGGGCCTCATCGAAACTCTTCACCGACAGGGCTCGCGTGCGAAGATTCGGACCGGCGGCGTCACCGCCGCCGTGTTTCCGCCTGCCGGCCAGATCATCGATTTCATGATCGCCTGCCATCGTCTCGGCGTGTCCTTCAAGGCAACCGCAGGGCTGCACCACCCCGTTCGCGGTCCCTATCGCCTTACGTACGAGCCCGCGAGCAGATTGGGAACGATGTACGGATTTCTCAACGTCTTTCTCGCCGCCGTTCTGATACACGCCGGAGAGGAGCGCGAGACTTCAATGGCAATGCTCGAAGAGACTGACGCCTCGGCGTTCGCCTTCTTCGACGACGCAATCGTCTGGCGAGGCCATCGTCTCTACGCCCGGCAAATTCGGTCAGCGAGAGATCATCTCGCAATCTCCTTTGGCTCCTGCTCCTTCCGTGAGCCGGTGGAGGAGCTCGACCGTCTGGCGCGTTCGATGGGGGTGGGGGCGCGATGAACAAGACGCACGATCCCGCGCTCACCTCGTGGATCGCATCCGCCAATTCCCGCGACACCGACTTTCCAATTCAGAATCTTCCCTTCGGTGTTTTCTCGCGCAAAGGCGAGACAGAGCGTCGGGTTGGCGTGGCGATCGGAGATCAGATCGTCGACGTCGGCGAATCGCTGTCGGCGAATTTGTGGGCTGGCAAGGCCCGCGACGTCGCGCGCTTCTGCGATCGCCCGACAATGAACGAGCTGATGCAAGCCCCCAAGGCGGCGCTTTCCGAATTTCGAGCGCAGCTGAGCGAGCTTCTTTCGGGAACGCCGGGGAACGAGAGCGACATAAACCCACTCCCGCCTGGCGCTCTCGTTCCGATGGCCGAGGCGGAGATGCGTCTGCCCACGGACATCGGGGATTATACCGACTTTTATGCTTCTATTTACCACGCGACGAACGTCGGCAAGCTCTTTCGCCCCGACAGTCCATTGCTCCCCAACTACAAGCACGTGCCAATCGGGTACCACGGGCGCGCCTCGTCGATCGTGCTCAGCGGATCCGACGTGCGTCGGCCCAAGGGACAGACCGTCGCTACAGGATCGTCAACGCCGGTGTTCGGCCCCACGCAAATGCTCGACTACGAGGCCGAGGTAGGTTTTTTTGTGGGACAGGGCAACGATTTGGGCAATCCTATTCCGATCGAGGATGCCGAAGATCACATCTTTGGCATCTGCCTTGTCAACGACTGGTCGGCGCGCGACATCCAGTCGTGGGAATACCAGCCACTCGGGCCATTTCTCTCCAAAAATTTTGCGACCAGCATCTCGCCGTGGGTCGTGACATTGGAAGCGCTCGAGCCCTATCGCGTTCCCGCTTTTTTCCGCCCGCCGAGCGATCCGCAGCCGCTGCTCTATCTCTCTTCGGAGCAGGACAAGAATGAAGGCGGCATCGATCTGACGGTCGAGGTTTACATCCGATCGATGCTGATGCGGGAAGGCCACCTCCGGCCCTCACGATTAAGCGCAGCCTCGCTGGCAGACATGTACTGGACCGCCGCGCAAATGCTTACGCACCACGCGAGCAACGGCTGCAATCTCCGGACTGGGGATCTGTTCGCGAGTGGCACCATTTCCGGACCGGAGCCGGCTTCGCAGGGCTGCATGCTCGAGCTCACTCGCCGGGGGGCAGAGGCACTCACGCTTCCGACCGGCGAAGAGCGCAAGTTCCTACATGACGGCGATGAAATCATCATGCGCGCCTACTTTGAGAGGGAAGGCGCCGCCAGGATCGGCCTCGGCGAGTGCGCTGGCCTCATAGTCGCATCACCCGCGCGATAACACTTCACAGACAATCGATGGCAGAGTCAAAGAATGGGCGCGAGCCCCTGTATGTCGTGCGCAGCTCCCACATCCACGGCCGGGGAGTATTCGCCAACCGATACATCAGGAGGGGTACGAGAATCGTCGAGTACATCGGTGAGCGCATCGACAACGATGAGGCGGACCGCCGCTACGACGATGACAAGATGAGACGCCACCACACCTTCCTGTTCACATTGACCAATAACATCGTCATCGACGGGGCGGAGGCGGCGGGCGGAGGAGACGCCAGCTTCATCAATCACTCGTGCGAGCCCAACTGCGAAGCGGTAATCACGGGAAAGAAGATTTTCATCCACGCCCTGCACGGCATCCATCCCGGGACCGAGCTCGCGTACGACTATCAGTACGAGAGGACGGGAAAGAACGACGCGGCACTGGAGAAATTCTATGTCTGCAGGTGTGGCGCCGCCAACTGTCGCGGCACGATCATGAAGCCGCCCAAAAAGAAGAAACGGCGGAGAGTCCGCTAGCGGCACTGGACATCGCTGGCGCAGGCCTTTTATTCCAAACTGAACTCTTTATGGAGCAACTGCATGCGTTTCGTCCATCGCGCGTTGGCTTTCACTTTTGCGCTCGCGACATCGGCCGCGGCCCAGACCTCGGCCGTTCCAATCCAAACAAAACCACTCGACCCCGCCAACCTCGACAGGTCCGTCGCAGCCTGCACGGACTTCTATCACTTCGCGAACGGCGGATGGATCAAGACACATCCAATCCCGGCGGCTTTCGCGCGATGGGGGAGCTTTGACGAGCTCCAGGAGAACAATCAGAGCAATCTGCTGACGATTCTCCGCGCCGCGTCCGCCAACGGCAACAACCAGGCGACGGCGGATCTGCGCAAGCTGGCCGTCTACTACTCGTCGTGCATGGACTCCGCCGCCGCGGAACGGAACGGCGCGAAGCCCATTGCATCCGAGCTCTCGCGCATCGCTGCGCTGGGCAATCGCGCTCAGGTGGAGTCGGAGATCGCACGGATGCACTCGATGGGAGTTGCGTCGCTCTTCGGATTTGGCGCGCAGCAGGACGCCAAGAACAGCACGTCCGTCATTGCAGGTGTGAATCAGGGCGGCCTGTCGCTACCTGACCGCGACTACTACCTGAATCCCGACAAGCGATACGTCGACATCCGCGCCAATTACCAGGATCACGTGAGTCGCATGTTCCAGCTCGCGGGCGAGACGCCAGCGCAGGCTGCCACGGATGCGAAGCGGGTCGTCGCGATAGAGACCGGTCTCGCAAAGCCAGCTCGCACGCGCGTGGAGCTGCGCGATCCAAACTCCAACTATCACAGGATGACGGCGGCGGAGCTGGCGCAGCTCGCGCCGGGCTTCAACTGGCCGGCTTTCTTCACGGGCGAAGGCCGGGGCGACATATCGACGATCAACGTTCAGAACCCCGTATTCGTCAAAGCTGCCGACAGCCTGTTGAGCTCCGCTTCACTCGACGACTGGAAGGCATACCTGCGGTGGCACGTCATCGACGCGGCCGCGCCAAGTCTGAGCTCGTCGTTCGTGAACGAGGATTTCCGGTTCGGAAGCACCCTGAGCGGTGCGAAAGAGATGCTGCCGCGCGACAAGCGCTGCGCCCGCGCGACCGACAACGGACTGAGAGACGCGCTCGGACAGGCGTACGTCGCGCAATACTTCACTCCTGCCGCGAAGCAGCGCGCGCTCGACATGGTGCGCAATCTGGAGTCGGTGTTCCACGACCGCATCATGACTCTGACGTGGATGAGCGACACTACGAAAACCCAGGCCGAGGGGAAGCTCGCCGCGTTCACGAACAAGATCGGTTATCCCGACAAGTGGCGCGACTACTCGACGCTCAACATTCAGCCGGGGCCGTTCCTCAACAACGTTCTCGCCGTCCGGCAGTACGAGCGCCGTCGCAACATGGCGAGAATCGGCCAGCCGGTCGATCGGTCGGAATGGGGTATGACGCCGCCCACCGTGAACGCGTACTACAACCCGCAGATGAATGAGATCGTGTTCCCGGCGGGCATCATGCAGCCGCCTTTCTTCGATCCGAACGCCGACGACGCGGTGAATTACGGCGGCATGGGTGCGGTAATCGGACACGAGATGACTCACGGATTCGACGATCAGGGTGCGCAGTTCGATCGCGATGGCAATCTCAGAAACTGGTGGACGGCCTCCGATCTCGAGAAATTCAAGCATGGAACCGGACTCGTCGCGTCCCAGTACGACGGCTACACAGTCCTCGACAGCGTCCACGTGAACGGCAAGCTCACGCTCGGAGAAAATCTCGCCGACCTGGGGGGATTGTCGATCTCGTACGCGGCGCTCGAGAAAGCGCTGGCGCAGAAGGGCCGCCCCGGAAACATCGACGGCTTTACACCGGAGCAGCGTTTCTTCCTGGCCTGGGCGCAGATCTGGAGGTCCAACACCACTCCTGAGGCTGTCAGACTGCGCATCAACACAGATCCGCATTCGCCAGGCGAGTGGCGCACGAATGGCCCGCTTTCGAACCTGCCACAGTTCGCGGCCGCGTTTGGCTGCAAGCCCGGCGATCCAATGGTGAGGGACGAATCGGTAAGGCCGGTAATCTGGTAGCTGGCATCTTCGCGCGGGCAGGGTCGGGTTTTCCGCCTTCTCAACGTGGCGCCCGCTCCTGTTTCGCGACTAAGTTGAACGGATGACCGCGCGCAGCTTCTTTTACAAGGAAACGGAAGGGATCCGCGTCACCGTGCGGCCCGTCTATCTGAGAGATCATTCGGAGCCGTCACAAAGCCACTACGTGTTTGCCTATTTTGTTCGCATAGAAAATGTCGGAACCATGGCAGCGCAGCTCCTCACGCGACGGTGGCTGATTCACGACTCGGTGGGCGATGGGGTCGACACCGAAGTCATCGGCGAGGGAGTGGTCGGAGAGCAGCCGACCCTGATGCCGGGAGGCGTTCACGAGTATCAGAGTTTCTGCATTCTGAAGTCCGGGGAAGGCTGGATGGAAGGCAATTATGGCCTTTTGCGCCAGGATGGAACGTCGTTCGAGGCCGTTATTCCGCGCTTCACACTGAGCGCGAGCGAGTCGACGAGCCTGCCATCTTGAATCGCGCACGACAGTTGCCTTGGTACGGGGCGTGAGCCGCATCTACGATGTCTCGGTCCCCATTCGCACTGGTGGGCTCGTTTATCCCGGGAACCCCGAGATCGATATCGAGCTCCAGCAGGCGGTCGCGAAAGGCGCCAGCGCCAACGTCTCGTACATCCGATTCGGCTCTCACACCGGAACGCACGCTGACGCGGCGCGGCACTTTTTCGACGACGGCCAGAGCGTCGACCAAATTCCGCTCGAGCGCCTGATTGGACGCGCCCTTCTTCTGAGCTTTCCGGATGACTTGCTCGTTATCGGCGCGGCGAACCTGCGCCAGCACGATCTCAAGGGGCAGACGAGGATTCTGCTGCGGACCAGGAATTCCGCCCTTTTGTCGAAGAAAGAGTTTGCGAAGGATTACACCTACCTCGCGCCAGACGGCGCGCAGTACCTCGTAGACAGCGGCATCGAGCTCGTAGGGATCGACTACCTCTCAATCGAGCAGTTCCATTCCGGCCACCACAAGACGCACCGAACCCTGCTCGAGAAATCGGTAGTGATTCTCGAAGGGTTAGACCTCTCTGTACCGCCTCCCGGAGAATATCAGCTCATTTGCCTGCCG
The DNA here is from genome assembly GCA_039936175.1 of Gemmatimonadaceae bacterium. Lineage (GTDB taxonomy): Bacteria > Gemmatimonadota > Gemmatimonadetes > Gemmatimonadales > Gemmatimonadaceae > UBA4720. The sequence goes on along the minus strand of JBDTIV010000017.1, from coordinate 35,533 downwards.
CTCCGCATCGAAGGGTGTGACGGTGCGCCGGCGCGCGCGGTGCTGATCGCGTGACCACGATAAAACACATCTTCTTCGACGTCGGGGGCGTGCTCGGCAGCAATGGCTGGGATCGCGAGCAGCGCGAGCGTGCAGTCGAGCGCTACAAGCTGGACGCTGAGGACTTCCAGTGTCGCCACGAAGAAGTGGTAAGCGCGTGGGAGGAGGGCCGAATCACCATCGACGAATACCTCGACATAACGGTGTTCTACCAGCCGAGGAAGTTTACGCGCGGTGAGTTCATCGAGTTCATGCAGTCGCAGAGCGTCGCCCACGAAGATGTCGTCTCTATCGCCAAGTCGCTGACGGGACAAGCGCGCTACACGCTGATGACGCTCAACAACGAAGCGGACGAGCTGAACCGCTATCGGATCGCGAAATTCGGCATCTCCGAGGTCTTCGAGGCATTCCTCTCCTCCTGTTGGCTCGGAGTTCGCAAGCCGACGAAAAAGTTCTACGAGAGGGGACTTGGAATCGCGCAGGCAAATCCCCGCGCGTCACTGTTTATCGATGACAGGCAGCAGAATCTCACTCCGGCGGCCAACCTCGGAATGAGCGTCATCCAATTCAAATCTGCCTCACAGCTGCGCGCCGATCTGGAGCGTGTTCTCGATCTAGAAATTCCTGGAGCATAGGCAATGCGCTTGGCGATGATCGGTCTCGGCCGAATGGGCGGCAACATGTCGGAGCGGTTGATGAAGGGAGGCCACGAGGTGGTCGTCTACGATCGAACCGCCGAGACAGTGCAGCGTTACGTCGGGCTCGGGGCTACAGGCGCGGCCAGCCCGGGCGAGATCACTGCGAAGCTGAAGGCTCCGCGCGTCGTATGGATTATGGTCCCCTCGGGCAAGCCCGTTGACGACACGATAGCGTCGCTGCTGCCGGGCCTCGGGAAAGGAGACGTCATCATCGACGGCGGGAACTCGAACTTCCATGATTCCATGCGCCGCGCTTCGGAGCTCAAGGCGAAAGGGATCAACTTCATCGATTGCGGAACGAGCGGCGGAGTCTGGGGCCTCGCCAACGGCTACTGCCTGATGATCGGCGCATCGCTCGAAGCGTTCCAGCTCTGCGAGTCGATATTTAAAACGCTCGCGCCGCCAGACGGGTATGCTCACATGGGGCCGCCGGGCTCCGGGCATTACGTCAAGATGATTCACAACGGCATCGAGTACGGGGCCCTGCAGGCGTATGCCGAAGGCTACGAGATTCTCCACGCGTCGAAGGACTTCAAGCTCGACCTGCACAAAATCGCCGCGGTGTGGAATCATGGAAGCGTGGTGCGTTCATGGCTGAACGAGTTGGCCGAGCTCGCATTCGAAAAGGACGGCGACCTGAAAGATCTGCGCGGATACGTCGAGGACTCGGGCGAAGGCCGCTGGACGGTGCAGGAGGCGATAGATCTCGACGTTCCTGCCCCCGTTATCACACTCTCGCTCCTGGCGCGACTCCGTTCCAGGCAAGCCGATTCCTTCTCGGCGAAAGTGATCGCGGCTCTGAGAAACGAATTCGGCGGTCATGCTGTGAAGAAGTCATGAAGACTCCACGCGCTATGCCAACCATGCGCGCTCCACTTGCGCGCGCCAAGCGACCGAGCGGCAGCCGTGACATTGCCGATCCGTGTACGATGGTGATTTTCGGCGGCGCCGGAGACCTGACGAAGCGGAAGCTCATACCCGCGATTTATTATCTCGCCGAGCAGAAGCTGCTCCCCGACAACTTCGCGCTGCTGGGCGTCGCGCGCGATGCAAATACGGACGATGCGTACCGCAAGCGGATGCGCGAGGCGATGGACAACTCTGACGAGATCCATCGCGTGCATGACGATGTCTGGCAGTGGCTCTGCCAACGGATCTTCTACGCCAGCGGAGACTTCAGCAAGGATGAGGCATATGCTCACATACATTCACGGCTGAAGGAGATCGAGGCGCCCTCACCCGAGAAGGATCGCAACAGACTCTTCTACCTCGCGATCCCGCCGAGCGTGTTCGAAACGACGCTCAAGCATCTGTGCTCGAGCCAGCTGGCCTGGCGAACGCATTCGTACGAAGCGCGCCCATGGGCGCGCGTCGTTATTGAAAAGCCGTTCGGGCGCGATCTACAATCCGCGCGCGCTCTCAACAGGCTCGTCCTCGACGAGTTTGGTGAGCACCAGATTTATCGCATCGATCACTACCTCGGCAAAGAAAGCGTGCAGAACATTTTGGTGTTCCGCTTCGCCAATTCGATCTTCGAGCCGCTCTGGAACCGGAACTACGTATCGCATGTCCAGATAACCGCCGCCGAATCCGTCGGCGTGGAAGGTCGCGGCAAATATTACGAAGAGGCGGGTGTTCTTCGGGACATGTTCCAGAATCACCTGCTCCAGCTGCTCACGCTTGCCGCCATGGAGCCACCGAGCTCGTTCACGGCAGACGCGGTGCGCGATGAAAAAGTGAAAGTGCTCCACTCGGTACGCCCGCTGATTCAAAACTGCGAGCCAGCCGTGATCCGCGCGCAGTACGGTGATGGAATCGTCGACGGCAAATCCATTCCCGGCTACAGAACCGAGCCGGAAGTGCCGGTGGGATCCACCACTCCGACGTTCGCCGCAATGCGAGTCTCGATCGATAACTGGCGCTGGACAGGCGTGCCCTTCTATCTCCGCTCTGGAAAAAGGATGGAGAAGCGCATCTCCGAAATCGCGGTACAATTCAAGGCTCCTCCATTTTTGCTCTTCGGCCAGAAGGCAGTCCAAGAAATGGCGCCCAGCCTTCTCACGATGCGCGTTCAGCCCGACGAGGGAATCTCGCTCAGGTTCCAGGTGAAGACGCCGGGAGCGATGCACGAGCTGACGCCCGGGCTCGAGATCACTCCGGTCGACATGGACTTCACCTACGCCGAGGCGTTCGGAAACGAAGCGCATCCCGCATACGAAACTCTGCTCCTCGACTGCATGATCGGAGATCCAACGCTGTTCACCCGCAGCGACGAAGTCGAGATGGCGTGGGAGATCATCGATCCCGTGCTGGAATACTGGGACAAGCATCCGGAGACTCCGCTTCTCACCTATCCCGCCGGAAGCTGGGGTCCAAAGGAAGCCGATCAACTGCTGGATGGAGATCACACACGTTGGCGTTAGCCCCAATGCTGCTACCACTCATCGCGCTCATCATATCGTCCACCGCCTGCCAGAACACGGACCCCACGCACACTGATTCCGCGGCCGTTCTCGCGGGCGATACTACCGTGCACGTACTTCCGCCCGATAGCCGGACGCTCGTGCTTCGCGCCCGAGAGCTCGATCGTGCGGACAGTCTCGAGCAGGCGCGTGCTGCGTACGAAGAAGCGGCGAAGAAGCTGCCGCAGATCTCCGACTGGCTCTACCTGCGGGCAGCGGGAGTGACTGGCGACAGCGCGTCGCGCGCGGCGTATTTCGCAAAAGTTCGCACGCCTGCGGCGCGTGAGAGAATTCGCTGGACCGACGCCATTGCACGTGAGCGCGCGCGTGATTTCGCCGGAGCGATCCGTGTCTACAACGGGCTTGGGGCGAGGCTCGATGCGCTGCGCCTCCGCGTGTCGCCGCCGACCGACGAAGTCTCGAAAGCCGCCGGGCGCAAGGACCTGCTCGCCTTCATCTCTACCTCGGGGAATCTGCCCGATGTGCGGGAAGCGGTGGGACTCTTCGATAAAATCTTCACGACTACGAGTGCGGCCGACGAGCTCACAATCGCCAGAGCTGCCAGCAGGGCTGCGTTGCCCGATCGTGCAGTGGCGGGCTTCGCGAAGGCTCAGGCGGCGGAACTTGGAGACGTCAACGACTCCTTTTCATACGCGTCCGCTTTGTATCGGCTGAGACGGTACGCAGATGCCGGAACGCAGTTCGCGAGGATACGAACGCCACCCAAGCTTGCCGCCGCCGCCCAATATCAGAGCGCTCGCGCACAAATCGCGCTCGGCAATACTGACGCGGGTCGCACTATTCTTCGGAGTCTCTCGGGCGCCTACCCGAACGACACCAGCGCTGCATCTGCGCTCCTGCTGCTCGCGGATCTTGCCACTGACGACAATCGCGACCAGGACGCACGTCAGACGCTTTTCGCGCTCCTCAAGCGATTCCCCTCGGGACGGCATGCAACGAGTGCGCGCTTCCGGGCGGGGATGATTGCCTATATCGAAAACAACAAGCGCGCAGCGGCCGCGGAGTTCGATTCGCTAGTGGCTCGGGATCCGAACAGCAGCGAGGCACTGGCGGCGGGCTATTGGGCCGGGAGATCCTACACCACACTGGGCGACAAGACAAAAAGTCGCGCGCGGTGGACGTCCGTCGTCAAGCAGGATCCATTGAGCTATTACGCCGTCCTGTCGGCGAAGCGGTTGGGGACGACTCTCGTCACCCCCGACCGTTCGACTACTGCGTATCCGCACCTCCCCTCGATCGACAGCGCCACGTCGCGCGTCGCGGCGCTCAAGGACGTCGGGATGGATGTGGAAGCCGGTTTTGAAAACGACAAGCTGTTTCGCGACGCCCTGGCGGATCCGGCGAAAGTGGTTGCCACGGCGAGCGCGCTGGCTGGAACCGATCAGGCCTCACGCTCGATCGCACTCGGCAAGCGTGCGCTCGACGACATCGGTGCGACGCCCGCAAACTACCGGCTCTATTTCCCCGTTCTCGAGCGCGAGACCCTGATCTCGAGCTCCAAGCAAAATGGTCTCGACCCCGTGCTTGTCGCGGCGCTCATTCGCCAGGAATCGAACTTCAATCCCCGGGCGACTTCTCCTGCGGGTGCTAGAGGTCTGATGCAGCTGATGCCTGATGTGGGTCAGGGACTGGCAAGCTCAAAGGGAATCGCTCCGTGGAGCGCGGATAGGCTTTACGAGCCTGACGTCAACATCAAGCTGGGAACGGCACACCTGAAGGGACTGATGCGGAAATATCCGGAGGTCGTCAAATCACTTGCCGCGTACAACGCTGGCGAATCGCGCGTGGAGAAGTGGTCCACCAAGACAGGTGCCGCCGATCCGGAGGTCTTCACGGAGCGGATTCCATTCGTGGAAACCCGCGACTACGTGCGAATCATTCTGCGCAATCGAGCCTACTACCAAGCGCTTTATCCCTGGTAGGTGGTTTCGCTGGCCGGGGTTCCGCGCTCGGCCTTCCGCTTCTTGAGCCAATCCAGAAGCCACGTTCCCGGTATCACGACCAGCGGGGTGAGTAGCATCCCCAGCAGGGAGTTCAACCAGATCAGGGCCAGGTAAAACCCTATCAGGCCGAACGAGACCCACAGCGTGCCGAGCGGTCCGTGCGTTTCCAAGCGAAACTCCCACGTGAATAGGTAGATTAAAACTATCATGAGAGTTGCCGCTGTTGAAGCGTCACACGTGGAAAGCGCCGTCGGCGCTGCGCTGGGAGAGAGCGCCCCCGCGGTGCTCGCAGTGTCGGGAGGGCTGGACTCGATGGTACTTCTCACGGCGGCATCCAGACTCTCCGCTCGCGCGCGCCGAGCCATCACGGTCGCGACCTTCGATCACGGGACCGGCAAGGCCGCCGGAAGGGCGGCTGCTCTCGTCGCGCGACACGCGTTCGAGTCAGGCTTCGAGTGCGTGACCGGCCGCGCCTCGACTATCGGAACGCGCGAAGAGGAATGGAGACGCAGTCGCTGGGCTTTCCTCAAGCAGGTCGCCGGTAATCACGACGCGCAGGTCGTTACTGCACATACCCGTGATGATCAGATCGAAACGGTGTTCATGCGGATTCTCCGCGACGCCGGACCTCGGGGGCTCGCCGGCTTATACGCCGAGTCCGAGATCATTCGACCATTTCTGGAGATGCGCCACGCATCGCTCGTAGACTACGCCGACGAGCATTGTGTTCCGTTTGTTCAGGACCCATCGAACTACGACCGCAAGCACCTCCGCAACCGGATCCGCCTGGACATTCTGCCATCGATCGTCGAGCGGAATCCCGATTTTTCCGAAGAGCTCTTGACCCTTGCGCGCCGCTCCGCGGATTGGCGCCGCTCGCAGGAGGATCTTGCGGGAGCCGTTGAGGCCGAGCCCGAGCAGGACGGCGGCCTCCGGGTGAGTCGGTCAAGCTTGAAGGGCTTCAATGCGGACTGCCTCTGTGTCCTATGGCCCGCGATTGCTGCCCGAGCAAGTGTCGTTATGGATCGCAGGGGAACCCATCGCGCCGCGGAGTTTACTATTAAGGGTCTAAATGGCGGTACAATTCAGCTCTCCGGGGGCGTCGAAATCGTCATGCGGCGCGATCACATGCTGTTGCGCCGCTGGCGCACCGCGCCTCCCGAGCATCACGCGTGAGTAGCACGATCAAGCCGGTGGCGGCCAGGAGCGATCCGCGTCTGTCGGGCAGGGCCGTGAAACGTATAGCTCTGGATGAAGCCACCATTGCAAGGAGAGTATCCGAGCTCGGCCATCAGATCACGGAGGCCTACCCGGACGGCGATCTGCTGGTGCTCGGTTTGCTCAAAGGAAGCTTCATCTTTCTCAGCGATCTGGTGCGGCAGATAACGCGGCCGCTTCAGGTCGACTTCCTGGTGGCCTCGAGTTACGGTGACGGAATGGTTTCGAGCGGTACGGTCAATCTGGTGTACGACCCCGAGACGAAGCTGGAGGGCAAGGACATCCTCCTTGTGGAGGACATCATTGATTCCGGCCGCACATTGAATCGTCTCATGGCTATACTGAAGGAGAGACGGCCGAGGTCGCTGGAGATCTGTGCGCTGCTCCACAAGCGGATTGCTGAAGGTCTGCAGTACGATGCGAAGTTCGTTGGATTCGATGCGCCGAATGAGTTTTTGGTTGGTTATGGGTTGGATCACGCGGAGAACTTCCGCCACTTGCCGTACATAGCGAGCTTGCAGTAATGCCAATACAGATGCCGAATAAAAATTCCAAGAAGCCCACGGACTGGAGCCGCCGATCGAAGCAGCTCTCATTCTGGGTTTTTGTCATACTTGTCCCGATCGCGATCATCCAGTTCTCCGCAAAGGGAGCCGATGCCGCTGCCGAGATCTCGTACACGGAGTACACGGGTCAGCTCCAGAACAACAACATCGAGAGGGTTACCATTCAGCGCGGCACCGAGCTGAACGGCGATTTCAAGAACAAGGTTCCCGTCAGCGGACGCCTCACCCAGAAGTTCAAGGTCCTTCTACCGATGGAGAACTCGAGCGACGAGCTCAAGCAGCTCGTTGCCCATGGAGTCCAGATCAAGGCGGAAGAGCCGCGGACGTCGATGACCGGGCTCCTCATCGGACTCTTTCCCTACCTCCTGATCTTCGGAATCTGGTTCTTCCTCTTCCGCTCCATGCAGGCCGGTGGCGCGAAGGCGTTCAGCTTCGGAAAGTCGAAGGCAAAGCTTTTGACCGGCGACACTCCGAAGGTGACGTTCGACGACGTTGCCGGGGCCGACGAAGCGAAGGTCGAGCTCCAGGAGATCATCGAGTTCCTGAAGGATCCGCAGAAATTCACAAAGCTCGGCGGACGCCTGCCAAAGGGTGCGCTGTTGGTCGGTCCTCCCGGAACCGGCAAGACGCTTCTCGCGCGCGCCGTCGCGGGTGAAGCCGGCCGTCCGTTCTTCTCGATGTCCGGTTCGGACTTCGTCGAGATGTTCGTCGGAGTCGGCGCGAGTCGCGTGCGCGATCTGTTCGAGCAGGGCAAAGCTCATGCTCCGTGCATCATCTTCATCGACGAGATCGACGCGGTCGGACGCCATCGCGGTGCCGGACTTGGCGGCGGACACGACGAGCGCGAGCAGACGCTCAACCAGCTACTCGTGGAGATGGATGGCTTCGAGTCGAACGAAGGCGTGATCCTGATCGCCGCCACCAACCGTCCTGACGTTCTCGATCCGGCGCTGATGCGTCCCGGCCGCTTCGACAGACAGATTGTCGTCGACCTGCCCGACCTGCGTGGACGTGAGGGAATTCTTCGCGTACACATCCGCAACAAGCCGATGGCCGAAGACGTGGAAATCACGACGCTCGCCCGCGGCACGCCGGGAATGGCGGGAGCCGATCTCGCCAATCTGGTGAACGAAGGCGCGCTCCTCGCCGCCCGTCGCAACCACGACAAGGTCTACATGGCCGACCTCGAGGACGCGAAGGACAAGGTGATGATGGGCGCCGAACGGAAGTCGATGGTAATGAAGGACGACGAGCGGAAGCTCACGTCCTATCATGAGAGCGGCCACGCCATCTGCGCGATCAAGGTGAAGGGCAACGACCCGCTTCACAAGGTCACCATAGTTCCGCGCGGCCGCACGCTCGGCGTTGCGTGGACGCTGCCCGAAGACGACCGGGTATCGGTCACGCGCGAACAGCTCGAGGCGAATCTGGTCAAGGCCTACGGTGGTCGCGTCGCGGAGGAGCTGGTGTTCGGGCGGGACCGGGTGACGACGGGTGCCGCGAGCGACATCCAGCAGGCGACAGGCCTTGCGCGCCGCTACGTATCGCAGTGGGGACTGTCCGACGAGATCGGTCCGATCCTCGTTGGCGACAACGAGCAGGAGCTTTTCCTTGGCCGTGAGATACAGACGCGGCGCGAAGTTTCCGAGCGCACCGCGCAGCTGGTCGATTCCGAAGTATCGCGCGTGATCAAGGAAGCGTACTCGCGCGCGACGCAGGTGCTCCATGAGAACCTCGATCTGCTGCACGTAGTGGCCGCGGCGCTGCTCGACCGTGAGACGTTGACGGGCGATGAGGTCGCGGCACTCGCCCGGGGTGAGAAGCTTCCCGCGCGGCCGATCAGTCCACCGCCCTCGCCAGCCGCGCTCGCGACTCCGGTGATGCACCCCAAGCCGTCCAAGCCACCGCTCTTCGGAGGTCCGGAGGTAGCGCCGGCGTGAGTTTCTCGTGGCCCTCAAAGTCACAGCGGCCAACCATCTTCGGAATTCTGAACGTTACCCCCGACAGCTTCAGCGACGGGGGTAATTTCTTTTCCACCGAGGCTGCGATCACCCAGGCTGCGCGGATGATCTCCGAAGGCGCTGATGTGATCGACGTCGGGGGCGAATCGACGCGGCCCGGAGCGGAATCCGTTCCAGTGCGCGAGGAGCTCAGGAGAGTACTGCCTGCGATTCGAGCCATTCGGTCGCGTTGGAGCGACGTACCTATCTCGATCGACACCGTGAAAGCAGAGGTTGCACGCGCGGCTCTGGCCGAGGGAGCGTCGGTGGTGAACGATGTCTCCGGCATGTCACTCGACCCCGAAATGCCGTCAATGTGCGCCGAGGCGGGCTGCAACGTCGTGCTGATGCACTCGCGGGGAACGGTTGGAGAGATGGCGAGCTATGAGAAGGCGATCTACGGCCACGATCCGGTCGGCGAGATTCTGTCGGAGCTTGAGGAAAGCATCCAGACTGCTCAGAGAGCGGGGATCCATCCCGGGCGAATAGCGCTCGATCCCGGAATCGGATTCTCCAAGAAAACCGGACACTCGCTGGCGGTGCTGGTGGAGCTGCGCCGGGTGGTGGAAAAGGGCTACCCGGTATTCGTCGGCGCGTCGCGCAAGCGCGTGATCGCGGAGCTCATACGGTTCACGTCGGAGAGCAGCGGCAACTGGGGCGGGACTACGCTGGATTCCCGGATAATCTCGAACGACGACCGCGACATGGCGACGGTGGGAGTGAACGTGGTCGCATTCTTCGCTGGCGCACGAATTTTCAGAGTTCACAGCGTGCGGCCGAATCGACTCGCTCTCGATGCGGCGTGGGCCCTGACCCCGGAAGAGTCGGAGCTGCTCGTCGAATAGATCGCGCGCGGAACGGGCAACTCGCGAGCCGCTAAGGTAATTTTGAAGGGTTACTCCAAACCGGGAGCGCACCAGATAAGACGCCTTCCTTCGCCGGGCTGGACGACGGCAGCAATTCTATTGTTCGTGTACATGCTCACCCTTGCCCCCGGTGTAACGCTGTGGGACTCGGGTGAGTTTCTTGCCGCGATCAAAACGCTCGGAATTCCGCACCCCCCGGGGACTCCGCTGTACATCCTGCTGGGCAAGGTGTGGAGTCTCGCGTTCGCGGATCTTTTTGGATTCGCGCGAGCGATCAATCTGCTGTCCGCCGTCTCGACCGCCGTCGGCTGCGGCATTCTCGCCGCCATGTTCGCACAGTGGACGGGCGATGACTTCGCGGGAACGGCCGCCGGAATAACCGCGGGGATCATGTCCACGGTCTGGCTCAGCGCGACAGAGACCGAGGTTTATGCCGTGGCGCTGTTGTTTGGATGCGTCATACTCTGGGCAGCCGATCGAGCGGGTGAGAACTCCGACATGCATTGGGCGCTGCTCGCAGCGTATCTCTCGGGCCTGGCGTGGTCGCTTCACCTGAGCGCGCTCCTCGTGGTGCCGAGCGCGATACTGCTCGTCTTCAGCACTCACGATGGGTATTTCGCCGTTCCGGTTGGGAAACGGTACGCCGACGGCCGCCGCGAAGCGCATTCGTTCGCACGGCTGCTTCGAGCTTCGATCGTCGTCGTGCTCGTCGGGATGTCGTGCGTGCTGTTCATGCTCATTCGCTCGCGCCACGATCCGGCTATCAATCAGGGCAATCCTTCGACTTTCGGCAGTCTCGTCGACGTGATACTGCGACGGCAGTACGATGTCCCTGCGCTCTGGCCCCGCCAGGCGCCCGCCTACATTCAGCTCGGAAATCTGTTCGAGTACGCTGACTGGCAGTTTGCGAAGGGATTGGGGCCCGACGCGCCACCAAACTGGTGGCGAACGCCGGTGACCGTGCTGTACGCGCTGCTCGGAGTGGTGGGATTCATAACCCATCGCGCTATGGACCGGCGGAGCTGGCGCGCAATGGCACTTCTATTCTTCGTCTCCACTCTCGGAGTGGTCACCTACCTCAACCTGAAAGCGGGACCTTCGTTCGGCATCGGCTTCCTGCCGGCGAACGCGCCGCACGAGGCGAGAGAGAGAGATTATTTCTTCTTCTTCGCGTTCCTGTGCTGGGGTCTCTGGGCCGGTTTCGGGTCGATACGGTTATCGCGGCTGCTCAAAGCTCCATTCAACATGATCGCGCTGATCCTTCCATTCGCGCCCGCGATCCTCAACTGGAGTGCCGTCGATCGCCGCACCGACGCGGTTGAGGCGCAATCGCGCGTCGAGTCGGGCGAGATGCTGTCACGCGTTCCACCGAGCGGCGTCTTCCTCGCGCTCGGGGACAACGACACCTATCCACTCTGGTACCTGCAGCAGGCTGAAGGCACACGAAGGGATGTAACAATTGTCACCGTGCCCATGCTCGGCGCGAAATGGTACCGCGCCGAGCTTGCCAGGCGCTACAAGCTTCTCGAGCAGCCTGCCATAGACACGTGGCTTGGCCGGGACAGCACGGTGGCTCTGATCACGAAGCGCGCCTATGATCAGAACCACCCGGTGATACACTCACCCTTCTTCGCCGAAGATTCGGCGAAAAAGAAGTAGAGTCCGCTACGGCCAGATAGGTATTGGCTGCTAGTAGCGGTAGTGCTCCGACTTGTACGGTCCTTCAACGGGCACCGATAGATAGGCGGCCTGGTCGGACGTGAGCCTGGTGAGCTTCACTCCGAGCTTGTCGAGGTGCAGGCGCGCAACCTTTTCATCCAACCGCTTCGGCAGAGTATAAACTCTGCATTCGTACGCGTCGCAATTGGTGTGAAGCTCGATTTGCGCCATGACCTGGTTGGTGAAGCTGGCCGACATCACGAAGCTCGGGTGTCCGGTAGCGCATCCGAGATTCAGCAGACGTCCCTCGGCGAGAATCATCACGCTGTGTCCGTCGGGGAAAACGTACTCGTCGTATTGCGGCTTGATCTGGACGCGCTTCACTCCCTTGGTCTTCTTGAGCCCGGCCATGTCGATCTCATTGTCGAAGTGGCCGATGTTGCCGACGATCGCCTTGTCCTTCATCTGCGCCATGTGCTCGGCGGTGATGATGTTCTTGTTGCCGGTGGCCGTCACGAAGATGTCAGCGGTCTTCACTACGTCCTCGAGCGTCGTCACCTGATAGCCTTCCATCGCTGCCTGCAGCGCGCAGATCGGGTCGATCTCGGTGATCACCACTCGCGCTCCCTGTCCCTTCAGTGCCTGCGCGCAGCCCTTCCCGACGTCGCCATATCCGCAGATGACCGCGACTTTTCCGGCGAGCATCACATCGGATGCGCGCAGGATTCCGTCCGTCAGCGAGTGACGGCAGCCGTACAGGTTGTCGAACTTGCTCTTGGTGACCGAGTCGTTGACGTTGATCGCGGGGAAGAGAAGCGTGCCGGCCTCCATCATCTGATAGAGCCGGTGAACGCCGGTGGTGGTTTCCTCGGAGACGCCACGCAGGTCCTTCGACATCCGTGTCCAGCGCTGCGGGTCCCTGGCGAATTCACGGCGGAGGAGACTCAGAATGACTTCGTATTCCTCCGAGTCTTTATTCGGGTCGAACTGAGGAACGCGCCCGGCTTTCTCGAACTCGACTCCCTTGTGCACGAGCAGCGTCGCATCCCCACCATCATCGAGCAGGAGATTGGGCCCAGTGCCGTCGGGCCAGACGAGCGCCTGATCGGTGCACCACCAATACTCCTCGAGGCTCTCGCCTTTCCAGGCGAACACCGGCGTGCCCTGAGGATCGTCGATTGTCCCCTTCTTGCCGACGACGACGGCTGCTGCCGCATGGTCCTGCGTCGAGAAGATGTTGCACGATACCCAGCGCACGTCCGCGCCCAGCTCTGTCAGAGTCTCGATGAGGACAGCGGTCTGAATGGTCATGTGCAGCGAGCCCATGATCTTCGCGGCCGCCAGCGGCTGCTTTCCCTTGTACTCGGCGCGTAGCGCCATGAGGCCCGGCATCTCGTGTTCGGCAAGACGAATCTCGTTGCGGCCGTATTCGGCGAGCGAGATGTCCTTCACCTTGTACGGCTCGCGCCCCGCTTCGGCTGCTGCCGCAAAAGCGTTCATCGGTTCTGCGATGGTGCCCACTGTTCGCTCCATTGGAAGGTCTGCGTTGGTTCGCGTGTCATGCGGTTTTTATGAGCGGAACCGCGTCCGCTTTCTTTCGTGAAGTGTTGCGATCGGCAGCGGCACTTCGTTTCGCCGTCGCCGCAAAAAGCATCGGACCTTTTGCTTCCGGATCCGGAGGCAAAGTACTGTAGCGAAAGCCGTCCAGGCCGGCGATCTGCATCCAGCCGCCAAGTGTTCCGCTGTCAAAGCCCTGCCACAGGTGCCCCATTGTCTGGCGAAGGTCCTGACGATCGTGGGGCATCATGTCGAGAACCAGAAGTCGCCCGCCCGGTTTGAGTACGCGCACCGCTTCTGCGATCACGCGTGCCGGTTCGGAGGCGTAGTGCAGCACGAGAAAGAGCAGCGCGACATCCACTTCGCCATCCGCGAGCGGCAGCGACTCGAGCCGTCCATTTCGGATGTCGACATTCTCGACACCGTGGAGGCGCTTCCGAGCCGCCGACAACATCGCGCTCGACTCGTCGACGGCAATCACCTGCGATACGAAGGGCGCAATTGCCTGTGCGATCGCTCCTGTTCCGGAGCCGAGGTCAGCAACCTTCCACTGCTCGTCGAGCAGGCCGAGGAGTGCGGTATCGGCGCGTCGTCCAAAGAGGTCGAGGCGCATTTTGTCCCACTGGCCGGCGGAAGTCGTGAAGAACTGTTGAGACCTCGTGCTACGCTCGGCCAACACCGCCTGCGTACGTCGGGCATCGTGCTCTGCCGCCGCCGTGTGCACGACCTCGTCCCGAACGAGTTGCCAGAGCCGTCGAGTGGAGGTGTCGAGGGAATCGGTTGCGATTCTGTAGTGACGGCTCGTTCCTTCCGCCCGGGCTTCGACCCAACCTTCAGCGCTCAACATCTTGAGATGGCGGCTGATGGTCGACTGCGGCAGCTGCATGATGGCGCGAAGCTCATTGACGCTGAGCTCGTTTCGCTCGAGGGCGAGCAGCAGCCTGCTCCTCGTGGGGTCCGCGAGGGCCGTCATCTGCCCGAATAGGGGCGTCGGCTTCAAAGCATCAATCCGTTCATCCGGATTGAAGGTTATAGCAGATTGGTCCGCACGTCAAGCGGTAATATTGTTGGGCGAACAAACGCCCGCCCATCCGCTCATATCCACATGAACTTCGAAACAAGTTTACGCCGCCTCGAAGAGATCCTCGCGGCTCTCGAGGACCAGCAGGTTGGGCTCGACGCCTCGCTCAAGCTGTTCGAGGAAGGGGTCGAGCTTCTTCGAACGGCCTCGACCGAGCTCGGCCGCGCGGAGACGCGCGTGCAGATGCTGCTCGAGAAATCCGACGGAGGTTTTGAGCTTCGGGAGATGGATCTCTAGAGAAGTGGCGGGGGCCTTCGGGGCGGATCGCGAGGCCATCGAGCGTCGGCTCGATGAGATCTGCGACGCATACCTCCCGCCGTTGCCGACCGCTATCGGCGAGGCCATTCGCTACGGGTTGAAGAGCCCCGGCAAGAGGATTCGCCCGCTGCTGGTGGTGTACGCATACCGAGCCGCCGGTGGCGCCGGCGATCCGGCTCATCTCGCTTGCGCCCTTGAGGTAATCCACGCCTACTCACTGGTCCACGACGATCTACCATGCATGGACGACGACGATATGCGTCGCGGGCGACCCACGGTCCACAGGGTCTATGGATCGCGAACCGCGATACTCGCGGGTGTAGCGATGATTCCGATCGCCGCACTTGTGGTTCGGGATGCCGCGCGCAAAATGGGGCTTTCCGCCAATACGAGGGACGCCATTCTGCGCGCCCTGGTCGAAGGCGGAGGCGTGTCAGGCATGATCGGCGGTCAGGCGAGGGATCTGGCGGGCGAGGGCCTGTCGCTCTCGCTGAAGGAGCGTGAAGGAATTCACGCGACCAAGACTGGTGCGCTGATAGGCGCGTCGTTGCGAATGGGGGCGCTCGCTGCTAATGCCCAGGCGCCCGTACTTGAAGCCCTCGCGCGCTTTGGCCGCGCGATAGGTCTTTCGTTCCAGATAATGGATGATGTCCTCGATGTGACGTCGACCACGGGCGCGTTGGGTAAGATGACCGGACGGGATGTCGCGCTCGGCAAGAGTACCTATCCGGCGCTCATGGGAGTCGAGGGCGCCAGAGCGAGGGCCCAGGCCCACATTGACGACGGTTTGCAGGCGCTGGCGGAGCAGAATCTGCTCACGCACGAGCTGTCCCAAGTCGCTAATTTCATAGTCACACGCACGTCCTGAACAGCCCCCAGAAATGTCAATTCTCGATAGCATCAGTTCGCCCGCGGACCTCAAGCCGCTGACTCGCGACGAGCTGCGCGTCGTTTCGGACGAGATGCGCTCGCGGCTCATCGAGGTCTGCTCGCGCACCGGCGGACACATCGGAGCTGGCCTCGGGGTCGTCGAGCTGACCGTTGCCCTTCACGCGGTGTTCGACACTCCACGCGACAAGATCGTCTGGGACGTCGGGCATCAGGGCTATCCTCACAAGCTGGTTACGGGACGCGGCCCCCGGATCGAGACGCTTCGGCAGGAAGGCGGGCTCTCCGGATTTCTCAAGCGCACCGAGAGCGACTACGACACGTTCGGAGCCGGTCACGCCGGCACGGCGATCTCCGCCGGCTATGGCATGGCGGTGGCTCGCGACCTCAATGGACAGGACTTCAAGGTCGTCTCGATACTGGGAGATGGCGCGCTCACCTGCGGTTTGGCGTATGAAGGGCTGAACAATGCCGGAGCGTCGGAGCGCGATTTCATCGTCATACTGAACGACAACGAGATGTCGATTGCGCCCAACGTCGGCGCGATGTCGAAATATCTCACTTCGATCCAGCGGAATCCGCTGTACAACCGCGTGAGATCGGCGATCGGCTCCGTGATGGACTCCGCTCCCGGGCCGCTTTCCGCCGTTGGGCACATCGTGAGAAAGTGGGAAGAGAGCATGAAGTCCTTTCTCACTCCGGGAGTTCTCTTCGAGGAGCTCGGCTTTCGCTACTTCGGGCCGATCGATGGGCACGACATCGATGCGCTGATGGACACTTTTGCCGCCGTTAAAGAATTGAGTGGCCCTCGGCTGATCCACTGCATCACCCAGAAAGGGAAAGGATTCCCGGCGGGCGAGCACATCGAGAAGTGGCACGCGCTTCCGCCTGGCCACGACCCGGCGACTGGCAAGCAAAGAAAGGTGTCGGCGGCGAACACGGCCTACACCGCGGTGTTCGGAACCGCACTGCTCGAGCTGGCGAGAGAGAATCCGAAGCTCGTTGCCATCACCGGCGCGATGCCGAGCGGAACGGGGACGAGTGCCTTCGCCAAGACCTACCCGGATCGCTTTTTCGATGTCGGTATCGCCGAGGGACACGCCGTGACGTTTGCCGCGGGTCTAGCCACAGAAGGGATTCGTCCGGTTTGCGCGATCTATTCCACCTTCCTCCAGCGGGCATACGACAACGTCATACACGATGTCGCGATCCAGCACCTTCCGGTGGTCTTTGCGATGGATCGCGCCGGTCTGGTAGGAGAAGATGGGCCGACGCATATGGGCCTGTACGACATTGCGTATATGCTCGCCGTGCCCGGGATGGTGGTCACCGCGCCGATGAACGGGAAGGAGATGATCGCGCTGCTCAGAAGCGGACTTGCCCACGACGGCGGTCCATTCTGTCTCCGTTATCCGCGGGACGCGACGCCGGACATCGTTCCGCCGGCGAGCGAGATCGAGCGCGTGCCACACGCGTCCTGGGAGATTTTGCGCCGGAGTGGTAGCGCGGGGAGAGATCCCGACAAGGCCGTCGCGATTCTCGCTGTCGGCACCATGGTTCTTTCCGCGTTGTCCGCCGCCGAGATCCTCGCGGACAACGGTTCCAGCGTGACGGTTGTGAATTGTCGTTATCTCAAGCCGCACGATGAAGAGACGCTTCGCGACATCATTCGGGAGCACCGCAATATCCTCGTCGTCGAAGAGGGGACCGTGGTGAATGGATTTGGTGCGCACATGGCCGCGGTGATTGGAGAGATGGACGCGTCGGTGAAGGTCGTCCCTCACGGAGTGCCCGACGACTTCATCGATCAGGCACCTCGGGCCAAGCAGCTGGCGATGCTCGGCCTCGACGCCCGCGGAATCGCGCAGCGCACGAGCGCTTCATTCGGACTCGAGAGCGTCCGGGGCACTCACCTCCGCGCCGTCTGATGCGTCTTGGTGTCGTCGGACATCAAGGATACGAAGAGCTGCCGGGAATTCTGCGCACGCTCTTTCGTCTTGCGCCGGAGCTCACGATCGAGCCGTTCCTCGAGCAAGGCCTGCACGAGGTGGCCGGCAAAGGCGGGCGGCTGGAAAACCCGTCTCAGCTTGATGCGCTCGTGACGCTTGGTGGCGACGGGACGCTGCTTCGCGGCGCGCGATTTCTCGACGGAAAGGACATTCCCATACTCGGCGTAAACCTGGGCAGGCTCGGCTTTCTGACGAGCTGTCAGAGCGAGGATTTCGAGGCCGCCCTCAGAAATCTCGCCAGCGGCGACTACGTCGCGCAGCCGAGAATGGCGCTTTCCGCCAGAGCGATCGACCAGACTGGTCAGGTCCGTAAGCAGTGGAGGGCGCTCAACGATTTTGTTCTGCACAAGGGCGGCTTCGCGCGAGTCGTGCGGCTCAACGTCTTCGTCGACGACGAAAGCATCGGCACCTACGCCGCTGACGGAATCGTGATCTCGACTCCGACGGGCTCAACGGCATATAGTCTCTCCGCTGGCGGTCCGGTCGTCGTCCCGACGCTGGAATCGATCGTCATTACGCCGGTTTCGCCGCACACTCTCGCCATCCGCTCCCTGATTATTCCCGCGGATGCGGAGGTCACGATCGAGGCCAACGAAAGTCCGACCGAGCTTCTAGTGACCGTAGACGGCCAGGTGGGAACGAGTTTCGTGAAAGGCGAAAAACTGAAGGTGAGAAGAGCCGACAGCCCGGTGCGCATCGTTCGGTTTCCGGGAGCGACGTTCTTTGAGCGCATGAGAGTCAAGCTCGGATGGGGAGGGCTGCCCGCCGAGAGGGATTTGGGGTCCTGATGCTTACGGAGCTCAGAATCCGCAACTTCGCGATCATCGAATCGGTGACGCTTCCTCTCGGCGAAGGCTTCAACGTGCTTTCGGGCGAAACCGGCGCCGGCAAATCCATCATCGTTGGCGCGCTCGGGCTGTTGCTCGGTGAGCGCGCCAGCGCGGATCTGATTCGCACCGGCGCCGAGAAGGCCACCGTCGAGGGTGTCTTCGACGTCTCCAATGTCTATGGAATCGCAGTAATCGCCGACGAGCGCGGAATCGAAGTCGAGGACGACACTCTCGTGCTGAAGCGCGAGATCGCAGCGAATGGCAGAGGGCGCGCGTGGATCAATGGCGCCCCGGTAACCGCGACAGTTCTCGCCGAGATCGGCCGACATCTCGTGAACCTGCACGGGCAGCACGACGCACAGACGCTTCTCGACACCCAATCACAGCGGGAGATACTCGACGCCTTCGGCACCGCGGAGGTGCAGGCCGCGCTCGTGCGCAGCACCTTCGGCGAACTCGCGGCCGTTCGTCGCGAGATTTCTGTGCTGTCAGCTCGACGGGCCGAGGCGGAGAAACGCGCGGACTACCTGAAGCACGTCGCGAAGGAAATAGAAGACGCACGCGTGTCGCCCGGCGAAGATGCAAAGCTCGAGGATGAAGCGCGCGTACTCGAGAATGCCGACGAGCTTCGTACTCTTGCGATCAGCCTCAACGAGCTTCTCTCCGGAGACGAGGCCAGCGTGCTCACCCAGCTTGGCCACGCGCAGCGTCCCCTCACCGCAATCGAGCGAATCGATCCGGCCGCCGCTCGCATGCAGGAGCTTTTTGACGCGGGCTTTTACGCGCTGCAGGAGCTGGCGCGCAGTGTCGAAGACTACGCCGGATCGGTGGACCTCGATCCCGCCCGGCTGGAGGAGGTTCGCCAGCGGCGCGACCGGCTGTTCGGCCTCCTCAAGAAGTACGGCCCGACGCTCAACGATGTGCTGGAGGCGGGACGCTCCGCACGTGGTGAGCTGGATCTGATCGATACCGCGCAGTTCGATCTGGCCAATCTCACCACACGAGAAACCGAGACTCGTAGGAGACTGATCGAAGAAGCGGAAAACCTTTCCGAGCTGCGAACGACTGCGGCGAAGAAACTCGCCAAGTCCGTCGATTCTCTGCTGCCGCAGCTCGGGATGCCCGATGGTCGCCTTTCGGTCGCGCTCGTTGCCCGCGACGAGCCGACGTCGGATGGCGCCGAAGACGTCGAGTTCCGCGTGGCGTTGAACGTCGGCCACGAAGAGCGACCGTTGGCGCGGGTTGCATCAGGCGGCGAGCTGTCGCGCGTGATGCTCGCTCTCAAAACAATTCTCGCGGGCGTCGATCGCGTGCCCACACTCATCTTCGACGAGGTCGACGCGGGAATTGGCGGGCGCGTCGGGTTGCAGGTTGGTGATACACTCAGGCGCGTTGCGAAGGAGCATCAGGTCTTCGCGATCTCACACCTTCCACAGATCGCCGCGCGTGCGCACCACCACATCGTGGTCGCGAAGGGAGCCAAGGGCGGTGTGACTACGGCCGATATCTCCGTGCTCGAGGGCACGAGCAGAGTGAACGAGATCGCGCGAATGCTGGGCGGTGACCCAGAGAGCAAGGTGAGCCGGGCTCACGCGAAAGAGCTACTGGAGAGCGCAGCGGCTCCGGCGTAATAAGGCTGTACTGGTTACGCGTTCCCCGTCACTCGTAGAAAGAGGATCATTTCCCGCCGAACATCCTCGCGTAAAGACGCAGCTGTATCTGATCCGTGAAATATTTGGGCTGATTGCCGCCCCAACCCTTCACCGTCTGCCAGTGTAGATAGGTGACCTCGAACGGCATTTTCGCTTTCCCCTGCTGGAACGCATAGAGATTCGAATATGCCAGACCACCACCGACTCGATGCTCTTTTGTCTCAGTCTCCAGGTCGAGCGTAGACGCGTCGAGGGCGACGTCCGAGTAGCCGGTTACGGCGGCGGGGATCGTGAACGTACCGGTATAGCGATCCTCAGCTTTGTGGCGGTACACGTACTGCGCGGACAGCGAAAAAAAATCGTTGACGACGAAACGCGGCGTCGTCTCGAACTCGAAAGTCGTGCCCAGTTGTCTATGCACGGTCTGACGACGGAAGGTCGGCGCCAGCTCTTCGTTCGGCAGGTCGAGGATCCGCATCACTTGATCATCGGCAAAAGGCTTGTTGAATCGGACGACGAAGGATTGCCAGAAATGGCTTCCGATCCCCAGATCGCCGAACCAGCGTCCTTCGACCGCCTTCGCATGGCGACCGGTGCCCACGTCGATAAAGTTGTCCGGCGACTCGATCTGGCTGGTGGGAAGGCGGAAGATTCCGCCGATAGCCGTTCGGAAGTTGAGGCCGTGCGGCGACATCCTCGCCGCCGTGTTGCCGAAGGAATCGAACACGGAGAATTTCGCGCCGAGATCGATGTCGCCAAAGTGAGAATGGCGAGTCGAAGTCAGGGAATCAGCGCCGATACCGAACGAGGGATCGGTGAGGATTTTCTGCGCGTCGAGCACCGTCAGGCGATTCTGTGCGGCGAAGGGACCGGTTGTCGTCGCGCCAATGCTGTTGACGCCGAACTGCTGGTATAGCGCCCTGAAGGCGGCTACGCGTGCTTCGATGCTGAGCTGCGCGTCCGTTCCGACGATCGGAACGAACGGTGAGGTCGTGTAGAGTCCCGTCGGACCGGCGGCGCCACCCGCAAACCGATTGGAGTTGTTGATGAGTGCCAGCGCATTCGCACGATTTGCATTTAGCGCGGGGCAGTTCGGCGACGACCCTGGGTTTGCCGCGCACGCATCGAGAGATGACTGCAACGAGTTGGCTGCGGCAGTGAACTGGGCGAGAAAGGTCGCATTTACGTTCTGAGCCGAAGTATTGGTCAGGGCCGGGTTGAAGCCGAGATTCCCCTCGGTCATCGTCGTATTGACGTTGAAGAAGGCGGACGTCTGCGTGACGACGTAAGGAACCTGAATGCCGATCGACAACCTGTTCGACAGGCCCGCCTCGAGAACCAGCGGAAACGTCGCGATGCGGTTTCGAATGTTCAGCTGGGTGTTGCCGAGCGTTGCAAACCAGTTCGGGTTTTGCGTGAGCTGTTGAATGCCGCTCTGAACGACGGCCAGACTCGGCAACTGCCGTACTCCTAGGGTATCGAGAGTGAAATCGGCGCCCAGCGGCTCCAGGGCGCCGTCGGGCCGCCCCGGTGTGTTCATGCCGTAACGCTCGTTGAAGGTCGTCCACTGGCTGAGAGTCCGAAATCGAAACACTCCGCGCGGCAGTACCAGGGCGTCATCGCCAACACCCAGGACTCGCTGGCCGCCGGCGGAGGCGGGGAACCCAACCGGGAGCAGAATAGCTGCCAAGAGGCAAAACCTTACCAAACGACGCTGCATGACATCTCGCGACAATGTGAAGAGGCAGAGGGGGCGCTCGTCAGTGGCTTGGGGACGTACGCTGTCGCGGAGGACGTTATCATTCGGTCAGAGGTTTTGCCAACTTGACAATCCGGGTTACTTTTGTCGTTGCTTGCGGGAATAGCTCAGTTGGTAGAGCACAACCTTGCCAAGGTTGGGGTCGCGGGTTCGAGTCCCGTTTCCCGCTTCGCTTTCTTTCGGGGTCGGTGTCGGCCAGCAATGGTGCCGCGTCCTCACCCGCTCGGGTGGCGAAATCGGTAGACGCGAGGGACTTAAAATCCCTTGGGACATACTCCCATGCGGGTTCGATCCCCGCCCCGAGCACTAAGTGAGCTTGCCACTAGGATCTTCGCAGCGGCGCTCCCTCGGCCTTCGCCCACGTCTCATCGCGCTGGTTCTTGGCGCCGTTGCGCCGTTCGTCCTGCTCGTCGGGATGGTCGCTCGACAGCACCGCTTCAACGAGCGGTCTGCCGCGCAACAACGGGCGCTCACTCAGGCGCAGGCGCTCGCCGACAGATTGGACAGTCGCTTCGGCACCATCGAGACGCTGTTGCTCACCCTCATTCACTCGGCGAGTCCCAACGCGCGGGACTCGCTGAGCAATGACAGGCTCGTCCGCGACGTGCTGGACGAGCTTCCCCAGGATTTCGCGCACTTCGCGGTGTTCACCAAATCGGGAATCGCCATCGGAACCTCCGATACGCTTGCAAGCGGAAGGCGGCGGCCAATGCAGCTTCCGGGTTCCGTCGGAGACACTCTTCTCGGGTTCGACATCCAGGGGCCGACGCGGCTTTACGGCGTTGACGGCCCACTGGCGATTGCGGTATCTCGCATGGACACAGCGATCGGGCTGAGGGTGGTCGGTTTCGTCACCACTGCGCGCCTCCAGCGCGAGCTGTCGAGGAGCCCACTCCTCGACACCGCTCTTGCAACGATCATGGACTCGCGTGGAACGGTCATCTTCAGATCGCCGCTGCCAGCCGGCTGGGTCGGGAAGAACGTAGGCCATACGGCCCTCTTTCATATGTTCAGGGGGCGAGCGGCGGGTGTTGGCGAGGTGTCGGATCTCGATGGCGGCGACGTCTTTGCCGGATTCGTTACCGCGAGACACATCCCGTGGGTCGTTCAGGTCGGCTCTCCGCAGGCACTTGCGTTCGCCAAGGAAAAAACGGATTTCTGGCGCGCGATCTGGCTCGGAACGATCGCGCTGCTGGTGGCAATCATTCTGGCATGGACACAGGCGACGCGGATCATCGTTCCCATCAGGCGTCTCGCGCGCGATGCAGCCGTGTTTTCCAGGGGAGATCTTTCGCATCGCTCCGCGATTGCGCCCTCGAACGACGAAATCGGCGTGTTGAGCAAGACGCTCAACGCGATGGCGGAAGCCCTCGAGATGCGCGAAGAAGCGCTGTCCCGCAGCGAAATGCGCTTTCGCGCGATCATCGAGAACGTGGACGATATGGTTGTGATCGCCGCTCCAGATGGGACGCGCCATTACGTCAGTCCGGCTATGTCCCGAATCCTCGGGTACACGCGGGAAGAGCTGCTCATGATAACGGGCCAGAATATGATCCATCCGGATGACTGGCCCGGCGTCCGGGAGCTGATGCGGGAAGTCGAAGAAAGGCCCGGAGCGAAGGTGTCAGGTCAGGCAAGATACCGCCACAAGGATGGATCGTGGCTGGTGTTCGACGGAGTGCTGAGCAATCTGTTGGATGTTCCCGGCATCGAGGGCATCGTCGTGAACCTTCGCGACGTCACCGAGCGGGTCGCGCTCGAGAGCGATCTCAGACAGGCGCAAAAGATGGAGTCGGTCGGACAGCTGGCAGGAGGCGTGGCGCACGACTTCAACAACCTTCTCACAGTCATAACAGGCAGGATCGACTTTCTGCTCGGAGCGGAAAATCTGAGCGACGAGCAGCGCACCGATATGGATGAGATCAGGAAGGCAACGGTGAGAGCCACCGAGCTGACCCGGCAGCTTCTGGCTTTCAGCCGGAAGCAGCTGCTTCAACCGCGAGTGGTGGATCTGAATCGTACGCTCGATGAGGTCGAGCCCATGCTCCGCCGACTCATCGGCGAGGACATCCAAATCCGGATGGAGCACGGGGCTGACCTCGGATCGCTCACCGCCGATCCAGGACAGCTGCAACAGATCCTCATGAACCTCGCGCTCAACGCGCGAGACGCAATGCCGTCGGGCGGAGTGCTCACTTTCAAGACAGCGAATGAGACGGTGGTCAACCGCTCCGGGGCCAGTCCCACGTTGGTGGAAGCGGGAGACTACGTTGTGCTGACCGTCTCGGACACGGGGCTTGGCATGGATCCGTCAACTCAGGCCCGCATCTTCGAGCCGTTCTTCACTACGAAGGGACATGGCAAGGGAACAGGACTTGGGCTTTCGACGGTGTACGGAATCGTCAAGCAGTCGGGGGCCGGAATTTCCGTGACCAGCGCGCCAGGGGCTGGGACGACGTTTCGCGTCCATTTTCCCCGAACAGATGGGTTTGCACTTGCGCAGTCGGCCGAGAAGGCGCCGGCAATCGCGCTATCGGGATCCGAAACCATCCTTCTGGTCGAAGACGACACTTCGGTGAGGGATCTCGTCGAGCGCGTGCTCCGTTCGCGTGGCTACCATGTGCTTGCCGCCCAGCACGGCGGTGACGCGCTTCAGCTCGCCTCACATACCATGCGGGGAGTCGATCTCGTCCTCACCGATGTGGTAATGCCGGCCATGAGTGGTCGGGAGCTGGTAGAGGCGCTTCAGGCGGAGCGGCCCGCCCTGCGGGTGCTCTACATGTCAGGGTATACGGATGACGAGATCATCCGACGCGGACTTCATGCTCCAACGATCTCGTTCATCCAGAAGCCGTTTACGGCGGACAATCTGGCGCTGCAGGTGCGCAAAGTGCTGGACGCTGCGTGAGCGCGGGGCCCGCGATGCGGTTCGCTCCGCGGCGAATCGAACGCGTGTTGCTCATCGTCAATCCGGCCTCCCGTCGCGGAGATCGCATTCGATCGAAGGCGCTGAAAGCGTTCGCGAGCGCGGGCGTTGAATGCGACCTGATGCCGACGCAAGCGCCGGGACACGCGGCAGTTCTCGCCCGGACGCACGCTCACAAATACGACGCGGTTTTCACCCTGGGCGGAGATGGAACGGTGATGGAGGTGCTCGGTGCGCTGGCGCATCAGGGACCGCCCGTAGGCATCCTTGCTGGAGGCACAGCGAACGTCGTTGCGCGCGCGCTGCGGATTCCGCTCGACCCGCGCCGCGCCGTGCCGCTTCTTCTCGCCGGCGAACAAGCGGTGATGGACCTCGGACGCTTGAGCGACGGAAGGCGGTTTGCAATTGGAGTCGGCGTCGGACTCGATGCGACGATGATTTCGGAAGCGCCAGCGAGGCTCAAGAAGCGCTTTGGCTTCATGGCGTACGTCGTCGGCGGTTACAAGGCAGTCATCCGCAACAAGCAATTCGCCCTGCGGCTGACGGTTGACGGCATCGTTTACGAACGCCGCGCGTCGGCGGTTCTCGTTGCGAATCTGGGAGCGGTCCTAAACGATCTCGTAACCTTCGGGGACGGCATCGTGCATGACGACGGCGTGCTCGACGCATGCGTGTTCTCGCCTGACTCACTCAGGGATTCTATTAGAATTCTCTGGAGGATGATGCGCAAAGACTTCAGCGCCGACCCCTGTCTCTTTTACAAATCGGGACGCGATTTCCACATCGAGACTTTTCCCCCGATGCCCGCGCAAGTCGACGGAGAGCTGCTGCCGGACACGCCGCTTTCGGTCTCCGTCGACCCTCTGGCCGGAACTCTGCTCATTCCCAAAAGGCGTAGAGCAACAGACTCCTCCGCACTCTAAAACCGGGTCCATCGGCGGTTATTTTGGGCACAAGTTTCGCTTTGCGTAAGGTGACGACATGACGCCAGTCACCCGGCTAGTCGCGGGGTGGGACAGTTACGGAGGAGCACGACATGGTTCGCGGAGTCTCATTCTTGAAGGGTCAGGTATCCAGCGCAGTCGCGCAGCACGGAGCGTTTCTGCGCGCCCTCGAAGACCACGAAAGCCAGGCAGAGGATCCGCGCTTCCGCGACCTGTGCTCGCATCACATCCCATACGCGCGCGAGAACCAGCGAATGCTCGAGGAGTACCAGTCTCAGCTCGGCGCCGAATCCGGTGCCGCCAGAAAGTTTCCTGGCGCTGCCTTCGGCGTGGCCCTTGACCTGGCCGACACCGCGCGCGAGAGCGACTTCCTCCGATTGGTCGGCGATATCGTCATGGCGCGGCAGGCTGAGGACACTTTCAAGACCTTTCGCGAAGCCGGTCGAATGATGGGCAACCGCACGCTCCACGAGATCGGGGATGTGGGCGAACGTCATCAGGATGCGTACGTCAAGGAAGCAAACCGCCTGGTTCAGCACATTTTCGTCGAGTACGCGGAGGGAATCGACGGAGATACACGTAGATCGACGACCACGCATCTCGAGGCGAACCCACCCGGCGAGAGCTAACTTCTTCGCATGACCGATGTCGTGTCGCTCGCCGCGGAGCTCCTCGCGATCCAATCGACCACCGGGTCCGAAGGGGGCGCCGTGGATTTCGTTTCGCGCTGGCTCGTTGCCCGTGGCTGGAATGTGACTCTTCAGGAAGTGACCCGCGGGCGGTCGAACGTGTGGGCATCGCGCTCGGGGGGCGGAGTGACTTTGTCCACGCATCTCGACACCGTTCCGCCATACCTCCCGCCTCGGCTCGAAGGAAGTCGTCTCTTCGGGCGCGGTGCGTCCGACGCCAAGGGAATCGCTGCCGCGATGATGGTGGCGGCCGACCGTCTCGTCGGAGGCGGTGAAAAGCGCGTCGAGCTATTGCTCGTGGTCGGCGAGGAAAAGGGATCCGATGGGGCGAGAGCCGCAAACAATCTGGGCTCGAAGAGCCGTTTCCTGATCAACGGCGAGCCGACGGAGAGCAAGCTCGCAAGCGGCGCCAAAGGATCGCTGCGCGCGACCATTCGAACGAGGGGACGCGAGGCACATTCTGCTTATCCCCACCTCGGAAGATCGGCCATAGAGCCGATGCTCGAGCTTTTGCCGACTCTCCGGTCTCTTCCGCTTCCGTCCGATCCCGTCCTCGGCGAAACGACGGTCAACATCGGAACGATCAAGGGAGGAACCGAGGCCAACGTAATTCCCGCTCACGCGGAGGCCGAGATCATGTTCCGACTCGTGACGGATGTCGCGCCGATCAAGAACATGATCACGGAATGGGCGAAGGGGCATGCGGATGTGGAGTTCGGCTCGCACATCCCCGCGCAGAAATTCGCGACTGTTCCGGGATTCGAGACTGGTCCCGTCGCATATACGTCCGACATTCCGTTGCTCTCGAACTGGGGCGAGCCGTTCCTGTTTGGTCCGGGCTCGATCCATGTAGCCCATACTCCCGACGAGTACATCGATGTCGAAGAGCTGCGAGCCAGCGTCGACAGCTACGAGCGTCTCGCAAAGACGCTGCTCGCGCGATGACGACGCGTTCCCTTCCCGGAAGGCGCAAGGCCAGGTGGCCTGTTGCCGTGCTGGGTGCCACGGGCGCGGTGGGGCAGATGTTCGTGCGTCTGCTCGCCGACCATCCATGGTTCGAGCTCAGGGAGCTGGCCGCGTCCGAGAGATCCGCGGGAAAGAAATACGGCGACGTTACCCGCTGGCTCGAAGGTCCCTCTCCGCCGGCAACCATCCTGTCGCGGCGAGTGATTGCCTGCGACCCCGGAGTGGTGACGGCTCCAATCGTATTTTCGGCCCTCGATGCCACGGTTGCGGGTGAGGTCGAGGCGGCGTTCGCCCAGGCCGGAAAGTTCGTCCTGAGCAACGCGAAGAATTTTCGAATGGAGCCCGACGTCCCCCTCGTAATTCCCGAGGTGAATGGCGATCACCTGGCGCTGATCGATGGCCAGCGCCGGAAAAGGGGTTGGAGTGGAGCTCTCGTCACGAACGCGAACTGCTCCGCCACGGTTGCCGTAGTCGCACTCGCGCCGCTCCACCAGAAGTTCGGCATCAAGCAGCTCTTTCTTTCAACTATGCAGGCGGTGTCGGGTGCCGGATACCCGGGCGTTCCGTCGCTCGACATCCTCGGCAACGTCATTCCGTACATAGCCGACGAAGAGCCCAAGCTCGAGCGCGAGATGTTGAAGCTGCTGGGGAAATACGAAGACGACGAGATAATAAACGCGACCTTCAAGGTGAGCGCTCATACGAATCGCGTTCCCGTGGTGCATGGCCACACGATCTGCATGACGATCGGCTTCGAGGAGAAGCCGACGCCCGAAGCGGCGATCCAGGCCATGCGGGAGTGGAAGGGTTTTCCCGCGACAGAGGGACTCCCAACGCGGCCCGAGCATCCGCTCGTCGTCACCGATGCTCCCGATGGTCCGCAGCCCAAGCGGGACGTGTCCGCGGGCGACGGCATGACGGTGACCGTCGGACGCGTGCGTCGCGATGCGGTGCTCGATCTGCGGATGGTGGCGCTCGGACACAACACAGTCCGCGGAGCGGCGGGTGGATCGGTACTGAACGCGGAGCTGCTTGCCGCGAACGGCGCACTCGACAAAGCGTGATCGTCGTAAAGTTTGGCGGTACGTCGGTGGGGGATGCGGAGGCGATCGAACGCACTACGGAGATCGTGAAGGGGCGATTGCCTCGCCAGCCCGCGGTGGTCGTCTCAGCCCTCGGCGGTGCGACGAATTCTCTCCTCGCGATCGGTGAGCAGTCGGCAAAGGGACATCTGATCGGCGCCTTGCGCGGCGTCGAGACGCTGCGGGCCAGACACTTCCAGCAGTGCGAGAAATTGCTCGGGACTTCGGATGTCGCGAGTGACGTCGCGTCCGAGATGAGCGCGACCTTCGACGAGCTCGCAAGTCTCGCCGAGGCGCTTTCGGTTCTCGGTCACGCGACACCGCGCAGCTTCGACACCATCGCGGCGTTCGGAGAACAACTCTCGTCGCACCTGGTGGCCGCGTACTTCAGGCTGAAGGGAATTCCCGCCGAGCACGTCGACGCGCGCGACGTGTTCACGACGGATGCGAACTTCATGTCGGCTGAGCCCCAGCTCGACGCGATTGCCGACAATGCGCGTGAGATCGTGCAGCCGCTGATTCAGGACGGAAAGGTTCCCGTGATGGGCGGATTCATAGGCCGCACCGCGGCCGGAATCACCACGACGCTTGGCAGAGGCGGCTCGGACTACAGCGCATCGCTGCTCGGAGCGGCTCTCCATGCGGACGCGATCGAAATCTGGACCGATGTCGATGGGATGCTCACCGCGGATCCGCGCGTGGTGAAGGGATCCAGGCTGATCGAGCAGATCAGATTCGACGAAGCGTCGGAGCTCGCGTCGTTCGGTGCCAAGGTACTGCACCCGAACACGATCGCTCCTGCCGTCAGGCTGGGGATTCCGGTTTTCATCTACAATTCCCGCAATCCTGAAGGGAAGGGAACGCGGATCACGTTCGACGCGCCGCGCCGGGCGGTGAGCGCCATTGCTGGAAAGGGCGGAATTACGGTGGTCAAGGTCGGAGCCGCGAAAATGCTGTTCGCGCGCGGCTTTCTCAGGCGGGTGTTCGAGATCTTCGAGCAGAATGGGATCTCGGTGGACGTTGTCGCAACATCCGAAGTATCGGTCTCCGTGACAGTCGACGACCCATCCGGCCTCGAGTCGCTCGTTGCTGGGCTGTCCGCGTTGGGGGATGTGTCCATCGAGCGCGACCGCGCGATTGTCGCTGTCGTGGGCGCGGCAATCAGCGAAGACAGCAGCTCCATGGGTCGCGCCATCGCGGCGCTCGATGGAATCAAGGTCCACATGATGTCACTGAGCGCGACGGGAATAAATCTCACGATCATCGTCGA
Source organism: Gemmatimonadaceae bacterium (assembly GCA_039936175.1). Lineage (GTDB taxonomy): Bacteria > Gemmatimonadota > Gemmatimonadetes > Gemmatimonadales > Gemmatimonadaceae > UBA4720. The sequence goes on along the minus strand of JBDTIV010000017.1, from coordinate 6,150 downwards.
TGGCGATCAGCTGAATCCGGCGATGGACCGTCTGCACGGAGCGTTCTTCGGGCAGGGAAAAGAGTGACGGGTCCGGCTCGAAGCATCGCCATCATCGGCGACGGCAAAATGGGCCTGTCAATACGTGATCTGGCGTTGGCGAAGGGCTGGAGGATTGCCGCGTTGATCGGCGCGCGCGAAAGCGCCGGTGGAAGCGGAATTACGAGCAACACGCTCGGCGATGCGCAGGTCGCGGTGGAGTTCACCGAGCCGAAGGCAGCGATCGCGAACATCGTTGCCACGCTGCGTGCGGGAGTGCCAGTAGTGGTGGGTACGACGGGTTGGTATCAGAGCCTTCCTGAAGTGACTCGGGCGGCGAACGAAAGCGGCACGGCTCTCCTTTGGTCAGCCAATTTTTCGCTGGGGGTCAACCTGCTGCTCGAAATCGCGCGCTACACCGGGACACTCATGCGCACCCTGAATGAGTTCGACGCCCACATAGTTGAAACACATCACTCGAAGAAAAAAGATGCGCCCTCGGGGACCGGCATCGTCCTCGCAAAGGCAGTGAGTGATGGACTGGATCGACCGGTGCCGATCACGAGCGTCAGGACCGGCTCGGTGCCGGGAACACACGAGCTGATCTTCGACGCCGCGTTCGAACAGCTTTCGCTGACGCACGTCGCTCGCGATCGGCGCGTATTCGCGGAAGGAGCGCTCGCCGCAGCCGGCTGGCTGATCGGGAAAGCGGGTGTGTTCACCATGCGCGACGTGCTGACTCTTCCTTCGCGATAGACGAGGTCCCTTAGCGACACTCGCTCTCCGTGCCACGAGCCGCGTAGATTTACAGGATGAAATCGGAGCGCCTCGCGGGGTGTGGAACCGCGCTCGTAACACCATTCACTCTGCGGGGCGAGATCGACGAGCCGTCCCTCCGGGCATTCGTCGAGTGGCAGATTACGAGCGGTGTCCATTTTGTGGTTCCCTGCGGCTCGACAGGAGAAGCCGCGACGATGACGCCGGCAGAGCATCGTCGAGTCGTCGAAATCACGGTCGAGCAAACGGCGGGAAGGGTACCCGTCGTTGCGGGAGCCGCGTCGAACGATACGAAGAAAGCAATCGCGCTTTCTCGTGAGATGGCTTCGACTGGGGCGACGCATCTGCTTCACGCGTCGCCGATGTACAACAAGCCGCCGCAGCGCGGAATCGTCGCGCACTTCCGGGCGATCGCCGACGCCGTAAAAATTCCGATCGTTGTCTACAACGTTCCGGGACGCACGGCCAGCAACATCGAGGCGGCGACGACTCTCGAGCTTGCTGAGCACGAAAACATCGTCGCCGTGAAAGAGGCCTCGGCCAACCTCGGCCAGATCGGCGAGATCATCCGGCATCGTCCCGCTCGATTCTCGGTTCTTTCCGGAGACGACCCGCTGACGCTCCAGGTGATGGCGGATGGAGGCGACGGCGTGATATCCGTGACGTCGAACGTCGCGCCGGCTCTGGTCGCACAGCTCACCGAGCTTTGTGCGGCCGGCGACTACGCGGCCGCACGCGCGGCTCACCACCGACTGGCGGAGTGGACCGCGGCGGCGTTCGTCGAATCGAATCCCATCCCTGCCAAGGCCGGTCTCGCGATGATGGGAAAGATGGCGAACGTGCTTCGCCTGCCGCTCGTACCATTGGCCGACAAGTTCGAGCCAACCGTACGGGCAGCGCTCGTGTCGGTTGGAGCGCTCACTGCGTGATTTCTGCCGACAACGGGGCGCTCGAGAGGCGCATCGATGCGCTTGCCGCCACTCCAGCGGGGTCACTGCTCGCGAAAGATGCGCGCGAGGTAATAGAGCGGCTGCTTGACGCTCTCGAGAGCGGAGCTGTAAGGGCGGCTGAAAGAGATCCGGCAAGCGGAACGTGGCGGGCCGTTCCGTGGGTGAAAAGAGGAATCCTGCTCGGGTTTCGGGCAGGCGCGATGATCGACATGTCGATTCGGTCGGTTAGCGACGGTACAGGTCTCTACTTCTTCGACAAGGACACTTTTCCTCCGCGCGCTCTCACCCTCGACGATGGGGTGCGGATCGTCCCCGGCGGCTCGAGCATCAGGCGCGGCGCATACGTCGCTAGCGGCGTCGTATGCATGCCTCCGATGTACGTGAACGTCGGCGCGCACGTCGGGACGGGAACGATGATAGACTCCCACGCGCTCGTCGGCTCCTGCGCGCAGGTGGGCGAGCGCGTGCACTTGAGCGCCGCGGCGCAGCTGGGCGGCGTCCTCGAACCGGTAAACGCAGCTCCGGTGGTGATCGAGGACGATGTAATCATCGGCGGCAATTGCGGGATCTACGAAGGCACCGTGGTAAAAAGGGGAGCGGTAATCGGGGCGGGAGTCGTCCTGACGCGCGGTACTCCCGTCTATGATCTCGTGCGAGAGACGGTGCACCGCGCGGACGGCCCGCGCGCGCTGGTGATTCCGGAAAACGCGGTCGTGGTGCCCGGTGCGCGCCAGGTGAAAGGCAATTGGGGACAGTCGCAGGGGATCTCCGTCCAAACCCCGGTGATCGTGAAATACCGCGACGAGAAAACCGACGCGGCGACGACGTTGGAATCTTGGCTCCGCTGAAAGTTGCGGGCAGTCTGCGAGTTCCCGGCGACAAGTCGATCTCACACCGGGCGCTGATATTCGCATCGCTCGCGGATGGCGAATCACGCGTGACGGGAATTTTGAACTCGGAAGACGTGCGATCGACCGCCGGTGCTTTACGCGCAATGGGCATCGAGATTCCCGAGCTGTCGCCCGACATGCGAGTTCGAGGCTCGGGTCTGCGCGGGCTGCGCGTTCCGAAGTCGGCGCTCGATTGCGGGAACAGTGGCACCAGCGCGAGGCTGCTGGCCGGTGTCGTCGCTGGCCATCCTTTCTCCACGCGCTTCGTTGGAGACGTGAGCCTCAGCCGCCGGCCCATGAAGAGAATCGCCGAGCCTCTTGGTTACATGGGGGCTCGATTCGAGTTCGAGCACGGCGACGGTCTGCCGATGACGATCCATGGCGTCGAGCTCCGCAGCATCGACTGGGACACGAAGTCGGCGAGCGCGCAGGTGAAGAGCGCGATTCTTCTCGCCGGCCTGGTGTCACAGGTGGAAGTCCGTGTGACCGAAAGCGCGAGGTCGCGAGATCATACCGAGCGAATGCTGCGCGCGATGGGAGTCGACGTCGAAAACGACGGCAACCAGGTCTGCCTGCGCCCTGCGCGACGGCTGACGGCGATTCAGATCGCTGTTCCGTCGGACCCTTCGTCGGCCGCCTTTTTCGTCGCACTCGCCACGCTCGCGGGCGAGGGTGAGCTCGAGCTGCAGGACGTCGGCGTGAATCCAACTCGCGCGGGGTTCCTGAGCGCGATCAGAAAAATGGGAGGCGACGTTCGCGCGGCCACGCACGTGAGCGCTGGCGGAGAAGAGATCGCCACCCTGACGGTGCGCCCCGCGTCGCTCGGCGATCTTCGCGTCACGGCGGCGGAAGTGCCCGCGCTTATTGACGAGCTGCCGCTCCTTGCGTGCGTCGCTGCTGCTGCCGGGACCGAGCTCGAGATCACAGGCGCTGAGGAATTGCGTGTGAAGGAAAGCGACCGCATCAGTGCCATCGTACAGAATCTCCGCGCTGTCGGCGTGGCAGCCGACGAGCTTTCGGATGGTCTCCGGGTGCGCCGTCCCGAAGCGGGTTCACCGCGTGCGGAGGGGAAGACGTTTTCAGGAGTCGTCGATCCTCGCGGCGATCATCGGATCGCGATGGCGTTTGGCGTTCTATCCGCCGCGACGGGCGACCGGATACGAATCCTGAACCCCGAATGTGTGGCGGTCTCATACCCGAACTTCTGGGAAGATCTGAAGCGGGTCGCATCTTGAAGCGCCGCACGGTCGTCATCGCGATCGACGGACCCGCGGCATCGGGCAAGTCATCCACTGCGCAGATGGTCGCCGACAAGCTGGGATTCCTTCACGTCGATTCCGGCTCGCTGTATCGCGCCGCCACGGCTGCGATGCTGCGAAGTGAACAAGAGCCCTCGCGGTGGACGGAAGACGCGGTTCTCGAAAGGGCTCGAGCGATTGGACTACGGCCTGCTCGCACGTCGTTCTATCCCGTTCTGGAGGGACGGGGGATCGAGGAAGAGATCCGCAGTTCGGAAGTGACGCGTAATGTCTCGCGCGTGGCGCAGATGCAACGCGTGCGCGACTGGGTCAACGAGAAGGTTCGTGACGCCGCGACAACGAGCAACGTCGTCGTGGATGGTCGCGACATCGGGACCGTCGTATTTCCCGACGCCGACGTCAAGATCTTTCTCGTTGCCGACTCGAGGGAGAGAGCGCTCAGGCGGCTCAGACAGCGGGGCACTCCTACCTCGGAAAAATTGCTCGACGACGAGACTATACGGATAAAGGAACGCGATGAGCGTGACGCCAGGCAGACCGTGCCCGCGGCGGACGCTGTCACGATCGATACGACGACTCTGACGCAGCCGGAGCAGGTGGCTCAGATCGTCGCTCTGGCAAAGGAGCGTGCGGAGTAAGCGCTGGCGCGCAATTTTCTATAGTCGCTTACGCATCCACTACCGGAGGCCGTCAGATGCGCCGTTTCACGGACAGAACTGGTCTCGATTGGTGCGCCTTTGAGTCAAACCGACCCGACGGTCTTCCCGATCGACGGAAGAAACTCGCGTTGGTGACAGTCGCGTTCAAGTGCGACGATGGGAGCGAGGTTGCCATGGATCTTCCCGTTGGTGCACTCGAAGGGCTCACCGACGAACAGCTGATTCTGCTGCTCACGAACGGACTCAAGTAGCAGTGCTGATCGCGGCCTCGCGCCGCGAAGCTGGTTGGCGTTGACCTCGAGGGGCTGACGGCCTACATTTAAAGGCTTGATTCGAACGCACCCAACCCTTTAACCAGCAACATGATAGACTCTGCAAACCCAACACAAACCTCTACCGCCACGACGCTGACCGCGCGCGAGAAGCGCGATCTACAAAAGGCGCAGCTGCGTCCGCTTGCCAACCTGCGTCCCGAGCTCTATGACGACGACGATTATTCGCAGGACGAGCTCGAGACGATGATGGAGATGTACAACGGGACGATGGCCTCGATCGAAGAGGGCGAAATCGTCAAGTCCCGTGTGCTCGATATCCGTGACAACATGGTCGTCCTCGACATCGGCTTCAAATCCGAGGGGACGATCCCGCTCGAAGAATTCAAGGATCTCCCCGACTTGAAGCCGGGCGACGAAGTCGAAGTTCTCCTCGAGCACCTCGAGGACATGGAAGGATCCGTCGTACTCTCCAAGAAGAAAGCGGACTTCATGCGCGTATGGGAGCGCATCCGCGTCGCCTACGAGAACGACGAACCAGTGCGCGGCTCATTGATCAAGAAGATCAAGGGCGGCGTGGTCGTCGACCTCATGGGAGTCGATGCATTCCTCCCCGGTTCGCAGATCGCGCTCCGTCGCGTTCCGAACGTCGACGAGCTTCTCGGCCAGATCTTCGACTTCAAGATCATCAAGCTCAATAAGCGCCGGCGAAACATCGTCGTCTCGCGTCGCGTCATCCTCGAGCAGGAGAGAGCGGGCAAGCGCGAGAAGCTGATGAAGGAGCTCCAGAAGGATCAGGTGCGGAAGGGCGTGGTCAAGAACATCACGGACTTCGGCGCATTCATCGATCTCGGCGGCGTGGATGGACTGCTCCACATCACCGACATGTCGTGGGGGCGCATCTCGCATCCGTCCGAGCTCGTGCACATCGGGCAGGAACTCGAGGTCAAGATTCTCGACATCGATTGGGAGCGCGAGCGTATTTCGCTCGGCCTCAAGCAGCTCCAGAGCTACCCGTGGAAGGACGTGGCGGAGAAGTATCCGGTCGGCACGCGCGTCCAGGGGAAGGTCGTCTCGATCACGAACTACGGCGCCTTCATCGAGCTGGAGCCGGGAATCGAAGGGCTCGTGCACATCAGCGAGATGAGCTGGACGCGCAACGTCCGTCACCCGTCGAAGCTGGTCTCGATCGGCGAAGTGATCGAGGCGGTGGTGCTCAAGGTCGATCCGAACGAGGAGAAAATCTCGCTCGGCATGAAGCAGACGGAGCAGGATCCATGGGTCGTGCTGCCGTACAAGTACCCGGTGGGCACGCGCATCAATGG
>JBDTIV010000016.1:0-9399 GCA_039936175.1 Gemmatimonadaceae bacterium | reverse complement strand
CGCGGCCCACTTCTGGAATTCAGCATCGAGACACATCGGGTCTTCACCCACTGCTCCCTGCGCCCGCGGCGTGGACGGAAAACATACCCACCCGTTCGTCCCCGCACGGAGCTGGGTCGGCGCGCCGTTGGGAGTCGAGGCAAAATCCATGATCGTCGCGGCCGATGAGATCGAGTCGGGCGCGGCGCTCATGGCATTCTTGATCTTGTCGTCAGCGGTAGTTGGCGCCGCGGACGCGCTTGCAGGGGGCGTCGCCGTAGTAGTGGTGGAAGCGGTCGTTGTAACGGCGGCAGTGCTGTCGCTCGTAGTAGCGGCTTCCTTGCTGCAGGCGGCCAGACTCCCGAGCGATACGACGAGGACAACAGGCAGGCAGATGCGCATGGCTCCCTCTGAATGGGGAAAAAGAAAACCTAGAGCGCCTCGGCACTGCCCGCCAGCGAAACTACTGAACTGAACACAACCGGTCAGGGGCTATCGGCGGAGCGGCCTTGGGCTACGGGTTGTTTCCGGGATAATTCACGGAGCACACAGCCGCTCCGCACACAGCCCCTGGCCGGTAGTGTTCAGTTTGCAGTTGCCCTCCCAGCGCGCGACTCCTGTGTGAGCGCAACATTGACGCACGCCCACGAAAAAAGATTGAACGCGAGGATCACGAGCGCGGCGCCCTGATTCCGATAGAACATGAACACCTCGGTAAAGCAGATCGAGAGCAGCACCGCCCGGTGAAAGGAGCGCAAAGCCATCAACCTCGACCGGCCAAGCGCGAACACGGCGATGCCGACGAAGATCGACGGGATGGCCGTCGAGACGATCAGCAACCAGTCAGAGATCGGAAGGATTCCGAATATCCCCGGGCGCGCGCCAGCGGCGACCGCGCCTATTCCCAACGACAAGTCTCCGACAACGATCAACGCCGCCATGCCCGCGTTGATCACGAGCTGCAGTACGAACAGAGTGACGAGGCCGCCGAACCGGTTCGCACGAGCGACCACGGCGTCGTAGCCAGCGACGACGTAACGGCGGATGCCCAGCGTCAATCGATTGGTCACCGGCTGAACTTCCGCGCCCTCGATGAGCGCCGCCAATTGCAGCGTCAGAGCGTCCTGGTCAGAGATGACACTCAAGTGTCGGAGCGCTCTCTCACGCTCCTCGGGCTGGAGATCATTGATAACCGCCTCTTCCAGATCGTGGATCGCATTGACGAGATACTCTTCCCTGCTGACCCCTCGACGCAGCCGCAGATCTCGAAAGGCGAGGTAGATGAGGAGGAAGGTGATGTAGATGATGGCGATCGACGGCTGGTAGAAATAATTGTTGTCGCGCGTGATGAATTTGCCGATCTCATCGATGAACGTCCCGAATCCAACTCCGCCGATGAGTGCCGCCCACAGCCGCGCGCGGTTGCCGAGGAAGGAGAGGCAGAGGAGCAGCGACGCCGCCATCAGCAGTCCGCCCCAGAGCATGTGGGCGATGTGAAATCGCGCGCCGCCCAGGCTTGGATAGTGGGTGATTCGCAGGATGAACCTGATCGCCAGAACGGCCGAGACTCCGCCGAGGACGAACAGGTCGAGATAGCGTCCCGCTCCAAGGTCACGGGGGAAGAGGGTGCGTGAAGGCGTTTGTGGCCGCGCTAGCATGGATCAAGATTTATCGATGACGACATTGCGGCGATACGGGGAAAGACTAACTGAACAGCACCTGCCGGCAGAGAGGACCGAGGACCGTCTCCAATCCTCGATCAGTTCGCGATTATCTATGCCGTTGGTCAGAGCCCTCGGTTAGTTAGAGCCCTCGGTCCTCTCGTTGCAGTGGGCTTGCCTGGTCGGACTCCCCGAAGATGTAAGCAGAGGTTGATTGATTTCGGCCGCAAATTCACGCAGACCAGCCATCGGCTTTTCGTTGACGCGGAAATCCAAACCGGCGACCGTGCCGCGGATGGCGTTTGCAGATGCAAGAACGAAGAAATCGCACAGAGGGATCCACGCGCTGGCTCTCCGACGGATGTGAATCTCGCGGATGGGCAGCTGTTGAAATCCGACAGACTCGCCCTGACTTGACCTGGAAGTGCGAACGTTGGGAGTGGGCGCGATGAGTTCGTCGATCTCTTCTGCGATTGCCAGAGGGTATAGCATAACGGTGTCACCGATTGGCAGAATGAGAACTGGCACCGCTTCCCACCGCGGCGCGAAGTCCTCCACAAGCCGCTCGACCTCATCCGACTCGAACGTAACGCGGACCGAAGCTGGCCGATTGGAAAGAGTGCGGCCCTGAAACTCGTAAGCGGCAATGAGGGTGTGGACGGTCAGGCTGCCCAGCAGAATCCTGCGCAGCGCGTTACGGGTGTCGAGTGAAACCTTGAATCTGGCGCGAGTCCGGTTGAGCGCGGCGTCGAAGGAGTACTCGATCTGCCCGGAGAAGGCATCCGACGCGGATACTGACGGGAAGACCCGCGTCTCGCTTGCGCTTGCTTGCGCCCCTGCGGGCGGAGTCCTAAGAGCAACTACCAGCACCAGCCCCGAAAGGCTGGCCCCTCTAGGGAACCGCATATTGGACCTCCCGGGTGAATGAGGCTGACCAATCCCTACCACGCCATGCAGAATGTGTCAACAGAAACCTCATTGGGCGTTGGCACTGTGGGTCACTTCCATGAAAGAGGTCACCGAACGAGACGCGCTCAGCAGGTCACCGTCGGATTGTACGGCGCGAACATTCCATTCGGGTTGTCCTTCCACACCCACACGTGCAGCTCGTAGTGGTCAATCGGATTTGCATTTCCCGGAAAGGTGTGGCTGCTCGCGAGAAGCGGGTGCCCGAGTATTTCAGGTGGTGCCGCCCCGGCTCCATTAACTCTCTCCCAGGCCGCCTTGAATACGATGTACTCGACACCCACGAGCGACGTCGCGCCGGTTGCAGTCTTCTCATAAAGCACCATCTCTGGCTTGGTGATGTCTATCTCGGCGTCGCCGGCGGCGGGATCAGCAGCTCCGCCTCGCAATGCCACGTTTACTCTATGGTAGCCCATTTTTCCATCGGCACTGCTTGGGCAGGTGGCGCCGGCCGCCGTGGGATCGGGTGACCACCCGGTGTAGCCCGCAGCGGTAGCGGCGGCAAGATCGTGATATGGGTTGCTGAGGCTCCGAATCTGAGCGATCCCTGCCTGCTCCGGACTCGTGCTATCGGTACCGCAAGCCGCGATTGCGAGGCCCAAGACGGTGAGGTAAAAGCGTGGCATTCGAATCTCCCGTGGTTGAGGACGGGCCGACGCCGAGTTTCGGCTTGACCCAGACGTTTATGGCCAGCATGATAGTCCGGGGTTCTCAACGGAATCTCACAGGCACCTCACAAAACCATCGACGAACGAATGTTTTTATTAAAGGTGCTCGGAACTTTGTCCCTTGAGCGCGACGAGGGCCCCCTACCGCCGACGGCAAGCCAGAAACGACGGCTGGGCCTCCTCGCGATTCTCGCTGTGGCGGGACCACGTGGCCTTTCGCGCGAGAGGATTCAGAGCTACGTCTGGCCCGAGAGTTCGGATGAGCGCTCTCGGCATTCTCTCGACCAGCTTCTGTACGCCGTTCGTCGAGCCCTCGGAACCGACCCGTTCCTGTTTGCGGGACACAGCGTTTTGCTCGACACATCCGTCATCCGGTCGGATGTCGCGGACTTTGAGGATGCCATCAGAGCCAAGGCCTGGGCCCGCGCCGTATCCAGTTACGGCGGCCCGTTGCTCGACGGTGTTTACCTGTCAACGGCCGCCGAACTCGAGAGCTGGATCGCGTCAGAACGTTCGAAGCATCACGTCAACTTCCAGAAGAGCCTCGAAACGCTGGCTCGCGACGCGGCGGCGAGCGGCGATGCCTCTGGAGCCATCGCCTGGTGGAAAAAACTTGCGATCTCCGATCCGCTTGCCTCGCGCGTGGCACTCGAAGTAATCCGCGCGCTCGCCGACGCCGGCGATCGACCCTCGGCTGTTCAGTATGCACGCACGTTCCAGGAGATGGTGCGAACGGAGCTTGGTGTCGAGCCGGACAAGGCGATCGAGAAACTCGTCGTCGGCTTGGTTCCCGACATCGCCCGGCCCGTGCGCGGTAACTCGCGCACACTCCGCAAGGTGGTGGTTCAGACTCCCAAGCCAATAGGTACAGGCGATTTTCGGAGAGCGCACTTTGCCTGGTGGTCCGTTGCGGTCGTCTCACTCATGATCGGTCTCGTGATCGTCGGCCTAACCTCCAACGCATCACCGCCCGTCGCCCGAGCGGAAACCGGGCATCCGGCTCGCCCGGCAGTCGATCCCCAGGCGCGCATTTCATACCTTCGCGGTGTCAATGCGTGGAGCGAGCGCTCCAAGGAGGGGCTTGATGCCGCAGTCATTTATTTCAGAAGAGCGAGTGAGCTCGATCCCGGGTATGCGCAGGCGTACGCGGGCCTCGCGGACGCCTACGTGCTGCTCGGTTACAGTGGCTACAGGCCTGCTGACGCGATGTTTCCAAAAGCGAAGGCGGCCGCGCTCCAGGGTATGCAGCTCGACAGCACTCTCGCGGGCCCGCATGCCGCCCTCGCCCACGAGCTGATGTGGGAGCGCGATTTCGCCAGGTCGGAAGCCGAGTACAGGAAAGCAATTTCACTCGATCCGACGTACGCGACTGCCCACCAATGGTACGCGATATTGCTCGTGATGCTCGGCCGTGTTCCGGAGGCAGTCGCTGAATCGGGCCGCGCAGCGGCGCTCGATCCCCTGTCGCTCCAGATCCAGAACACCTACGCCACGTTCCTCAACATCTCCGGTGAGCCGCTGGCTGCGCTGCACCACCTGCAGAAGGTGGTTGGCGAGGAGCCGGACTCGGCGTGGGTGAAACGCAATCCGTGGCTTCTGACCAACATGTCGGCAATTTACGCCGCGAACGGACAATACAAAAAGGCGATTCGGACCGCGGAGCTTGCGCTTCGGGTGGATCCCAAGCATCCGCGGGCGGTGACCGCTCTCGCGACGATTTACGTCCGAATGGGGAAACCGGCGCTGGCTTGGAAGGTGTTCGCCCGCGCTGATACCTCGAACGAGCAATATCCGACCTATCGTGGAATGATGTACGCGCGGCTCGGCGACGTCGACTCGGCGTTTTTATATTTCGATCGCGTCGAGAAGTGGGGTATTCCAACGATGATCGGTTTGCGAAATGATGGGGAGCTGGCTCCAATTCGGAAGGATCCCCGATACTCCGCGCTCCTCAGACGGTTGGGTTTGCTAACCACTCAATAAAACCGGCGGAGGGACCGAGGCGCAGGGAACCGAGGGTTGCGAACTAAGGGCATTTATAAACGCGGACTAATTGAGGACCGTTCGGTCCCTCAGGCGACTCGGCGGGAACGATGCGTCCGCAGGGTAACTGACACCCCCAATCGCGCGAGCAGACCGACCAGTGTGTCGATACTGAAGAGATCGATCCGACCGCGGACCAGGTCACTCACGCGCGGCTGCGACACGCCCAGCAATTTTGCCGCTTTTGCCTGAGTCAGGCCCCGTTCCTCGAGGATCTTCTCGATCTGGATCATCAGATCGGTACGAATAAGCAGGTGCGCTGCCTCCTCCGGCGGAAAACCGGCATCTTTGAACACATTGCCGGAACCTCGTCGAATGCGTTCTGTCATTTCAATACTCCTTCGCCCGTAGTCGCCGTACCGCCTTCATTCGCGTGCGTGCCAGCTCGATATCGATGCCCGCGGTCCTCTTTGCCTTCTTCTGAAAGACGTGCAGTACGTAGATCCCTTCCCTGAACTTCGCGATGTACATCAATCGGAATGCTCCACCAACGCGCACCCGAATCTCGAACACGCCCGAGCCCACTGACGACATGGCCTTCCAGTCTCGCGGCATCCTACCACTCTGAACACGCTCGAGGTCGATGCCGAGCTCTTTGCGGACTGCGGTCGGGAGTTCGCGAAGGGCGCGCTGGGCCGATCCAACCCATAGGACAGGTTTCTGGTCCGCAAGACGAATATACAAAATTCCGTATGAAGGGTCAACGGCTGTTCGACCCGGATCATATGGCGCTGAGTGAAATCAAAGCGGACTTAAAACCGCGATGGCAATCGGTTAGCCTCAACAAGATTCTTTCGGTGACTGAGGGGGGCGGACTAACGGCTACTCCGAACTGCTGACTAAGCGAGGATTGGGAGACTGACTGCGAAATTGAGGACTCTCGGCGGGTCCGCAGTCCGTAGTAGGTTTCCCAATCCGCAATTAGTCCGCAATTCGGAGTAGGTGTTGGTCCGCAATCCTCAATCAGTCCGCGTTCGTCGATGCCGTTGGTCAGGGCCCTCGGTTGGTCCGAGCCCTCGGTTGGTCCGAGCCCTCGGTTCACCAGTATTATTGCCCCGATCGATGTCCGGCAATACATGCCTCGGATCCACCTCTGCGCGGATGACGTGCTTTTTCTCCGGAACACGGTAGACAAACTGCGGGCCGAGGTTCCACATCTCGATCGGGAGCTTGACGGTGGTGCGGGATCCATCGGCAAAGGTGATGGCGATCTCCGACGGCATCACCATCGTCCCGCGATTGGAGAGATGGATGTCCGATCCGCCGTCAGCGCGCGGCGTGATGGAGTCGATTGCCTGATCGAGCCGAGCGGTGGAGAAAATCCACCCGCGCCAGAACCAGTCGAGATCCATTCCCGATTCATCGCGCATGACGCGAAAAAAATCGGCGGGGGTGGGGTGCTTGAACGCCCACGCCTTGATGTACTCGCGGAAGGCGGCGTCGAAGCGATCCGGGCCCAGAACTTCGTAGCGGAGCGTCTGCAGCATGAGGGCGGGCTTCTGGTATCCCACCCAGAAGAGATCGCGCACCTGCGTGGGGTTGGTGATGAGCGGCTGCTCGTCGCCGGGTTTGGCGTGATCGACGTAGAGGTGCAGCGGGTGCACTTCTATAGTATCTCCGTATTTCGTGCCTTTGAAATACTTGGCGGCGTTCCCGAGGTCGATGAAGGTGTTGAAGCCTTCGTCCATCCATGGATAAAGGCGTTCGTTGGAGCCGACGATCATCGGGAACCACTCGTGCCCGAACTCATGGGCGATCACCCACTGCTGGTCTTCGCGCACGGGACTATTGGGCGTGAAAGTCAGCATCGGGTATTCCATTCCCTCGATGGGACCTTCGACGGTGGTGGCGTGCGACCACGGGTACGGGTACCACTGCTCGCTGAAGTACTTGATCGCCTCGCGTCCCATGCGATTGACTTCGGGCCATTTGTCGGCGGTGGGACGGTAGAGACTTTCGATGAGGATGCCGTTGTAGCCACTGGCGTCCCAGCGGAAGTTGGGACCGGCGGCGAAGGCGAAGTCGCGGACGTTGGTGGCGGTGTAATGCCACGTCTTCGATCCAGTGCGACCCAAGTTGCTCACCTCGTTGGCGCGAATGATGGCGATAGCAGTGTCGGATTTCCGCGCGGCGGCGAGACGGGTGCGCTGAGTGGGAGTGAGAACCTGCTCGGGATTGGCGAGCTCGCCGGTGGCTGCGACGATGTCGGAGGCAGGCACCTCGAGAGAGACGTCGAAGTTTCCGTACTCGAGGTAGAATTCGCCCGCGCCGATATAGGGCTCGTGATTCCAGCCGTGAACGTCGTCGTAGACGCACATGCGCGGGTACCACTGCGCCATCTCGTAGAGCGGGCCGTCGTGTCCCATACGTCCGCCGCCCTGCGCGGGGACGTTGAAGTGCCAGACGGCATCGATGTCGAGCGACGCACCGGGGGCGAGTGGAGATGCGAGATCGATACGCATCGTCGTTCCGTAAACCGTGCGCTTCGCGTCCTTGCCAGCGATGCGGAGGGATTCGAGATGTCCGCCGCCTGCGAAGCCCTGGCAGGAGAAGTCGAAGCTCGTTCCCAGAAAAACGAGAGGAGGTTGGTTGAGCTGGTTGGTGATGCTGTTCGGGGCGCAGAGGTTTTGCTCGACGAACAGCCAGAGGTATGGGAGTGCGTCGGGGGAGTGATTGGTGTAGCGGATCGTTTCGTGGCCGCGGAGCTCGTTCTTCGCCGGATCGAGTGTCGCGGAGATTTTGTAGTCGGCGCGTTGTTGCCAGTATTTCGCGCCGGGTCGTCCGCTCGCGGTGCGGAGGTCGGTTGGAGTTGGGAGGTCGAGGGGCCGAAAGGGAGAGCTATCGGCGACCGACCCGAGCGATGACTGCGAGCGTGCAATCGCACAGGGTGCGAGCAGAAGGAGCAGCACTGCACATCGGCATGACGGTTCCATTGGACAGGATGGACAAAGGTGCCGACTAACCTAAGTCCAGAAGAAATCGCCCACCAGCTAAAGATCGCCGCGCTCCTTCCACGGCCGGTTAATAGTCGGAACGGGCTGCTGGACCAGTTGCGCCGCTGCCCACTGTGATACTATATTTGATAGCATGAACAAGCGGCACCGGCGGACGCTTGAAGCGATTTTCACTAAGCCTGTCCCGCGAGATATCCGATGGCGGGAGATCGAAAGCCTGATTAAGACTCTTGGCGATGTTGAAGAACGTGAAGGTTCGCGCGTTGCACTTACGGTAAACGGAGTGCGAGCTGTATTTCACCGGCCGCACCCGAGGCCGGACACGGACAGGAACGCCGTTCGCGACCTCAGAGACTTTCTCGAAGAGGGCGGGCGTCAAACCCTGACGAAAGGCTCTGTGACGGCAACACTCGGGAACGATCCAGGTATCAGGCAGGACCCACGACGGAGACGATGATGGCAACGTTGGAGCACAAGGGTTATGTGGCCCAAATCGACACTGACGAAGAGAACAACGGATTCCACGGGCGGGTGATCAATATCTCCGACGTCGTGAACTTCAAAGGAAGGTCGATGGCCGAGCTCAAAAAAGAGTTCGCGAGATCGATGGAGATTTATTTCGATTACTGTCGCGAGAACGGGGGCGAGCCCGAGCAACCATTCACCGGCCGATTCATTTTGCGTGTGGATCCCGCGATTCACCGTGCGATCGCCCGAGCGGCAGACAGTGAAGGAAAGAGCATCAACACCTGGGCGAAGGAGGCCCTGGCGAAGGCAGTCGCGGGATAAAATCTTCTAAAGGCGCGGAGATTTCTCCCGTTACGCTCCTGCCTTTGCGAAGCTCGCTACGCCGCGCAACATTCCGCTGAAGATCAATCGGTGCACGGGATAAAGCACGTACCAATAGAGCAGACCGCCGACGCCGTGCGGCTCGAAGATGGCCGTCTGCTGGATCACGCTGCGCATTTCGTCACCGGTCACCTCGAACTGTAGCCACGCTCGGCCCGGGACCTTCATCTCCGCGCGCAATCGCAGCATGCGGCCCGGCTCGATTGCTTCCACGCGCCAGAAATCGACTGCATCTCCCTGACGTAGCTTCGCCGGATCGCGCCTGCCGCGTCGCATACC
>JBDTIV010000015.1:0-6151 GCA_039936175.1 Gemmatimonadaceae bacterium | reverse complement strand
TGCCCCATCCCGGAGCGTATCTTGAGCGTATGGACCTGGTCGAAGTAGAAGTGATGCGCCTCGGGCTCGACCACAGCAGCAGCTCATACGTGGTCATCCTCCAGGAAAAGGGCGGCTCCCGCCTCCTTCCCATCTGGATCGGACAGTCGGAAGCAGAGTCCATCGTCATCGAGATGAACAAGCTCAAGCGCGAGCGCCCGTTGACGCACGACCTCTGCAAGAATCTCATCATAGGGATGGGCGGTACGCTGCGCCGCGTCAACATCACGAAGGTGGAAAATCGGACATTCTACGCGGAGCTCCACATCGCGCGAAGCGCTGAGGCGGTGCACATCGATGCGCGTCCGTCCGACAGCATCGCGATCGCTCTCCGTTTCGAGGCGCCGATCTTCGCTCAGGAAAGCCTCCTCACCGCGCTGCTGCTCGAGGAAGGACAGACGGCTCCCGAGATTCTCGCCGAGCCGTCGGACGAAATGTCAGCCGAGCAACTGAAGCAATACCTGGAAAACCTGCGACCCGAAGACTTTGGGAAGTTCAATATGTAAGTGGGCGGTCCTGCTTATCCTGCAGGCCGCGCTTCCTTCGATTCCGCAGCAGGTATCCGGTCGCATCGTGCGTCCGGGCGCGCGGGATATGGAGCCTATACGCGGTGTCTGGGTTACGCTTCATCGCGTGGGACCCGACCTGGCGGGCCCCCTCGATTCCGTCAAATCCGATGCGCGGGGTCGATACTCCTTTCACTACGTGCGGACGGGGAGTCAGGACGCGGTCTATTTCGTGTCCGCGTCGTTCGATGGGATCGCGTATTTCACGTCGCCGCTGGCCGAGGGAAAGGTTGCCGGGAATGGCGGCGAGGTGCTCGTCTTCGACACTACGTCGCGACCCATCCCGATGAGCGTTCGCGGCCATCACGTGGTGGTGTCCGCGGTGGATGCCAATGGGCAGCGTTCCGTGGTCGAGGTGTACGATCTCTCGAATGACACCTCCATTACGCGCATTGCGCCGAGCGACCAGCCAAAGGATGCTACGTGGGCCGCACACCTGATTCCCGGCGCCACGAATTTCCGTGTGAGTCAGGGTGATTTTCCCGCCGCCGCGGTTTCGTTTGCCGAGGATAAGGTGAATGTATTCGCGCCCTTCGCGCCCGGCCTCAAGCAGCTCTCGTTCGCGTATTCGCTGCCCGCCAAATCGTTTCCGCTGAGCCTTCCCGTCGAGAAGGAAAATCAGATTTACGAGATTCTCATCGAGGAAAAAGCCGGCCACGTCACAGGGCCGCATCTTCGCGAAGTGGATCCGGTGACCGTCGATGAGCGCGATTTCCGGCGCTTCCTCGCTTCTGATGTGCCCGCCAACTCCGTGGCGGTGATCGATCTTCCCGCTCCTCCCCCCAACAGAGCGATCGATCCCCGATATCTCGTGGCCATCACGCTCGTGATCGGCGGTTCAATGGTCTTCGCGCTTGCGCGGGCGCTGGGACGTAGATAGTTTCGCCGGATAATCGATCGCGGACGGGAGCCACGGAAACCGGTGCAACGCCGGTGCGGCCCCGCCACTGTAACGGGCACTAACGCAGACTCGAAACACCACTGACCGCGGGAGCGGTTGGGAAGGTGAGTCAGGCGGCCCGGAGCCAGGAGACGACTTTCGTCCGCGCCACTTTCGCAGAACCTCGGGGGAGGTGCTGGTGGCGGTCAGGCGTCTTTTGGCGCGTGCTCGTTGCGGGCATTCCTCTGGGAGGAGTGTCCGTTTTGTTTTCAGGCAGGCGAGTCGCTCTATTTTCTTTGACGATTCTTCTCACGGCGTGCGAGACGCCCCGCGCGCGCGTCACCCCGCTCACCGACGATTACGGTGACTCCATACGCCTCGGCCCACCGGCCAGGCGCGTCGTGTCGCTGAGTCCCGCGATCACGGAGATCATCTTCACGATCGGTGCGGGATCCAGATTGGTCGGACGAACGAAGTATGATCTCTGGCCCGATTCCGCACGCCTCGTTCATTCAGTGGGCGACGGGATGCGCCCCAACGTCGAGGCCATTCTCGCAGTACACCCTGACCTCGTCGTTATTTACGCGAGTCAGGATAACCGCCCGGCGACGCTCCGCCTGCGCGCGGCAGGAGTAAATACTCTTGCCCTGAGGGGCGACCACATCGCTGAGTTCCGGCGTGTCGTGCAGTTGCTTGGCGCCATACTCGGCGATTCCGCGCGCGCGAAAGTGGTAGCGGATTCAGTTTACCACACTCTGGATAGCGTCCGTACGATGACCGCTGCCCTCCCTCGCCCGACCGTTTTCTGGCACGTCTGGGATGCGCCCGTGATCACGCTCGGAAGAGGAAGCTTCATGAGTGAGCTGGTCGACATCGCCGGCGGAAAGAACGTCTACGGCGACTTTCCCAGTCCGTCGGTGAATGTCTCACTCGAGGACGTCTCGCGCCGGAATCCGGATGTTATCCTCGCCGGTCCGGTCGGGAAGCAGCAGATCGAATCTGACCCACGTTGGCGAATCATTCGCGCCGTGCGTGAGGGAAGAGTCCTCGTCGTCGACACTGGCGTCGTAGCGCGGCCATCGGTCCGCCTCGGCGAAGCGGCGGTGTTGATCGCGAATCTTCTCCACCCCGGATCGCTCCGTTGATGCGATTTCGTGGCTGGTACTGGTTCCTGCTTGTCACCGTGCTTCTCGTCGTGGCAATGGTAGCGGTATCGTACGGTGCGGTTTCCGTTTCCCTTTCTGATGTGGTGCGAGCGCTCCGCGGCCGCGGTGACTCCACGGTCGTCGCGATTGTGCGCGACCTGAGATTCCCTCGCGTCGTACTGGGCGCCCTCGTCGGCGCCGGCCTCGGCGCAAGCGGCGCGGCGCTCCAGGGATCGCTGAGAAATCCACTCGCGGAGCCCTACCTGCTCGGCGTTTCCGGTGGGGCAGCGGTGGGGGCGGTCCTCGTATTCGCACTGGGCTTCTCGAGTGACGGTGTTGTTACACTCGCGGCGTTCGTCGGATCGGTGGTCGCGGTGGTTGTCGCAATTGCGGTCAGCAGAATTGGGGCTCGTGGCTCCAACCTCGATTTACGCACTTTGCTCGTGGCTGGCGTAATAGTGGGCGCGTTTGCCAATGCGACGATCATGGTCGCGCTCGCGAGCGCCGAACCGAACACAGTGCGCGGTGCTCTCTTCTGGATGATGGGCTCAGCAGCGGATGCCACCTGGCCACGGGTGGCGTGGCTTGCAGTGAGCATCGCCGTTGCCGGTGGAGCGCTCGTCTATTGGGCGCGCGAGATCGACGTGCTCGCGCTGGGCGAGGAAACAGCAGCGTCACTCGGCATCGATGCTGAACGCTCGGGACGGCGGGTCTTTCTCATCGCCGCGCTACTGGCTGCGGCGACTGTTGCGGCGGCGGGTCTCATCGGCTTTGTCGGGCTAGTCGTCCCGCACATGGCGCGGCGCCTCGGATTGCGTGCGCACCGCCCGCTTGTCCTGGGTGCCGCTCTGATCGGAGCGACGCTCGTCATCGCCGCCGATCTCGCGGCGCGCACCGTTGCCGCGCCGGTCGAGCTGCCTCTTGGCGCCATAACCGCGCTGCTAGGCGTGCCGTTTTTTCTGGTGCAGCTGAGGAAGACGACGTGATCACCGTGGCGGATCTCGTGGTCTCGTATCCTGGAGCAGCAAGAAACGCCGTCGATGGAGTGAGCTTCGTTGCGGAAGCAGGGAAGCTCACCGCACTGGCCGGCCCGAACGGATCCGGCAAGAGCTCGATCGTGCGGGCGATGATTCGCCGCGCGGAAATCGGGGGCGGCTCGATAACCGTGGGTGGCACCGATGTGCGAACACTCGAGCCCGCCGAGCTCGCGAGACGCGTCGCAGTCGTTCCACAACGCGAGGACGCCACATTCCCGACGCGGGTTCACGACTTCGTCGCCCTGGGCCGCTATCCGCACCTTGGTCTTTGGCGCGCCGCGTCAAAGATCGACGAAGACGCGGTGATCGATGCGCTGAACCAGGCTGGCGTGACGGAGCTGGCCGATCGCGAGACTGACGCGCTTTCCGGCGGAGAGTGGCAGCGCGTCCGCATCGCCCGCGCCCTCGCGCAAAAAGCTTCGACGTTGGTTCTCGACGAGCCGACGACCTTTCTGGACGTGGCTCACGAGATGGCCATCTTCGAACTTCTCTCATCGCTCGCCCGCTCCGGCCTGGCCGTTCTGCTGGTGAGCCATCAGCTGAATCTCGTCGCGCGCTTTGCCGACACCATCGTGCTGCTCTACGAAGGAAAGGTCGCGATGAGCGGACAACCCGCCGACGTGATGAAAGCAGACCGGCTCGAAGCGATTTACGGATGGCCCGTCGTGGTCACGCGCGACCCGGCAATCGGTGCTCCCGCACTCGTTCCGCTTCGCCGCCCGCGAAATCTCTGACAACCAAGTGACTCAATCAAACACGCCAATGAAGAGACATTCTGTCGTTATAGCATTTTCGCTCCTCGCGCTGGGACGGCTCCACGCGCAGGACAAGGACACCGCCCGGCTCGGCACCGTCGTGATTTCTGCCTCCGAGGTGCCGAAGCCCGCCAGCACCCTGACACAGGCGGTCACCATCATCTCGGGCGACGACCTTCGCGCGCGCGGCGTGTCCCGCGTGGCGGATGCTCTCCGGGAAGTACCCGGTGCGATGCTCGTGCAAAGCGGATCGAATGGTGCCATCACTTCGCTCTTCCTGAGGGGCGGTGAGAGTCGCTACACGAAGGTTCTGATCGATGGCGTTCCGGTTAACGAACCCGGCGGGTACTTCGACTTCAGTCACCTGACGACGGATAACGTCGACCGCATCGAGATCGTCCGCGGTCCGGCCAGCGTGTTATACGGCGCCGACGCGGTCTCGGGCATCGTGCAGATATTCACG
The DNA here is from genome assembly GCA_039936175.1 of Gemmatimonadaceae bacterium. Lineage (GTDB taxonomy): Bacteria > Gemmatimonadota > Gemmatimonadetes > Gemmatimonadales > Gemmatimonadaceae > UBA4720. The sequence goes on along the minus strand of JBDTIV010000015.1, from coordinate 1,266 downwards.
CGCAAGGGCTCGGGAGATTCACGCGCATCCCTCGGAGCTCGCGGGGGCACCTACCACTCGTTCGACGCCGACGCCGATGCCTCGGGCGGAGTCCCATTTGGCGGCTATTCCTTTGGCGCAGCGCACCATTCCACCAAAGGGATTCTTCCATTCAACAATGAATACCGAAACGGAACCCTGAGCAGCGCCCTCTCGCTCACGCGTGGCAGTGCTGGCGACGCGACGCTTTCCGCCCGCTACACTGACGCCGAGTTCCACTACCCTACCGACTTCACCGGCCAGGCGGTCGACAGCAACTCGTATCGTACCCAGCACCGCCTCACCGTCGGACTCGATGCGGGACGAAACCTCTCGTCGTACGCTCAAGCACGGATCGTAGCCGGGACGAATCAGGTGAACGATCTCACCGAAGACATCGCAATTCCGTTCGGCGGAACTATTCCTCAGCACTCGGCTTCCAGATCGCGAGGCTATAGACGAAACGCCGAAGCGAGACTCAGCTTCTTTCTTCCCAATGCCGCGACGCTGACTGTAGGCGGCAACTACGAGAAGGAACACGAGCACACCATGAACGGCGCCGGCCCTGTGGGTGGAGCTGAGACGCCGACCGATTCCTTCGACGCGTCACGTCACAACATCGCATACTTCTCCGAGCTGCTTGGCAACCCGGGTGAGCGCCTCTCCTATACCCTGAGTGGGAGAGTCGACGACAACTCCGACTACCATCGTTTCGGGACCTACCGCATTGGCGGCAGCTCCTCGCTCATTCCGGCGTTGCGGGTCCGCGCGTCCCTGAGCACCGCGTTCAACGCGCCCTCATTCAGCGAGCTTCGCCCAACTCTCTTCACAGTGGGGAGTCCCGGCCTCAGACCCGAGCGAATTCGGTCCGCCGAAGCTGGCATCGTCACGAGGATCTACCCCGAACTTTTTCGTTTCAGCGCGACCTACTTCGCACAGCGTTTTTCGGATCTGATTCAATTCATGAACGGAGGGCCGCCGGACTTCAAGGGAAGCTTTGCGAATCTCACGGGCGCCACTTCCAACGGATTCGAGACGGAGCTGTCCGTTCTGCCCGTAAGTCGCTGGCGGGGGAGCGCGAGCTACACGATCATGAATCCAAGAGTGACCGACGTGCCGCCAGGTTATCAGGGCACCGACCGTCCCGGCGACGCGCTGCTGCGCCGCCCGAGTCATTCCGGCAGTCTCATCCTCACTTATGCCCGTCCCACGAGTGTCAACGCCAGTGCCGCGCTGGTCTTCGTCGGC